>NZ_JBEXXC010000003.1:0-742793 GCF_040630175.1 Nocardia sp. NPDC005825
GCGTTTGCCGGGGGCCTCCCCGGCGCCTTGGCCCCCCCCCCCCCGGGCGTGCTCACCCCGGTGGTTGGGCCGCCTCCCCCACAATTTGGCGGTCGTTCCAAACGGAACGACCGCAACTACTGTTCGTCCCGTCGAAAGGGACCCTCAGTGAATCGATTCATCGCCGCAGCCTCCACCAGCGCACTTCTCGCTCTCGGCCCGCTGGCCGCCACCGCCGCCGCGGCAACCGAGCCGTCCGCGACCCCCGTCGCCGACAGCGGCTCCGCCTCGGGCTCGGCCACCGTCGCCGACCTGGGCCTGAAAATGCTTCTCTGCCAGCTCAAAGGCGGCACCATGACCAGCTCCGCCGTCGAAACCGGACCCCCGCCCCACTGCACCGTCGTCTGATCTCCCGATCGGATGCCGACCACCCCTGGATCCGGCCGGGTGGCCCGGATCGGGGTGGGGCGTTATGATCGGCTCGATGATTACTCATTCCATGCAAGGATTGGGGGTCTCGTTCGCTTCTGGTGAGTGCTGATGCACCCATCCACCGCGAACGGGACGACTTCCCGACATTCATTCTGGCTGCGCGTGCGGGAGTTCGCCGTGCCGCCCTCCATGATCGAGACCGCTACCGCTCGGCGTCGTGCCGGGGATTGGGCTGGGGCTTGTGCCGCAGCAGGTTTCGAGGTGGATATCGATCTGCGGGCGGTGGCCCGCATCCATGGGCAAGGGCTTACGGCCCGCGTTCGAGACGATCTGCGCGGTCTGGCGCCGGATCTGCTGCGCTGGCATCTGCCGCGGGTCGCTCCCGACGGATTGCTGCGGCCCGGGCTGACGATCTCGCTGGCTCGGTACGCAGACGACGAGCGCGGAAGTGGTTGCGGCGCAGCTGATTCGGTTCATCTGGTGGCGCGGACCGCTCCCGCGTGGGCGGATGCCGGTCAGCGGGTGAGCCTCGCGCTGTGGGACGGATCCGGTGACCGGGACGTCGGTACATTGCATCCGCATCCCCGGCCGGACCGGCGGTATCGGCTGGATCTTCATCGTCACCTGTGGGATGCGCGGCGAAGCGACGAGTTCCGAATACGTTCCGGGGCAGTGCGACTCGATATCCCCAATGACATCGAAACCCAGCTCTCGGGCGCGGCCCCACCCGGTTGCGCCGTGGACCGGTGGGCCGACGAAGCAGGGATTCTGCTGCGCGCCGAAGGGAATACGGGCGGCCGGGTGCTGGTGCGGGCGGGGGTGCGGCGGCGGCTGGTCCTCGAATTTCCTTCGCACGCAGGCGATCCGCCCGATGTCCGAATCACCGAGCGATATCCGCGCGGCGAGATGTCCGGGCTACCCGTGCTGCCTGATGCCGCGACCTGGACGCTGCCCGATCTGGAGCTGTTGCGCGCGGGTGCGATCACGGCCGATCGGCTGCATCCACTGGTCGCGTCGGCGCTGGAACCGGGCCATTCGAGGGCCGAAACCTCCGGTGGCACAGGTCAGGACGGCCGGACGCTGGTGGTGGAGTGCCGCGGCGAGCTGCATCGCGTGGCCTTGGTGGACGGGGTGCTGGCTGCCCTGGATCACGATCCCGCCGAGGTCCGTCGGGAGGAGCTGCTGGTCGCCCTGACCGGCACTCCCCTGCCCTGTCTCCAGGCGATCGATCGGGCCCACCGGCGACCGGACTGGCTGTCCGATGTCCGGGAACGGTTGATGCACGGCGACACCGCCGGCGCGCTGACCGTTGTCGAACGTGCGCTCGGTCCCGGCGCGGCGCTCCGCGAGGGCGCGCTGCGCGACGAGCTGGAGGCGGCCGCGCGGCAGCGGATCACCTACGGCCTGTTCCGATCCGGCCTGGCCAAGCCGTTCCCGTGCCTGCCCCGGCCGAAGCACCGAGCCCATCCGCGAAACGCGACCTCCCGCTGATCCGCGGCCGTCGCGCCTTTCCCCATTCCTCTGAACTCCCAAGGTGATTCACGCATGCCTACTGCAACCCACTCCGACTCCCAACTCGCCATCGCGGGCGACCTGCTGACCCTGCTGGGCGATGTCGCCACCGAGCCCCGGCCCAATCTTCAGCTCGAAGCCCTCACCCTGGCCGTGGCCGCCGACCTGCCGGTCCTGCTGTGGGGCGAGCCGGGCATCGGCAAAACCGCGGCCCTGACCCAACTCTCGGATGCCCTCGACCTCCCCCTGACCACGGTGATCGCCAGCGTGCACGAGCCGTCGGACTTCTCGGGCCTGCCGATCATCGGCGACGATCCCGCCACCCAGGGTGTCCCCATGGCGCCGCCGGAGTGGGCGGTCCGCCCGGTGCGCGCCGGGCGTGGCCTGCTGTTCCTCGACGAGCTGTCCACCGCGCCGCCCGCCGTCCAGGCCGCCCTGCTCCGCCTGGTGCTGGAACGTCGGATCGGCACCCTGCGACTGCCGCCGGGGGTCCGTATCGTGGCCGCTGCCAACCCGCGTTCCTCGGCGGCCGACGGCTGGGAGTTGAGCCCGCCGCTGGCCAACCGTTTCGTCCACCTGAACTGGGTGCACGACCATGAGGTGGTGGTGCGGGGCCTCGGCGGCACCTGGCCGTATGCGACACTGCCCACCCTCGATCCCGAGAAGTTCCCGGAGGCAGTCGATTTCGCTCGGCGCGCGGTGTGCGGCCTGCTCGCGGGCCGCCCGAAGCTCGTGCACCAGCTGCCCAGCAGCGAGGCTCGTCGCGGCGGTGCGTGGCCGTCCCCGCGCAGCTGGGAGATGACGGTGCGGCTGATCGCCTTCGCCACCGCCGCGGGGGCCGGCCGCGACGTGCTGTCACTGCTGGTCCGTGGCTCGGTCGGCGACGGACCCGGTTTCGAGCTGCTCACCAGCATCGACCGCATGGATCTCCCGGATCCCGAGCTGTTGCTCGCCGATCCCGACGCCGCCGACCTGCCCACCCGCGGCGACCTGCGGCAGGCGGCTCTCGACGCCGTGGTGGCGGCGGTGCGCAGCCGCCGCACCAAGGTCCGCTGGGACGCCGCCTGGGTGCTGCTGGCGAAGGCCGCCGAAACCGGCGCGCCCGACCTGGTGGTCGTCCCGGCCACCACCCTCGCGAGTCTGCGCCACGAAACCTGGGACGTCCCCGCCTCGATCGAACGCCTCACCGGCATGGTCTCGGTCTCCCAGGGCGCGGACCGCGCCGCCGCCCGCGTCACCGCGCAGGTGGGCCGATGACCCCGATCCTGGACTCCGAGAAGCTCTTCGCCGCCCGCCTGCTGGCCGTCCGTGCCCGCCCCTACCTGGCCACGGCCCTCTACGCCCTGAACATCGTCGAATCCCGCCGGGTCCCCACCATGGCCGTCGACCGCTACTGGCGCTGCTACGTCTCCCCCGCCTTCGTCGACCACACCCCCGTCGAGAACCTGGCATCGATTCTCGTGCACGAGGTTTCCCATCTGCTCCGCGATCACCACGGCCGCAGCGATCGTTTCGCCCAGGCCCACAACCTGTCCGGCCCCGCCGAGCGGCTCCGCATGAACATCGCCGCCGACGCCGAGATCAACGACGACGCGTTCGGCGACGGCCTGATCCAGCCCGAGGACGCGGTCACCCCCGCCACCCTCGGCCTGTCCCCGGGCGAGCTCATGGAGGACTACCTCCACCAGTTCCGCCTCACCGTCGACGCCCAGCACCTGGCCTGGCTCGACTGCGGCAGCGGCGCCGACGGTCTCGACCGGGAGTGGGATCTGGGCCCCGGCGATGCCGACGGCTTGACCGACCAGCAGCGGGACGCCGTCAAATTCCGTGTCGCCCAGGGCATCGCAGGCCGGCCCGGCGACGCCCCCGAAGGCTGGCGCCGCTGGGCCGACCGCGCCCTCCATCCGCCCCAGCCCTGGCGAGACCTCCTCGGCGCGGCCCTCCGCGCCGCCGCCTCCGCCCCCGGCCTCGGCGAAACCCACACCTACTCGCGACCCTCCCGCCGTGCCACCGCCCTCCCCCGAACCATCCTCCCGACGCTGCGCCGCACCCCACCCCACGTCACCGTCATCATCGACACCTCGGCCTCGGTCAGCGACACCGAACTGGGCAGCGCCCTCCTGGAAACCGCCGCCATAGCCCGCACCCTGGGCGGCCGCAAAGACCTCCTGACCGTCATCTCCTGTGATGCCGCGGCGCACATCGCAGGCCCTTTCTGCCAGTCCGAGAGCATTCCGCTGATCGGCGGCGGAGGCACAGACCTCTGTGCGGGTTTCGCCAAAGCCGCACGCGCCCAACCTCGCCCGGATGTCCTGGTGGTCCTCACCGACGGCCAGACCCCCTGGCCCAAGCAGTGTCCCTCCGCCCGAACCGTGGTCGGCCTCTTCCGCCGACCCATCACCCGGACCGAGGACGACACGGGCTACATCCCCGACAAGCCCCCATCCTGGGCCCGTGTCGTCGAGATCGGCTGATTTTCGCGGCAGCGACACCGCCGCCCCGCACTCGGCCTCACACGTCCGGGGCGTCGAACGGATGGAGGAATTCGACCTCGTCCCAGGGGATTTCACGGCCGTCGGTTCCGACGATGAAGCCGATGTGCACGGGATTTCCGGTGGCTCGCTCACGCCGCAGTCGCGCGGGCCCGGCCGGGTGCGGCCGGTGCCGGTCACCCCACTGCTGGAGCGCGCCCAGGATGATCAACAGCTCTTCCCCGGCGGGGGTCAGGTGGTAGCCGTCGCGGGGGCGACTGCCCGGCTCCCGGTAGGTGAGCTTGTCGAGCACCCCGATGTCGATCAGCGCCTTGAGACGAACGCTGAGCAGGTTCGACGAGATCCCCAGGCTCGCTTGGATCTCGGTGAATCGGTGTTTTCCGGCGAAGATCTCGCGGACGATGAGCAATGTCCACCGCGGTTCGAGCACCCGCAGGCTGCGCTCGATCGAGCACCACGGTTCATCAGCGCTGTCCATGTCCATGGCGGCCACGACTCCTCTACCGCGGCGAACGGGCCTGCCCGGTGGTGATCGCACGGCGTAGGAATTCGGCCAGTTCGGCGGCCAGCGCTGCGGCCGGGGCGCACAGCGGGGCCTGCAATTGGGCCACATGCCACAGTCCGCTGCTCTCGGTATACCTGGTCTCGACGTCGGAGCCGCGTAGCCTCGCGACCAGGTCCCGGCACTGATCGCGCAACAGCTCGCTCGAGTCGACCTGCACGTAGGTCGGTGGCAGGCCACGCATATCGCCCAGCAGCGGGGCGTAGCCCGGATTCGCGCCGTCGCCGCCGGCGAGGTAGGCGGCCGCGCAGTCGCGGGACCAGGCCTTGCCGATGACGAGGTCGCGGTCGCGGTCGGGAACCAGGTTGGGATTCACCCACGGTGCGATCAATCCCAGCGCCGCGGGCGTCAACCCGTAGCTGGACCGCAGGCGTTGCGCCAACGCGAGCGCGAGACCGCCGCCGGCCGAATCACCGGCGATCGCGATGGATTCGGGCCGATAGCCACTCTCGACCAGTTCCAGGAAGGCGAATTCGGCGTCGTCGAGCGCGGCCGGAAAGGGATGCGCGGGCGCGCGCCGATAGTCCGGAACGTGGACCGGGCAACCGATCTCCCGCGCGAGCAAGGCCGTGAGCGCCCGATGGGTGCGTGCGGAGCCGATCGTGTAGCCGCCCCCGTGCAGGTAGAGCAGGGTACGCGTGGACGATGCCGGTCCGCAGGTGACGCGTTCGGCCGGCCGGCCGCCCAGCCGGATCGATTCGATGGTGGAGCCGCGCGGCAGCCGCCGCGCCGAGGCCACCAGTTCCATCAGCACCCGCTGCACGGTGAAGGGCAGCCGGTGATACATCATCACCCGGAAGACCGGGCCGAGCGCGGCCCGTGCCGTGGGCAGCGGGATGTCCATCTGACGCATAGAGATTCCTAACGGCGACGTGGCTGTCGAAGTGCGGACGGCTGCCCGGCGTCAGCGGACGCCGGGCAGCCGGAGGGTGTGCCGACGGGTGCGCTCACGCGGCCCGAGGACGTCGCGCGGTGATGCCGAGCGCCGTGACCGCGCTCGCCGCGGCCACCGCGGCGATCGCCCACCACGAGTGGGTGAATCCGCTCAGCGCGTCCGCGCCGGAGGCGGTCAGGGTGCCGAGCAGAGCGACCAACATCGCCACGCCCAGCACGTACCCGAGCTGGCGGCTGGTGTTGACGATGCCGCTACCGGTGGAGACGCGGGCCGGCGGGAGATCCACCGTCGCCGAGGCCAGCAGGCTGGGCAGCGAGAAGCCGACACCCACACCCACGATCAGCCAGCCGGGAAGCACCTGGGTCAGGTAATCGACCTCGGTCCGGGCGCTCAGAGCGAGCACCACAGCGCCCAGAAAGACCAGCGAATTGCCCAGGGCGACAATATGACTGGCGGGCCAGCCACGCTTGCTCAGGCGCTGGCCGACCGCCGCGAAGATCGGCACCATGAGCGGACTGGGCGCGACGGCGAGACCGGTGACCAGGGCGCTGTAGTGGGCGGTGGTCTCCAGTCGGAGCACGATGGAAGGCAGGACCGCGCCGAATGCGGTGCAGAACAGCAGCGCGGTCGCATTGGCCCAGAAGAAGGTTCGCACCTTCATCAGCGCCGGATCGATGATCGGCGCGGAATGGGTGAGCACCCGGGCCACGACCAGCACCACCGCGACGGCCGCGACCGCGAACGCGATCAGAGTCGAGCTCGCGCTCCAGCCCCACTCCTGTCCCTTCACCAGCGCCAGTGCCAGCGCACCGAGCCCGATCGCCAGCACCAGCGCGCCGAACAGGTCGGGAATCCGGGTCACCGTCGCGTCTTTCGTCTCCGGCAGCAGCGCGATGGCGCCGATCAGCGCGATCACGCCGACCGGGACGTTGACCAGGAACACCCACTGCCACGACAGTTTGACCAGCGCACCGCCGACGACCGGTCCGATCGCGGCGGCCAGGGACGTCGAGGTGGCCCAGATCTTCACCGCACCCGCGCGGCGTTCGGCCGGGAGCGCCGTGAGCAGCAGGCCGAGGCTGGTCGGGGTCAGCAGGGCGGCGCCGGACGCCTGCAGCACGCGGAAACCGACCAGCCACCACAGCGTCGGACCCACCGCACAGGCCACGCTGGCGAGGGTGAAGACCGTGAGCCCGATCAGGAATCCACGCTTGCGGCCGAAGCGGTCGGCCAGCCGGCCGGCGGGAATGAGCAGAGCGGCGTACACGATGGTGTACGCGTTCAGGATCCAGCTCAGGTTCGACAGCGTCGAGCCCGGATAGCCTTCGCCGATCGCCTTGAAGGCGACATTGACGATGAACGTGTCGAGCATCGCCATGAATGCCGCCGAGCACAGCACCAACAGGATGAGATTCGAACGGTCACGTACCTGGGGCTGTACCTCTCGGCCAGCGGACACAACCTGACTTGTTTCTACCATAGTTAGGTATCGTAAATGCTGACTATAGTTCGATCAAGTCAGCTGGCGAAGTTGTGTCCGCCGCACCGGATCCGCCGCAGCGGAGGTGGTGTCGGAGGATCCGCGTTAGCGCGGCAGAGGATTCCGCAGTCCCCCGATGAGCCGGAGCACCACGGGCTCGGTGCTCCGGCTGGCCGCCGCGGGGTCGGCATGCAGAGTGATCAGGGTGGCGGCCTCGCACAACACCAGAAACACCAGTTGCACAGTGGATTCGAGGTCGACCGGCACCAGCTCGCCGGCCGCGTCGAGTTCGCCGACCAGCCCCCGGATGATCGGCAACGCCGTCTCGGCGTGAATCGATTGCAGGCGTTCGGCCCCCAACGCCTGCTGCGCCTGCCGGAACAGCACGCACGCCACCGGATCGGTGACGTAGGTCCGCATGACCATGCGGACCCCGTCCTCGGCCCGCTCCCAGGCCGAGCGATCATCCATCTGCACCATGCGTGCGATCCCGGTGAGCACGGATCGGGTCGAGTCGCGGTACACCTCCACGAACATCTCGCTCTTGTCGCGAAAGTGGTGGTATACCGCGCCCTTGCTGACATCGGCCAGCTCGGCGATGTCGTCGACCGTGGTGGACTCGAACCCCCGGGTGACGAAGAGTTCCAGGGCGGCGTTCAGAATTGCGGCCCGGGTCATGGCCGCGTAGACAGTCCGCCTATTCATCTTCGCCGAACTCACACTGGCCGAGGGTACTTGACCCCCCGACCACCCCCAACCCGCATGGAATCGGAACGCGCGGATCCCGGATCAGTTCGATGCGTCCGCGGAGACCAGCCGTCGCAAGGTTCTCGACAACCGAGTAGTGCGAACGGCCAGGGAATCGCGCAGGTAGTGCGTCGCCCGCCAGGGGGCGCGATCGCCCTGCCGCGGAAAGTCCGCGATCGACCGCTGAATGTACCCGGAGGACAGGTCCAGGAACGGACGTTCGCCGAGCGGCCCCTCCACCCGAGGTGTGACCGGTGCGCCGCCATGGCGATCGATATGACGCAGCACCCGGCCGACCAACCTGGAGTTCAGGTCCGCCCGCAAGGTCCAGGCCGCGTTCGCGTAGCCGATTCCGGCCGCGAAGTTCGGCATTCCCGTGACCATCGTTCCCTGCCACAGGAATTCGTCGGACATCTTCACCGGGCGGCCGTCCACCGCGAATTCGATGCCGCCGAAGACCCGCATACGCAGGCCGGTCGCGGTGACCACTACATCGGCATCGATCACGCGGCCGGAGCTCAACCGGATACCGCGCGGAACGAAGGAATCCACCTGATCGGTCACCATCGATACGTCGCCACGCCGAATCGCGGTGAAGAGATCGGAATTCACCGTCGCGCACAGCCGCTGATCCCACGGCGCATAGCTGGGAGTGAAATGCTCCGCGACCAGGGCACGGTCCCGAAGCGCGAGAGAGACCATCCCCCGCAGCAGGATTCGCGCGCCGCGCGGATATCTGCGACAGAACCAATAGAGACCTCCGGTGAATGCGATGTTCTTGGCGCGGACGACCCGGTGCGCGACCAGATCCGGCAGGATCGCACGCATCCAGTCCGCGAAGACGTCCCGGCGCGGAACCGGGAAGATCCAGGTCGGCGAGCGTTGCAGCATGGTGACGTGCCCGGCGGCTCGGGCCAGCGCCGGGGCCAGCGTTATCGCGGTGGCGCCGCTTCCGATCACCGCGACCCGCTTGTCCGCGTAATCCAGTGCGGGCGGCCAGAATTGCGGATGCACCACGGTGCCGGTGAAGGTGTCGATTCCCTCGAACTCCGGTGTGTAACCCTGGTCGTAGTCGTAGTACCCGGCGCAGGCGTACAGGAAGTCGCACGTCATGGTGCGCACCCGGCCGTCGTCGGGACCGCCCACACCCTCGATGGTCAGCGTCCATCGGGAGCTCGCCGAATCCCACTCGGCCGCGACGACCTTGGACGAGTATCGAATCTTCCGATCGATCCCCGACTCGACGGCGGCTTCCTCGAGGTATTCGAGAATCGAACGGCCGTCGGCGATGGAGTCGGCTCCACGCCACGGCTTGAACGGATAGCTGAGCGTGAAGATATCCGAATCCGACCGCACACCGGGGTAATTGAACAGGCTCCAGGTCCCGCCCAGGGCCGCCCGGGACTCCAGCACGACGAATGTCCGGTCCGGGAACTCCGTGCGCAATCGGCACGCCGCGCCGATGCCGGAGAGACCCGCCCCGACGATGACGACGTCATGGTGCTCGATCGAGTTCATGCCCGCCCCCGGCGCACCGCGTTGAACGGATTGGTCGCGGCCAGCAGGCGCTGATACCGCGCGCCCGCGATCCGCTGCACCAGATCCAATCCCCGCGCCTCCCAGCCGATCAGCACCCGCGGCCGCCGGCGACGCACGCCGCTGACGATCGCGGCCGCGGCCATCTCGGGCGAATGGAACGCCATTCTCCGGTCGAAGACGGTGGATACCGCCACCGGATCGAGCCCCTTCGCGACGGTGGCGTTGCGCGCGACCGCGGTCTTGATTCCACCCGGATGCACGCACGTCACACGCACCGGCAGCTTCTCGGCGAGCATCTCCTGTCGCAGGGCCTCGGTGAACCCGCGCACCGCGAATTTCGCCGAGTTGTACGCGCTCTGGCCACCCAGCGACAGCAGGCCGAACAAGCTGGAGATATTGACGATGTGCCCGTCACCGGAGGCGATGAGATGCGGCAGAAAGGCTTTCGTCCCGTGGACCACTCCCCAGTAGTCGACCGCCATGATCCGTTCGAAGTCCTCGAACTCCGAGTCCAGCACGCTCCCGAAGAACGCGATGCCGGCATTGTTGTAGATCTGGTGGACCACGCCGAATTCCGTCGCCACCGAATTCGCGTATCGGAGCACCGCACCGCGATCGGTGACGTCGAGGGTGTCGGCGCGGACCCACGCGCCGCGCGCCCGGCAGCGCGCCGCGGTCTCGATCACTCCGTCCTCATCGATGTCGGACAGGGCGAGTCGTGCACCCTCGTCGGCCAGCCGGACCGCCAGCGCGCGCCCGATCCCCGAACCCGCACCGGTGACGACGATCGATTTGCCCGCGAAGATATCGACACTCATCGTGTCACTCCTTTCCGGTCGTGACGGGGGTAGGCCAGGACGCGTGCGCCCGCCGCCGGCACCGTCGTGATGTTGCGAGCCTTCTGCTTCTCCGGGGCGGGGTGCGCGGGTCGCAAGTCGTAGGTCCGCAGGACTTCGCGCAGCAGCACGATCATCTCCATCGCTGCGAAACCCGCTCCGGGGCACCGGCGCACGCCGCCGCCGAACGGAATCCAGGTGTTGGGGGCGGGCGAGGCGCCCAGGAAGCGTTGCGGCCGGAACTCGGCCGGATCCTCGTGCTGGCCCGGGTCGGCGTGGACGAGGCCGATCGCGGGCAGCACGGTGATGCCCGCGGGCAGCCGGTAGCCGCCCAGTTCCACCGGCTCGGTCAGTTGGCGGGCGACATCCTGGATGACCGGTTTGAGGCGCAGCGCCTCCTTCACCACCGCGCCGAGGTACTCGTCGTCGCCCGTGTCGGCCGCGCGCTGGGCCGCCGCCCACTGGTCCGGTCGGCGCACCAGTTCGTGAATGGCCCAGGCCAATCCGGTGGCGGTGGTGTCGTGCCCGGCCAACAGCAAGGAGATGAGCTGGTCACGCAACTCGGCGTCGCTCAGCCCGCCGTCCTCGTCGTCCACTGCGGCCTGCACCAGCCGGGACAGCACATCGGTGCGCTCGTGCAGGTCCGCGGCCACGCGTCGTTCGGCGATCTCGGTGTAGACGATCTCGTCGAATTTGCGCTGATGACGCCAGTGCACGCTCCACGGTCGCAGCCGCGCCAGCTTCGGATAGTGCAAGCCGATCAGCGTGATCGGGTCGATCTCGGTGATGTGCCGGATGGCGGGACGCAACTGCGCCAGCCGTTCTTCTGCCGTCACGCCCAGCACCACCGTCAGGATCACCTCGAGCATGAGGTCCTGCAGCTTGTCCAGGCTCGCGAAGGGCCGGCCGACCGGCCAGCGCGCCACCTGCGTGCGCACCAGCTCGGTGACACTGTCCTTGTAGCCCTGCAGAGCGCGCGCGCTGAACGCGGGCGTCAGCAGCTTGCGTACCCGTTTGTGGTCGTTCTCGTCGGTCACCAGGACCGCGTGCGGTCCCATGACCGGCCGCATGATGGCGTTGCCCTCACCGGCGTGGTACACCGCCGGGCTACCGGCGAAGACGGTCTTGATGTCCTCCGGCCGGCCGAGCACCACCATGGTGCGGTAGGGCGCGGTGGGCTTGATCAGAAAGGTGTCGCCGTATCGGCGCCGGAACACCGGATAGATCCGGTGGCGGGCCAGCGTGAACAGCAGGGTCTGCACCAGCGCCGGGAGTTTCGGGCCGGGCGGCAATGTGGCGGTGCCGCCGGGCATTTCGATGTCGGAGACAGTCATGAGGCTTCCTCGAGAGTGGGGTGATCCGATGCGGCCGGGTGCTCCGGTCCGACCAGGTCTTTCATCCGCTCGGCGCGCAGGGTCTCCTCCGTGGTGAGTTCGGACCGCGCCATCGCCCGACGCAGGATGGGCGGGGCCATCAGGGAGGTGACGACGGCGACCAGGACCAGCACCGTGTAGGCCTCGGTGCCGAGCACACCGAGCCGTAGGCCCACCGTCGCGATGATCACCTCAACCACGCCCCGCGCGTTCATTCCGGCTCCCAGCGCGAGGGATTCGTGCCGGTTCAATCCGCTGAGCCGGCCGCCGAGGAACGCGCCCGCGAACTTGCCGGCGATCGCGACGGCCAGCAGGGCGGCGCCCGCTCCCAGGACGACCGGATCGCCCAGCGTGGACAGATCCATCCGCAGTCCCGCGGTGGCGAAGAAGACCGGCGCCAGCACCGACATGACCACCGAGTTCAGCGGCATCAACGCCGCCGGGCGCACACCGCTGGTCCCGATCAGGGTGCCGACCACGAACGCGCCCAGGATCGCTTCCAGCCCCATGGCGTGCGTGGCCGCCGCACCGGCGACGAGCAACACCACCACCGCGCCGGGGACCGCGGCGGGATCCGCGGCGGACGAGGCGCGGCGGATGATCCACCTGACCAGGAACCGACCCGCGGTGGTCGCGAAAAGACCTACGCCGCAGAGGAATCCGATCGGCCGCAAGACCCCGCCGAGGGTCAACGCACCGGCTGTCGACAGGGCCGAGACCAGTGACAGCAGAAACCATCCGACCGCGTCGTCGATCATGGCGGCGGTCATGATCAGCTGACCGACATTGCGGTGGGTCAGCTTCAGCTCCATCAGCACCTTGGCGATGACCGGGATGGCGGTCACGCACACCGCCACCCCGATGAACAGCGCGAAGATGTTCTGATGGATTCCGTTCGGGCGCAACGGAACCGGAGCCAGCCAGCCGAACCCGACGCCCAGCACGAGCGGGATGACCAGACCGAACACGCTGATCGTCGCGGCCGCCCGCGCCCGCTTGCGCAAACGCCCCACGTCCAGATGCATGCCGGCCAGTCCGACCAACAGCACCACGCCGAGCTGGGCCGTCGCGTCCAGCAGATTGATCTGAGCGGCCTGCGGCGGGAACAGCCAATGCCACAGGCCCGGCGCCAGATGCGCGAGCACCGACGGGCCGAGGATCACCCCGGCGAGCAGTTCACCGGCCATGGCCGGCAGCCCCACCCGCAGCGACACCGCCCCCAGCAGCCGGGCACAGCCCAGCAGGACCGCGACCTCGACCAGGAACGTCAGCAGCCCGTGCGCCGGAAGCGGCGCGAAGGACTCGAGCGCGAGCGTCATCGCCGCGGCCCTAGTCCAGTCCGCCGACGCGGCGCCAGTCGCGGTTGCGATAGGCCACCATGTCGCGCGCCACCTGGAAGCCGAGTCCCGCGCCGTGCCCGACCTCGGACAGGTACAGCTTGGCGGCTTCCTTGGAGACCCCGGCGAACCCGTTGGTGAAGTAGGTGCCGCGAACGTGATCCGGGCTGGCGAACTTGCCCCACAACAGCACTCGCGTCATGTTGAACAAGGTGAACGTGCCGGTGGGAACCCGGTTGTCGGCGTCCAGGGCCCGCCAGCCGGTCCAGCGCGGCGAGGGCACCAGCTCACTCTCGCGCAGGGCGCGGTGGATCCGAGCGCAGGCCTCGGGAGCCTCGATGTGCTTGTCGCGGTATGCCTGCATGGCGGCGCACGCGGATTCGAACAGCGCGGCGAACCGCGGGTTGTCCATCGCCTGCAGCCCCCGGAACGGCGCCTGTTCCAGGCGGTCGAAAACCCGCTTGTCCTTGGCCTTCTCGTACTCGAACACCGTCTGCATCTGCGAGTTCGCGCCGTACATGGTGGCGACGCACCAGACGCGGTGCCAGGCGTTCCACAGATCGAAGTCGTCCCAGGAGGTGTAGGAGTAGCCGACCAGGTTGTCGTAGTAGTCGAACGACTTCTTCGTCCAGGTCTGGATGTACTCGAAACGCTCGGTGGCGAAGTCGTTCTCGCGGACCGCGTCGATCAGCCGGTGACCGAGCGCGTTGAGGATCATCATCGTCACCGCCAGGCCGCTGGAGAACAGCGGATCGATGAAGTCCGACGCGTGCGGGAGCAGCGCCCAGCGATCGCCGATGATCTGCTTGGACGCGAACTGGCTGCGGTTCGACGAGGTGTAGGGCCGCACCGCACGGGCCTTGCTCATCTGACGCTGGAAGGTGGGGAACCGGTTGACGTGCGCCCAGAACTCCGCTTCCGGCGTTTCGTCGTCACGCTTCGGATAGGCGTCCATGTCCAGGTTGATGCCGACGCTGCACAAGTTGCTGGTGCCGCCGATGTGGTTGTCGAACGGGATGATCCAGGCCCAGCCGCCCTTGAACAGGTGGTGCAGGGTGCCCTGCGAGAAGGGACTGGGCATGTGGTGTTCGCTGCGCGGCGGCGCCACCCGGTCGAACGGCTCCACGCCGACGAAGTGGTTGAAGATGGTGCGCGAACGAGTCTGATACGGGGCCGGGTCGATCCGCAGGTCGAGCTTCTCGCCCAGCAGGCTGCGCATGCCGCCGGCGTCGACCACGAAGCTGGTGCGGTACTCGCCACTGGAGGCGGTCTTGATGGTGGCGCCCTCGGAATCGAAGACGACATCGGTGACCGGTGTGTAGGTGAGGCCGGTCGCGCCGTAGGACAACGCCACCTGGAACAGATACGCGTCGATGTCCTGGCGGAAGAAGTGCGAGTCCGGCCCGATGGGCGGACTCCAGGTGGGGTGCATGGTGCATTCCTCGGCCCGGAACGGCTCGCCCTCACGGTGGTAGGCGAAACCGAAGTTCCGCTTGACTCCGGAGGAGGCGCTCACCTTGCGGCGCAACGTGTGATGGCCCGCCAGATAACCCAGCTCGGGGACGTCGTAGCGGCGTGAGAGCACCCGCAGTCCGACGATGGTCTCGGGAATGGTCGACTCGCCGATCGCGAACCGCGGATGCCCGCCCGCCTCGATGATCGCCACGCGGACGCCGTGCCGGGCCAGGATCGAGGCCAACGCGGTTCCGCCGATACCGCCGCCGATGATCGCCACGTCGAAGGTGCGGTTGCCGTCGCCGACTTCGGTCTTACTGATGTGCAGCATTGTTCAGCCTTTGCTAGGGAGGGATTGCCGGTCCGCGACAGCCGGTCGAGCGGAGGGGCGGGGAGCGAAATTCGCGATCAGGTCGGACAATTCGAAGGGCTTCTCCTCGGGGATCAGCGAGCCCGAGTCGGGGATCCACGCCAGCCGGGAGTCGGCGAAGTCCGAGGCCAGGCGCTCGGCGTGAGCGTGGGGGAACACCCGGTCCGGCTTGGACCACACCACCAGCACCGGGCCGGTGAATTCGTGCAGTCGCCGCGACACCGCCTCGACCTCGGCGCCGTCGAGTGCACGCAGCATCCGGCGCAGATCCGCGTAGATATCGTCGTTCACGAGCGCGGGCAGCGCCCACGAATCGGAGGTAGCCGGCTCCACGGGTCGTCGCGTCAGTCCGCCGTAGGACACGGGCAGCCGCCGCATGGCGCGCAAACGCAGCGGGCCGAGCACGAACAGGCGAGCCGCCGGGGCGTAGGCGACCGCCGCGAGGATCGGCCGGAACGCGCGCGGCGGAGCGTTGTCGTACGCACCGCCCGCGGTCAGCACCAGCCGACCCGCCAGGTCGGGGCGCGAGATCGCGAGCAACTGGGCCAGCGGTGTACCGCCGTCGTTGCCGATCACGGTGGCGCCACGCACGTCGAGCTCGTCGAGCGCCTCGGCCACCAGCCGGGACAGACCGCCGAAGGACAGGTCGGCGGCCGGCATCGGAATGGCGTGTGAGCCGAAGGGCAGGTCCAGCACGATGCACCGGTACCGGCTCGACAGCGCGCCGATCACCTTGCGCCAGACGTTGGCGTTCGTCAGCGGGCCGTGCAGGAACACCAGCGGCGCTCCCGCACCGACGTCGAAATATGCCAGCCGTCCGCTCGACAGCCGAAGTTCGTGTCGCACACCGAGATTGCGGTGCCGCCACCAGGCACGGGAGTTATCGGACATGAGCCACTCCTGGGTGGGTCGTGGTGATGAACCGGGTGACCAGGTCGGCGACCCGGTCGGGCCGGTCCTCCGGCGACAGGGTGTAGGAATCCTCGATCCACTCCAGTCGCGCGTGCGGGAAGTCACGGGCCAGCCGCCGGGCATTGGCGGGCGGGCAGAAGCGGTCCTCGCGCGACCAGGCCAGCAGCACCGGCCGATCGAAGTCGCGGAACCGCTCGGCGGCGGCCAGCGTGTGCCGGGACCGGAGTCCGACCAGCACCCGCGCCAGATCCTTGCGCACTCCTCGATCCAGAATCGACGGCAGCACATAGGAATCCGAGACGGGAGCCGCGAGCGGACGGCGAGTGAGCCAGCCCTGCGCGATCGGCAGCCGGCGCAAGGCCCGCAGGCGCAACGGCGCCAGGACCGGCAGCAGACCACCCGGCACGGCCGCGGCCGCTTTCAGGAAGCCGAACGCCGGCGGCGGGAAGTCGGCGTACGCGTCGCTGGAGGTCAGGGCCAAGCGCCCCACCAGGTCCGGACGTTCGGCGACGACCAATTGCGCCACCGCACCGCCGGTGTCGTTGGCGAGCAGGGTCGCGCCGCCCAGACCCAGCGTCTCCAGAGCCGTGATGACCAGCCGCGCGATTCCGGGCGCGGACAGATCCGTGTCCGGTACCGCGCTGTCGTGTGAGCCGAACGGCAGATCCAATGTCACGCAACGGAACTGCTTCGCCAGCCGGGGCACCACCTGCCGCCACAGGTTGGCGTTGACCATGGCGCCGTGCACGAGCACGATCGGTTCACCCGAGCCCCGCTCGAAATAGCGGACCGCGCCCCCGGCGATCCGCACGCCGCCCGGCGCACCCAGATCCGGATGACGCCAACCCTTCTCGTATCGTTCGCCGGTCACGGTGCTCACCTGGCCTGCTTCCGGCCGAACTGCCGGTACAACGAGGCCTGCGCGTCCTTGATCACGGTCGCGGGCGTGTTGTGCGGGCGGCTCATCGCCTTGACCATGGAGATCGCCGCGGGCAGACCCATCAGTCGGCGCGGGTTGTATTCGTGGCGCAGCATCAGGGTGAGGTTGTCGCGGCGGCGCGGAGAGGCGCTGATGTACCGGAACAACTCCACGTCGATGGAGTTCGTCGGCAGACCCAGGCCGATGGATCGTGAGAAGTAGTACATGGGCCGCGCCTCGGCGTCGCGGTCCTTCCACCAGCGCTGTGTGGCGCGGTCGATGGTGCGCGGGCTGCCCCATTCGGGCAGCAGCCGCCGGGTCAGCATCCGGACCTGACGCAGCGCGTCGGAGATGCCTTGGCCGGTGATGACATCCTTGAAATGCCCGGAGTCGCCGACCAATACCCAGCCCGGACCGGCCGCCTCACGGAAGTAGCCGTTCATGCGCCGGACCTGTCGTACGTCCCCGACCTGCTCCGCGCCGGCCATCAGGCCGCGCAGGGTGGGGATGATGCGTTGCGCGTTCTCCTCGAAGACCGCCTTGTCGCGGTAGTCGCGGGTGTCGTCGCGCGGGGGCTGGGCGACCACCAGGGTCAGCCCGTCGTCGCAGGGCACCATGAAGTAGATGTCCCGGCCGTCGCGCACCAACTGGAATTCCGGTGGCACGGGCAGATTGCGGTAGTAGCGCCAGATCGCGTCACGATCGTTGACCGTGGTCGCGTATTTGGCCGCATCGACCAGCTTGGCGATCGTCGAGTTCCGTCCGTCGGCGCCGACGACCAGCGGCGCCCAGATCCGGGTCTCGGCCCCGTCCGGACCGGTGGCCACCACGCCGCTGACGCGGCCGTTGCGTTCGGTGAGCAGCTTGCCGACCGTCATTCCGGTCCGCACCTCCACGCCGACCTCTTCGACCCGCTTGCGCAGCATCTCGTCGAGCCCGGCCCGGCGCACGCACATCCGCGGCCATTGCGGGTGATGGACCGACATGTCGACGCCGTCCATGACCGTCCGGGTGGAATGCAGTGGGGGCGCGCCGAATTTGTGCAATTCGTGCAGCAGGCCCAGCTCGTCCCAGAGCCGCAGATCCTGCAGATAGTGGGTGGACAGCACGTCGGTCTCGCGCTCGCCGCGATCCAGCAGCGCGACCCGCTTACCGGCCTGGGCGAAGCGAATGGCCAACGCACAGCCGGCGATTCGCGCTCCGACGATGACGATGTCGGCGGTTTCCTCGCGGGGTCGGGACACGACTTCCGGCGTCGCCGCGGGCGCGGCGACGGCCTTGCGCCGGGTCGAGGGCCGCGCCTTCGCCTTCTCGACCGTGGGCGAGGCCTCGGCCGTCGTGGTGTTCTGGGTGGTCTCGCTCATGAGCGGGCAGCCTCTTTCGTCCGCAGGGTCTGCGTGGATGGGGTCGGCGGCGCGGTCGACGCCCCGGTGCGGATGTCGTGCCAGTCGGCGATGTCGAGCATGCGCAGGTACAGCCGGGTACCTGTCTCGAGCGCGGGCCTGGGCAGCCCGAACCGGCGGGGCCGCGTCCACGGCAGCGCGGAATCGGTACGGCCGCCGAGGAATCCGCCGAATCGCCACGCCGAATCGACGGCCAGCGACAGGCCGTGGCCGCACCACGCGCCCGCGTAGAAGACCCCGGGTCGCCCGGGTAGTTCGGAGACCACCGGAAGCCGGTCCTGGGTGCTTCCGGCCCGCGCGGTCCAGCGCGCCACCACGTCGATATCCCGCAGCGCCGGGAACCGGGCCGCCATCTCGAGCAGCAAGCGGTCGTGAACGGCATCGGCACTGCGGGCGTCGGGAACCGGATCACCGGTCGGCACCAGCACCGGGCCACCGCCGAAGACGAGCCGGCGGTCGGCCGTCATGCGGTAGTAGTTGAAATAGTTGCGCTGGTCGATGATTCCGCCGCGCCCGTTCCAACCCAGCCGCGCCGCCTGCTCGTCGGTCAGCGGGGCCGTGGCCAGCAGGTGGGCCCGGATCGGGACCACCGAACGCGGGAACGGATTGAGCGGCCCGGCGTACCCGTCCAGGGCCATCAGCACCCGGTCGGCGGTGATGTCGGCGCCCGCGGTCGACACCGTCGTGGTGCCACCGCGTGCGGTGCGCATCTCCAGAACCCGGCTGTACTCGTGGATCTCGACCCCGAGCCCGCGCACCACGGCGGCCAGTCCGACCAGCAGCCGGTACGGGTCCACCAGCAGCACGTTGTCGTAGGAGAATCCGGCGACATAGCCCGGTCCGGCCCGCTCGACCAACTCCTGCGGGTCGAGCCAGTCGACCCGGCGACCGAGCTGCTCGAGATGCGAGAGATGAGTGGCCATCCGGTCGCGCTGCCGGGCGGTGATGGCCGCCAGGGTGTGCGGTTCCTCGCGGGCATCGCAGTCGATGCCCTCGGCCTTGATCAATTCGCGCAGCAGATCCACACCGTGCTGCGACGCGTCGAACGCCGCCCGCGCCAGTTGATCGCCATAGGTCTTGCGTAGCAAGGGAATCGACATCTTCAGGCCGGGACCGACGATGCCGGTGCTGGCGCCGGTCGCCCCGGCCCCGATCCGGCCCGCCTCCAGGACGGTGATCTTCAGCTCGGGGCGCGCCTTGGCGGCGTAGTAGGCGGTGGCGAGCCCGGCGAGCCCGCCCCCGACGATGACGAGGTCGGCCCGTCCGGACCCACTCAGACGTGGTGCGTCGGGAACATAGTCGCTCAGCTGCACCCAGATCGGCGCCGTGTCCAGGCACCGGGTTGCGTCTACCATTGTTGTTTCCTTCAGAGCGAATTCGTCGCCCGCGCCAGACACCAGATGTCTCGCAGGCGAATGCGGCGGGGAAATGCGATGTATTCGGGCGTCACCTGATGCGGCCGCCATTTGAGCTTGAACGCGAGCTGGCTCTTGGCCGGATACAGGGCGGCGCCGCGTTCTCCGATCAGGGCCAGCGCCCGGCCCAGCAGGCCGCTGGATCCCGGCAGTTCGTGCGCGGGGTCCAAGCCGACGAAGGGAGTGAGCCCCAGGTGCAACCACCGGGCGCCGCCCTCCCCCAGCGTCGTAGCCGCGTCGGCGAAGATGTGCTCGATGACGCCGGGCGGCGCGTCGGGGGTACGGCGGGTCAGGTCGTAGAGCCATCCGGCCTGCTCGCCGAACACCGGCGAGTAGGAGATGTAGGCGACCACCCGGCCGCCCTGCTCCGCGACGAACAATCGCCGTTGATCCTGAACAGGGCCGCCGCGCTCACCGATCATCAACTCGAGCTGTTTGACGTGGCGGCCCTTGTTGCGCAGCCAGAGGGCGTCGATCTCGTCGAGCTGGGCGGCGAAGGCCGGATCGGCCAGCCGCTCCGGAGTCGCCTCACCGACCGTCACGCCTTCACGGCGCGAGCGGGCGATCATATTGCGGGTCTTGACGAACTTCTGACCGCGCAGGCTGAACGCCGTGAGATCGATGCTGTACGAACAGCCGAACTGATTCACCACCCAGCCGCTCGCCGCTGCCCGGCCGGCGTCTTCGCGGTCCCATTGCACCGCGATGATCCGCTTTCCGGCCGCGGCGGCGGCCGCCGCGAACGCCTCGTCCAGAGCCGCACGGTCCCCCGGGGCGGCACACGCCCCGGTGAACTGCACCCAGTAGCGGCGTCCCACCGGCCGGTAGGCGATGAGCCCCGGCCGGTCCGCGACGGTGAAGTACCGGTTTCCCGCGTTGAGCGCGAGGAATACCGAGGAACTCTGGCCCAGTTCACGGACCACGGCCAGGACGTCGCGTTGCGTCCGAGCGTGTTCGGCCGCCGGTGTGACGGTCACGGCAGCCCCGCCGGAGTCACTTCACGGATCTCACCGAACAGCCCGGCCAGGATCAAGGCGATATTGTCGCGCAGCGCCGCCTCGGCCACCGGGTCGAGAATGTCGGCGAGAGTGGGGATTCCGAGGTCGAAGCGAGCCTCGAAGCCCACCTCGCTGCCCTCGGCGGCCGCACCGACCCGCCACCGACCGTCGAAGACTTCGAAATCGCCTTCCAACTGCTTGAATTCGATCTCGCCCTGCTCCGGGCTGAGCAGATCGTGCTCGGTCCAGCGCAGCAGGCCCTTGCGGAACTTGACCGTCCAGGACGAGACGACCCCCGCGCCCTCGCCCGGCTGCAGGGCGACGGCCACCACGGCATCGGTCAGGCTCGGGTAGCTCTCGAAGTCGCTGATCCGGTCGAAGGCCGCGGCCGGGTCGATACCGGGGGCGATGAAGGACAGGTTGACGTTGCGCATTATCGATTTCCTTCTTCTGACACCCATACGGACAGGGTTTCGGCCAGGGATTCGGCGAATGTGACTGTGAAGAAGTCCAATTCGTCGTCGGACAGCACGGCCGGCGGCGTGAGCCGCAGCACCGTAGGCGAATTCAGCGAGTGATTGACCAGCACACCGCGCTCGACCAGGTTCAGGTACAGCTCGCCCACCAGCCCGGGCTCGTCGAACTCGATGCCGATCAGCAGGCCCTTGCCGCGCACCTCGATGCGATGGCTCCCGGAGTAGGGCGCGACCGCGGCGCGCACCGCTCCCAACAGCCGCTCTCCCAGCTCGGCCGCCCGCTCCACCAGCGCCTCGTCCCGCATGACGGTGATCGCGGCCCGAGCGGCGGCGCAGGCGATCGGCGAGGCGGCGAAGGTGGAGGAATGCAGGTACGGGTCCTTCGCGAAGGGCTGATAGATCTCGGTGCTCGACACCATGGCCGCGATCGGCACGACGCCGCCGGAAAGGCCCTTGCCCACCAGCAGAATGTCGGGCACCACCCGCTCTTCGTCGATGCCCCACCAGCTTCCGAGGCGGCCCAGACCGGTCTGGATCTCGTCGACGATCAGCAGCGCGTCGTGACGACGGCACAGTTCCGCGGCCGCGGCCAGGTATCCCACGGGCGGCAGGATGACCCCGCCCTCGCCCTGCACCGGTTCCACGATGAAGACCCCGCGCCCGGCCACCCTTGCCAGCGCGGTCTCCAGTTCCGCCAGATCCCCGAAAGGCACCACGCTGACATCGGGCAGGAGCGGTTCGAAAGGATCCTGATAGATCCGGCGCGCGGTCACGCTCAGGGCGCCGAGCGTCTTGCCGTGAAACCCGTTGCGGGTGGTGACGACAGCCGTCTTGCCGTGCGCCCGAGCCAGTTTCAGCGCCGCCTCGGTGGCCTCGGCCCCCGAGTTGACGAAATGCACCAGATCCAGGCCGGGCGGCGTGACCGACGCCAGCTCGGCCGCGGCCAGCACCCCGGCGGGTTCGAAGAAGACGCGGGTCGACATCGGGTGGGTATCGATCTGCCGGTGGACCGCCGCGACCACCTCCGGGTGGCGGTGGCCGAGCAGATACACCCCGTGGCCGCCGAAATTCAGATACCGCCGCCCGTCGTGGACGATGACCCAGGCGCCCTCGGAGACCGTCTCCTGCATACCGCCCAGCAGCCGGCCCAGCGACGCCCGGCCGCTGCCCTGGTGCGCCCGGCACAGCTCCTCGATGCCGGTGTGGGCCCGCGCGGTGGCGGTCATGCGACCCGCCCCCTGCCCGCATCGGGCGCCAGGCCCTTCACCTGGGCCCAGTAGTACATGGAGTTGTAGAGCGCGCGGTGCAGCGCGCTCTTGGTGGCGCGAGCCGCGAATCCCAACTCCGGCAACGAATTCGGCAGCGGCTCCGCGGTCTGGAACAGCCACGAGAACTCCAGCAGATCCCGGAACTTGGCGGCCAGCTTCGGCGGCAGCGAGTCCTCCAGCAGCGGAATGATCAGGCGGTCCACGGCCTCGGTCGGGATCAGCCTGGGTTCCTTGATCGCGAGGCCCAGATCACCGGCCAGCCCCATGCAGAAGTCCATGATGTCGCGGGCACACAATGCCTGATCGCCCGCGGTGAGCCAGTATTCGCCCGAGGTGATGTTCTCGCGCAGCATCTTGCCGATCACGCCGGACACCAGATCCTGCGGAATGAAATCGATCAACGCGTCCGACGGCATGGGGATCATCGGTGCGGCGCCGCGCACGATCGCGCCGAGCACCGCGTGGATGCCCTGGAACTGGGCCATCCGGCCGTCGGCCGAATCGCCGGTGATGATCGAGGGCCGCAGGATCACGCTGGCGGCCGGATGCGATCGCACCAGCTCCTCGGCCTCGATCTTGGACTGCACGTAGGCGCCCGCGCCCGGCGAATGCCCATTGGCCGCCGGCGGATTCGCCACGAAGGCGGTGCTGAGGAAGTACAGCGGGGCCTGCGCCTGCTCGGCCAGACGCAGCAGCGCGGTCGGGCCGCCCAGATTGATCTCGCGAATCCGGGCGGGGTCCTCCTTCCAGCTGGTCGCGGCCGCGGCGTGCACGATCGCGTCGACCCGCTTGGCCAGCAGCGAGTAATCGCCCTGGGACATGCCCAAACGCGGCTCGGCGAAGGATCCGCCGAATTCACTCACCCGGACGTCCGCGACCGGCGTGCGGTTTCGCATGCACACGATGTCGAAATCGGGAGACAGCTCGTCGATCAGCGCCCGGCCGACGACTCCGGAGGCCCCGGTGAGCAGGATGGTCTTCTTACGCCACGTCATAATCTTTTCTTCCTCAAGCGATTTCGAGCGGATGTCCGGCGAAGTAGCGCGTCAGCGGCGCCGCCATACGGCCCCGCGACGGGGGGTGGAAGCCGAGCCCGTGCACGGCGGCGCTCAGATACCCGATGTCGTTCGCGGTCATGAATTTCAGTCCGCCGAGCAATTCGGCGGCCTTGGGCATCACCTCGGCGATGACGTCCTGAACGGCGTAGCGAACCAGCAGGGTGTCCACCAGCAGGGCGGGATCGGTCTGCGCATCCGGAATCTGGCGAGCGACGTTCTCGATCGCGGCCATGGCCGCCTCGCTGCGCGAAAGCAAGTGCAGTCGTTCCGATTCCGCGGATCGGCCGGCCTCGACCACCTGCTCCACCAGGGCGCTCGCGGCACCGAGATACGAAGCCGACATGAGCAATTCGAACCACACGAAGCCGGCCGTCTGGACGGCGTCGAGCCGGCCCTGCTCGGTGACCTCGGTGAGCACCACCAGGTCGTCGGGCACCAGCACGTCGTCGATGGTCACCTCGTCGCTCTCGGCGCCGGCCAGCGCGAAGCTGGACCAGAACGGCGTGACGGTGACACCCGGATCCCGGGCCGGAATGAGCGCCACCGCCAGGCGATCGCCGTTTCCGTCGGGGGCCGGCAGCCGCAGGCTCGCGGTCATCAGGTCCATGGACCTGGCCAGACTGCACGGACGCTTGGTGCCGCTGACCCGGACGCCCTCCGGTGTCACGGTGGAGCTCATGGTCGGAGCCAGAATGCGACCGTCCGGCCGTCCCTCCGCGAAACCCGAGGCCACCAGCATGTTGCCCTTGGCGATCGCCTCGAGCAGCAACCATTCCTTGCCGCCGGCTTCGGCCAGCAGCACCAGGCTCGACACCGAGAAGTGATGCATGGTGGAGGCGATCGCCAACGACGGCGATCGGGCTCCCAGAGCACGCTGGACCCGCACCGCGTCCAACGCGGTCGCCCCTTTGCCCTGGTAGTCGACCGGAATCACCAGGCCAGGACCACCGGCCTCCTTCAGCAGCGAAATACCCTGCGCACCAGCGCTTTCCAGTTCACTCAAAGGAATATCGGACAACACATCGTCGAGTCCGGGGAAAAACCGTTCCAAGACCGCACGTTCGCGCGCAAGAAATCGCACCTTGCACCCTTTCTAGAATAAAACTACGCGAGATTTGAATTCAGACTCGGGCGCGGCCGAAGGCCTGATCGAAAGCATCGAATTCGGGATGCTTCACCGGCTCGAAAGAGATTCCGAAAGGCTTCATCGTATTTCCGAACAATGCACGGTCGCCACAGAGATGGATCGGCAGGGCGAGGAGCGCCCATTCCGGGCCGAAAACCAGCGACCACACTGCCGCGATCGCGCCGGCGGTGAGGAAGCTGTGCATCACGTTGTAGGCGACGTAATAGCCCTTCGAAATCCTGTGATCGCGATTCCGCCGATACGCGATCGCGCCGGGGATGTAGCCGATCAGGTCGATGACCAGGAACAACCCGATGAAGGCGGGCCAGCTGATCGCGTCGAGGTGGAGGATGGCCACGACCGCGACAGCGGTCAGGCCCAGTGCCCACTCGGCGCGTGCGACGGCATGGGTGGTCTTGGTCTCGAATCTGTTCACATTGTCCATTGCAGGTTCCCTGTCCCTGAAATCGGCACGGCCGATCAACCCTCGTGTCAGCTGCAGATCAGCACACGATGGCAATTGATTGCTATTTCGCCTGTCCGCAAACAGAATGCTGCGGATTTGTCGTACGATTCGCTTTCAGCGACTCTTACGTAGCGTTGATGAGCTGCCGAAGCAGCAGAATTCCCTGCGATGTCACGATGCACCCCTGCTCGCTTACCGACTCTCGGTCGGTCACAATCTGACTGAATCTGATCATGCGGCAGTACGGGTCGGACGTCAAGCCGAAATGGATAAGTTTCAAATATTCCCGAATCGGCCCGATCGGCCGAAAAACGTTCCGCGCCAACGCATTCAGCTCACAGCTGACATGACTACGCGGAGAGAATCGATGCGCTATATACGGCGCTGCCGATCGAGGGCATGCCAAAGCGCCGGTACTCGAAAAGCACCGGTGACGGACTATTTGCCGGCGGGCACCAGGAAATGCTCGGCGACACGGCGAATCTTGTCCTCGACGACCTGGTCACCGAGGCGCATGGAGGTGTTCGCCGTCCGCAGTACGGCGTCCATCTGGAACGCGGCGAGATCCGTGTCCAGCGGCGCGATTTCGCCCCGCTCCACGGCGCAGGCCAATTCCGCGGACAACGCGTCCACCCATTCCTGCTGATACTGCGCGAGTTTGTCACGCAATACACCGGGCCGGCTGTCGTAGACGGCGAGATTGGCCGCCTGGAAACAGCCGCCCGCGAACAAGGGCTGCTCGGCGTACGTGATCCACCGCTCGATCAATTCGCGAAAGCGTTCCACGCCACGCGATTTCGTATTCGCCGGGCGGACCACGAAGTCGATGAACATGCGGCGGGCATGCTCGATGGTGGCCAGCTGCAGGGCTTCCTTGGTCCGGAAGAGCGTCTGGATACCGGCCTTGCTGAGCCCCACTTCGGCGGCGAGCCGCCCGAAGCTCAACGCCTCGAGATTGTCGAGCGACGCCATGTCCACGGCGTGAGCGAGAACGATCTGCCTGGTCCGAGCGCCGCGCAGCAGTCGCTTGTCGGTGATCTCACCGACAGCATCCGATGCCGTGGCAGCCACGGCCGGCGTCGTCGAACTAGACATACATCCGATCGTACGTTACCCGCCCCGCAGCCCGGAGCGGTCCCGGGTAACGATCTACGACACAGCCTCCGCCTTGAACGCCAGTTCGCGTACCAGGATCGTCGACAGGATCGCCTGACCCGAGGTAGAGAAGTGAATCTTGTCCTCGCTCAACAGATTCGGGCGATCGTTGAGCGGATGATCCTCGGAGTCGGCCAGCACCGCGTCGAACTCGGCGGCCAGCTTCCGGGTGAGGTCGTTGAGCCGGGTGAGCCGCTCGGACCAGTCCGGGAAGACGGGAATCACGAAGGCCCGTCCGAGGGTGAACACCGCGAGCTGGGCGCCGGTACCGGCCGCGAACCGATACATCTCCCGCAGACCCGCCTCGATCTGTTCCCAGTCGGGATTGCGCCGCACGATGTCGTTCGCCCCGCTGTTCACATGCAGCAGGTCGGGCTTGAAGTCGAGGATTCGCTGCCCTTGCTCCTCGAGCGACTGCGCGGTGGTGGCGCCGATCCGCGCGGTATTGAGGTAGGCCAGATCCGGATTCACCATGCGGAGCACCCGTTCGACCCGCGCGGGCCAGCCCAGGTTCTCGTAACCGGGCGTCTGATCACCCGCACCGACCGAGAGACTGTCCCCGAACACCGCGTAGCGACGCCACGGAGCACCGAACAGCAGGGCGGCGAGGTCGGTCGGAGCCAGGACGTGAGGGTCGGTTTCCTCGGTGAGAGGCTGCGCTATCGTCGTCATGAACTAAGCATACGGTCGACCATCTACATTCTCAACAGATACGGAGATGTCGCCTACGGATCCGGAAAAGACCTGGCCACAGCCCACGCGAAGCCGGTAGCAGGGCAGCGACGAAGGCCCGCCCGGCAGGATTGCGCCGGGCGGGCCTGTCTTCGACAGACGGTCAGTGCGGTTGCGCGGCAGCCTGTTTCGGCAGGCCGTACACGACCGCGAAAGAAGCCGCGGTGAGGGCGATCGCCACCCCGGTGACGGCGCGGATGGCGGTCACCGCAACCGCCGGTCCGTCGCCGAGCGCGAAGCCGCTGAAGAACACCGTGCCGAGAATGGCCACGCCGAGGGCCGCCGCGCCCTGCTGGAAGGATTCCAGCAGCCCCGAGGCCGAACCGATTTCGTGATCATCGAGCTCGCCGACGATGATTCCGAACAGCGGCACGAAGATCATGCCCATCCCGAGCCCGTACGCGAGCAGGGCCGGGGCCAGGGCGAGCGCGCTCGGCATTGCGGCTCCGCTGAACTCGCAGAACAGCGCGATCAGGCCGAGCAGCATCCCGGCCAGGCCCAGGTGCAGCACCTTGCGGCCGAGCTTCGGAGCCAGGCCCGCGCTCACTCCGGACCCGAGGAACGCGCCGATTGCCCAGGGCGCCATGGTCATACTGGCCCGCAGCGCGCTGAAGCCCAGACCCATTTGCAGGAACAGCCCGACCGCGAGCGAGAATCCGCCGACGCCGCCGAAGAACACGGTGATGAAGCCGATGCCGGAGGTGTAGGAACGCTTGGCGAACACGCTGGTCTCGATGAGCGCGGCCCGCCCGGCGCGGGAGCGGCGCACCTGATCCAGGGTGAACAGTCCGAGTACCGGAATCGACGCGATCGCCATGGCGACCATCCAGCTGGGCCACCCGGCAGCGCGCCCTTCGACCAGCGGGTACAGCAGCATGCCCAGACCGGCGCCGGCCACGATCGCACCGCGCAGGTCCAAGGTCAGACCCGGCAGCGGGGCGGCGGCGGGCAGGATCCACGCACCCAACGCCAGCGCCACCACGCCCAGCGGCAGGTTCATCAGGAAGATGGCACGCCACCCGCTGCCGAGCAGGTCGGCGTCGATGAGCAGTCCCGCCACGATCGGTCCGGCGATGGTCGCGACTCCGATCAACGGCCCGAAAGCCGCATAGGCCTTACCGAATTCGCGCCCGAACAGATCACGGATGAGCCCGAAGCACTGCGGCACCATGACCGCCGCGAACAAGCCCTGCACCACCCGTCCGGCCAGCAGCAGTTCGATGGACCCGGCGGCCCCGCACAGCAGCGACGCGATCAGGAATCCGGTGAGCCCGATCATGAGCACCCGCTTGCGCCCGTACATGTCGCCGAGCCGCCCGCCGGTCAGCAGCCCGATCGCCATGGCCAGGGTGTATCCCGCGCTGAGCCACTGCACGGTCGCCACCGACCCGCCGAGCTCACCGCGGATGGCGGGCGCGGCCACGTTCACGATGGTGGCGTCCAGCAGATTCAGCAGGGTCGCGGCCAGGATGGCGAGCAGCCCCCACCACCGCCGCGGCAGCGGTCCAGCGGAATCAGTTGTGGTCGTGGAGGTTTCGAGGGGCGGATGGTCGACCGTGACGGTCATGACTGTCTCCTGACGCCGATTGCCTGATCAGAACGGAATGATCTGTTCCATTCCAGTGAAGCAGAGGGCACCGACCGGATCAAGTACGAAATTGAATTGGAATAGAACATTCCGTTCTGCTACTGTCGCCGCATGCGACCGCCCCGGGTCGCTGATCCGAAGGGAAGAACCCATGTACCTCGTCGTCGGCGCCACCGCTCACTTCGGCCGCCAGGCCGTGGACGCCCTGCTGACCGCGGGCCTGCCGGCACGGGCTCTGACCCGCCGCCCCGAGACCGCCGGGCTGCCCGCGGCCGCACAGGTGATCGCAGGCGACCTCACCTCCGAAGACGCTCTGGCCGAGGCGGTTTCAGGCGTCCAGGCCATCTTCCTGGTGCTCCCCTACGGCATGGAGGTCGCTCCCCTGCTGGCCGCCGCCCGTCGCGCCGGAGTGCGGCGCATCGTCTTCCTGTCTTCGGGCGCGGTGGTCGACGGCGCGCAGGCCCAGCCCGACGTGATCGCCCGGTACCACCGCGACGTCGAAGCCGCGATCGAGGCGTCCGGCATCGAATGGACGTTCCTGCGCCTGCTGTTCCCGGCCATCAACTCCCTGACCTTCGCCATGCAGCTGGCCGGCGGCGACGTCATCCGCGCCGCCTACGGCCAGGCCGCGGCGTCGGTCGTCCACGAGAACGATGTGGCCGAGGTGGCCGCCGCGGTGCTGCCCGGCGGCCACGCCGGAAAGACCTACGACCTGACCGGCCCGCAGTCCCTCACCCAGACCGAGCAGGTCGAGATCCTGGCCGCGGCCCTGAACCGTCCCCTCACCTTCGAGGAACTCGACGACGTCCCGGTACGCGCCCAGATGGCCCAGTTCATGGACCCGGCCTTCATCAACGCCCTGTTCGACCTGATGGCCGAAACCATCGGCAAGCCCGCCCCACTCAACACCGTCATCGAAGACCTCACCGGCCACGCTCCCCGCACCTACGCCGACTGGGCAGCCGACCATCTCGCCGACTTCTCCTGAGCGACACGCGCAGCGACGCGCGGTGCGATGCGGTGAAAATCGCATCTCGGGTTCCTTGATGGCAAGGTGCTCGATCACGGCGCCCTGGTGAATGCACCGGCGTCGCTGCGCTTGCGGATGTCGGCCGTGCCGATCCGGCGATCGCGTGATCGATCGTCATCGCACCGCCGATCTCGATGCACGCAGGAATCACTCGATGCACATGCAGGAATCAACAGTGAGGAGGGCTAGTGACGAGCAAGGTGGTTCAGCGGGCCGGCATGGTCGGCAGGCTGGGTTTCGCGGGTGTGGTGGCCGGTGTGTTGGTTCTGGAACAGCACGCCGTCGCGCACGCCGCCGAGACGACCACGTTCCAACTCCCGCTGCTGGAGGTATCCCAATCATGGGGTGTCCCAGCATCATTCACGATCTTCCTGACGGCGACCGTCGGCGACGAACCCGGAGTCACCACCTTCGGTGTCGCCAACCCGCCGCCGTTCGACGGCAAGCACCCGCTCGATTCGCCCGCCCGGATCTGGTGGGCGAACCTGTCGACCGGAGCGGCGGGCATCGTCGACATGGACGTTCGCGAAACCGCGGAGCAGCCCTGCGACTGCGCCCCGGTCCCGGTGTCGGTGAACACCGGACCAGGCCGGATCGCCGCGATCGTGACCGCCGGCGGCGTCGCCGCCAACGTGTCCTCGGGACTCGGAACGTTCACCACTCCTTGAGCCCCAGGTGAGGGGCACATAAGCCGGAACCCGGAACACCGGACCGGCCCCACGGAGTAGCGTGCGGTCAATGAGCGCATGCGAGGTTTGCGGGAACGAATACGCCATGCCGATCGTCGTCGAAGCTCAGGGAGTACGGCACGTCTTCGACTGCTTCGAATGTGCGATCCACCGCATGGCACCCATCTGCGAGCACTGCAACTGCAAGATCATCGGACACGGCGTGGAGTCCGAGGGCAGATTCTTCTGCTGCGTGCACTGCGCCGTGTCCGAGGGTGCCATAGGCCTGGTCGACCACATCTGAGAACAGGCAGTCCGGATGCCGAACGCCCCAGCGGCGCTTCGGCATTCCGGACTGCGCACCGGCGTGGTGGGTAAGGCCGACAACCGATCTACCGGTCTCGGCGCAGGTCACGCCCCGGTCCCGGGTCTCGCTCGGGGCCCGTGATCACGGTGTTATCCAGCGCGTAGCGGCGGACTCGCTTCGCTCGTGCGGCGAGGTCCGCATATTGGTCTTCGAATCTACGCATATCGCCGATCCCCAGCGGCCAAGCTGATCAAAGACAGCCGCCAGATATAGCCTGCTCGTTCTCCGATCCAGCGTGATACATCGAGCCGAGATAGCCACGCGCAGAAGCGAATACAAGATCTCGCTTACTCCCCAAAGTTTATTCGCGGAGGGGCGCTGTTCTGGATTGAAACCTCTCCAGAAACGACAAAAACCCCTGTTCAGAGGGGCTTGTGGGGCGGGCGGGGCTCGAACCCGCGACCAATGGATTATGAGATCAAAGGAGCTCAACACTGTTCTGAGCTGCAAAAACGGTGGTCGGTGACAAGCTTAGTCACAAAATACATTGGTTGTCGGAGCCTAAGGTCGCTAGCCGATTAACCGGACTTCTTACGATACTCGGCGATCTTGCTCCGCACTCGCCGTCGAGCGTCTGTGCTCACCGGACCGGTCTACGCGCCCAGCCGAGTGGCGACATTGTGCTTGTTCGACCGCAAACCGCGACGGATAGGTCAACCGGCGCATTGGAGTAGAACGAGTTCGAACGGCGAACAACCCGCTGACCTGGGTCCTGCTGTTCTTCGCCGACGAGATCGCCTACTACTGGTTCCACCGGACCCACCACACGATCCGGATGTTCTGGGCCCCCATGCGGTGCATCATTCGAGTCAGCGCTACAACCTGTCCACCGCGCTGCGGCAGACCTGGACCCCGTTCACCTCGCTCCCGCACTGGATGCCGTTGGCGCTGTTGGGTTTCCCGCCCTGGATGATCCTGCTGCAGCAAGTCGGTGAGCCTGGTCTACCAGTTCTTCGTCCACACAGAGCGGGTCGGAAAACTTTGGCGCCCGGTGGAATTCGTCATGAACACACCGTCGCACCACCGCGCGCACCACGGCTCCAACGCGCAGTACCTGGACAAGAACTACGGCGGCATCCCGATCGTGTGGGACCGGCTGTTCGGCACCTTCGAACCCGAGGGCGACCGAGTGGTCTACGGCCTCACCAAGAACATCGACACCTACAACCCGCTGCGGGTGGCGACCCACGAATTCGCCTCCGTCGCACGCGATCTGCGCGCCGCCCGCACCTGGCGGGCGGCGTTCGGCTACCTCTTCCGGGGTCCGGGCTGGGCCCCTGCGGAGTAGCCGCGCGGGGTCAGCCGTCGTACGCGACGTGCGGAGTCCAGGACTCCGCCGGTCGCGTCGCCGCCTGCCACATCGCTTCGGCGATGGGCGGCGGCGAGAAGGGGCCGGTCTCCGCCAGCATCCCGTTGATCTGCACTGCCACCGCACGGATCCCGTCCGGTGCCAGCGTCGCGTCGAGACTGGTCACCAGATTCCGCACGGCGGCCTTCTGCACACCCAGCGAGGCCGCGCGATGCCACGACTTGTCCGCGGCCGCGCTACCGGTAACCAGCACCCGGGAGCCGGCGCGCTGGAACGGCCGAGCGGCCTGTACCGCGGGCAGCAGCGCCCCGACGCCCAACATGACGTCGTCGAGCAGTTCGGCGGCGGTCAGCTGCAGCGGGTCCTTTTCCCGCCACGCGCTGGGGTTGAAGTGCAGCACATCGATGCGGCCGAAGCATTCACCGACCGTCGTCACCACGCGGGCCACGTCGGCGGGGTCCATGAGGTCGATCGCAAAACCCGCTGCCGTGTAACCCTCACCGGTCAACTGCGCGGCCAGGCCCGATGCTCGGTCTCGATGCTGGGTGGTGAGTACTGGACGGTAGCCCTCGCGGGCGAAGCGGCGGGCGATGCTGGCACCGAGGCCGGGGCCGGCGCCGATGACGAGATGAACGGGAGTTTGCACGCTCCCAGCATAAGCATAGAGGTCAACTGATGTATTGGTTGACTGGTTACACCAGTTGACTTAGCCTGGCCGAGTGGACATCGACCCTCACCCCGGCCCGGAGGCGACAGCGACCGGACGATCCGCCGATCCGGCGACCCGCTCCGATCGGCTCATCCAAGTCCAATTAGCAATTGCGGCAGTCGCATTCGCAGTCATCGGACTGAACGGACTACTGAACCCGACCACGGTGGCAGCCGGGATCGGCCTCCAGATCATGGCGACCGCTGGGTTCGACGAAGTCCGCGCCAACTACGGCGGCCTCCAGTTGGCGATCGCCGCGATCCTCGTGATCGGCCTTGTTCGAGCTCCCGCCCGGCGCCCGGCGCTGGCCGTGGTCACTGCCGTGTGTGCGGGACTAGCCTTCGGGCGGCTGGTCAGCATCGCAGTCGACGGGCTACCGCCAGCGAACATGGTGGGGCTACTGGTCATCGAAGCCACCACGGTCGCCTCCGGTGCCAACCTCTGGTACCGCTCCACCCGGAAGTGAAATGCCGCTGTCGCTCAAGCGCCCAGATGCGGGCCACAGCACCGAGATGAATCGCTCGACGATCAATTCCCCCTCCCATGGCTGTAAGGCGTTGGGCAGGTTGTCGATAACGGTCACCGCGGAGCCGCCGGCCACCGTCGGATCTCCGCCACTACGGGCAGCAGGGACGAAAGGACGGGTCATCCAGGCCCGCCAGGTCGCGTTGCGTGACCAGGTCGACGAGGTCGGCCGGTCTGCCGGCGGAGGCCTGGGCATTCGCCGGGGCTGTGAAATCTTGTGGAAGGACAACAGTCGACCATGACCACCTCCGTCACCGGCCGCTCGTCGGCGCACGCACTCCCTGACCCACTGACCAGGGCCAAGGCCAGCTTCGCGAGCGGTCGCACCCGCGACCTCGCCTGGCGGCAGCGGCAACTCGACGGAATCATCGAGCTGTGCCGGGAGCGTGAAGACGAGATCGCGGCCGCGCTCGCCCTGGACCTCGGCCGGGCGCCCGCCGAAGCCTGGATCGGCGACATCGTGACCACCGTGGAGGAGGCCGAGTACGCGCGTCGTCATGTCCGTTCGTGGATGAAGCGCCGTCGACAGCGCATTCCGGTGGCTCAGCTACCCGGACGGGCATGGATCCAGTACGAACCGCTCGGTGTCGTGCTGATCATCTCCGCCTGGAATTTCCCGGTGTATCTGGCGCTGGGACCGCTGGTCGCGGCCGTGGCGGCCGGTAACTGCGCGGTGATCAAACCCTCCGAGCTCGCCCCGGCGACCTCGAATCTGCTGGCCCGGCTGGTCCCTCTCTACCTGGACCCCGATGCAGTGCTCGTCGTCGAGGGCGGCGCCGAAACCAGCCAGGACCTACTGGCCCGCGCGGTCGACCACGTCCTGTTCACCGGCAGCACCGCGGTCGGGCGCCGGATCATGGCCGCTGCGGCACCGACTCTCACCCCGGTCACTCTCGAACTCGGCGGCAAGAGCCCCGTGATCGTCACGGCCGACGCCGATCTCGGTGTGGCAGCGCGACGGATCACTTGGGGCCGCATGCTCAACTCCGGGCAGGCCTGTGTCGCCCCGGACTACGTCCTGGCCGAAGAATCGATCAAAACCGAACTGGTTCGACGGATCGCCCAGTACATGTCGGAGTTCCGCGCCGACAGCACGCCGGGCATGCCGATCGTCGATCAACGCCAATTCGACCGCCTCGCAGACTATCTCGCTACCACCAGCGGCGAGATCGCCTGCGGGGGGCGCACTGACCGTGACGCCTTCACGATCGAGCCCACAGTCATCGTCGACCCGCACCCCGACGACGCTGTAATGACCGAGGAGATCTTCGGCCCGATTCTGCCGGTCCTGGGCGTCGACTCACTCGACGCGGCCCTCTCTTTCATCAACGCCCGCCCCAAGCCGCTGGCCATGTACGGGTTCACCCGATCACGCGAGACCGGCCGCCGCATCATCGACGGTGCCGCCGCCGGCAGCACCGTGCTCAACCACGTCGCCGTGCAACTGCTGGTGCCGCAACTGCCCTTCGGCGGTGTCGGTGCCAGCGGAATGGGCGCCTACCACGGCGAGTGGGGATTCCAGACCCTGAGCCACCGTAAAGCCGTCCTCTCCAAGTCCGTGAAACCCGATCTCTCACTGATGTATCCGCCCTACAGCGATTCGGCACTCCGGATTCTGCGTCGCATCCTGTGACCACCACCCACCCCGCAACACTGAGCCGAGCCGAGATCACGCTCGGACTCCGCCCATTCGGGCGCTCTCTGGGGCGGCATCACCTGTTGGCAGACAAAGACTTGAGGAACCGATGAATGAATCACGCTCGTATCCGGCACCGGCAGAACTGGCTGCGAACGCGAATGTGAAGGCCGACGCGTTCGATGCCGCGAGGGCCGACCGCCTGGGCTTCTGGGCAGAGCAGGCCGAGCGGCTGACCTGGGTGACGAAGTGGGACCAGGTCCTCGACTGGTCCAACGCGCCGTTCGCGAAGTGGTTCTCCGGAGGCACCATCAACGCGGCCTACAACTGCGTCGACCGCCATGTCGAGGCCGGCAAAGGTGACAAGGTCGCGATCCATTGGGTCGGCGAACCTGTCACAGGAAGCCCGGGTGAGCACACTCGTGACATCACCTATGGTCAGCTCCAGGACGAGGTGTGCCAGGCCGCCAACGCCCTGGCCGCACTCGGCGTCACCAAAGGTGACGGGGTCGCGATCCACATGCCGATGATCCCGGAGGCCATCGTCACAATGTTGGCCTGCGCCCGGATCGGCGCCCCGCACACCGTGGTGTTCGGCGGATTCTCCGCGGATGCGCTGGCGAGCAGGATCCAGGACTGCGGTGCCAAGCTCGTGGTGACCGCGGACGGAGGCTACCGCCGAGGTTCGGCGGCCGCGCTGAAGCCGACCGTCGACGGAGCCCTGGCCCGGCTCGGCAGCGCCAGTCCCGTGGACTGTGTCCTGGTGGTTCGCCGCACCGGCCAGGATGTGCCCTTCGACGACGACATCGACGTGTGGTGGCACGAGACCGTCGGCGGCGCCTCCACGGTCCATACTCCGGAGGCGTTCGATGCCGAGCATCCGCTCTTCGTCATGTACACCTCCGGCACCACCGGAAATCCCAAGGGCATCCTGCACACGACCGGCGGCTATCTGACCGGCGCTTCCTACACCCATCACGCGGTGTTCGATCTCGAGCCCGATACCGACGTCTACTGGTGCACCGCCGACATCGGCTGGATCACCGGCCACTCGTACATCGTGTACGGTCCGCTCGCGAACGGGGCCACCCAGGTGCTCTACGAAGGCACGCCGGATTCGCCCGATCCGGGCCGCTGGTGGAAGATCATCGAGGACTACAAGGTCACGATCCTCTACACCGCACCTACCGCTATCCGGTCGTTCATGAAGCAAGGCCGCGAATTCCCCGACAACTACGACCTGACCTCGTTGCGGATTCTCGGCTCCGTGGGAGAGCCGATCAACCCCGAGGCCTACGTCTGGTACCACGAGGTCATCGGCGGCGGCCGCGCCCCCGTGGTCGACACCTGGTGGCAGACCGAGACCGGTGCGGTCATGATCTCTCCATTACCGGGTATGACCGCAGGCAAGCCCGGCTCGGCCATGACCGCGATCCCCGGCATCGAGGCCGACGTTGTCGACGACGACGGCCGCCCGGTCCCGAACGGGTCCAGCGGATACCTCGTCGTCACCTCCCCGTGGCCCTCGATGCTGCGCACCGTCTTGGGCGACGACGATCGCTACGTCGACACCTACTGGTCGCGGTTCGAACCGCAGGGTTACTACTTCGCGGGTGACGGGGCAAAGAAGGACGACGACGGCGACATCTGGGTTCTGGGCCGGGTCGACGACGTCATGAACGTTTCGGGACACCGCCTCTCCACAGCGGAGATCGAGTCGGCCCTCGTCTCCCATCCCAAGGTCGCCGAGTCCGCCGTGGTCGGCGCCACCGACGCCGTCACCGGCCAGGCGGTCGTCGCCTACGTCATCCTGCGCGACTCGGCCTTCGACGAAGTCGGGGACAACGGCGTGGACGACGCGGAACTGGTACGGGAGCTCTCCGACCACGTGCGCACGAAGATCGGGCCGATCGCCAAACCACGGCAGATCTTGATCGTCGAGGGGCTCCCCAAAACTCGCTCTGGGAAGATCGTGCGCCGCCTGCTGCGCGATATCGCCGAAGGCCGCGACGTCGGCGACACCCAGACACTCGCCGACCCGTCCGTCATGGACTCGATCGTCTCCGTCCACGCCGGCGACGTGGCCTAGCTGTTGCGGGTCGTGACGTTGGTGACGCGGGTGTGGGTGGGGTGAGCTGAGGGGCGGTTCTTTCGGCGGCAGGATGTGAAGCGCCAAATCACACAGCCGCCTTCGGACCGAAAGAACCACTGTGTCTCACCGTAGTGCCCCACTGACCGTCGAGGGCCGGCACCGGCTCGTGCACCGCTGCCAGAACCGCCCGATCGCCCATGTCGCCGCGGAAATGGGTATCCCGCGGCAATGTGCGTCCAAGTGGGTCAACCGATTCCGCCGCCACGGTGAGCTCGGTCTGCTGGATCGGTGCGCCCCGCATCGGTCACCCGACCGCGATCGGGGCGGGAGTGGCGGCCCTGATCGAGGTGTTGCGGCGGACCCGTAAATGGTCCGCTCGCCGGATCACCCTCGAACTGGCCGCCGAAGGAAGCCGGATATCGGTCCTGACCGTCGGCCAGCACCTGGCCCGGCTCGGGCTGAACCGGCGCCGGTTCCTGGACCCGGGCGGCGAGGTGAACCGGTCCCCGCAGCGCATCATCGCCCGCCGGCCCGGGTATATGGTGCATGTCGACATCAAGAAGGTCGGGCACATCCCCGACGGCGGCGGCTGACGGATCCACGGTCGCGGATCGGCCCAGCACAAGGCCACACGCGCAGCCAACCGGCGGCCCCGGCCCGGGTACGTGTTCCTGCACTCGGCGGTCGACGGATTCTCGGGGCTGGCCTACACCGAAGCCCTGCCGGACGAGAAGGCTGTCACTGCAATCGCTTTCGTGTTCCGGGCGCGGGCGTTCCTCGCCGCGCACGGCATCACCAGGATCGAGCTGATCGTCACCGACAACGGCGCCTGCTACAAGGCGAAGGATTTCGCGAAAGTGCTACTCGGAGTCCGGCATCAGCGGGTCACTCCGTACTCGCCGCGGCAACGGGAAAGTGGAGCGCTACAACCGGATCCTGGCCGAGGAATTCCTCTACGCCCGTGAATGGACCTCGGATCTGCAGCGCCGGCAGGCGTGCAGATCCGGAACGTCCACTACAACTACCATCGACGCCAATCGGCCACCAGCCAGCCACCTACATGCTGGCGTCACCAACGTCCAGGCCTCACACACCTAGGTTGTGCCCACAATTCGGCATGACGGTGCATTGTTCGGATCAGCTGGATTTCGGATTGGTGTGGAATGTGATGCCGACGCGGAGGGCGCCAGCGGCTTGGTGGAGCGCGTCGCGAGCACGTTGGGAGGTGCCGGTGGCGTTGATCAGTCCGTGGGTCATGTCGGTGTGGCGGTGCAGCGCTACCGGCACGCCGGCGGCGGCGAGTTTGTGTGCGTACGCTTCGCCTTCGTCGCGCAGGATGTCGAAGCCTGCGGTTGCGATGTAGGCGGGTGGCATGCCGCGCAGGTCCTCGGTGAGCCGGGGCGAGACTCGTGGATCGTGGTCGAGGGCGGGGTCGGTGAGGTATTGCTCGCGGAACCATCGCATGTGGGTGGTGGTGAGAAATGGGATCGTGCCGAAGAGCCGGTAGGAATCGTGCTCGGTGGAGAGGTCTGTGACCGGCATGAACAGCAGTTGGAATGCGGGGACCGGGGTCGGGGTGGTGCGGGCGGCGAGGGTGGTTTGCTGCGCGACGACGGCCGCGAGGTTGCCGCCGGCGCTCTCGCCACCGACCGCGATCGCGGCCGGGTCGATGTCGTATAGGTCGGAATGCGCTGCCACATGGTCGAATGCGGCGATCGAGTCCGACACCCCCGCCGGGAACGGGTGCTCGGGTGCGAGGCGGTAGTCGATGGAGATGACGGTCAGTGCCGCGTGATGGGCCAGGAATCGAGCCACCGAGTCGGTGTCGAGGTCGCCCAGTGTCCAGCCGCCGCCGTGGTAGTACACCAGTGCTGGGGTGCGGCCGAGGAGACCGGCGGGCCGGTACAGACGCGCCGCAATCTCGCCGTCGGGTCCGGGAATCGTGATGTCGCGGATGTTTTCGATCGGCAGGCGGTCTCCGTGGATGCGCGCGTCGGTGGACAGCCGGGCGCGGATTCGAGAGATCGGCTGACGGTCGAGGTCCTCGCTCGAGACGGCTCGCAGCAGTCGTGCGCCCAGCTGGGCGTCAACATCGAGTTGTTGGCCGTCAATACGCGTCGGTGTGCCTGCGAAGCAGCGCTTCACGCTCGGCGGCAGCGCGGCGAGCCGCCGCACCATGAAACGAGTGACGTTTTCGGTGGAGTGGTGGAGACGATTCGGCATTGCTCTCTCATTGTCGAAATCGATAGGCGGGTGGAAGGCTCGGTGCCGATTGCATCGCTCGGCGCTACGCCGCCGCGGCGAGAGTATCGGGTTCGGTGAGTACCGCGTGCGGCCATTGGGCGCGACCCGAGCGGTAGATCAGTACGTTGACCGCTACGGCGACCGCGGTGATCGCGACGATGACCAGCAGCGCCCCGGCGAATCCGGGCGCGGTGTCGAAGGAGGCGACCAAGGCGCGCTGGGTGTAGGTCATCGGCGCGATCGGATGCAGCCACCGCAGCGGAGCGGGCAGCGTCTGCACCATCCAGACACCGCCGTAGGCAAAGATTTGAAGCATCAGTGCCGCAAGTGATCCCAATGAGCCCGCGACGTAACCCAGGCCGGTGAACAACAGCGAGACGAGCGCGGTGTTCATGATCGTCGCGACCGACACCGCGGCGATCACGTGCGGCAGCGAGGCCACAGTCGGGGCGGGAGAAAGCACGTGCCAGATGGCCACCGCGAGCAGCCCGGTAACGATCAGGCTGTACGCCCCGGCGGCGATGGTGCGGCGCACCGCGACGCCCAAGGCTGGCAGTGGCTCGTCCGCGGCAACGAAGCGATGGGCTCGCAGGCACATCAGCACCACGATCGGAACCAGGGCCGTGACCAGGATCAGCAGTAGTGGTGCCGCGCCGGGGCCTCCGAACTGGGCCGGCGCGAGATTGCGCTGTTGGCTGTTCACCGGCGTCGACAGCAGATGGGCCAGACTGTCGCGGTGGTTGGCGTCGCTCAGGTCGGGCACCTGTCGGGTGCCGGAGGCCAGCCCGTCGGCGAGTTGTCCGGAACCGTCGTCAGCGGCATGCGCTCCCTGCTGTAGCAGTACCGCGCCCGCTGCGAGTTGTCCGATGCCTGTATCAAGATCCCGCAGGCCCGCAGCCAGTTTCGCCGCACCCGCGTCCACCTGGACGCCTCCTGCGACGAGCTGGTCCACGCCGCTGCGGTATGCCGCGTGCGGGTCCGTGAGCTGATCGGCGACCTGATGGCTGCCCGCCTGCAGCTGTCGTAGCCCATCGAGTAGCTGGGTGATCTGATCCAGTGCGCCCGGCGGCAGCTGGCCGGCGAGGTCGCCGAGGGCCTGCTGGAGTTTGTCGACGTTCACCGTGGCGACCAGTCGATCGATGCCGGACGCGACTTGCTTCGCGCCGTCGCCGAGTTGACCAGTGCCGGTTTGCAATCCGTTCAGGCCGGTAGCGAGTGCGGCGGTCCCGGCCGCGAGTTGAGCGCCCCCGGTGGCGGCCGCGGAGGCACCTGGTGCGAGTTGTTCGCGGATGCCGGTGACGAGTGTGTCGGTGCCGGTGGCCAATTCGGTGAGGCCGTTGTGCAGTTGATCGGATCCTTGTGCGGCCGAACGGATGCCACCGCCGAGACCGTCGAGCCCTGTCAGCAAGGTCGCGACGGTCTTGGTCGCGACACCTTCCAGGACCGCGGCATCGATCACCGACATGGCGCGCGCCCCGATGTTGGAGGCCATGACCGTGGTGCGGTCGTTGTAGACCACCGAGATCAGCGCCGGTGCCATCGATGTGGTGCCGAGGCCGGCCAGGGTGCGGCTGAAGTCGGCGGGGATCTCGACGACGAAGTAGTAGCGGCCCGAGGCCAGGCCCGCCAGCGCGGCGTCGTGGTCGACGGTGTGGAAGTCGAGGGCGTGGGAGGCCAGCAGGCTGTTGGTCACGTCGTTTCCCACGGTGAGGGTGGTCGAACCCTGTTGTGCGGGTTGGTCGAGGTTGACCAGTGCCACCGGCAGCCGATCGAGGGAGCGGGTGGGATCCCAGCCCGCCCACATGTACAGCGCGAGGGTCACCAGCGGCGCGGTGACCGCCACGGCCAGGAACAGTCGCGCGGCGCGCGTGCGATGCCATCGGGAGATCGGCGCGCGGCGGGTCTGTGGCGCCGGGGCGTGGAACAGGAGAGCAGAACGGCGGATCGTTCGGGGTATTCGAGCGGACGTCATTGGTGCGCTTTCGGATCGATCGTGTGGTTCAGGGCAAGGTGACGCGTGAGCGACCACTCATCGGCGGGGAATGTGACTCACGCGACACTCGGGGTACGGATCTGCAAGGTACCGCAGCTGGGTCAACTGATCAAACCAGTTGACGTGTAATCACGTGAGGTCTACGCTGGCGGGGTGGATATCGCACCTATCAGCCGCATGGCCGTCCCAGATATCGCTTACGTACGAATCGTCGAGGAGATCCTGAGCGGCCGAGTTCCGGCCGGTGAGGCATTGCCGGCCGAGCGGGAACTGGCGTTGGCGTTCCAGGTGAACCGACACGCGATCCGCGAGGCGCTCAAGCGGGTCCAGCAGGCCGGTCTGATCCGCATCGCACACGGCGGCAAGACCCGTGTGCTGAATTGGCGCGAGAACGCGAGGCTCGAGACCCTGAGCGATATCGTGGCCGCCGGTGTCGTGCCACCGCTCGAGATCATGCGCGATATCGCCGTGATGCGCCGCTCGATCGGTTCGGACGCAGCGCGGCTGTGCGCCGCGAACGCCACCACCGAACAGCTCGAGCGGATCGAATCCATCGCACGCGACTTCCCCGAAGACGGCCCGGTCGAGAAATACGGCGAGGCAGACCTCGCTTTCTGGGTGGCGGTGATCGACGGCTGCGGCAATCTCGCCTACCGGCTGGCACTCAATTCACTGGTCGCTACCTTCGACGAGCTCGGGCTACCGATCGTCGCGGAGTGGATCGGCGGCGAATACGCCGACCGCGCCGGGCGCATCGCCCTCGCGGAACTGATCGCCGCCCGCGACGGCGAAGGCGCCCACCGGCACGCCGAGCGGCTGCTGTCTCACTTCGTCGCCAGACTCGACCACGCCGCTCCGGAGGCTTGATCGATCATGTTCGACCTCATCGCGCACGCCATCCCCGTCTTCGTCCTGTGCATCGTGCTGGAAGCGCTGTCGTTCCGGTTGCTCGCCGACGACGCCGAACGCGGTTACGAAATCCGTGATACCCGGACAAGCCTGACGATGGGCATCGGCAACGCGGTCATCAACATCGGCTGGAAGCTGGTGGTGATCGCGGTCTACGCCGGCCTGTATCTGCTTGCGCCGGTGCATCTTCCGGTGAACAACCCATTGACCTGGGTCGGGTTGTTCTTCGCCGACGAGTTCGCCTACTACTGGTATCACCGCACCCACCACACGGTTCGCATGTTGTGGGCCAGTCACGTCGTGCACCACTCGAGCAGGCACTACAACCTCTCGACAGCCCTGCGGCAGACGTGGACACCGTTCTCGGCGCTGCCCTACTGGGCGCCGCTGGCGCTGCTGGGCTTCCCGCCGTGGATGATCCTGCTGCAACAGGCCATCAGCCTGCTGTATCAGTTCTTCGTTCATACCGAACGCATCGGGAAACTTTGGCGTCCAGTGGAATTCGTCATGAATACGCCCTCGCATCATCGGGTGCACCACGGATCCAATGCCGAATATCTGGACAAGAACTACGGTGGCATCCTCATCATTTGGGATCGACTGTTCGGAACCTTCGAACCCGAACGCGAGCGCGTGGTCTACGGCTTGACCAAGAACATCGAAACCTTCAATCCGCTCCGTGTGGCAACGCACGAATACTCCGCGATTCTGCAGGATCTCCGCGCCGCGCCGAGTCGGCGGGCAGCGTTCGGATATCTGTTCCGCGGGCCCGGATGGAGTCCCGCTCCGGAGCAATGATGCCTTTCGATCGGTGCCCGCCGTTGCGGCGGGCACCGATCGTCGCATGTCAGCCGTCGTGGGACACGTGAGGTGTCCAGTCCTGCTCCGGGCGAGTAATCGCTTCTGCGATCGGCTGCGGGGAGAAGGGGCCGGTCGCGCCGAGCACGCCATTGATCTGTACCTCGACAGCACGCACACCGCTAGGAGACAGGCGTCAGTGAGTACCACCTCGACGTGGCAGGGTGGCAGCGAGAGAGGAAAGCGGCGCGAGAAGTATTCGAGCGCTTCATCTTCGCCATTCGACGCGAAATCCGACTGCCGCAGGTAGACGCACGCTTCTTCTCCTACGTTCCCGAACGTATCGATCCCCAGTAGTAGGGGGATACCTACGCCGGGATGAGCGGTGGCATAGACGCGATGGCCTGCCGCAGCGAGTCCAGGACCTCAGCGGCCTGCGCGCTGGTGGCGGCGATCGCGTCGGCTGTTTCTGATATCCGCTGACCGAGCGCGCTCACCAGGGGAAGCGCTGGGGTCTGGACTTCGGCCAGGGGCTGTGGGTCGGCGGGCTTCGGGACATCCACTCCGCCGCCAAGCACATCCGCGCCCGCACCGCCGATCACGGCCCCGACCGTGGCACCTACCGCGACGGCCGGAGCCGCGGCGATGACTGCCCCGGCCATGCAGCCCACGGGCATGCCTACCGCCGCGCCGAGTGCCGATGCAGCGCCCGCAGTCGGAACGCCGGCGGCGATGCCCCCGGCGACACCACCCACAACCATTCCCACCCCGCACCCCGCCAGCGATAGGGGCGCCAGCGAGATTGCACCGACATAGGCACCGACCCCGGTGCCGACCAGAGTAGACGCGGCACGCCGGTCGGACTCCTCGCGGGAAAAGCCCAGCCCGTCGTACGCGGCAGCGATCTGCCACTCCGCGTAGTCGAGATAGCTCTGGGCCTTGTCGCGGGTCTTCACGTCGACCCAGCCCGGAAGCTCGACCGTGGTCTTCCCCGCGCGCAAGAGATGGGGGTTCGCCGGAACGGCTTCTGGCGCAGCACCCTCGGGCTGGTCGTCATGTGGCTGCTGCACCACGGTGTCGACCTGCGGGGTGGTCTGCTGCTGTGGTCTGGGTCGGCGCGGAGGCGCGGGTGGATCGGGAACGTAGTCCGCCAGGCTCGGCGCGGCTGGCGAGACCGGCACGGTACTGATCCCGGGCTGCCCGTCCCCGGGCACCGCGAGCCCGGGCTGCCCCGGGGCCGCGAGCGCCGCGCCCTGGCCCGCGGCCAGCAGCAACGGAAGCAAAGACAGGACTGTGTATCGGCGAGTCATTCGTCTGTCCCCCAAACATGTTCGCGCGGAGTTCAGCTACCCGGCCGAGCTTATTGCCGATTGCGACGGGTGCGCTCTGTGCGCGGGGCGGAAGGCACGGCCGGTCATGTTCTGGCACCGCATGATCTCCAGGCCGTTCCATTGACGGTGCACCATTCGTAATCGACGCCGGTGTGTCGGTAGCGGCTGCGGCGCACCATCTCTCCTCGATCGGTAGCGGCGGTTCGGTGAGATGCTCTAGGGAGCAATCCTCGGCGACAGTTGATGCGTACGCCTCAATCAGCCGAGTTGATGAGTACGCTTCAATTCCACGCTCAGCCGAACAAGGTCAGCTGCCGCTCGTCGCGCCCGCGGCCCGCGCCGGCCGAGAGCACCGTGGGCCCGTTCGTGCGGCCGGTCAAGCTCTCGATCAGGCCGCGGCCGAGGTGTTGGGTGTAGGCGGGCGGGATGGCTTCGGCAAGCTCGGTCCGCTCGTCGGTCCAGTCGATGCCCATGGCGGTCTGCCATTGCGCCACAGTGCCTTTGCCTCCCCCGTTGCCGTACACGGCGACGTACGGGCCGTAGTAGCGGCGGCCGTGCCGATACCCGGCGACGCGCCCGCGGTGCGGGACGTGGTCGGGCTGGGGCATAGTCCAGCCGGATAGTTCGAAGTAACGGTGGCGGATCACTCCGAGTCCGAACATCTCCCCGCACAAGGTGATGTCGCGGCGCAGCTTCGCGCCCTGAACGTTCTCGATGACCGTCGGAACACCCAGCCGTCCCAGCGCTTCCCGGGTCTCGGGGATGAGTTGCGGGTACTCGCGGCCGCGGTTGGTGCCGGCGGTGAGGATGCAGGATGCCTGACACGGTGGGCTGGCGTGGACCGCGTCGAACTCGTGGCCGTGGGCGGCGAGGAATTCCAGGGCGTCTGCGCGGTGGAACTCGAACGGGTAGTTCGGCTGCTCGACCAGATCGACTCCGACGACGTCGAATCCGGCGTCGTAGTAGCCCTTCGCCGGCGCAACAGAACAAGTCCAACAGCCGCGGACGCCGAGTCGCCGAGCAACTGGCGTAGGTGATCATCGTGCCCCCTGAATGCCCGAGGACGGCGTGTTCGGCTGCGGTGGCGTGGATTCCGCGATGGTGAACGGCTCGCGGCAGACCCCGCACAGGATCGGGCCCGCATCGATGGTCTTCTGCCGGGCACGCACCCGCCGCACCGGCACACACATGCACACCAGTGCCCGCCCGTTGCGCGGCGCCTTCTCCTCCTCGCCCTCGTCCTCCTCGTCGTTGTGGTCACCGGAACCTTCGTCGTTCACCCCGACTGGGTCGTGTTCGGAGCGGCGGTGCGCCACCAGCACCCGCTCCAACGCGGCGATCTCGCGGCCGTACTGAGCGGCGGTGGCGTCCGGGACGACGGTCACCGACCAGCCGCTGCCCGTGCTGCGTTCGACCACCAGCCCGAACTCGGCAGCGATCTCACGGAACTTGCCGTTGTGGTACGCACCGCCGCGGCTGGTGTCGGCGATCCCCCGTGTGCAGGCTGCGCCGTGAGCAGCCTCGTGCAGCAAGGTGCCCAGCACCTCCCGCGCCCCGAACGCCAGCCCTTCCCCGCCGACGAACAGCTCCGGCAGCAGGTCCGCGCCGTGTTTCCAGCGCGCCGGCCCGAAATGCCCCAACCGCAACCCTTTGCGGCCCACGGAGCCGGCGGCCATGGTCACCACGACATCGGGAACATCCGGATGCCGGGCACTCAACTGGCCCCAAATCGATTCGATAGTAGTGATCAGAGAACCTGCGATGGCGGTCATACCACGCCCCTCAGCACTTGATGATTATCCATCAATTCTACCGAAATCGACTCCCCCACAACATTTTTGATGACTACAACTCAATCACGAACTTGACGACTACCCATCAAATCGACTGCACGAGAACGGTTCAGACTCCCTCCGGTTGATGCGTGCGCCCCAAGGCGTTGAACCCAGTGCATCAACTGATCGCTACCGCCGGCTGATCCCTCTGTTGTGGTCCTACGTCGACACCCCGTACTCGACGCGACCTCGCACGCCCCCTTGTGGTCCGTCCCCTACGCGCCCAGCCCTCCCAACGCACCGTGCCTTGCCAAGCCCTCCCGTTGTGGTCCCTCCCTTGTGGTCTCTCCCCCTTGTGGTCCCTGATCTCTCTTCCTGATCTTCTGCTCTCAACTGTTTGGTGGTGGTTTGTCTGCTGCCCGATCCGCACTATCTTCAGCGAAGCGGGAGATAGTGCGGATCGGGCAGCAGACGGACCACCACCAAACCCACAGGTCACAGCGATTTCGCATCGCACTTTCATCGCAACGCTTGTGTGCACGCATTGCGCATCCAGTCTGCATTCATTCCGAAACCAGTGCGCATCGAAAATCGCTGTGATGCACCACAAACCGACCGCCCCTCCGGCTAGCCGAAGGTGGTTCTGCCAGATCCATCCACGCAGAATGCATGTCGGAGCAGTCCCCCCGTTGGGGCGTTGAAGGCGCCATTGCCTCTTCGATGCCCGCACTGTGCATTGTCTGCAGCCTTGGCGTGCTGTCGTCCCGCAGTCACTCCGGAGCACCTTCTAGCGACGCTCGCGATACGGGAGTCCTCGACCCGCGGTACGAGCGTCGCCTCAAGTGTCATAGATCGTCTTCTGTCGGTGCACGTTTGGTCTGGTTGCCCGCGGTCTAGGTCAGTCAGATGTCACGGCTTGACTCTTGCCGTGTCGCTCGGAACTTGCTTCAGTAGATGGCGACAGCATTCAGAGCTGGCTCGCGGGTTGAGGTCGATCCGCAGGGACTGCAGACCGGGGATCGAGGACCACTAGTTGGAACCGTTGACGACTATCGTCGCCACCGCGATCGCACTGGGTGCGGCGACCGGACTGACCGATACCACCAAACAGGCCATCGTTGACGCTTACCGTGGACTGAAGGCACTGATCGTCCAGCGCTATCGGGTGGAAGTCGCTGCGGTAGAGAAGAAGCCAGATTCCCAGTCGAAGCTTGCGTCACTGGCCGAAGACCTCGATGATGCTGGCGCTGGGCAAGACACCGAGCTCCTGGTAGCAGCACAGCAGCTGATCGCGGCAGTACGAGCGCAGGCGCCGGACGCGGGTGAGGTTGTAGGTGTGGACCTGGCAGGGATCGAGGCTCAGGCCCTGGAGATCAGTCGAATCGAATCTGCTGGCAGTGGGGTACGGGTAACCGACAGCAGGTTCCAGGGAGATGTGAAGATCGGAGATGTGCGAGCGGGGTTCCAGGAGCCGCCGGGCCCTTCCACGGCGCGGTAGTAACGCCGGGCACGGCCGCGCCGGTCACCGGCATCGCTGGATCCCTCGTATCGGGTGTCTCCGTCGGTGGAAACCTGACCATCGGAGGTAGTTCCTCAGCTCTCAATGTGCGCCTCGCCGAACTGGTTGAGACGCCGCTCGTCGATGACGAGCTGCCACTGGCATCAAGCTTGAACCCGTACATCTTGGGCTCGACACCCTCCGCCTTTGGGCATTCCGGGAGCTACGGAGTTGGGGATCCGTATCTGCCCCGCACTGCCAATGAGGTCGATCACCGACTAATCCAAGCTGTTAAAGGCGACAGGATGGTGCTTCTGGTCGGGCCATCGAAAGCCGGCAAATCCCGCACCCTGTTTGAGGCTGTCCGCGCAGCACGGACCAATGCTCGTCTCTTAGCACCAATACCAGGCGCCATTGGCCGACTAGCGGCGCATCAGAAGATTGCCGGGACCAACGACTCGATCGTGGTGTGGCTGGACGATCTGGACCGCTACCTCACCAACGCCGATCCACTAACCCCAGGAGTCCTTGCCTGGTTGTCATCCCGTCCTGGCCCGACCTTCATTGTGGCCACACTTCGCTCCGAAGCACGTGACCGGATGCGCCGCGAAACAGGAGAGTTCACTCACGACACCAGGACCCTGCTGAGCCAAGCCGTCACCATAGAGCTCGCCGCCACCAATGACGATCCCACCGAGCAGGCTGCCGCAGCGGCGGCTTATCCCACCCGAAACCTGCGAGACTACGGGCTGGGCGCGATCCTGGCCGGAGCCCCAGAACTGCTAGCCCGCTACGACGACGCCCGCGTCGCCGCACCCGTCTTGCACGCAGTCATCCAGGTCGCCATTGACTGGGCAAGGATCGGGCATCCGGCCCCCATCACCGAAGCTACCTTGAGAGACCACACTATCGACCGACTCGCAACACTTCGGCCTGATCTCGATATCACCGATCAGCAACTCCACGACGCCATCGTTGAAGCCCGTACGCCACCTCCAGGGGCTGGGCTGGTTGCCGCACTCCTGATCGTTCAAGACACAGACAGCCCCGGGTTACCCACTGATGGCCCTAGTACACCTTCCCGGCATTATCGCCCGTTCGACTACCTCGTCGCCGCAGACGACGGGCAAGATCATTCTCCACGTTTGATACCGAATCAATTCTGGGACAAGGTAACTCGGAACGCCGGTCAGGAAGCTTTGTTCGCGATTGGCGTCATGGCTTACGAACGAAACAACATTGTCGAATCCATCCGCATATTCCGACAACTGGCCGAAGGCGGTGACGTCCGATCGACTGCTATCCTCGGTGACCTTCTCTTGGAACGCGGTGACTTGCCCGCGGCCGAGACCATGTACCGCAAAGCCGCCGACAGCGACACATACGCGATGGTCAGACTTGGGGTTTTCCTCAGCGGCCGCGGCGACCTGGTGGAGGCCGAGACGTTCTATCGGACAGGTGCCGACGCCGGCGACTCAAACGCGATGGACTACCTCGGGGAGCTCCTCGCCGACCGCGGCGACCTGACCGAAGCCGAAACCTGGTACCGCAAAGCCACCGACACCGGCAACGCATCCGCGATGGTCAGTCTCGGGGTTCTCCTCGCCAACCGCGACGACCTGACCGAAGCCGAAACCTGGTACCGCAAAGCCGCCGACACCGGGCACCTACCCGGGATGGTCAGGCTCGGGGAGCTCCTCGCCAACCGCGACGACCTGACCGAAGCCGAAACCTGGCGCCGCAAAGCCGCCGACACCGGCAAGGCATTCCCGATGGCCAGGCTCGGAGACCATCTCGCCAACCGCGGCAACCTGACCGAAGCCGAAACCTGGTACCGCAAAGCCGCCGACACCGGCGACGCATACGCGATGGCCAGGCTCGGAGACCATCTCGCCAACCGCGGCGACCCGACCGAAGCCGAAACCTGGCACCGCAAAGCCGCCGACACCGGCAACGCATACGCGATGGCCAGTCTCGGAGACCATCTCGCCAACCGCGGCGACCCGACCGAAGCCGAAACCTGGTACCGCAAAGCCGCCGACACCGGCGACGCATACGCGATGGCCAGGCTCGGAGACCATCTCGCCAACCGCGGCGACCCGACCGAAGCCGAAACCTGGTACCGCAAAGCCGCCGACACCGGCGACGCACCCGCGATGGTCAGGCTCGGAGATCTCCTCGCCAACCGCGGCGACCCGACCGAAGCCGAAACCTGGTACCGCAAAGCCGCCGACACCGGCAACGCATACCCGATGGTCAGGCTCGGAGATCTCCTCGCCAACCGCGGCGACCCGACCGAAGCCGAAACCTGGTACCGCAAAGCCGCCGACACCGGCGACACATCCGCGATGGTCAGGCTCGGAGATCTCCTCGCCGACCGCGGCGACCCGACCGAAGCCGAAACCTGGTACCGCAAAGCCGCCGACACCGGCAACGCATACCCGATGGCCAGGCTCGGAGACCATCTCGCCAACCGCGGCGACCCGACCGAAGCCGAAACCTGGCACCGCAAAGCCGCCGACACCGGCAACGCATACGCGATGGTCAGTCTCGGAGACTTTCTCGCCGACCGCGACGACCCGACCGAAGCCGAAACCTGGTACCGCAAAGCCGCCGACAACGGCAACCCATTCGCGATGGTCAGTCTCGGGAATCTCCTCGCCGACCGCGACGACCTGACCGAAGCCGAAACCTGGTACTGCAAAGCCGCCGACGCCGGGCACCCACCCGCGATGATCAGGCTCGGGAATCTCCTCGCCGACCGCGACGACCCGACCGAAGCCGAAACCTGGTACCGCAAAGCCGCCGACACCGGCGACACATACGCGATGATCAGGCTCGGAGATCTCCTCGCCAACCGCGACGACCCGACCGAAGCCGAAACCTGGTACCGCAAAGCCGCCGACACCGGCAACCCATTCGCGAGGGTCAGACTCAGGGATCTCCTCGCTGGCCCGTCGACGCTTTGATGCTGAAGCTGCTCAAGCAATGTTCCCGGTGTGTGCTGCTTGGGTGAGCCCGGCAATATGCGCAGCATTGCCCCGCTCGGAACCGCTCTCCACGTGCGGGGATGAACCCAGGTCTGGGTCGGCGCCGTCTTCACAGATGACATATTTCCCTCGCCGCCGAGGGCGACAGGCCGGCAGCTGCATCGACTTCGAGACAAGAGGTTGGTGGCCGCACGACATCGGCTAACACGCCGTCCAACAGCCGACTGCGTGACTAACTCGGCCAAAAATCCGTGGACAGCCTTGGGACAATCGGGAGATGTTGCGTGTCTACCTCGATCAAGCGAAGTGGATCGACCTAGCCAAATATCGTGCAGGACACCCCGATGGCAAGAAGTTCGAGACCGTGTTCAAGACGATGCCCGAACTCGTCGAGCGCGGCCGGGTGTCGTTCGTACTGTCCTGCGCTCACTACTTCGAGACGCAGCGCCGGGCGAAACTGGAGAGTCGCTACAACCTTGCGTGGACAATGGCGGAGCTTTCCCGGTTCCACACGATTGCGCCACCGCATGCAATCGTTCCCGCGGAGATTCACGAGGCACTGGTCGGAGACCCCCTCTCTGACCAGCTGAACCTGTTTGGTGTGGGCTTCAACCATGCCTTCAAGACCAACGTAAGCTTCGGTCGGATCGACCCGGATCTACTCGAAGCTTTGCCGCCGCTTCAGCGCACCGAGTTCGACGAGGCCTTCGACTGGCTTGTCGAGTTTGGCGCTCTCGCCGTTCCGCCTATCTCAAGCGAAATCGAAAACCGAACCTTTGAAGCTGCGCTAAACATTCGAGACGGCGACCAGATGTTCGCCGATACGCAGGCGATGCAAGCCGCCCACGTCGCTTCCAATAAGTTGCGAGGGCCTCGCCTCAGCGACTGGGCAACGGCCAGTGAGATCGCCGACTTCCTGCCAGCACTCATGGCAGTCTGCAAACGCAACGCGATCGATCTGGACGAGGTGCTTACGGGTAAAGAGCGCATTCACAGATTCTTGGAGAGCCTCCCCAGCCGTTGGGTATCGCGCGAACTGCGACGCGTGCGGCTCCGGAACCCGGAACAGCCTTGGCACCCCCACGACCTCAACGACGTGAATGCCTTATCGATCGCAGTCCCTTACTGCGACATCGTCGTTACGGAACGCCAGTGGGCAGCTCATATCAACAAAGAGGGCCTCGCCGAGAAATACGGCACCACCGTGCTGCACGATCTCACAAAACTCACCGACCACTTCTAGCGGTCTTCGAACACCATGTCCCGTTGCACACTGGGGAGAGTTGTACGAAACGACAGAGCCCCTAGTCCATTCGCGGGCTGGGGCCCAAGAGCCGCAATGGTGCAGTTACACGGTGGGCGGGACGCAAGCGCCGATTCCATAGACGCGGGATCTTCGCCGGGCGTCCGGGGCGTTTGGTGAGGATCCGGAACGTGTGCTGGTGGGCGGTGGCCATGACGGCGAAGATCTCGGCCAGGAACTCGCGGGGGACTCGAGCGTGGCCGAGGTCGCTCATGCTGTTGACGAACACTCGCCGCGGGCGGCGCCAGCGCAGTGACTCGGTCAGCGCCTGCGGGTGCAGGGCAAGACCGAATCCAGGTCCGCTGGTGCGAGGGTGCCCGTCGGTCTGGCACTTCGCCTATCCCATGGCGCGCAGCCGTTTTGCCATGGTCAGGGCTTAGCAGTGGTCGCAACCGGGGCTGATGCGGTCACAGCCGGTGGTGGGGTTCCAGGTGGTTTCGGTGCATTCGATTCCGGTGGCATTCATGATCCATCTCGTTCACGCGGGGCTGGGCTGGTGCTGTGGGTGTGCTGACGGCATGTGGGTGGAGTCAGTGGATGAGGTGGAGCGTCGCCCCCGGTCCGTTGTTGTCGCCGTCGGTGTCGCCGCGTTCGGCTTTGAGCCGCTTGATGACCTTGCCGACATAGCCGTAGGACAGACCGGTTGCCGCGGCGATATCGCGCAGGCTGGCGTCGGCCGAATGCATCGCCCAGATGGTCGCGTCGCGGTCTTCGGGAGACACCGCTGTGTCCTCGGCAGCCTCGCGGCTGTGTCCTGCGCTGTGTCCTGAATCCACTGAGGACACAGCGGGTGTGTCCTGGGTGTGTCCTGCCGCAGGCGATGACACACCCGAGGACACGGGGGCGTGTCCCGAGGGCACACCACTAGTAAGTGCTCGCGGTGTCTCGAAATCGGTTGCGGGAGTGATTCGCTCGGCGATACCTGCGTGGGGTGTGGTTTTGAGAGCCTGGCCGAGTACCTCGATCAGGATTGTCAGCCCGTGCATGACGGCCATGGCCGCGATCGGCGCCGCGCCCGCCACGACCGCCGCCGCCCAGCCCTCGACGGTGCGGGTGGTCGACATCCAGGCGTGGGCGCCGTTGCCGACCAGGCTGACCAGCTCCGACATGGCCAGCATCCACCAGAAGAACGCGCGCTGACCGGGTTCGATCGTCGCGCCGCCCTTTTCGCGGCGTTTCAGTACGACCAGGGCGATAGCGGCCTGGATCAGTGGCCCATCCACGATGACCGGGGCGCCCCACGCCAGCCACGACGTGATGCCGGCGGCCTGCGCGAGCCCGTGCAGGGCGATAGCCGACCATCCGCTCGCGGCGGTCAACACCGAAATCACGGCGATCAGCGCCGCGGTCTCGACATGATCGCGGGCGGGCCGGTTCTGACCCGCTGTGTCCCGCACCGTTTCCTGGAATCGGTTCGATGTGTCCTCCGCTCGCGCGGGTGTGTCCTGGCGGGCGGCGTCCGTGTCCTGCTGCGCGCCAACCGGACCGGAAGGACACGGGGTGGGGTCGACGTGTCCGGCCGAGGACACGGCGGGCAGATGGTCGGCGGTGACACGGTGCTTCGGGTCGGGGCTGGTATCGGTGGCGGTCATGGCGTGGTCCCTCCTCGTGTGGTCGTCGCCGGGTCCGGGTGGGTGCGACCGTGGGGCACACCGTTGTGCCCCACGGTCGGTCCGGCGGCGTTGCCGGTCACTTGCCGCCGTGCACCGTGGCGGGGGTGTAGACGGCGGTGTAGAGGCGGGCCTTGTCGTTGTCGGGGTCGGGGCCGGTGTAGGTGACCGACAAGGTCGCGCCGACATCGAAACTGGCCGCGCCGGCGGTGGCCATCGCTTGGCCGATCGCCTGCTCCATCCGGCTGGTCGGGTACAGATTCCTTGCCCCGGTGGGGGTTTCGATGGTGATGAACATCTGCATGATGGTGTTGCCGTAGCGGTCCTTGGCGACCTCGCCGGGGGCGCCGTCGAACTTCAGCTTGGGCTGCTCGCCGATGTTGGTGATCCGCCCGTACACGGTGGTGCCGGGCGTGGTGTTCTTGGCAAACGCGGACGGGATCTTGTTGGCGGCGTTGATGAACCGCTGACCGAAGTTGATGCTCATGACTGGATTTCTCCTGTGTGGTTGATGGTTGCGTGAGGTCAGCGGCTGCGAGTGCGCTGCTGCTGTTGTGGTTGGCGGTAGTGACGGTCGAGGTAGGGCACCATCTCCAAGTCGGCGAAGCCGTGGCCGGCGTCGAGGTGGTCGGACAGGTCCTTGCCCGCAGCGGCCTGGAGCACTCGGACTTCGCCGACCCGGCCGTGCAGGGTGTCGGCGACCTTGGCGGCGTGCAGGTATCCGGGGCGGTCGCGGTCGGCGACCACAATCACCCGCCCCGCCCCGTGCAGCCATTTCGCGTGCTCGGCAGTCCAGCTGCCGGTGCCCATGGCGTTGCAGGTGGCGATCTGACCGGCCTCGAACGCGCGGGTGACGTCCTTCTCGCCCTCGCACACGTAGATCTCCCGCCCACTGCCGACAGCGTCGAGGACCTCGGGCAGCCGGTAGGGCAGCGGCGCGAAACCGGTGTGTTCCCAATCGGTTCCGTTCCACCGACCTTGGGTGAACGACTTTCTGTCCCCCAGCTCGTGCGGCGTCGACCTGCGGGTGACCGCGCCCTCGATGCGCCCATCCGCGTGCCGGTAGACGTAGGTGCACACGTTCTGCGGCGGCCCGATCGCTTCACCGAGATCGGGTTTGGATCGGATAGCGAACCGCGCGTAGTCGATTGCCTTGTCCACCAACGACACCCGCTGCTGCTGGGCCTGCTGGGCCTGGGACGGCGGGCGGCGCGGCGCGCGGTGGTAGGGCTGGTTCGGGTTGCGCTCGGGCAATCGATCCCACATGTCCCGCACGCGGAGCCCGACCTTGTCGAGGACGTCCTTGTCGTCGCAGCGGGCGAAGCATCGGACGATGGTTTTGCCTTGGGCGGGGTCGTAGCGGACCCCGAGTGAGGGGTCATGGTGCTGGCCGTCGGCCTCGTGGACCGGGCACAGGAACACTGTCCACCGTGCCCGGTCCCGGCCCGGCCCCATCGTGGCGGTCAAGGCAGCGGTGATCAGCTGCCACGAACGCCCCTGAGCCGGATCGTGATTCATGCCGATCAGCGCTCCCGCTGCACCTGGCCGCGCGAGCGGACCCGATGCGGTTCGGTCAGCGCTTTGGCCTGGTGCAGGCTGCGGCGCTGGACGTCGTCGAGTCCGCCGTCCCAGCCCTGAGCCCGGTTGTGCTCGACGTTGTCGAGGAACCGGTCCATGGTGTCGGGGCGGTCGCGGAAGTCGGCGTAGACGCCGTTGAGGTACTGCCACTGGTCAGCGTGGGGGCCGTCGTTCCAGCGGGAGTGGATCTCACGGGCCTTGCTGAAGCACTCGCCGATCTCGGTCTCGGTCACGTCCGCCTGGTAGGTGCGCTGCTGCAACGCGGCCTGTTCGCGGAAGTCGGAACGCATGGCTTCTTCGTGTTCGGACTGCATTGCTGCTCACCGGTCCCTTCTGATCGGCTCGCGCTGTGTGGACGGTGTCGGTGCCGGTCGGGCGCAGCGCATTTCGCGGGCGATGTTGAGGGCCTGGTCCAGGCTGCGCATCTGCACCCCGGTAGGCCCGAAGTCGGCGTAGACGGTCGGATTGGTGCGCAGCTCCTCGACGAAGACGCCCATGTCCTCGGGGAAGTCACGCCAGTCGGTGTAGGCGGCGTGCAGGAAAGCCCACTCCTGCGCGTGCGGTCCCGACTGCCACCGCTGGTCGTATTCGGCGACCCGCCGGCGGATCTCGTCGGCCTGTTCGTCGGTTACCCCGGGCGCCAGAGCGTTCAGGCTGATCGCGAAACGGTCGGAGAAGTCCGCCCGCATCGCTTCCTCGTGTTCGCGGTGCATGATCACCGGCTCATCTGCGGGCGCGGGTTGTCCGCACCGTTGGTGGCCTGCTCACGGCTGGTGCGGTCGGCCCGGATCTTCTGCACGGCCTCGTCGCGTTCACCGCGGTACCGGTCACGGTCGGCGCGCGCGGCGTCGAGGTCGCCCCGCAGATCACGCAAGTCCTTGTTCAGGCCCAGCTGCGTGTTCTTCATCGCCTCCAGCTCCCCGCGCACCGCGTCGAGCTGCTGCTTGTGGCCGTCGCGGTCAGCGGTCACCGCGTCCAGGCCACGCTGCAACATCAGCACCCGCCGCTCCATATCCTCGGAACCCTGTGCAGGAGTGCTGGTTTCGTTGGTTCTGGCCTTGTCGGGAGGCTGGGGCTTGTCCGGCGTGAGGTCACGGTGCCAGCCCTCGACGCTGGCGGCCATGTCGACCTGGTTGCCCTCAGCCATGTAGAAGGGAAAGCGGCGGCCGGTCTCGCGGGCACGCACGGTCAGCGAGCTTCCCGGCTTCCAGTCGTTGAACCGGACCGCGTCGTTCGTCCAGGCAGCGGCTTCGGCCTCGGTGGCGAAGTAGCCGCGCATCAGCTGCCGGGACCCGTCGGGAGAGCTTGCGGCCAACGACACCTGGCAACGGGAATTGGCCTCGGCGTTGGCGAACTCCCACCGCACCTGCTCAGTCGTCATCCCCGCACGCTGGGCCTGCTCGGCAGCCTGGCGTCGCGCGAGTTCACCGTGGGGGTCGCGGCCGCGGCCGCTGGCCTGGTCGCGCAGCCACGTGTACTGCACGTGCCGGATGTCCTGGATCGCGTTGGCACGGGCATGATCGCGATCGATCGCGACCTCCTGCTGGAGGGTCAACTCCGGCTGCGGGGACCGGGTCGGCTGGGCGGGCTGGTCCACGGTCATCGACGCCACCCGACGGTCCCATTCCTGGGTGCGGGCACTGACCCACTGCTCAGACTCGACCGCAGCCGCACGTGCATCACGCCGGTCGTGCTCGGTCATCGGCGTGAACACCGCGGCCATGGAGGCGTTCATCGTGTACGGGGCGCGGGTGGCGCGGTCCAACGCCATCACGACCTGCCCACGCTGCTCGATCCCGAGCGCCGAAGTGCCCAGACCTTCCTCGATCCGCAGCCGCATCGCCTCCAGACGCTCGATCTCGGCGGCGGCGTCGTGGTCGGTGTAGAGCGGGTCGTTCTCGCGCCGGAACCGGGCAACGGCGTGCTCGGAGCGGTAATCGGCGACCCGCTTGGTGTAGTAGGCGGCGTTGACCTTCTCGGCGCCGACCTGGGCCATGATCTGCTCACCCAACTCGCGGCGCTGCTTACGGGTCAGTTTCGGGGTGCGGCCGTCGGCGCCACGCAACGTGCGCAGCCACTGGCCCGCGACGGTGAGCACGTCGCGGAAGGTGCGGCCGGTCTGCTGGGTGATCTCATCGATTTCGGACATGAGGTGATGAATTCCTTTCAGGGATAGAGGGTTTGGGTTATCGGGTGCGTTCGATCGATGCCTGCTGCTGCGCGGCGAGCTGCTGGTCGCGGTGCTCGGCGGCGGCGTCGGTGAGGCTGATGCGGCTCGCGGGGCCGCGGACCCAGCTGATGCTCTTCTCGACGGTTTCCAGGTCGCGGTCCATGACCCGCAATCCCTGGTGGGTGAGGATGGCGGCCTCGCGCGGGTCGGTCGGCGCGCCGAGCTCGTCGACCCGCAGGGAGTTCGGGGACTGCACCAGCAGCGCGTACTGGCCGCGGATTCGGGCGATGTCCTCGCGCAGCTCGCGCACGCGGTCGCCGAGTTCGCCGATCTCGTTGTAGAGGTCGCTGGGGATGGGTAGGACCGGCTCTCTCCGGTTCTTGAACATTGGTTTCCTTCCTTGTGGTGGTGGTGAAATTGCGGGGTCAGTGGGTGTTGCGGAGGGTGCGGGCGGCGCGGCGTTCGGTGAATGCGGCCAACGCCAGCGAGGGGGACGGGCGGCGGGCGCCGTCCCAGCTCAGGTAGGCGATCCAGCCCAGCCCGTAGACGGCGATGGGGACACCGACCTCGGCGGGTTGGCCCCACGCCGCTACCGCGGCGAGACCGACCACAACGAAGGAGCCCGCCGCGCCCGCACGCCAGATCCGGCCGCGGGCATGGGGTTTCGTCGGCGGGATCGACGCGGGTTCGACGGTCTCGGTGGGCGTGAGCGCGGGCGCCGCGGCCTGGACCGGAGCGCTCTGGGGAACCGGGTGCGGGGTCGGCGTTGCGTGCGGGTTCTGGTCGGCGATCTCGGTCAGGTAGTCGGCGATCGCGTCGACCATCTCGTCGGCCTGCTCGGCGAGGTCGTCGCGGCTGAGGTTCTTGCGGGGCTGCTCGTCGTCGTGATCGTCGTGATCGTCGTGGTCGCGGAAGATACGCATAGTTGTTGTGCTCCAATCGGATTCGAGAAGGCGAAGGGGGTTACGCAGTGGCGGGGGCGGGGTCCTCACCGGTCAGTGCGACAGCGGGGCTGGTGCCGGGCAGCCGCGACAGTTCGGACTTGTCCAGCGGCACGATGCGGCCGAATCGGGCGTGGCCCTTCTTGAAGAACACGAAGTCACCGGTGTCGAACTGGCGGACCCGGTCGGGGTCGACGAGCCACTTCTCCCCCACCGACACCTGGCCCTCGTCGCCGTGGCGCTGGCCCTTGATCAGGTGCCGCGACGGCAGCATCACCGGAACCGATCCGGCGTGTTTGCACAGTTCACCGGCGTTTTCCATGTAGCCGAGAAGCACACCGCCGGCGCAGGTCTTCAACAGCCGTCCCAACGACCACGCGTCGGGGGCGACCGATTCGGGGCTCTGGCCACAGAAGACCATCGCGACCTTCTGCGAGCGGCCCCGCTCGGCGATGTCCTCGACCCCGAGTGACCCCTTCTTCGTGGTCAACGCCGACAGCTCGTCGATGAACAGGATCACGCTGCGCCGCAGGTCTTTCGCGGTCCGCCCGGCCCGTTCCATCAGCAGCCGCAGCGTGGTGGCGACCTGGGCGCGGGCGGCGTCCTTGTCGAGAGCTGGGACGGTCATGAACAGCACGTCGAGGTCGCCGATGTCGTGGCCGCCGTCGAACACCATGCGGCCGCTGGTGTCCTTGAGGTCTTCGAACACGTTGGTGCACTTGATCAACGCGTCGTCGAGCTGCGCGACCTTCTCGGCCTGCATCGCATCGATCTGGCGCACCACGTCGGGCGCGTTGTTCCAGATGTCCTTGAGCTTGACCGGATTGAGCCGCTCCAACAGCTCGATGTGGTTGCGCGGCGGCCCCACCGGGGCATCGACCACCAGCGACGCGATACGCGTCTGCATGCCCTCGAAATGCTGGCCCTCGGCGGTGCTGGCCTCGGCGGTCGCCGCGAGCAGGGCCGCGATCATGGCACGCAGCTGCCGGGCGGGGGTTTTCTCCCAGATGTCGAGGGTTTCCATCCCCGCACCGACCAGCGCGATGCGTTCGGGGGCGACGCCGCGGGCGAGCATCGCCGCGCGCAAGCTCGACCCCAGTTCGCGGTCGTCTTCGCCGCCCTTGCAGGAGATCATCACCAGCAGGGGACGGGAGTGCTTGCCCGCCATAGCGGGGACGGCGGCCCATTTCTGCCAGGCCCGCCACTCGTAGTCGAACAGGGCGGCGGCGTAGCGTTCCATCGCCACGGTCTTGCCGCTACCGGTCGTGCCGAACATGGCCTGCTGCTTGCGGGCATCGGAGTGGGCGATCGCCAGCCACGGTTCGTGCCGCTTGGCCAGCTTCCGCCACACCCCCGGCGCCTTATGGGTGGCGGTGTCGGACAGGGTGCCCAGGACGATGTCGTGCCCGCGGTGCAGGGGCGCACCGCGTTTGGCGGCCTTCGCCGCGGCCTGCTGGCGGCGCGCGGTCAGCGAGTCCTGCACGCGTTTGGTGGTGCGCAGCGACTTCAACCCGACGGTCTCGGTCTTGATCAGGAAATGCGCCCACCACAGCGACGCCACCAACATCGTCGACGGCAAGCCCAGAACCAGCATCATCGACAATCCGCCCAGCTGCCCGTGAGCGAGATGCTCGGCGCCGTCCCACAACAGGCTCAACGGCGTCGACCACGAACCGCCCGCCAGCACCGACGTCAGCGGCAGCGCCCACGCGGCGGCAGCGAAATTCCGCAGCCGGTGCGGCTCAACGGGTTTGGTCGCGGCCACGGCCACGATCAGCACGAGCATCGCGGTCAACGCGGCCCCGCACACCAGCGCGGTCTCCACGGTCGCGCCGGCGTGGGACAGGTCCGGGTTCGACCAGTGGGTGAGCGGGTCGGTCGCCTCCCGCACGACGGGCGGGGTTCCGGGCGGGGCCTCGGCGGTGATCGGCGCGATCGGGGCCGCGGGCGTGTCCAGGGCGGCGACGGGGCCGCAGTCGGCGGGGGTGATCAGTGGAATGCAGTCGGGGGTGCTCATGATGCTTCCTTGGAGATTTCGAAGATGGTGTGGCGCTCGCGTTTTGCCGTGCGGTCGGCGTCACGGATGCTCTGGCGGCGGTCCCGGAAGGCCTGCCATTCCTTGTCGAAGTCCCGGATTCGCAAGTGCAGGGGCAGAGAATCGAATTCAGCGGGCAGCCGCGCCGCGGCGGCCTCGACGTTGTTGAGGACCGCGTCGGTGCGGCACAGGTAGAGCAGGCCGACCATGGTGTAGGGGTGCGCGTCGCGGGCGGCGCGGATCGCGCCCTGCAACGCGGTATCCATGTGGGCCTTGTCCTTGACGCTGAGCTCGACCTCCAGCGCCCACCAGCCGTAGTTGCCGCCCACCACGCCCAGGAACCGGCCGTCGTGCAGGTGCGGGCGTCCCGGTAGCGGGTTGATGCCGGTGGAGAACTCCAACACCGCGGTGCCGCGCCGCTTCTCGGCGGCGATGCGGGCGGCGACGGTGGCTTCGCGGTGCAGGGCGCGTTCGGAGATGAACGCGGTTGGATCGTTGCCGACCAGCATGATCCTGGCTTGTGCGACCGCGCGGTAGTGCTCGGCGTACATCAGCGGCGGGGTCCATGCCGCAGGCCGCCAGCCCAGGTAGCGGGCCTCGACCTTCGGCGGTGCGTACACCCAAGCCCGGCCGCGCTGCACCTTCTCCAGCTGGCACAACAAGCCCTTGGCGATCAGCTCCCGAACAATTGCGTACGCGCTCGATTCGAGGACGTTGAGGTACTGCGCCAGCACGTCGACCTGCATGCCGCGCATGTCCGACACCGCCCGCAGTACTTGGGATTGGCGTTCGGTGATCGTTCCGCGCCGCGCCGGCGGCAGGATCCGGCCCAGCGATCCGGCGGGCACGCCCAGTTCGTCCGCGATCTCCTTGGCGCGGAATCCACTGGCCCGCAGGTCTTGTCCTTCTCTGAGAACGGTTTCAATCTGGTGCAGACTGGTCCCGAGAAGGGTGCGGATCTGGCTGTAGGTCAGTCCGGCGTCACGCAGGCCGCCGATGATCTGGGTCCGGTACCGGCGCTCCAACCCCGCGTAGTGGTTGGTCCTCGTGTTGTGGTTCATCGGGTTCGCTCCAATCCCCCACGTCGACGCGCGGGCTGGCGGCGGCGGGCGGCGATATCGGCGCGGGCCTTCACGGCCAGCTCCCGCATCGCGTCCACCTCGGCGGTCGAAGACGGTTCCGGGGCAGTCGATTCGGTGTCCGTCGACCCGCGGTGGCGGGCGCGGTCACGCTCGACGAGCCGGGTATTGATCCCGAGCCGCTCGGCGATCTCCGGAGCGGTCAAGCCCTGAGCGGTCAGCCGGTCGACGTGCTCACGGCGTTCCTCACGCGCGGACTCAGGCGTCCAGCGCGCCCTTTCGGGGCGACCGTTCGGGTCATCGATCGCCGATTCGTCCCACTCCAGCGGCAACGGCCACCCACGCAGCTGCCCGAGTGCCCGGGCCTGCCGGGACGGGCCCGGCGTCATCTGTAGCCGGTCGAACAGGGCTTTGACCTCACGCTCACGCTCGGCCGAAATCTCCTGCGTGACACGCCCGTCGCTGTCGGCGCGGTGACCCATCAGCGAACACACCGTGCGATTGGTGCGGGCCACACCCATCTCCCGCGCCAGATGCGCCGCCGGATACCCCGACGCCACCAAGGCTTGAAAACGCCGGCGAGCACCCAGGATCGGCACCAGCGCGTTCTCGGTGGTCACCTCCGCGGCCCGGTCAGGCACCGGCACCGCGAGCACCGCCGCTTCCACCCACGCCGCGACCCGCGTGTCCGGCCCGGCCGTCATAATCCGAGACAGAGAAGGCTGAGCGACACCAGTCAGCTTGGCCAGCTGATTCTGGTTCACCCCGGCAGCACGCATTGCCGCGACGTGTTCGCGCACCGCGTCCGCGGGCACCCTCGGATTCCAACGCCCGTAAGCGATCTGACGCCGCCGGTACTCGGCATAGTGCGTCGAGCACAACCCGCGGCCCTTGGCCTGATCGGTACCGCATGCGCAGCTCACCGCGACCGCCTCCGATCGGGCTCCACACCAGACCGCGCGGACCGTCGGGCTGCCAGCTTCGCGCGGGCTTCCGCGATTAGCTCCCGCATGTCGGTGGCATCGATGCCGCGGTCCTCGCACGCGTTCGCCGAACGGACCCACCGCGCGATCTGCAACGACTCCTGTTGCGCCGGACTGCACTCCCGCTTCGGGACCGCGGTGGCCTCGTCGTAGAGGTAACCGCGCACCACCCCACGCCGGGTGTTGGCCATCACCTGCGCCTGCGCCTCGTCACCCGGACGCTGATTGCGCTGGGCCAGTTGACGTTTGGTCCTCAGATGCTGCGGCGCCATCCGCCACGGATAGGTCGGAATCCCGTACCGCTCACCATCGGGATCATGGAACCGGGCGTTCATCGCGACCGCCGCCGATCAACCCCGACCGCCGCACCGGCCGCAGTGGCCTCCAGCGACGTCATCAACTCCCGCGCGCCGGGACGCTCCGCGCCACCCCGGACTGGACGCGGCTGTCCGGGATGCTGGGCGCGGGCCTGCCCGACCCGATCGATCCACGCCGCCGACGTCAACTGCTCGTGCGGGGCCGACAAGGCGTGCATCTGCTCCCGGTCGAGAACGTCGTCCAAGGCGGTCGACAGCTCGGCGACGCGGGCGTCGCGATCGGCCAGGACACGACGCAGCCGTTGATTCTCGGCCTCCAGCACAGCCTTCGACCCGAACAAAGCCGCCCAGTTCACGCTGGATCACCACCGGTAGGCAACTCGGCCAGCGGCTCGACCGTGGTCGCCGCCAACGCATCCGCGATACCGGCGTCCACCAGTTCACGCAGCAACATCGCCTGCTCCAGCGTCAGCTGCATCGACATCCGACCGCCGCCGCGGAGCACATCCTCAACGCTTACGCAGACCTTGCCGATGTGGGCGGCGTAGTTCACCCGAAACGAACCCCGCACCGACGTGGACATGAAGACCCCGTCGTCACCAGCGGCGTGACCGTACTTGTCCACCTGCGACACGTGATCGCCCATGAAATCACGCATCACGCTTCACCACCGTTGTGCATATTGCGCCGGCGGCGCGCCTGCGCCGACTTCCGGCTCAACCGCAGGTAGTGCGCCTTCCTCGCATGCTCCGCACGAAATGCCCGTTCTTCAGGGCTGAGCAGCCCGTCAGGGTCGACGGCACGCTCGAATTTGTCCATCAATGCCCGGCGCGCTTTCGCTGTCCGGGCGGCTCGATCTTCCGTCTTCGCCCACGATGCGTGTGCCGCAATCCTCGCTTGCAACACACGATCACCTTTGTTCGATGCCACGCTGCATGCCTCCCATCAGCTTCTTGTGTGATCAATGGGCGAGCTCTGTACTCACCTGTGCCACAAGGAAACTGGATGCAAGGTGGACGGCATCATTCGCGAAAAGGACTTCTCAGGACGTCCCGGAGGCGTAAACTCGTCCCTAGAAGTCCTCGATGGGGGTGGGTCAGTGCCAAACGACCGTCTACTTGAATCATTGCTGCGCAACGGCTTTAGCCCGAACTCTGCAGCGGAGTCCCTCGGCGTCGACGTGAAAACCGTTGAACGATGGATCAGCAAGGACAGGACGCCATTCCCCAAGCATCGCCGCGCACTTGCAGCCCTCGTCCAGGAGACCGAGAACTACCTGTGGCCCAATGCGATCGGTCCCGAACGCCGGACCGAGCTGGCCGAAGCCGAAGTGGTCAAGATCTTCCCGCATCGAAGCCTGATCCCGGCAGAGCTATGGTCTCGGCTACTCCGGGACTGTTGCGAGCGCATCGACATCCTGGTGCTCGCGGGACTCTTTCTAGCCGAGGAGCCGACATTCGCAAGGACAATCAAAACCAAAGCCAACCAAGGTCTTTCAGCGCGGATGCTATTCGGCGATCCCCTAGCCGACGAAGCGGTGAAGCGGAGCGGCGAGGAACGACTGGCAGTCAGTACAGTCCCGGCGCGCATCAAGAACGCGCTTGCCCTCGTTGAGCCCTTGACCAGCATTGAGGGCGTCGAGATGCGGTTCCACGGCACGACGCTCTATAACTCGATCTTTCGGTTCGATGATGAAATGATCGTCAACATGCACGTCTTCGGCCAGCCTGGCGCCTACGCACCTGCAATGCACTTGCGTCGGCTGCCAACGGGTGACCTCTTCGAGACTTACATGAGCAGTTTCGAACACGTTTGGTCTCTCTCCGAGACTGCCGATTTCTCCAGGATCAGGGCATGAGCCGAACCGACTTCTACCATGATCCGAAGGCCCCAAGAGCCAACACCATCAAGGTGGCCGTGAGTGCGCTCGTCCGGAATGAGCGTGGACAAATCTTGATGATTCATCGAACTGACAACGGCAAGTACTCGATTCCCGGCGGTGGGATGGAAGTTGGCGAGACGCCGGCACAGGCCGTCATCCGTGAGGTCGAGGAGGAGACCGGAATTGACGTCATCGTGACCGGCATGATCGGGGTCTTCTCAAACCCTGAGCATGTGATCGCTTACGACGACGGTGAAATCCGCCAGGAATTCTCGATCTGCTTCACGGCCGATCCGGTTGGCGGGCAACCTCGGACAAGCACCGAGTCGAAAGCCGTCGAGTGGCTGGCGCTGAACGACCTGGAGACTCGCGATATCCACCCATCGATCATGCTTCGCATCAGGCGCGGGCTCGAGGGGCCCGCCGAGCCCTACTACACCTGAACGAGGTCAGCGAGAAGCCGCTCTGTCCTCTCGGCCGCAGAGATCAGCTCGGCTGACGACTCGGAAACTGAGCGAGCCACGACATGGTCCGGTCCGTACCGATCGAGTACCTCGTCGATACGCTTACGGACTTCGGTGACTCCTCCGGTTGGCGTGGTTGTCATATCAGCCCACCAGAGTGCGTCCCGCAGGGTGGTGCGCTCGTCCGTCCACTCGATTGGGACTGCCTGGTGTCGCGCCTCAATGCACGCACATGAGTGGTGTGCCACCAGCCCGCACAGCCGGTCTTCTGCACCAAGACCAGCTAGGAACATCGCGCCGTCGACAGCGTGAACTCCGGTACGGACCAGGTTCGGCGCGTATCCGATGTCGTGCAACCATGCTGCCGCGACAAGCAAATCAGGGTCGTCGACAATGCTGCGTGCATGGGCAGCTTGTCGGGCGACCGCCTGAGTGTGCTTCCAGCGCTGAGGAAGCCCGACAAGCTGCACACGCGCAAGGTCAGCTGCCCAATCGCACAGGTCGACGGTTCTACTCACGCTCCAAAGCCTAGTGGCCAGCCGCCCTTTCTGCTGCTCCGAGGAGTAGGCACCTGCGCAAAACTCCTACAGCTTGTCGCCGAGACGTGCACGACGGTGAGCAGCCTTGGCACGTTCGTCCGCGACTGACTTGCCATATCGATCAAGCATCTGACGGGAACGCCAGCCAGCGAGCATCATCAGGTCCTGCTCCTGTCCGCCGTTTGCAAGCCATGTGTGGGCAAACCAATGACGGAACAGGTGCGGGTGGACGTGGTCGATTCCGGCCGCAGCAGCTCGGCGTTCGAGCATCTGCCGGATGCCGTGGTCGGTCACACGACCGAGGTTTCCCAGCCAGACCGCGGTTTCGTCGGTCTTTGCCTTCGGATGCTTGGCGCGCGCCCGCAAGTACTTGCGAAGGGCCGTTCTTGTCTTGTCTCCGAACGGCACTACCCGTGGGCGCCGGCCCTTTCCAACAACCAGTGCGGTGTTCTCCACGAAGTCGAGATCATCGATGCTGAGAGCCGCGACTTCCCCTGCCCGACAACCTGTATCGGTGAAGAAGCGGATGATCGCAGTATCGCGAAGGTCGTAGAAGTCGGCGCCGGCGCACTCGGAGAGCAGTGCACGCAACGCGTCATCGGCCGGGACCGGCACGAGCCGCTCCGGAGCATCGGGCAGTGTCATCCTGTCGAAGGGGTCGCCGTTGATGATGTCTTCAGCGGCAAGATATTTGAAGAACTGCTGCAGGGCTCGGTAGTGGCTGCGAGCGTACTCCGCGGAGAGTGGCTTGCCGGTGCGCTTGTTCGGTCGGGTCAGCAGCGACTCGATGAAGGCGCCGACGTGGTCGCGGGTGACCTCCGGCGCGACGGTCGGAAGTTCGTTCTCATCGAGGAACTCGATGAAGTAGTCGATCCGGACCAGATAGCCGTCGATCGTGTTCTTGCTGCGGTTCCTTCGCCGCAGCTCGGTGGCGAAGTCGTCCTTCAGTTCCCGGAGATTGTCCAGTTCTAGCGCCCCCATACGAGCCGATTCTACGCGCAGAATACAAGGCTGGAGGTGCTTTGTACTGGAACGGCTCGACAGAATGAGGCGGAGTATCCGCAGGTGAAAGCGGGTTTGTGGGGCGGGCGGGGCTCGAACCCGCGACCAATGGATTATGAGTCCACGGCTCTAACCGACTGAGCTACCGCCCCAGACCGCTGGAGATCACCGCGGGCTGCGCGAGATGCTACCGCTTCGGTGGGGGCGATGCCCAGTCGGACCTTTCAGGCGGCGGGGCCGTCGGCGATCTTGTTGAGCTCGAGCTGGTAGTAGAGGATGCCGAGGCCGAAGACGAAGTTGAGGAGGAAGCCGAAGAGGGGGTTGCAGGTGGGTTCGAGGCCTGCGGCTTGCTGGGACTGGCTGATCCGGGTGCCGGTGCGCCAGAAGCTGATCAGGGCGGCGATGCCGGTCCAGGAGAGCAGGATCATGACCAGGAGAGGGCCGGCGACGGGGGCTTCGGGGTCGCGGCGGAGTTCGGCCATCTCCTTGTGGATCTTGTAGTACCAGACCAGGAAGTAGATGCCGAGGGTCAACAGCGGCCAGACCAGCCACACCAGCACGGGGTTGCGGGGTTTGATCGGTGTGGCGAGGGCTGTGGTCATGGAATGAATCCTTTTGTCGTGGTGCGATTTTCGTGTCCCGGCGGGAACCGGCTCCCGGAACGTATCCACAGGATCGTGACCTGATCGTGAAGCGTTAATCTGAGGCGACCACCAACGGCAGGGAGGCACAGGATGTCGAGTCTGTTCGGGAACGTGTTGAAGGCGCATCAGTGGCTCTACGAGAACAGCCACGGGGCGATCGGGCACAAGTTGTTGTTCGGCAATCCCACGCTGCTGCTGCGGACGGTGGGGCGGAAGACCGGTCAGGAGCGCACGAATGCGCTGACCTACGCCAAGGACGGCAAGAACTACCTGGTGACGGCGTCCAACGGCGGGTCGCCGCGGCCGCCGGGCTGGCTGGCGAATCTGAAGGCTCGGCCGCAGTGCGTGATCCAGATCGGGACCCAGCGGATCCCGGTCACCGCCACCGCCACCTATCCGGAGAATCCGGAGTACACGCGGCGGTTCCAGCTGGTCGACAAGGTCAACAAGGGCCGGTACACGCAGTACCAGATGAAGACCTCACGGCCGATCGCCGTGGTGGTCCTCACACCCCGCTGACACACCCGGCGGGGTGGACCTGGCGGCTTAGGGTCGGCTACCCTGCTGGCTAGAGGGGAGTACTTCCCACGAACCATTCCGGTCAGTACGGGCCGCGCCGTCGCGTCCCCCGGGTGGTTGCCCACGGTATCCGCGGGTGAAGGAGACCTCGGCTGGTTTGCCATGTCCGAGGAGGTCCCATGAGTGCTACCCCCACTCTCCTAGCCGCTACCCCCGTCATCGACAGCATCGGAACCCCCTGGTTGTGGGGTGGAACGATCGCCGCGGTGCTGGCGCTGCTGGTTCTCGATTTCACGCTCACCCGCCGCCCGCACGAGGTGTCCATGCGGGAGGCCATCGGCTGGACGGTCTTCTACATCGCTCTGCCGGTCGCGTTCGGCGTGTTCCTGTGGTTCAACAACGGCGGCACCCCGGCGGTGGAGTTCTTCACCGGCTATCTGCTGGAGAAGTCGTTGTCGGTGGACAACCTGTTCATCTTCATGCTGCTGCTGTCGGCGTTCGCGGTCCCGGCGGCGCTGGCGCAGCGGGTGCTGCTGTACGGCATCGCGGGCGCACTGGTGCTGCGCGGCATCTTCATCGCCCTGGGCGCGGCCGCCCTGGCCACCTTGGACTGGGCGTTCCTGCTGTTCGGCCTGATCCTGCTGGTCACCGCGCTCAAGCTGCTGGCCGACGCGGCCGGCGGACACGAGCAGGAGCTCGACGTCGCCAACATGAAGTCGGTGCAGCTGCTGCGCCGCATCTGGCCGGTCACCGACGACTACCGCGGCACCAAGATGACGGTGAAGGAAGCCGACCCGGACAAGCCCGGCATTTTCCGCCGCGTCCTCACCCCGCTCGCCCTGGTCGTGGCCGCGGTCATGGCCACCGACATCGTCTTCGCCGTCGACTCGGTCCCCGCGGTGTACGGCGTCACCGGCGACCCGTTCCTGGTGTTCGCCACCAACGCCTTCGCGCTACTCGGCCTGCGCGCACTGTATTTCGTCCTGCACGCCGCGCTGTCCCGCCTGGTGCACCTGGCCTACGGCCTGGCCGCCATCCTCGCCTTCATCGGCGTGAAGCTGGTCCTGCACTGGGCCCACGGCATCTGGAGCGGCGTCCCGACCATCCCGACCGCCGCCTCCCTGGTGGTGATCGTGGTGGTGCTGACGACCGTCACCCTCACCAGCATCTACTCCACTCGCGACGAGGAGAAGGAACCCGTAGCCGACCCACAGTGAGCCGACCCCGCGGAAGCCGATGCCGCTGAGACGTTTCCGGCGCCCACCGCTCGATCCGCTCGATCGGTGGGCGTCGGTCTATCCGCCGCCGCCACCACACCCGCCGCCTCCGCCACCGCATCCCCCGCCGCCTCCACCACAACCCCCACCGCCACAACCTCCGCCACCGCAGCCGCTCGAGCACCCGCTGTGCCCGCCGCCGCACCCACCACCGTCCCCGCTCGGGCCGCCATTGATCACACCCCCGCCGCCGTAGATCGAGCCACCGGACCAGCCTCCCCCGGCCCGCCATCGTTCCCGCCGGCGTTTGACCTCGAGATCAGCCCGGATGCCGGCTATCACCCCGTAGCTCAGCGCGCTCACGAACCCGATGCACAGGATCACGGAAACTATCGTGCCGATCATCGCCGGCCTCCCCCCCGTCTCGCGGCAGCCGCGACCGCGAGATATGACCGGAAAATACGCCGGGAGAATCGCTTCGGCCAACCATTTTCCGCGCCCCGCCCGGGCACGGGATTCGACGTAGCGTGTAGCCATGTGGCTGAACCGTTCTCGGCGTCCGAGCATCGAGCAGGTCAATCGGGTGGTGGACGCGCTGGAGCTCCCGGAGGCGGTGTTCAAGACCTGCCCGTGGCAGCCACGGGAGTTGGTGGAAACCGGTCTGCGGCAATGGTTGCGGTGTTGCGGGGCGGCGATGCGCGACGATCGGGTCATCGGAATGCCCTCGCACGCGGTGGATGAGGCGTGGCACGGGCTCATCCTGTGCACGAAGCGGTACGCGCGGTTGTGCGAGGACGCGTACGGCCGCTTCCTGCATCACTTCCCGGACGGCGAGGGCACCGGTTCCGGCGACCCGATGGCGGATCAGCTGGGGCGCACGGTGGTCGCCTGGTCGTTCGTGGCGCGACCGGGCGAGGAATGCGTGCTGTGGGATCTGGACAGCGTTGTGGGAGTGGACCATCCGTGGGGTATCCCCACCGAGCGGGTCCACTCGATCGAGGCGTCGTTGCGGGCGGGCTAGTCGCCACCGCCTCCGCCGCACCCACCGCCACCGCAGCTGCTGCCGCCGCCGCACCCGCTGTGCCCGCCCCCGCACCCGTGGTGGCCGCCCCCGCTGTCGCCCGAGCCACCCCCGTCGCCGCCGGAGCCGGAGTCCCAGCTCCTGCTGCGCCTGCCCCGCGCTGGGTCGCGGTCAGCCCGGTTGGTGAGCACCGCCACAGTGACCAGCGTCAAAACGATGATGACAACGACGAATCCGAGCGCGAACATCGTCGGCCTCCTCCCCCGTCTCGCGGCCCCTGTGGCTACGAGGCTGAGCCGAAAGCTACGCGGGGACGGCGGGTGCGACAAGCGCATTTTCGAGGGGCTCAGCACCGGTGTGAGCCCCTCGAAGATGGGTACTCCCTACGTCAGCTTGACGCGCGCCGCGAAGAAGCGGGCGACGGCGGGAGCGAAGCGGTTGAAGCGGTACTGCAGCCACGCCTCCGGCGTCACCGGCACCACGTCGCGACCGTTCTCGACGGCCTTGACGATCTGGTCGGCGACCTTCTCCGGGCCGTAGCGGCGGGCCGCGTACAGCTTGTCGTAGCGCTGCTGCTTGGCGGCTTCCTCCTCGGCGGAAACACCCGAGAACCGGGTGTTGGCAACGATATTCGTATGCACGATTCCCGGGCAGATGGTCTGAACACCGATCCCCTGGCCCGCCAGTTCGGCGCGCAGGCAGTCGGAGAACATGAAGACCGCGGACTTGGAGGTGGAGTACGCGGCGAAGCCCCGCTGCGGGGTGTAGGCGGCCATCGACGAGAGGTTGACGATATTGCCGCCCAGGCCACGGTCGGCCATGGCCTTGCCGAACGCGCGGCAGCCGTTGATGACACCGTGCAGGTTGATATCGAGAACCCGGTTGAATTCCGCCGCGGAGGTGTCGAAGAAGTCGCCCGCGGCGCCGATGCCGGCGTTGTTGATCAGGATGTCGGGCACGCCGTGCGCGGCGATGACCGCGTTCGCGTGCTCGGCGACGGCTTCGGCGTCGGACACGTCGAGCTGATAGGCGTGCGCGACGCCACCGATCCCGGCGATGAGGTCCGCGGTCTCCTTGGCGGAGTCCAGGTTGATATCGGACAGCACGACCTCGGCGCCCTTACGAGCGAAGGCGAGAGCCGTCTCACGACCAATACCGCTGCCGCCGCCGGTGATCACCAGCAGCTGGTGATCGAAAGGCCGCTGCTCCGAACCGACCTCGGCCCGGCGCAGGGTGCGCGGGGTGTCCCCGGTGCGGAGCGAATCGATGAGCTCGATGGTGGAGGTGGCCAGCAGTTCCGGGTGCGAGAACGGCAGCCAGTGCCCGCCGCCGACCTCGCGGCGGTACAGGTTGGGCGCGTACTCCTTGGTGTCGTCGTAGCCGGCGGGTCGCACCGCCACATCGCGGCGCGCGATGACCAGCTGCACCGGCACCTCGGTGCGGCGTTCGCGCGGATCCCCCAGGCGCTGCAGGATATTGGCGCGGTAGATGCGCATGCCGTCGAAGAAGTCGCGCCGGAATTCCGGGCCCAGTTTGATGTTCTCCGGCGAGGTCTCGTTCATCAGGCCGACGAAGCGCGACCACATCTTCTCGGTGCCCAGCGGCTTGAGCACCACCCGCGGCACGCCCGGCGTCATGAACAGACCGGTGTAGAGCGAGGACAGCAGCTGGGTGAACGGCCCCCACACCTTGCCCTGCGACATGCGCGAGCGCACCCACGCGCCCAGGTGGTCGAGGTTGGGTCCGGACACCGAGGTGAAGGACGCGACCCGGCCGGCTGCCTGCGGCTCGCACACGGCCTCCCACATCTGCACCGAACCCCAGTCGTGGGCCAGGATGTGCACGGGCGCATCGGGACTCACGGCGTCGGCGACGGCGAAGAAGTCGGCCGCGAAGTGCTCGAGCCGGAAGTCCTCGGTGCGGTCGGTGCGGGTGGAGCGGCCGTGGCCGCGGGTGTCGTAGGTGACGACGTGGAAGCGGTCGGCGAGCAGCGGCACGACCCGGTCCCACAGGTGGTTGTCGTCGGGCCAACCGTGCACCAGCACAACGGTTTCAGCGGACGGCTCGCCGTATTCGTAGACGGCGATATCGAATTCGCCCGAGCGCACCCGGCGCTCGGCGGCGGGGATGACGGTGGCTTCGGTCACGATCTTCTCCTCGTTGAGACGGTGCTAGAGGTCCAGCACCAAACGGTCCCCGCCGCAACGGGATACACAGATGAGCATGTCGCCGGCCGCACGTTCGGCGTCGGTGAGCACGGTGTCGCGGTGGTCGACCTCGCCGGAGCGCACCCGCACCACGCAGGTGCGGCAGAAGCCCTGACGGCACGAGTACGAGCTGTCCGGCCGGGCTTTCAGCACTTCCTCGAGCACCGACTTGTCGGCGGGCACGTCGAGCACCTCGCCGGTGCGGGCCAACTCCACCTGGAAGGCGGTGCCGTTCACCACCGGCGGCGGCGAGAACCGTTCGGAATACAGTTCCACGCCGCGCACGCCGTTGAAGGTCATCGCGCGCACGGTGTCGGCGATGACCTGGGTCATGACGACCGGTCCGCAGCAGTAGACGGAGGTGTCGGGCCCGACGCCGGGCAGCAGGTCCGCGGCGGTGGGGACGCCGTGCTCGTCGTCGGTGCGCACGGTGACCCGCGACCCGAACGACTCCACCTCGGACAGGAACGGAATGGTGTCGCGGGACCGCCCGGCATACACCATGGTCCAGTCGACGCCGAGCCGATCGGCCATCCGGATCATCGGCAGGATCGGCGTGATCCCGATGCCGCCCGCCACGAAATGCACGCGCGCGGCGGAGGATCCGTAGCCGGGCAGCACGAACGGGAAGGCGTTGCGGGGCCCGCGCACGGTGATCGTGGTGCCGACCCGCACCTCGTCGTGCACCTCGAGGGAGCCGCCGTTGCCGTCCGGAATGCGCCGCACCGCAACGCGATACGCGTGCCGGTCGGCCGGGTCGCCGCACAGCGAGTACTGGCGGACCTTGCCCGAGGGCAGTTCCAGATCCAGGTGCGCACCCGGCCGCCAGGCGGGCAGTTCGCGCCCGTCGGGGGCGGTCATCAGCAGGCTGATCACGTCGGTGTCGTGCGCCTCGACGCGGCGTTCGACGACGACCAGCGGAATCCGCCAGGCGTCGACCCGCACATCGGGTTCGTACCGGTTGACGAAAGTGCTCCAGCGCAAACGACTCTCGGCGATGAAGTCCAGGAGCCGGGTGGTGCGGTCGGCGCGTCCCTTGCCGAACAGGTCCTGCGGCGGTGTGACGGGGACGGGTCGGATGGCCGCGCTCACGAGGCCATCACGCGCGCGGCCGGGGACTGCGCCAGGTAGGCCACGGCCTGCGCGGTGGACCCGACCCCTTCGGGGCTGTAGCCGGGCTTGAACGTGGACAGCGCGCTGATCAGCAGCGACGGGATGCCGGGCACCGAGCCGCGCCACATGGCCGCGAAGATCCGGGCGACCAGGATCGGATAGCGGTGGTTGGGCAGCGCGGGGTCGGCGTGCACCAGGAACTTGGTGCCGCGCAGCAGCAGCGCGATGAAGATCGGGAAGACCATCAGCATGAGCGCGCCGCGGCGCACGTAGCCGATCTCGAAGTACTCGGCGACGTCGTGGGCGACCATGCGGTGCTCGACCTCTTCGGCGCCGTGCCAGCGGAACAGGTCCAGCATCTGCGGGTCGGCGTCGAACTGCTCGAGGTCGGCGTTGATCACCCAGTCGCCGAGGAAGGCGAAGAAGTGCTCGAGCGCGGCGATCACGCCGAGCCGCTCGACGAGTTGCTGCTGCTGGGCGGCCGTGGTGCCCAGTTCCCGCGGGCCCAGGGTCTTGCGGAACAGGAATTCGGCCTGCCGCACGTACGGCTCGACATCGATGCCGTGCGCGGCCAGCACCTCTTCGAGCGCGCCGTGGTGGCTCTCGGCGTGCATGGACTCCTGGCCGATGAACCCGATCATGGCCTCGCGCAGCTTCTCGTCCTTGACCAGTTCGAGGGCTTCGCCGAAGGTCACCAGGAACATGCGCTCGCCTTCGGGCAGCAGCATGCTCAGGGCATTGAGGACGTGTGAGGCGATCGGTTCCTGCTTCATCCAGACCGGTTCGGTCTGTGACCAATCGAACCGGACATTGCGGGCGTGCAGGGCTACCTCTCCGGGTTCGGTCACCTCTCGGCGGCCCAGCTTCGGAAGTAGCTTCATCGGTACTCCTGGTCTCGTAGCGATTTGCTGCGTGAGCGTAGCAACATTCTACCTATGTATGAAACCAGGAGTTACACCTAGATTTTTCCGCCCCGATCAGCTATCGACGTGCACGTGCGGGCGCTGCGAACGCCGCGGGATGGCCCGGCGCAGGATCTCCCGGGTCACCGGCGCGACCTCGCCCTCACCGAAGAACATGAACCGGACCAGGTTGGTCAGCGGATTGCCCTCGGTCCATTCGAAGTAGACGTGCGGGCACTCACCGGTCCGGTCCCGGATGGCGATCAGGATAGACGCGATGCAGTTCGGCACGGCCGCGGCCTCGACGGTGAGGATGTGGTAGTCCTCCACATCCACCTCGGTCACGTGCAGCGTGGTGCTGAACTCCGAGGGGTCCTTCACGATGACCTCGAGGAAGAGGATGGGCTCGCTGTCGGGAATGTGGCTCTCCCGGCGCTGGTCGGCCTCCTTCTCCGCGTACTCCTGCGGCGAGCGCCCGTCGGTGATGTCGTGGGTGACGATGCGGATCTCGCCGCGCTCGGCCAGCTGGTCGATCACCGCGCAGGCCTTCTCGTCGAAGATCACCTCGACGGCCCGCAGCTCGAACGCCCGGCGGATGCGGGAGGCGAACGACACCACCAGCGTCGCGATCACGAACAGGATGGCCAGGTGCAGGCCCTCGGGCTTCTCGATGATGTTGTCGATGGTGGTGTAGACGAAGATCAGCGACACCACGCCGAACCCCAGCACCCGCGAGTACTGCTGCTTGCGCCACGCCGAGATCGCCACCGCCACGGCCGCCGAGGTGATCAGCACCAGCACACCGGTCGCGTACGCCGCGCCCTGCGCGTCCACGCTCGCGTCGAAATACCAGGTGATCCCGAAGGCGATGAGCGCGAAAACCAAGGTCAGCGGCCGGATCTGGCGCGCCCACTCGGGGGCCATGCCGAAGCGCGGGAGATAACGCGGGACCAGGTTCAGCAGGCCCGCCATGGCCGAGGCGCCCGCGAACCACAGGATCGCGATGGTGCTGATGTCGTAGACGGTGCCGAAGGCGTTGCCGAGATACTCGTGCGCCAGATACGCCAGTGCCCGACCGTTGGCCTGCCCGCCCTCCTGGAACTCCTTCTCCGGAATCAGGATGGTGGTGATGAAGCTGGTGATGATGAGGAACCCGCTCATGATGAGCGCGGCCGTGGTCAGCAGCTTGCGAGCGCCGATGATCCGCGTGCGCGGGAATTCCTTGGGGTCGGCCGGATTGCCCTTGATCTGCGGCATGACCGCGACACCGGTCTCGAATCCGGACAGACCCAGCGCCAGCTTGGGGAAGACCAGCAGCGCGACGCCGATCATCGCGAAGATGTTGCCGTGCTTGGCCGTCAGCAGGTGCTGCCAGTCGGTCACCAGGTGCGGCGCCTGCAGCACCTTCGCGATGCCGACCACGGCGACCACCAGGTTCAGCGCCAGGTACGCGCCGACCAGTCCGACCGCGATGCCGATGGCCTCACTGAATCCCTTCAGGAACACCGCCGCCAGCAGGGCCAGCAGCACCAGCGTGATGGCCATGTTCTGGCCGTGCAGGAACTCGGGCACGTACGGGTTCTCGACGATGTGGGCCGCGCCGTCGGCGGCCGAGAGCGTCATGGTGATGGTGAAGTCGGTCGCCGCGAAGCCCAGCAGCACCAGAATGAAGACCTTGCCCCACCAGTTCGGCATGAACTTGGCGAACATGGCGATCGAGCCGCCGCCGTCGAAACTCTCCTTGGCCACCCGCCGGTAGACCGGCAGCGCGCCCAGCAGGGTGAGCGCGACCAGCACGATCGTCGCGAGCGGGGACAGCACGCCCGCGGCCAGCGCCGCGATGCCCGGCTGATATCCGAGTGTCGAGAAGTAGTCGACACCGGTCAGGCACATCACCTTCCACCAGGAGTGCTGATGCTCCTTGGGCGGCTTCTTCGCCATCGGGCCCGGAATCTGCGAGTGGTGCTCCCCCGCGTCTTCCAATAGCCAGTTCGCGAAGCGCGAGCGCGGCCGTACATCGGTCGTGGTCAAGGAGTCCTCCCCGGAACGCAGCGTCCGGTTTCCCGTAAATCTTCCGAAATGACGTGATGAATGTACTCACGGCAAACCGGGCACAGAGCGACCCCGCGCCGTGAGTGAGATGAACGAATGTGCTAGCCGAGATAGGCCGCGATGGCGTCGGCGATGGCCCGCGCGAATCGGGCACGGCCGTCCGGGGATTCGATCAGGGCGGCATCGCCGGGATCTCGCATATTGCCGCATTCGACGAGAGCCGTCGGCCGCTCGGAGAAGTTCAGCCCGGCGAGGTCGGGACGCGGGTTCATACCGTCGGAGCCGACGTAGGTCGAGGGCGTGAAGCCCGCCCCGGACAAGGTGTCGCGCAAGCGGGTGGCCAGCTGCACCGACGGCCCGGACTGGGCGTCGTTGAGCGCGGGCGAGGAGTAGGCGACGTGGAAGCCGTGCGCCCCGGCGGGCGCGCCGTCGGCGTGGATCGACACCACGGCCGCCGCCCCGACCCGATTGCCGAGGGTGCCGCGATCGTTCACGCACGGGCCGACGCCGGTGTCGCTGTCGCGGCTCATGATCACCTGGAAGCCGCGGGCGGCGAGCTGATCACGCACCAGCTGGGCCACCGCCCAATTGAATTCGTGCTCGGTGTAGCCGTCGTCACCGCTGGTGCCGGTGGTGTTGCAGGGCTTCATGCCGCCGCGCCCGTCGGGCACCTTGGCATTGATCTCGTCGGCGTGGGACGCGCCGCCGCCATTGTGGCCGGGGTCGATCACCACGGTCCGGTTGGCGATCGGAAAGATCGGGAGGGCAGGCAGATCCGCTTTCGCGGGGGCGTCCTGCGCCGGGCGCGACTGCGAGACCGGGACGGCTTGGCTCTGCACGCAGCCCGCGAGCAGCAGCGCGCCGCAGAGTGCCGCCATGGACTTCCAGTGTCGGTGTCGCACACTTCGACGATAACGGTTGAATCACGAACCCGTAAGTCAGTGTTCGAGTTTGCGCAGGATCTCGTGGAGGGTGCGCAGGTCGGCCGGGGTGAGGCCGGCCAATTCCGCGGGCGCGGGGTCGGGTGTGGCGAGCGCTTCGGCCACCACCCGCTCGCCGGCGTCGGTGAGCGAGATCAGCTTGCTGCGCCGGTTGGTCGGATCGATCTCGCGGGTCACCAGTCCGCGCTCCTCGAGGTCGTTGACCACGACGGTGGTGGCGGGCGCGTCCATGGCGGCGGCACGGGCCAGGTCCTTGGCGCTGAGCGGTCCGGGCCGCAGCCGCCGCAGTACCCGAATCCGGCTGAAGGGCATGCCGGTTCGCTCGGTCACCGCGCGCTTCCAGCCGTCACGGGTGTCCATCACCAGGTGGGTGAGCTGCCGCCAGACCTGGTCGGTGGTGGGCGTGTCATCCGGCATGAACGGGGACCTTCTGTTCCAGCAGGGGCGCGATCCGATCTCGCGAACGGTACGCCCAGTCGGTATTGGCGGCGACGCCGAGCGCGGTGACGGCCACGGCGAATCCGCTGATGGTCCACCACAATCCCGCGCCGGTGAGCGCACCACACAGTGCCACACCGAGACTCACGCCGACCTGGCGGCTGGTGGAGGCCACCGCCGCGGCGGCCCCGGCCCGATCGAGCGGCATCCCACTGACCGCGGTGGTGGTGATGGGCGCGTTGACCATGCCGAATCCGATGCCGAACAGCGTGAACGTGACGACCAGCTGCCAGATCGGGGTGTCGGCGCGCAGCAGGGTGAGCAGGACCGCGGCCACGCCCATCAGGGATCCGGAGGCCAGCAGTGACGGCCGGGTGCCGTAGCGGCCCACCAGTCGTCCCGACAGCGGCGAGAAGAACAGCATGCCCAGCGCCATCGGCAGGTACAGCAGCCCGGTGTGCACGGCCGAGAAGTGCCGCGTCCCTTGCAGATACATCGACATGCTGAACAGGAACGCGCCCAGCGCGGCGAACGAGCAGACCGCGATCACGGTGGCCGAGGAGAACGGGAAGCTGCGGAAGAAGCGCAGGTCGATGAACGGCGACCGGTGCCGCGACTCGTGCCACAGGAATCCGGCCAGTGCCGCCGCCGCGATCACGAACACCGCGGGCTTGCCCTCGATCAGCCCGAACACCAGGGTGAACAGCACGGCGATCGCGAGCACCTGCCCGATCGGATCCATGCCGCGCGGGTTCGCCGACTTCGACTCGGGCACGAAGATCGTGGTGAGCGCGAAGGCCACCGCCACGATCGGCAGATTGATCCAGAACACCGACTGCCAGCCCAGACTGTCGATGAGCACGCCGCCGACCATGGGCCCGAGCGCGGTCGAGATGCCGACCACCGCGCCCCACACCCCGACCGCCCGCGCCCGCTCCATCCGCCCGGTGAAGGTGGTCGTAATGATCGACATGGCAACGGGATTCAGCATGGATCCACCGACGGCCTGCACGAACCGCGCGCCGATGAGAACCTCGATGCTGGGCGCCAGGCTGCACAGCAGCGATCCGGCCGCGAAGGTGAGCAGCCCGATCCGGAACACCCGCTTGCGCCCGAACCGGTCCGCCGCCGCGCCCGAGAGCATGAGCAGGCTGGCCAGCGTCAGCGTGTAGACGTCGACGATCCACTGCAGCCGCGACAGCGGCGCGCCGAGATCGTCGCGAATTGTCGGGATGGCGACATTCACGATCGTGGCGTCCATGGACGAGATCAGCAGGCTCAGGCAGCAGGTGACCAGGATGATCTTCTTACGCCGCGCGTCGAGCTCCTCAACAGTTGTAAGCACACAATCATTGTGTGTTCACAACTGTTCCGGACGCAAGAACTCAGACTGTGGCCCCGGTCACATGTGACAGCAAGTCGTAGCCGTCACCCAGCGGTCCCGCTCGTCGGTGAGCGCATTCTCGGGCGCAGATCGCAGTGTGGGTCGCCGGGGAGTCCTGGTAGCTCCCGCCGGGGTTCGATCTCCGTCAGGGCCGGTCCTGCCTGAATCTCTCGATGACGGGAGCCAGTTCTCCGGCGTTGGTGATGAGGTCGATGTGTCCGCCGCTGTGCAGGTGGAGGGTCGAGTGGGGGAATCTGCGGTGCATGATGCGGGCGTTGATGGTGGGGATGATCGGGTCGTCGGTGCCCGCGAGGATCAGCGTCGGCTGCCGGATCAATGGCAGCGCGAAGATGCTGGTCCAGACCGAGCCGGCGAGCAACTGGTGCAGGTAGCCGGCCCCGGATCGCTCGACCGGCTGCCGGTCGAAGCGGTTCGTGACGACGGCCGGGTCGGTGCGGGCGCGACCGCCGTAGAGGTCGCCGACGATCTCGGCGGCGTAGCGGCGGTCCCGGAAACGACGCGGGGTCAGCATCTTCCGGAGGACGGCGGGGCGGGCCGGGACCATGATCGCCCCGGTGGCGGTGGCGGCCAGGATGAGTTTGCGGCAGCGCCGGGGATACTGGAAGGCGAATTGCTGAGCCAGGGCGCCGCCCCAGGAGAATCCGAGGATGTCCACCGGTTCGGGGATCTCCAGTTTGCGCAGCAGCCGCATGAGCGTCACCGCCAGGTACGGGAACCCGTAGGGAATCGCCGATTTCGGAGACAGCCCGCTGCCGGGAGCGTCGAAGCGCACGACTGTGGTCATCGGGTTCAGCTGTGCGACAAGGGGATCGAGTTCATCCAGGGCGGCGCCGATACCGTTGCACAGCACGAGCGGCGCTCCCTCGCCCCACCGTACCCGCACCCAGATCCGCTGTCCGAGCACCGATACCAGCCGTTCTTCCACGGTGCCCGGCGACCGTCCCCGCCGCGCGGGCATCGCCTGGTCTTTCACGGTTCGAGCACGTACGTGCCGGGTGCTGCCGCCAGCGGGCGCAGCCGGGTGACGCCGGCTTCGGACGGCGCGTCGATGTCCGGGCCGCCGCGTTCGGCGAGCCACGTCGCGTAATCGGGCCACCACGAGCCCTTTTCCAGGGTGGCGCCTTCGAACCAGTCGGCGGGGTCGGCCTGTTCGGCGGTGTCGGTGCGGAAGGAGGCCTTGGGATTGCCCGGCGGGTTCACCAGTGCCGCGATGTGTCCGCTGGTGGACAGCACGAATCGCTGGTCCTTGGATCCCAGCAGCCGGGCACTGCGGTAGCAGGCCTGCCACGGTGAGATGTGGTCGGCGATTCCGGCGACGACATAGGTGTCGATGGTCAGCTGGGACAGGTCGATCGAGGTGCCGAGCAGTCGCGTCGCGCCGGGAGTGGCCAGCGCGTTGTGCACGCCCATGAGCACCATGTCGCGGTGCAGCGCGGCCGGCATGCGCGTGGTGTCGGAATTCCAGAACAGCACGTCGAACGGCGCGGGGGTGCGGCCCTGTAGGTAGTTGTTGACCCAGTACCGCCAGATGAGATCGGTGGGGCGCAGCCAGGCGAACACTTCGGCCAGCGAGCGCCCGTCGAGGTAGCCCTTGCGGGCGGAGAGCGCGATGACGATCTTCGCGATGTCCTCGTCGATCGCGGCAACGGCGAATCCGGCTCGGGTCTGATCGAGCACCGTCACCATCAACGACAGCCCGGCCACCCGCTCCGCCTGGCCGATGGCGGTCAGATGGGTCGCGGTCATCGCGGCGAGGATGCCGCCCGAGCAGGAACCCTGCAGATGGGTGCGGACGGAGCCGGTGATCCGCTCGACCGTGCCGAGCGCGTCGATGATCGCCTGACCATAGGCATCGAGGTCCCAATCCTTCTGCGCGGCAGTGGGATTACGCCAGGAGAGCACGAAGACCTGCTGTCCGGATCCCACCAGGTACTCGATCATGCTGCGTCCGGGTGCGATGTCCATGATGTAGAACTTGTTGATCACCGGCGGCACCATCAGCAACGGCACCCGGTGGACCTGTTCGGTGTTCGGCGTGTACTGGATCAGTTCGAACATCTCCGTCCGCAGGACGACGAAACCCGGTGTGGTGGCCAGGGTTTCACCGACCGTGAAGGCGTCGGGCGCGACCATGGAGGGCACTCGCGGCGCCTCGGACATGTCGTCGATGAAGTGCCGCAGCCCGCGTACCGCGCTCAGCCCGCCGGTGTCTACCAGGGCTTTCCATGCCAGGGGGCTCAGTAGCGGGTTGTTGCTGGGCGAGAGGCCCTCCATCAGGTTGTCCAGGAGGAATCCCATCCATTCGGCGTCTCGCCAGTCCAGATCGGCGTCGTCGAACAGCCCCTTGACGGTGTCCTGAGCGGCGAGATACGCCTGCATCGACCGCTTGAACAACGGATTTCCCTGCCACGCCGGATCGTCGAATCGGCGGTCGCCGCGGGCGGGCGCGCGTTCGGAGCGGCCGCGCACGATGTCCCCCAGTTCGAGTGCGAGAACACTGGCTCGTCCCGCGACAGCGTGTGGTTTGCGGGCGAGGTCGAGTGCGAGCCTGGTCCAGGAGACATTGGGCAGCAGTCGTTTGCCGATGCCGAGCGCGGAACTGGTCAGGATCAGATCGAGCGGGGCGCCGAGTTCGTCGGCGCCCTCGATGGTGGATGTCATTGCTGTTCCCCTCGGCGGAATCGGGAATGCGAGTTACGTTGCGCTACAACAGAATTGATCCCTGTAACCGTAATCCGGCGGCACCGCCGCGCCATTGTTCGCGGAGCACGAAATTCTTGGTCCGGTTTGTGTCGGCGTGTGACTACGCCTGGCGTGGCCGAAGGACTGTCGAGCCGAACCAGTGACACAGGAGCAGGGCGAGTTCCACATCGATCCGATCGTCTCCGATGGGCACGCCCCGACGGGAAACCGCACGCCCCACCCGGTATCGCACCGAGTTGAAGTGCAGATCGAGTTCAGCGGCGGCGGCCTTGTAACTGGACCCCGCCCGCAGGAACACGCGCAGCGTTTCGCGCAGTAGCTCGTCGTTCTCACTGTCGGTGGCCAGATCGCGCAGGACCTCGCCCACCCATTCACCCGCTTCGTCGACCCGGCCACTCAGCAGTGCCGCCGCGGTCAGTCCAGGATCGGTGGCAGCGACGGTCTTCGGTCCGATGCTGTCGCCGGTGACCGCGACCGAGTGCGCGGCCAGCGCCGATCGATGCGAACGGCGGAATCCGGCGACCCCCTCCGCCATCGCGCCGATCGCCACGCTCGGGCCGTCGGGCCGGGACCGCGCGAACTTCCGGACCTGGGCCACCGCTTCCAGGTGGGCCGCCCGGAACGGCAACCATGCCCAGCCTGTCCCCGCGTCGACGGCGAACAGTGGTTGGGCGTCGGCGCCGACGGCCTCGGCGAGTTCGCGGACGAATCGCTGCAGGCGAGGGAGCTTCGTATCCTCGGCACTGCATTCGGGATGCCACAGGATCAGCGCGAGATGATGCCAGCGCAGCGGGTAGCGGAGGCATTCGGTCGCCGCGGCCGCGTCCACGCGCCCCTGGTTCTCCAGGACCGCCCGTACCCCCGCCGCGCGCCGGCTGTCCTGATCCACCAGCCACCGCTTGCGCTCCTGCTCGTAGACCACCACCACCTGCCTGGTGACCGAGTCGACGCCGTCGAACAGGGTCTTCGCCGCGGCTTCCATGACCGCGATCCGGGCGGCGGGCGTGATGTCGGTCGCGTGCAGTTCAGCGAAGAGCAGTTCGTTCAGACGGCGCTGACCGAGCCAATACGCGCGGATCATGGCATGCAGCGGAAACCCTTGCCGGGCGAGGCGTCTGGTGAACTCGGCGACGGCGTCCGGAACCCGGACCCGACCTACCGCGGCGCCGTCGCGCAGTGCGTGGAGGATGGTCGTGACACTGCCGCGCACGCTCGCGCCGAGCAGTTCGGTGGTGCGAATATCCGATCCCAGCTCCGGGATCTCACACTCCAGACCATCCTCGATGAGCCCGCTGATCTCCGATGCCCGCTCGGCCATCCGGGCGGCGATCGATGCGACGCGGTTGCCCACATCCAAGTCGTCGTGACGGAAAATGTCGTCACCTCCCAACGCCGGGCAACCGCGTCTCGGCCGCGGTTGCGTGTGAATTGTTCTCCGGCAACACCTTTGGCGTCGGATGTCGTTTGCGTGGACTGTCCCCGCGGGCCCGCCCCGGCCTCGGCCGTGGCGGAAATTCAGGCGATCTGAAGCATCAGGCGGATCAGGTCCCAGTAGCGGTCGGCGACTTGGGCGACCGTGAGCTCACGTTCCGGCCGGTACCAGTTCACAACGCCGTCGCACAGCGTCAGTACCGCGAATGTGCCGGTGGCGAGATCGGGGTCGCTCGCGATGCCGGATGCGGCGGCGACGCGAGCTTTGATCAGTTCGTAGTACGCCCGTCGCGCGTCGTACAGGAGCCGACGCTCCGCTTCGGAGAGGAACCGTCCGACCGAGTCCGAGTTCAACAGCAAATCATGGGCGCGAGCGAGTTGCGCGTTCTCGAGCTGGTAGGCGATGTGGCGACGCACTGTCTCGCGAAGCCTCGCCGCCGCTCCGACGGTCGTGGCGGGGGCGCAGACGTGGACGAGGAAACCGCGTAACGCCCTCAGCATCGCCTCGGACAGGATGTCCTCTTTCGACTTGAAATGGCTGTACAGGCCGGGAGGTTTGATCCCGACCGCGTCCGCCAGATCGCGAACCGTGCACGCCTCGAACCCGCGCTGCGCGAACAGGCCGATCGCCGTCTCCAGAATCCGTTCGCGGGTGTCCGATCGCCCGGACGCCGGCGAGGTCTCCACAACCCGCCGATCCATCTCCCCGATCAAGACCTGAAGGCGTTCCACGGCCGCGTCGTCCATATCCGAAGCATGGTCAGCGACCGCCCCGCTGGTCACGTCGGGCAACTCGACCTTCCCTCTCACCTGAACGAACGAATGTTCGTTAACACTAACTCAATCCGGTCGATTCGCACGCCGAGGTTCCGGATTGTCTGCACACTCGACACCCATGACGGGAAACGTGAAGCGACGGGTGGTCATCACCGCGCTGCTCACCGCCGGACTGGTCACCGCGACACCGGCCGCGGCGCGGCCCGCACCCGCCGCGGCCACCGAGTACCCGTGGCGTCAGCTCATGGTCGACACCGGGCGCGAGTACTTCCCGATCGACTGGCTCGAGGCGCGGGTGCGGGAGCTGTCGGCGCTGGGAATGAACACGCTGCACCTGCACCTGTCCGACAACCAGGGCTTCCGGCTGCGCAGCGACACCCATCCGGAGGTGAACTCGGCGCAGACCTATTCCAAGGACGAGATCCGCGCGCTGGTGTCCTACGCCGGGGGCTACGGCATCACCGTGGTGCCGGAGATCGACATGCCCAGCCACATGGGGCAGATCCTCGCCCACCACCCCGAACTCCAGCTGGTCCCCGCGCACACCACACCGGCCGAGGCCCAGCAGGATGCGCTGCTCGGCGGACCGGAGACCAAGATCGACCTGTCGAATCCGGCGGCGTATCAGCTCATGGGCGACCTACTGCGCGAGTTCCTCCCGCTGTTCCCCGGCCCGTACTGGCATCTCGGCGCGGACGAATACGTCAGCGACTTCGGCCGGTATCCCCAATTGAGTCCGTACGCGGTGCGCGACTACATCACCTGGGCCGCAACCATTCTGGCCGAGACCGGCAAGACGCCGATCGTCTGGAACGACGGTCTCGACTGGCCCGGCGCCCTCGGCCTCGACCCGTCGATCATCATCGACTACTGGTCCGCCGGCACCGCGCCCTGGATCCGCACCGGCCGCGGCCCCGCCGAACTCGCCGCCAATGGAAACCGCTTGGTCAACGCCGGTTTCACCCCCACCTACTTCGTCACCGGCGGCCCCGCCGCGGGCCTGAACACTCCGCCCGCCCTGCTGAAACTGTGGAACCCCGGCGTCTTCGTCGACCTCAGCACGCTGCCCGCCGCGACCCGATCCCAACTGATCGGCTCCGGCGTCTTCGTCTGGTGCGACGACCCCACGGCCATGACCCCGGACGAGATCACCACTCCCCTGTCGGAACGCCTGGCCATCATGGCCGCCAAGCTGCGCGGGCAGTAGCCGGGCCCGCCTGCCCGACACCGGAATTCAGGCGATGCGGACCCGAAGTCAGTGCTTCGGCGAGACCTCGGGCAGCAGCGCCGACCAGGCCGCGAGTACGTCCTCGGTCTGTTGTTCGGGGGTGCCGTAGGTGTGGGCGGCGACGGTGAAACCGGGGCCGAAGGACACCGACGACACCTCCGGATCGCCGACATCGGCCCAGCCCCACTTGGTTCCGTACACCTGCGGTAGTCGAGCCGTGCCCCAGTCCTGGCGGGTGCCGTCGACGGCGCGGTCGGCGGGCTGTTCCATCCACGCCAGGATGGGGCTGTCGGGTTCGTCGCGGATCTTGGCGGCGAGGAAGTCGGCCACGTCGGCGGTGCTGGTGGTCGAGAATTCCCAGTCGCCCTGGCTGTGGGTGGACCGCAGGTGGTATTCGGCGGCCTCGGCGTCGATGGCGTAGGGGTATTTGGCTTCGATCCGGTCGGCGGCGCCGTCGTCGGATTTGCGGATCATGCGTTCGCCCAGGTCGCGGTCCTCCGCGGAGCCGTCGCCGTGTTTGAGCGCGTAGTCGGCGAGGTAGAGCTTGGCGAGGGACAGGGCCGCGCGCTCCTCGTGCTGGTTGGCGGTGCCCCAGCCCGCGCCGGGGACCAGGGTGCGCACCGAGAGCGAGGTGCGGGGCGGGACGCGGGACGGGTCGAAGGCGCCGGGGTCGAGCGCGGGTTGCGCGCTCGCGGCTCCGCCGGCGCAGACGCCCAGTGCCAGTCCGACTCCGGTCGCCACGGTCTCGACCACACCTGCCCGCCTGCCCATCGCCCACCTCCGCGTCGCGTTGCACCCGGTGTCACCTTGCTCCGCGGAGCTGGGCGGATGCTCACGACACGCCGATGACGGTCAGACCGTGAGCAGGGTGCGGCCCAGCGCGGCGCGCGATCCGATGGCGGTGTGCGCCGCGGCTGCCCGGTCGAGCGGGAAGGTCTGGCCGATCACGACTTCCAGGCGTCCGGCGGCGACTTCGGCGTGCGCGCGCTGGTGCAGCGCGAGCCAGTCGGTGTCGGGGGTGGTGAGCTCGAACAGCGTCACGACGGTGACCCGCTGGGCCGCAGCGGATTCCGCGTCCACCGCGGCGAAGCCGCCGGCGGCATTGCCGTAGGCGATGAGCAGGCCGCCCGGCGCGACGGCGGCCAGCGCGTCGCGGCCGATCTCGCCGCCCGCGCCGTCGAGGACCACCGAGACGCCGCCGGTGCGTTCGCGCACCCGCTCGGCCCAGCCGGGCTCGGAGTAGTCGATCACCTCGTGCGCGCCGAGTCGTTGCGCCAGCGCCAGTTTCGCCGCACCACGGGCGGCGGCGATGACCCGGGCTCCGGCGGTGCGGGCCAATTGGACCAGCAGCGTGCCCAATCCGCCCGCGGCGGCGGTGACCAGCACCCACTGCCCCGGTTCGATGGCGGCCCGGTCCGCGATGGCGAGCACGGTGCGTCCGTCGTGGACCAGGGCGGCGGCCTGCTCGAAACTCAGCTCCGCGGGGATGGCCACGAGAGTGTCGGCCTTGGCCAGGGCTCGTTCGGCGTAGCCGCCGATGGGCAGGCCGCCGCCGACGCCGCTGGCCGCGGTGGGGGTGGCCACCCGCGTGCCCACCCACGCGGCGTCGACATCGGGGCCGACGGATTCGACGGTGCCGGTGACCGCGCCGCCGGGGATGAACGGCGGTTCGGCCGGGAAGTAGTCACGCGCCGCGCCGCTGCGCAGCATCGTGTCCAGGAACATGACGTCGGCGGCGGCGACCCGCACCACCGCTTCGCCGGGTCCGGCGACGGGGTCGGGAACCTCGTCGACCTTCAGCACCTCGGGCCCGCCGAACTCTTCGACCTGCACTGCACGCATCTCGTTGCCTCCCTCTCACTTCCGACGACCGCTTCGACCGGCCGTCGCTGCACCCAGCATCGAACCTCGACTTATGTTGAGGTCAAGGCCAGGTGAAGAACGTTCGCTCGGGGCGAACAAGGGAGTTCGGTATTCGAGACACGCGGCGAGCCCTGACCTGCACCGCAATTGCCCGGCGAACTGCTGCGCCGGGAAAAATGAACCCGGAGACACGCCGCGGAACAAAACACACGCGCGGCATGGCCGGGCCAGGCTGTTCAGGTGAGCGCTATCGCGTCGATGAGGATCCCCGGGTCGGTGAGCGAGACAGCGGCGAGCGGTATCGCCGCGGCGGGCAATCTCGTGCCGCTACTGGCCGCAGCGTGTGCGCTCGTGGCAGCGATCGCCCGGCTACCGCGCTGGCGTTCCGCCGAATCCCGGCCGTTCACCATCGCTTTGGCGCTGCTCGCGCTGTGGGCACTGCTACGCACGCCCGCCGTCAACAGCTCGGCCGACGAATTGGCGCTGCCGAGCGGGCATTTCGAGGGCTTCCCCGGACTGGCCGCGGATCTGGCGCTGGTCGGCGCGGGCGCGCTGATCGGGGTGACGGTGGCCGACCTCTGGGGGCGGGCGCTGTTGAAGCGCGCGTTCTACGTCGGGCTCGGCGCCCTCGCGGCGGCGCTGCTGTTCACCTACGACCCGTTGCACCCGTCGTACATGACCATCGAGACGCACAAATGGATCCTGGCCCTGTCGGGCGTCGTGGTGAACGCGGCGGTGGTGGCCGCGGTGGCGCGCAGCCAGCGCATCGCACCCGAGCCGTTCCGGCTGCCGTTGTGGCTGTTCATGTTCGGCGGGCTGAGTGGTGCGGCGCTGGCGCTGCTGCGGGTGATCACCCTGGTGCGACCGGCCGGGCCGCAGGTGCATTCGTGGTCGCCGATGGTCAGTATTCCCATCTTCGGATTCGCCCTGGGGTCGCTCCTCGCCGGCACCCGGCTGCGCCGACAGGAATTCGACGACCTCGACCTCTGACCTGCACTGTCGATCCGCCGTCCCAGCGGGTGGGACGGATGTTTGCCCGTGGGTACGCGCTCGGGTAGCGCCGCTGACCGGGGGCGCTTATGCTGCGTCCGGCAGAACCGAATCCGCTTGGCGGTCCGGGCATTTGGCACGGTATTTCGCGAGGCGGGCGCGGTCGGGGGCATCGGGGCGTCCGCCCTGATGGACGTAGTTCGGAAGTGCGGAGCGTGTCGGAATCAGTCAATCCGCCGAACGGGGAACAGCACACCGTTCGGAGTCAGCGCCCGCCGTATGTGACGACGGCCGTCTCACTGGTAGCCACCGCGATCGTGGTCGCGGTCGCGGTCCTGCTGTCCCCCACCGGATTCCGGATACCGCTGGCCGCCGGAGCGAGTGTGGCGGCGTTGTTGCTGACCGGCGCGCTGACCGCGGCCGCCTACTACCGGGACCGGGTGCACGCGGTACGCCGCGAGGCCCTGGCCTACACCGCGCAGGCCGATGCCCATGTGGCCGCGACCATGTCGGCCGCCCAGGCGCGAATCACCGAGTCCGAGGCCCGGGTCCACGACATCCGTGAACACGCCGCCGAACAGGCCCGCGCCGCCAAGGACAACGAGCACCGCCGGGCCGCGGCCATGGCCGCCTTCGCCGGAGCCGCGGGACGCATGCAGGCCATGAGCACCTCCATGCTGGCCGAGCTGCGCGAGATGGAACACCGCCACGCCGACCCCAAGGTGCTGGCCGACCTGCTCGAACTCGACCACCGCACCGCCCAGGCCGGACGACTGGCCGACAGCATCGCGGTGCTCAGCGGCGCCCGGTCCGGCCGCCGCTGGGCGAAACCCATTGCCATGGAGTCGATCCTGCGCGGGGCCATGGGCCGCGTCGCCGGATACCAGCGGGTGCGGCTGCGCGCGGTCACCGAGATCGCCGTCGCGGGCCACGCCGCCGAGGGCGTCATGCACGCGCTGGCCGAGCTGCTCGACAACGCCTGCAACTTCTCCCCGCCCACGACCGAGGTGCACGTCTACGCCGCCGAGGTCCCGGCGGGGGTGGTGATCACCATCGAGGACAGCGGCCTCGTCATGAGCGAATCCGCCCTCCGCAGAGCCGAATCCGCGGTGGCGGGCCCGCGCGCCGACACCGACCTCTCCTCCCTCTCCGGCACCCGACTGGGCCTGGCCGTGGTCGGGCACCTGGCCCGCAAGCACGACCTGACCGTCAGCTACCGGCCGTCCGCCATCGGCGGCACCGCCGTCGTGGTGGTCATCCCCCGCGAACTGACCACCCGCCTGGAACGCCAGTCCGGCACCCTGTCCCACCTCACCCCGGTGACTGCCGGTGCGGCCGCCGAAACAGCCGAACCCCAGATCGCCCGCGTTCCACCGCGGTCGGATGACTCGGTCGCCGAACCCGCGTGGGCGGGCTCGGCCACCACGCCGGGACGCGGACCCGAGCTCACGACTTCCGACGCCGCCGCCGACCGAGCGCGCGGAACCGAGCGCGCCGGGTCGGCCCGCACCGCCCCGAGCGGTCCGGCGCAGTTCGCTGCCGACGACAGCGGCCAGGGTCGTCAGCAGGACGAATCCAGCACGCACGCAGCGACTTCCAGCGGCCTGCCGAAGCGGCAGCGCGGCAGCACCCTCGCCGCCGTCCACCCCGAGGGCCTGGCCGTCCCGGCGGCCCCGCCCCCGCCGCGCCCTCCGGCCGCGCCGTCGTCGATGGCCGCCTTCCAGCGTGCCGTCTCCGGTCGGGAGACCCCCGCCGACGCCGGGTCTTCGCCGCTCACCAATCTCGATCCGCCCCCGGGCGGCCGCATCCCCACCGTCTCGACCCGGCCGGATCCGCTCGGCCTCGACGGTTCGAGCGACGCCTCCCTGCTGCCGAGGTCACTGATGGACGCGGTCCGGCGCGGAATCGATCTGCGCGACAACGCCACCGCGGCATCGCATTCCACCGGCCGGACCGCGCAGCTCCCGGACGGCGAGAGCGGCCGCGAGCCCGGCACCGGCGCTTACCCTGCCCCTGCGAACCCCTGGGAGACCGATCGATGACACCGTCCGCCACACATCTGGGCTGGCTGTTGGAGCAGTTGCTGGTGCGCACGCCGCGGGCGCGGCACGCACTGCTGCTGTCCGGGGACGGTTTGAAGATCTGTCATACGCCCGGACTGGGGAACGACAGCGCCGATCAGCTGGCGGCGATCGCGGCCGGGATCCAGAGCCTGTCGCACGGGGCCTCGGTGGAGTTCGGAGACGGGCGCGGCGGCGTACGGCAGTCGATGACCGAGTTCTACGGGGGCATCCTGTTCATCGTGGAAGCCGGGGTGGGCGCACACATCGCGGTGGTCGCCGCCGAGGACGCCGACGCCGGACTGGTCGGCCACAATATGCGCGAGCTGGTCGAGCAGCTCGGCGAGCATCTGGCCGCCGCCCCGCGAGTACCGGGGGCGAGCGTGCCGTGACCAGGCCAGACGAGGATCCGGATCGGCTGTACACACTGACCGGCGGTCGCAGCCAACCGGATTCGGACGCCTTCGACCTGGTCACCCTGGTGGTCAGCGAGAGCGCTCCGGTGCGCGGCATGCAGTCCGAGCACGCCGCCATCCTCGATATGTGCCGCGCGCCGACCGCGGTGGTGGAGATCGCGGCCGAGCTGCGCCTGCCGGTGGGCATCACCGTCATCCTCCTGTCGGACCTGCTGCACGCGGGCAAGATCACGGTGCGTCATCCGGATCACGCGTCGCGGCAATGGAATTGGCTGCCCACTACCGACACGCTGGAAAAGGTGCTCGTTGGACTCCGCAAACTCTGACCTCCGCCCCTCCCGGGCCGAGGCTCCGCTGCCCGCCGACGCCCGTCAGGGCCTGAAGATCGTCATCGTCGGCGGCTTCGGCGTCGGCAAGACCACCATGGTGCGCTCGATCAGCGAGATCCGCCCGCTCGACACCGAGGCCACCATGACCCAGGTCGGCCAGGACGTCGACGATCCGGCCGGGATACCCGGAAAGTCCACCACCACGGTGGCTTTCGACTTCGGCCGCATCACCATCGACAACGAACACGTGCTCTACCTGTTCGGCGCGCCCGGCCAGGAACGCTTCTGGTTCCTGTGGGACCGGCTGTTCACGGGCGCGCTCGGCGCGATCGTGCTGGTGGATCAGCGCCGGATCGCCGACTCCTGGTACGCCATCGACCGGCTCGAACATCAGGGCACGCCGTTCATCGTGGCCTGCAACAGCTTCGGGCCCGGACTGTCCATGGCGGAGGTGCGGGAGGCGCTGGATCTGGGCCCGCACATCCCGCTGGTCGAATGCGATGCCCGCCTGCGCGATTCCTGCAAGAACGTCCTGATCACCCTGGTCGAGTACCTCTACCACCCGGAGACCGTCTCATGACCTCGCCCGCGCAGGGCAGCTGCCCGGTGCCCCACGCCACCGCGGCGGCGCCGTTCAACCGCTCAGCGGTGGTGCCGCTGAGCGGCCCCCGCTTCCACACCGACCGCAACTCCCTCTACCGCGAGATCCGCCGCGACCACGGCCCGGTCGCCGCCGTCGAGCTGATCGGCGGGATCCCGGCCTGGCTGGTGCTCGGCTACCGGGAGATGCACCAGGTCACCAGCTCGCCCGAACTGTTCCCGCGCGACGTGAGCCTGTGGAACCAGTGGCCCAACATTCCCCCGGACTGGCCGCTGCTGCCCATGGTCGGCACGCCGATGCCCTCGATCTACTTCACCGCGGGCGCCGAGCACCGCCGCCACCTGGCCATGGTGGAACCGGCGCTGGAATCGGTGGACAACTTCGAATTGCGCAGGGTCGCCGAGGGTTTGGCCGACCAGCTGATCGACGCCTTCTGCGGGCGCGGCACCGCCGACCTGGTCGCCGACTTCGCCGAACCGCTGCCGGTACTGGTGCTCGCCGGACTCCTGGGCATCCCCGAGGTCGAGGGCCCCGGACTCGCGCGCGCCATGAAGGTGATGGCCGACGGCGGCGCCGACGCCCAGACCGCGCACCTGCAATTCATGCAGTACATGCAGCACCTGCTGGCCATGAAGAAGGCCGCGCCCGGCGACGATCTGGTCTCGCGCATGCTCGCGCAGCCGGGGCAGTTCACCGACGAGGAATACGTCAACGACCTGATGGCCGTCACCGCCGCCGGGCATCTGCCCACCGCGGACTGGCTGATCAACTCGGTGCGGCTGATGCTCACCGACGACCGGTTCGCGGCCGCGCTCGGCGGTGGCCGGCGCAGCGTGGACCAGGCCATGAACGAGGTGCTGTGGGAGGACTCCCCCAACTCGATCCTGGCCGGACGCTGGGCCGCCCGCGACACCCGGCTGGCCGACACCCAGATTCGCGCCGGCGACCTGGTGCTGCTCGGGCTGGCCGCCGCCAACACCGATCCGCATGTGCGCCAATCGGTCGGCGACGGCATCAACAGCGGCAACAACGCCCACTTCGCGTTCAGTCACGGCGAGTACCGGTGCCCGTTCCCTGCGCAGCAGATCGCGGAGACGGTGGCGCGCACCGGCATCGAGGTGCTGCTGGACCGGCTGCCCGACATCGATCTGGCGGTGCCGGCCGCGAGCCTGGTGCGCCGGCCCTCCCCGTTCCTGTGCGGAATGACTTCTCTGCCCGTTGTTTTCACACCTGTTCGTGCTCTCGGAGGTTTCCAGTGAGTTCCCCCTGCCCGCATGCCATGGCCATCGATCCGATGGTCGGCGACCTCGCCGGTGAGACCACCCGTCTGCGCGCCGCCGGACCGATCACCCGCATCGACCTGCTGGGCGCACCCGCCTGGACCATCACCGATCACACCGTGGCGCGGCAGCTGCTCACCGACGCCCGGCTGGTCAAGGACATCAACGCCTGGAAATTGTTCAGCGAGGGCGTGATCACCCGGCAGTGGCCGCTGATCGGCATGATCGACGCCGGGCGGTCCATGTTCACCGTGGACGGCCCCGAACATCGCCGCCTGCGCATCAAGACCACCCAGGCACTGACCCCGCGGCGCCTGGAAGAGCTGCGCCCCACCGTCGAACGGCTCACCAAGGAACTGCTCGACGACCTGGACGTGGCGGGCGGCGAGGGCGCGGTGGTCGACCTCAAGCAGGTCTTCGCCTACCCGCTGCCCATGCGCGTGATCTCCGAGCTGATGGGCGTGCCGCGCGAGGACCACCCCATGCTGCTGGACTGGTACAAGAAGTTCTTCTCCATGATGACCCCGCAGGACGAGCGGCTGCGGGTCATCGACGACATGGACGTCTACTTCACCGAGATGGTCCGCCGCAAGACCGCCGCCCCCACCGACGATCTCACCAGCGCGCTCATCCTGGCCGACGAGGGCGGCGAGCCGCTCACCGAGGAAGAGGTGGTCGGCAACCTCAAGGCGCTGGTCGCCGCCGGGCACGAGACCACCGTCAGCCTGATCCTGAACACGGTGCGCGCCTTGCTGGCCCGGCCCGAGCAGCTGGCCCGGGTGCGGTCCGAGGAAGTGGAGTGGAAGCAGGTCATCGAGGAGTCGCTGCGCTTCGACGGCCCGGTCACCCACCTGCTGATGCGGTTCGCCACCGAGGACATCACGGTCGGCGACACCGTGATCGAGCAGGGCGAGGGCGTGGTGATGTCGTACCGCGCGATCGGACGCGACACCGCCGTATTCGGCGACGACGCCGACGAATTCGACATCACCCGGCCGACCGCGCACCGCAATATCTCCTTCGGATACGGCCCGCACATCTGCCCCGGCGCGGCGCTGGCGCGGCTGGAGGCGGCCATCGCGCTGCCCGCGCTGTTCGACCGCTTCCCGGCGCTGCGGCTGGCCGGCGCGGATTCGGATATCGTGAACCTTCCGGTCATGACGCAGAACGACATCGCGGCGCTGCCGCTGCACCTGGTCTGACCGCTCGCGCACGCGCCGGAACCCCGTTTCCGGCGCGTGCGGCCGTGTCCGCCACGGGCGAATTGGGGTGTTTCGGCTCGCTCATCACCGACCTTCGCCCTGCTACCGTCGATGCAGCGGAACCCAACGACAAGGAGAATGTCATGGGCGGCATCATCACGATGATCATCATCGGCCTGATCGCGGGCGCGATCGCCCGGCTGATCGTCCCCGGCAAGGAGGACTTCGGCATCATCTGGACCGCGGTGCTCGGCATCGTCGGCGGCTATGTCGGCGGCACGCTCGGCAGTCTGCTGTTCTCGCCGCACGAATTCAGCGTGCATCCGCCGGTCAAGCACGCCTTCCTGGGCGCGATCGTCGGCGCGATCGTGGTGCTGGCGATCTACAAGTGGATCCGCGCACGCGTCTGAGCGCATATCGAAGACCACCGCTCGGGGCGGGGCCGCTGGAACGCGGTCCCGCCCCTTGTGGTTTCGGCGGCGTTGCACGCGATGAGGGGTCCGCACAAGGCCGCCGCCGCCACGACGCCGTCCCCACGGCGCCCCCGGGTCGCAGGTGGTCTACGCCCCAAGCTTTCTACGTACCTACTTAGTAGATACGTAGAAGTTAGCAGAAGGTTGCGACCGGATCAACGGGCGGATTTCGTCCGCGGGCGGGTTGCGATCAACCGCAGCCGGTCTCGCGAAAGGCGGCCGGGGTGGTGCCCATCTCGACCCGGAACGCGCGATAGAACTGCCGCTCATTGGTGAAGCCGGAACTGTGCGCGACCGCCGCCACCGGGAGATCCCTTCGCGCGGTGAGCAATCCGCACGCGTACTCGACCCGCATCCGGCGCAGTAGCGTCGCCGGGCCCTCCTCGAACTCCTCGAGCACGCGGTACAGCGTGCGCCGCGACACCCCGCAGCCCGCCGCGATCGCCGCCACGGTGAGTGTCGCGTCGAGGCAGTGCTTCCGGAGGAAATCCAGCACCTGACGGCGGGTGAGGCTCTCCGACGCCTCGCCCGGGATCGTGCGACCGGAGGTCAGGGCGATGGCGGAGGACAGCAGATCCACCGTCGAACCGGCCAGCACCGCGGCCTGCGCGGGATCGATGTTCTGCAATTCGGTCAGCTCACGCAGGAAGCTGGTGACCACGCCGGCGGGACTCTTCCCCACCACCGTGGTCGCGGTCGGGATCTCCGAAGGGGCGATGCCGGAACGCTGCCGCAGTCGGCTCAGTGGCACCTGCACCGCGGACATCTCCCACGCGCCCTCGAATTCCCAGTGGTACGGGCGGGTGCTGTCGTAGAACACCATCTCGCCCGGACCCACCTCCGCGACCCGGCCGTCCTGATGCAACCAGCCGCGGCCCGCGATCTGAATACTGGTGTGCAGGAACTCGTCATCGGTGCGGGCGATCAGGGTGCGGGTGCGATGCACCCGCTGTTTGCTCGCGCCCAGCGTCGACAACTCGACCTCGTTGTAGCGTCCGTGCACGATCCAGCCCTCGAAGCGCTCCTGCTCGCCGGGCGACACCGCCAGCGGCACATACGCTTCGCTGAGACCCGCTTCCCACTGTTCGAACAACTCCCCCGCCTTGACCCCCTCGCCGCCGCGGACCTCGACCCGCCGAACCCCCTGCAAAACACCCACTCCGATCGATCCACCACCGCGGTACCCGCCATTTTCTCATGGGCCCCGATTCGAGCCCCGAAGCGCGCCAAGCCCTTCGACGCCGTCCGGCTCGCCGCGGGCGGCGCCGATCACGCCGCGGTGTTCTCCTCCGTCACCACGTGCCGAGTCGCGGCACGCGCCAGGGTCGCCCAGTTCTCGGCCTGTTCGGCGGCCAGTTCGGCGATCAGCGCGGCGTGACAGGGCGAGAGCTCGCAGGCGAGATCGGCCCAGGCGGCGGGATCGGCGGGGAGGGCGGCCAGCAGGGCCAGCAGCTGCCTGCCGGATTCGGTGCGTTGCAACGCGGGGTCCGGGCACAGGGTGCGCAAGGCGGCGGCCTGCTGGGCGCGGTCACCGGCGGCCGAGTCCGAACGGCGTTGCATCGGACGGGGATCGGTGAGGTGGACGCGCTCCGGGCGGCGAAGGACCTCGTCCGGCGCGGCCGCCGGGGTCGGGCACGGGCGCGGTGCGCAGGCCGGGAGCACTGCGGTTCTGCGCCGGATGGCCGCGATCGTGCGCTCGGACAGGCCGAGCGTCGTGGCCAGGCGGCGATCCGACCAGTCCGGGTAGTACATCAGCGCCTGCTCGGCGGCGGCCTTGCGATCGGCGGCGGACAGCGGCAGGCCGTGCGCGGAGTTCAGCCGGATGGCGAGCAGCAGGGCTTGCCCGTCGTCGCCGTCGAAGTAGACCGCGTCGATCCACTGCGACCCACTGCACTGCGCGGCCCGCACACGATGGGCGCCGTCGATGACAGTCATGCTCGGCCGGTGCACCACGATCGGCGGCAGCGCCGCGGCGACCTCCGACAGCGCGGCCACATGCCGTGCGTTCTCCCCGGATTGCCGCAACGTCGCGCTGATGTGCACGCGGTCCAGGGGGATTCGGACGATCTCGGCGGGATTCGGTTCGAGCCCGCGGACATTCGCGCCCCGAGAGGTGCGCAACCCCATCGATCGCACCATTCGAGCCGCCAACCACAGCCGGATGCCGGTGAGAAGACGCAGCCACCACACATTGTTCGGTCCGAGCACTGTTGCCGCCTCCCTACGCCGAGCAGCCACGACCGCCGGAGCCGCAGAAGCGTTTCCGGGCAGGGCCTGTCAACGACGCGCCAGGCGGTCTCACGGGGAGAACCGGCAAGATTCCCGCTTGCGCGGGTGCGTACTGGCGGCAGTGTAGCGATCCGGACATTCCGTGATCAATTGAGCAAATCCCCCGCCCACCTGCGTATTTCCCCCTTGATCACGCTGACCTGCCGCAAACCCGCGACGCGCGGTCAACCGCTGTTATATACCCAACAAACATTACTGATGGTTTGTTTGCTGGCCGACTAATCCACCAGGTCGGGGTCCCGCACCGTCACCAACGCGGCCGTCGTGTACTGATCCAGCGCCATCAACACCGCCCGCGCCCGCACCACCTTCCACCCGCCGTCCAGCGTCCGCAACCGCAACACCCCCGACGTCCGCGACTGCGCCAGATCCCGGCTCATGGCCTTCGCGATCCCCAGATCCTCCGGATGGATCCCCGGCTCCGGCTCCCCCGCCAGCGACTGCCACGCGATCCCCGGCATCGCCGGACCCATCCATCGCAACAACCGCAGGTTCCGCAGATCCACGATCGCCCGATAATCCCCCGCCGCCGCGGCCGCGTCCAAGACCCGATGCTCCAGAATCACCGGCGGCGGCGCCGAACTCACCTCCGTCGCATCCCCGATGTCATGGGTGACCCCTCGCATGAAGATCTCGCACCCGTCCGCGGAGCTGCGCTCCTCCAGAATCCGGCAGGAGAAGTGCGCCGCCCGCAACGCCCCGTCATCGCGCCGCACGGTCCACACCGCCTGATGCTCGGTCCCCGGCGCCGACCGCACGATCTTCGCGAGCGCATCGGACTCGTCGCTGTTGGTGATGACCCGGGCGAACACCCCGGCGATGGCATGCTCCCGCGCCCGGTTCTCCGGCGCGACCCCGTACAGATCGAGCAGATCGTCCGATCGCGTGGACTTCGACGTCGAGAGGTTGAAGTACCACGCCCCCACCCGATCGCGCGGCGGGATCTGCTCCTCGACCGGCCCCGACCACAGCAGCACCGCGTGCACCCGCTCCGAGGTGATGTGCAGCGGGATCGTCACCGTCCGGCGCCGCCCGTCCTCGCTCACGACATCCACCGGTTCCAGGCGGGCCAGCGTCGACGCCACCGCGCCGCGAATGGCCGAGAGGGTCTCGCGCTGCCGGAACATCTGGGTGAGCGGGACGAATTTCCTCGGTGCGCTCCCGAGTCCGATCACGGTCGGCTCCCCGCCGCCGAACGTCTCGATCAACAGCCACCGTGTACCGCTCACCGCATACTCCCCTCTCGTCCCCTGACCATGAGTACACGAGTCTTCCCCAGCGCGACACCGTAGCGGATCGTTAACTCGAGTTGAGTTTTCCCCCAAGGCTTTTCACTGAACCGCCGGTGTTGAGCCGTTCCCGCCAAGTTTCACGATCAGCCCGCGAAGGATCGGCGGCGGAGTTAACTTGGTCGTGCGTCCAAGTTTTCGGGGAAAGCAGTACTTCGATGCGAAAATTCATTCTGATCACCGCTTCAATCGGCATCTCATTCGCCATCGCGACCGGGCCGGCGGCCGCTGACCCGGTCACCGTGGAAGACCCGGGAGTCGTCCAGGCCGATCCCACCGCCACCGGGGCGGCTCCACCCGGAATGCCCTGCCTGGAAGGGTTTCTCAAAGGCTGGGCCAGTTCGGCGGCCACCGGCTCGGTCACCGGCTTCGCGCTCGGATTCCTCGGCGGGTCCGCCGCCGGACCCGAAAGCGGATCCGCGGCGGGCCTGGCCAACGGCATCATCACTGCGCTGGCCAGCGGCTCCGGCGGCGGACTCGCCACCTGTGCCCTCGACGAGCTGGCCAATGGGGGCGGCGACGCCTTCCTCGGCTCGACGACCGGTCCGGGCCGCGGATACCTGACCGGCTCCGCCGCCGGGTCCGCTTCCGGCTCGGCTACCAGCGACCTGCCGGGTGCGGTGATATCCAGCATCCTGTCGGGACTGCTCGGCGCGGCGACCAGCGGCTCGAGCTAACAGGCCGGGCACGCGAAAGGCCTTCATCGACCAGGTCGGTCGATGAAGGCCTTTCGCCGCGGCGGATCAGTAGGTCGGGAGCACGTAGTCCTGGGTCTGGTCCAGCATCTTCATCATGATGGGGCGGAACAGCTTGGTGGTCATGAGCTTTCCGACCTGCTGCATCATCTTCAGACCGAGCTTCGAGGTGGGGAGCATCATCTGGATGCCGCCGCCGGGGAGTTCCTTGGCCTTCTCCAGGAACGGGGTGACCTGCTCCTCGTAGCGGGCCAGGGCGCCGTCGATATCGGTGGGGGTTGCGGCGATTTCGCCGGCCAGCAGGTAGGCGCCGACGATGGCCATCGCAGTACCCATGCCGGTCATCGGGGAGCCACAGAAACCGGAGTCGCCGAGCAGGGTGACGCGGCCCTTGGACAGGGTGGGCATGTCGACGCGGACCAGCTCGTCGAAGTAGAAGTCCTCGGTGGTCTCCAAGTGCTCGAGCGCCTCGGGGACCAGCCAGCCCGCCTCGGCCAGCATGTCGCGGATCAGCGTGCGCTGGGCGGCGACATCGCGGCGCAGGGTCGGGTCGGCGTCGGTGCGCAGGGTGATGATGGCCTTCGAGGTGGCCGGGTCGAAATCGGGGCGCAGGCCGAGGGAGGCGCGCGGCACCACGTGCATGGACATCCAGTCCTTCTCGACGCCCGCCGGGGTGGGGATGGTGTAGAAGGACATGTAGCCGCCCAGGTAGGTGGTGAACTCCTCCTCCGGGCCGAACACCAGCTTGCGGGTCCGCGAGTGCACGCCGTCCGCGCCGATCACCAGGTCGTAGCGCTCCTCGCGGCCCGAGGCGAATCCGACCGTGGCGCCGTCGGCATCCTGGTCGATGGTCTCGATCCAGTCGCCGTAGCGGTAGTCGAGTTCGCCTGCGGCACCGGCGAGTTCGGTGAGCAGCACATTGTTGAGGTCGCCCCGGCTGATCTCGATGTCGGCCACCGGACCCTTACCGTCGAACATCTCCATCGACATCCGGTACACCGACGACCCGTCCGCCTTGACCAGGGCCATCCCCTTCTCGTGCAGCAGGCTCTTCTTGATCCCCTCCATCAGCCCCATCCGCTCGGCCACCTCGCGGCTGGGCCCACGCAGGTCGACCGCCTGCCCACCGGGCCGCGGCTCGGCCGCCCGCTCGACCACGGTGACCGCGATACCGGCCCGAAGCAACTGCAGGGCAACGGCATTGCCGGCGATGCCGCCGCCGGCGACCAGGACGCGGAGGGTGTTGGCGGTGGTGCTCATGGGGTGTCTCCCGGTTCGTGGTGAAGAACGTTTGTCTAAGACATATGTCTACACGAGGTCTGACACGTTTGTCTAGAACAAATGTCTAACACAGGTGGCGAGCGTAGGCTCGAACGGGAATCGACGCAGGTGGGAGGACGTGAACGTGACGACCCGTAAGGGACGGATCGGACTGTCGATCGGGGCAGTCGTGGCAGTGAGCCTCTGGGGCGAGTGGGAAAACTGGCGTGCCTCACGCAGATTCGTGGGGTCCGCTCCCGGCACCACGGAGGCGATCGTCGTGCTGGGCTATCGCAACGCGGGCACCCGGGCCAATGTGATGAACCGTTGGCGGGTGCGAGCGGGACTGCGGTCCGTCGACCCGGCCGCGGTCAGCAGCCGGCTCGTCCTGTGCGGCGGCGCGTGCGCGGGCCCGACCCCCGAAGCCGCGCTGATGGCCGACTACGCCACCGCGAACGGCTATCGCGGGCCCCTCACGGTCGAACGGCAGAGCCGAAGCACCTGGGAGAACATCGCTTTCGCCCTCCCCTACCTGGAGACTGTCGACCGGATCAAAATCGTCTCGCTCCCCTACCACGCCGAGCGAGGCCGGTCCTACCTAGTCCGCCAGCGCCCGGACCTCGCCGAGCGGCTCGTGCGCGGCGCCGAGTACCGCTTCGGCGAATGGATGCCACTGAAACCCCTACTCGCCCTGTACGGCCGGGGAAAACTGGTGTGATGGCCGATCTCGTTCTCACGCCGGAACGGCGCGACCAGCTAGCCGCCCTCCTCGGCGACGAACGTCGGCTGCGAACGCAATTCCCTCGGGTCGCCGAATATTTGACGACAGCGCCGATGCTGTCGGGCACCGGCGACGACACCGCGGACGCCGCCTTCGACCTTCGCCTGGTGCATTACCTCACCGGCGGCGAGTCCCAGAACCCGTACTGGGACATCGTCGCGGCATCCGTCGGCGAGGACGACGGCCACCGAGTGGTGAACGGCGGCAGTCCCTCCGGCAGCGGACGTCTCGCCTACGCGCAGACGATCCTGCAAGCGGCCTACGCGTACGCGATTCCCTCACCACAGACGATCGCGTGGATGCGCGAGTTCTGCGGAACCAGAACGGTGGTGGAACTCGGCGCGGGCCGCGGCTACTGGGCCGCCCAGCTCGCCCGAGCCGGCGTGACCGTGCGGGCCTACGATTCACATCCCCCGCACACCACCGACAACACCTCGTTCCCCACCGCCGTCGGCCAACCGGACACCTGGTTCGAGGTCGCCGACCTCAGCCGCTACGAACTCGCCGCCGACCGAACCGATCACGTACTACTCCTGTGCTGGCCGCCGGGCTGGGGCGATCCCATGGCTTCCCGCGCACTGGAGCGGTTCGCCGACCACGGCGGCCAACACCTCGTCTTCATCGGCGAACCCCAGGGCGGCAAGACCGGCGACGACCCCTTCTTCGACCTCATCCACGCCCACTGGAAGCTGGAATCCACCGACCCCCAACACGTTTCATGGTGGAACCTCACCGACGCCGCCCAATCCTGGATCCGCCACTAGTTCATCCGGATCACCATCGTCCCGCCCGGCGGCAGATGAGAATGCCTCACCCCGTAATGCCGATCCATGTCATCCTCCGCCCGAGATTTCACGACAGAGTTCCTCGATGCGATGAATCCGACCGCACCAGTCGATCTCGTGCCCGCGCTGGCCTGTCCGCAGCCAGTCGCCGTCATCTGTCACATCACCGGAATCCCGAGCGGATACCGGCAGCGCATCGAAAGGTCGTCGGCCATACTGTCCGACGTCACAGTCGCGGAAGCTCGTGAGTTACGCAAGGCGAGCATTGATTTCGCCCGATTATTTCTGCCGTACATCGCGGCTCGACGGATGCTGCCGCGTGACGACTTGATCACGTCCTTGACGCGGCAGATGGCCACCGGGGACATGAACCTCAAGGAGACCCTGTCGACAGTGGCCCTGCTGTTGATCGCAGGGCACGAGACCACATCGAATCCGATCCTGGGGACACCGCTTTCGTTGCTGCGCGATCCCGACGAACTCGATCGCGCACGAACGGATCCCGCCAGGATCACGGCGGTCATCGATGAAACCTTGCGCACCGACCCACCGTTGCCAGTGACGACGCTGCGCCAGGCGCATACCGATCTCGATCTCGTAGGGCAAGGCGTCAAACGTGGCGAACTGCTGATGGTTTTGCCGCTCGCGGCGAATCAGGATCCCGAAACAGTTGATACCCCATACATATTCGACGCTGATCGTACCGCTCACCACATGTCCTTCGGTGTAGGCATCCATCACTGTCTGGGAGCGCGGCTCGCGAGGGCCGAAGCGATGACAGCGTCAGCGGGCTGCTCCACCGGTTTCCGCACATCGGCTTGGCAGTCCCATCCGAGTCCCTTCGGTGGCGACGCAGCATCTTCTTTCGGCGGCTGGAGTCACTGCCGGTGTCCCTCACACGTGAGACGGTGCGGACCGCGCTGAGTTGACGCTGCACTCCCGATGTCGTTGTGGGAGAGTATATTTTGGACGGAAGAGCAGTGCGTACAGATACTACGTACGGAACAGCCTGACGTCGGAGAGAGTTCGGATCATGACTCTAGAACGAACCAAAGTGCAGCTCAGACGCATGTATTGGGTAACCACCGCTGCGTGTGGTCGTGACAGGAAGGCGCGATAGCTGACATGTGACATCTAGGATTGTCGGTGTTGCGCTGGCAATCTGATCTCATCAACACGACGCCACATCGAAGCTTCGAGGGGACCATGCCCAGCTCCAAACGACCGACGCCGAACCAGCCTGAACGTCCGCGAACCATCCTCAGCCTCGTCGGTACCGTCATCGACGCGGTAATCGACGGCCGATTGGATTGGGCCAGAACGGCTCGTCTGGTGATCATCGTGGTGGTCACGATCGCGACCCTCGCGACCGTGCCACTGGTGAGCCACCTGTGGTTGGCGCGGTGAACCCGGTGGTAGCCAGTCAGCTCGGCATGCGGATGACGACGGACGAGCTGGCCAACGCGATCGGTGTCGACGCCTCAACGATCAGCAATTGGCGTCGGCGGAAGGTCGGATTCCCCCGTGGTCGAAGGGCCGGCGGCGTGCTCACCTATTCGTTCGGTGAGGTGCTCACCTGGTTGAGTGCGCGCGAGATTCCAAAGCGTCAACGCCGAGCCTCGGACGGGCCCACGAACACCTACGGTGCACGCCTGAGTCATTTTTTGTCCGCAGCGGCGTCCCAGGTCGTGTTGCGTGATGTCGATGAACTGCCATTGGGGGCGATGAGCCAGTTGGACTCGTTGTACGGCAGGCATTTTGGACCGATCGGTGTCACGAGAGCAGACGTGCTCGACGCCGCTCTCGTATTGACCTTCACATGGATCACCTCACAAGACGAGTGGAAAGCAATCGAGTCCGCCAATGGACGTCTGGACACCATCACCGTCAAGGTCGATCAGGTGTTGCGCCGGTTCGGTTTCGTCATCAGCGCCGGCGCGGTGCTCCGGCCGTTGTGGTCGGGGAACGGTGACTCGTTGAAGCGGCTGGTCGGCCAGTGTAATTGCCTCGGTATCAAGGGATTCGAGGCGATCTTGACCGTGTTCGCCGGAGACTTCGGTGGGACTTCGGAGACCTACCGGACTCCCCGCGAGGTCGCCGAGCTCATGGGCGCGTGTGCGGTGCCGATCGCGACGCCGCTGAAGTCGGTGGCCGACCTGCACAACAGGCACGGAGAGCTCGTGCTGGCGGTGCCGACCACGCCCGGTGAGGAGCCGCCCGTGGTTTACGCGGTCGGCAACGATCCGGCTGCGGCATGGCGAACCCAAATGCACCTCATCGTGCGTGGGCGGGCCGGGACAGCAGTGCCAGGCGGCGTACCCTGGCGTTCCCGGCAGCGGGCGGAGACTTTCGACGCCGTGGTGACCAATCCACCCTTCAACCGAGCGTTGGGGTTCGTCCAGAAGCACTTCCGCTGGGAATACGGCAGCCCACCACCGCACAACAGCAACATGGCCTGGGTGCAAGCAGCGCTGGCCGCCACTTCGGAACACGGGCGGGCCGTGGTGCTGATGCCGGTCTCCGAGGGCGGCGACCGAGCCGACCGAAGGAGCGAGGAACCTCGTAGGAAGTTGGTCGACAGCGGCGCGTTGCGGGCGATCGTTCGATTGTCGAGCGATCTGTTCCCAGCGTCTTCCGTCGACACAACCGTATGGGTGCTCGAGCGTCCGCGTACCGATCGCAGCGGCATCGCGCCCATCGTTTTCGTCGATGCGACCCAGCTCAAACATAAGGAAAGCGAACGATTCCGGCCACGGCTCGTTGGAATGTCGGTGATGGCCAACTTGATTCGGACTTCCGGCAGCCTAGTGCCGGGCGAGATCCGCGAGTTGTCCGTCGAAGTCGGAAACCGTAGGGCGACTGGTCGGGCGGTAGCGGTACCCGTGAGTGAGGTTGTTGCACAGGGATATCTGCTTGCACCCCATACCTACCTTGGTCCGGTCGTTGAAAAAGGTGATGCGCATCTACGGCGGATCCAGAGTGATTCCCACGCCGCGGAGGATGCCCGGAAGCGGGTGATCGAACTACCGACCAACCCCATAACCATGGTGAAGAGGGAGCTCGTCTCCGCGGGTCTGCCCGCGGGCTGGGAAGCGGTGCGTCTCGGGGATTTCTGCGACATCAAGGTCGGGCCATCCAAGCTCAAGAAATCCGATCTCACCCACGGCGACGACGGAGTCGTCCCGGTACTGCGGCCCAGCAATCTTCAACCGCGCCGGATCATCACCGACGAGATGTTGCGGACGCCATCCGAGAAGGCGGCAATCTTCTCGGATTGGCGGGTAGAAGCAGATGACCTGCTGCTCGTTCGCGTCGGCCCGGTAGAAAGGGCAGCAATTGCCAGTCCGGAACATCACGGCTGGTTGATCGATTCCAACCTCACCCGACTACGAGTGGATCCCAAAACCATCGTGCCTCGGTTCCTCCTGGAATTCCTGCTGCGCGGTACGAGTATCAACCAGATCCGAGCAGCCGCCACGGTCAACGTCGCCCCATCGATGAGCGGTAGCAAGCTCGCCGACTTCGTCGTCACACTGCCTCCGCTCACCGAGCAAGCGGAGATAGTGGAGATCCTTGTGGAGCAGGAGCGCCGGACGGCCGCGTTGAGAGAGGCGATGCTGGCCGAGGAGAGGCTGCAGAATTCCTTGACCGAGGGACTGACGGCAGGCGCGGTCGGGCCTTACAAGCCAACTTCAGGGTCGAGCTCCACCGGCTCCGCTCCTGCTGTCGGGTCGGCGTGAGCGGGCCGATCCTGTTCGGACTCCTGTGCATTCCGGGCCCGGAGGTGATCCTCGGCGGCAAGCTCCTCCGGGATCGAGGCGTTCGCGACGCTCCCACTCATGCTGTGCCGCATTGAGTTCCGCATTCTGGCGGCGTTTTTCGGCGGCGCGGCGGTGTCGTTGCAGTCGCGGGCGAAGTCATTCGGACCCACACGGGCCCACCGGAATAGGACAGCATCGGCCTGGTCTCCGATCCCGACGACTGTTCGAAGGTGTCGGATTCGCTCGTCGAGTTCAGCGGCGGTCAAATGCCTCAGATCCTTACCGCTACCTGAATCATGATGGAGTGCCGATGGTTCGAACTCCATGGCCGCATGGCTCGTTCGGACGGTTTCGGTCGTGTTTGCGGTCGACAAGGCTGGTTCGATCCCGAGGCGCTGTAGTTGTCCGAGCTTCTACTGATAGCGGAAGCGGGCCTGGCGAAGCTCGGTGAGGTCGAGGTCGTCGGCGACGAGCCGCGCGCTTTCGACATCCTGAGGGCCGACGATCTCGTTTTCGCCTGCCGCTTCGACAAGTGCCCGAAAGGCACTGTCAGACAGAGATTTTGCGTTGTCGGCGACTTTGGCCGCGGATTCCGCACAGATCTTGGCAATGTGCAGATCGAGTGCTTCCCGAACGCACTGCTGCCCTGGTAGCTCGCAGTGGCCGCCTCGTCCGGTTGAGGGGTGCGTCGCTCCATCGAAAGCGCCTGCCCGCATACGGATCCGGAGGCGGACGAGGTGCGGTTCGCCGACGCCATCACCTTCCGCACCATCGTGGCCATCCGACACGTGCATATCGATCCGGAAGGCCGTCCACGACCTGACAACTTCTCCAGCACACGATCGGAGGCGAAATGGAACTCCATAGCAAGAAATTCGGCGAGGGACAGTTCATGCCCTTCGGCTGCGTGCCGCCATCGCAGAAAATAATCGACGAGGAGGAATCCGATGTCCCAGCAGATACGCACGATCGTCGAGGTCGCCTGGCGCGAACACATCGGGCTGCCGACGGAGTGGACCAGCAGTCAAATCGAGAGCTTCCTGGCGACGGCGACGGCCACGATCAGCAGCGAGATCGACCGCCGGATCGTGGCGAGCCAGCCTCGGGCTCTGAATCAGTGGCGCGAGCAAATGGGGCAGGAGCCGGACTACCTGACCACGGTCGGGCTGATCAGCAAAAACGGCACCCTTCCGGCTGCCGGAGCCGAAGCGGCGGGGACGCGAATTCCTGTGGGATGTCGAGGAGTTGATGCGTGCTATGGAGGAAATCGAGCCCGATCACATCAGGGGACATCGTGGCTAGGACCGGACGACCGCCGAACCCTTTGGGCGCCCCCGGATCGGTGCGGCTGAAGGAGTTGCGTCCCGGGCATTGGGAGGCTGACACCGTGGTCCGTGATCGTAGCGGGAAGCGGCGGCGCGTCCTGCGGGTCTCACCCGATCGGTTTGACAGCATCGGCGCCGGATTCCCGACCGGGATGGGAGTCGCGCTGAGGCGGCGGTGAGGGCCGCGGCGGCCGAGTTGGCTCCCGATACACGCAGCGAAGTGACCGGGGCGACGACTCTTGCACAGCTGTGGAAGCTGTACCGCGTTCACCTGGTGAAGAAGGGACGCGCTCCGAACACCCTGCGGCTCTACGATCGCTGGGCGGCGTTGCTCGTCGAGAAGTACGGCTTCCGACGCCATATGCCGGCCGAGTTTGCCACCGGGGATGCCGAGGAGCTCTTGGAGTGGGTCGCCGAGGAACACGGCCGGGCGGCGATGCTGAATGCGCGATCGATGTTGTCGGGCATGTTCCGTTACGCGGTGCGCAAAGGACCGCTCGGCGTGAATCCCGTACGGGAAGCCGAGATTCCAGAGAATGTGGCGCCCAAGGCCCGTACTGGCGGCGCTGCCCACATCGAGACCGAGTATCTGCGGTTCGTGCTGTCCTCGGTGTACTGGTCGACGGTGCCGGGCCCGCGCAAGCTCACCAAGGCCGAGAAGGCGCACGGAATCCGTTCCTACACACCGCCGACGGTGGCCGAGTACTGCGACGATGCCGATCTCGCTGACCTGGTTGTCCTGGAAGTGGCCACGGGCCAGCGTCCCAGTCAGGTACTCGGGTTGGCCTGGCCCGACTACAACCGCACCAAGAAGGAGATCCGCACGGTCGGCAAGGTCGTCCGGGTCCCGGGTGAGGGTCTGGTCCGAGTGGCGAAAGAAGGCGATCCGAAAAACCCGCAGGGCACCCTTGCGCTGCCGCAGTTCGCTGTGGATGTCCTCGATCGCCGCTGGGAGCGGTTGCAGGACCGCAAGCGCGACAATCCGCCGCCCGAAGAGTACCCGGTCGATCTGATCTTCCCGTCGTTCGACTGGACTTTGCGCGATCCGGTCAACGTGAATCATCAATGGCAACGGGTGCGGGAAGCGCTGGAGCTTCCGGACAACTTGGTGCCGTACACATTCCGGAAGTTCATGGCGGTGGTGCTCGATGATGCGGGGCTGTCGGCTCGGGTGGTTGCCGACATCCTCCAACATGCCGATCCGGCAATGACCCAGCGCAAGTACATGGCCCGCGGCCGAGTCCATCACAACGCCGCGGCGATTTTGCACAAGGTCGTCACGGGGCCGAATGCCGACGATGACGGAAATGGACGGGCCCCGACTTTTGCGCGATTTAGTTGAGACTTTTGGCCCATTGAAACGGGAAAAGCCCCTGACCTTGCGGGGCGAACCGCTGGTCAGGGGCCTTTTGCTCCCCCATCTGGACTCGAACCAGAAACCTGCCGATTAACAGTCGGCTGCTCTGCCAATTGAGCTATAGGGGATTGTTTCCCTGGCTGGCCCTTCCGGACCGGCCGGAGAAAACTTTAGCGTATCGGTTGTACAGTTCCCAAATCGCGGCTCTACCTGCGGGAATATGGGTGGGGAGGGGACGGGGTGCCGGATCGACAGGGTGGGGTGGGGTCGGGCAGGATGTGGGGGCGGACTGGTCTATGGGAGGAGCTTCTCGGGATGCTGCGGTTGATCATCGGTGTGGCGGCTGGGTATGTGCTGGGCGCCAAGGCCGGGCGGGTTCGGTATGAGCAGATCAGTAAGACGACCCGCGCGATCAGCGAGAGCCCTGTCACGCGGAAGGTCGTGTTGATGGGGCGGCAGAAGCTCGCGGACAAGCTGAACACCCAGCCGAAGCTGGAGCCGATGGTGCCGCTCGACGAGCGGACCACGATCCTGGTGCCGCAGGACCAGCTGCGGCGCTGAGGGATTGGGGCTTTGCCCCTTGCCCCCTTGGGGGCTGCGCCCCCACACCCCTGCCTTGGGGCGGCGAGCTTCGCCGCCTGCCAGGTCGGTGATGTGTGCGTGGGGTGGGGGTCAGACGCCTGCGAAGTCGCCTGAGTTGCCCATGGCCTGGGTGAGGAGGCTCTTGCGGTATTGCTCCAGGGCTACCAGGTCGCCGAACAGGGCCATGTAGGCGTCGGGCTGTTCGGTGGAGGAGATGCGCTGGAGTTTGGACTTCAGTTCGGCGATCTGGCGGCCGACCCAGGATTCCTGGGTGCGGGCCAGGACGCCGGCGACGAAGCGGGGGATGTCGTCGGCGGATTTCACCGGGAGGGGTTCGGCGGCCAGTTCGGAGACCATGGCGCGCAGGGTGAGGTCGTCGGTGTTGTCGGCGACGGCGGTGACCCATTCGGCGCCGGTGAGGCCCGCGGCGGTGCCGCCGGCTTCGGCGATGGCGGCGCGGACGGCGACGAAGGCGGGGTGGGTGAAGGCTTCGGGCTCGAGGGAGTCGAAGACCGCGCCCGCGAAGGCGGGGTATTGCAGGGCGGCGGCGAGGGTTTGGCGTTGGGGCAGCAGGGCCGGGTCCGTGGGGTTGGGACGGGCGGCGGGGCCGGGTGAAACCTCGTGGTGGGGTTGGCGTTCGGGGATGCCGGGCTTGGCGCCGGTGCGGGCGCCCTTGCGGGCCTCCTCGCCGACGCGGCGGACCACCTGCTGGATGTCGTCCCAGCCGACCCAACCGGCCAGTTTGGTGGCGTAGGCCTTGCGGAGGGCGAAGTCCTTGATCTGGGAGACCACGGGGACGGCGCGGCGCAGGGCCTCGACCTGGCCTTCGGGGGCGTCGAGGTTGTGTTCGGCGAGCAGGCCGCGGATGACGAACTCGTACAACGGGACTCGGCGGGCGACCAGGTCGCGGACCGCGCCGTCGCCGTTGCGCTGGCGCAGTTCGCAGGGGTCGAGGCCGTCGGGGGCCACGGCGATGTAGGTCTGGCCCGCGAGCTTCTGGTCGCCGGAGAAGGCCTTGAGGGCGGCGGCCTGGCCGGCGGCGTCGCCGTCGAAGGTGTAGATGATCTCGCCGCGCCAGAAGTTGTCGTCCATGAGCAGGCGGCGCAGGATCGCGAGGTGGTCGTCGCCGAAGGCGGTGCCGCAGGAGGCGACCGCGGTCTTGACGCCGGCCAGGTGCATGGCCATGACGTCGGTGTAGCCCTCCACGACCACCGCCTGGTGGCCCTTGGCGATCTCTCGCTTGGCGTGGTCGAGCCCGAACAGCACCTGGGACTTCTTGTACAGCAACGTCTCCGAGGTGTTGATGTACTTGGCGGTCATGGTGTCGTCGTCGTAGAGGCGGCGCGCGCCGAAGCCGATCACCTCGCCGCCGAGATTGCGGATCGGCCACAGCAGGCGGCGGTTGAAGCGGTCCATGGGGCCGCGCTGGCCCTGCTTGGACAGGCCCGCGGCCTCCAGCTCCTTGAACTCGAAACCCTTGCGCAGCAGGTGTTTCGTGAGAGTGTCCCAGCCGCCGGGGGCGTAGCCGCAGCCGAACTGGTGGGCGGCATTGTGGTCGAAATTGCGGTCGGTGAGGTACTTGCGGGCCGCCTCGGCCCCGGGCTCGCCGAGCTGTGAGATGTAGAACTCGTGCGCGGCCGCGTTGGCGGCGACCAGGCGGGCGCGGGTGCCGCGGTCGACGCGGACCGAGGTGCCGCCGCCCTCGTAGTTGATCTTGTAGTTGAGCCGGTCGGCCATCTGCTCGACGGCCTCGACGAAACCGACGTGCTCGATCTTCTGCAGGAACGCGAAGACGTCGCCGCCCTCACCGCAGCCGAAGCAGTGGAACACGCCGTGATTGGGCCGCACGTGGAACGACGGCGACTTCTCGTCGTGGAACGGGCACAGGCCCTTCATGGAGTCGGCGCCGGCCCGGCGGAGGGCGACGTACTCCCCCACGACATCCTCGATCCGGACACGTTCACGAATCGCCGCGATATCGCGGTCCGGAAGTCGGCCAGCCACGCCAGCGAGTCTAGCCCCGGGCAGCCGACACGCTCGACCGGGACGCACGGCTGGACGCCGGACCGAATGGCCTTTCCGGCACGTGCCAGGATCGATCCGTGCTCAGCCTCTACCACGACGTCCGGACGCCGGTGCACGTCGTGCCCGCGGGGGTGAAGCTGGCCGGGCTCGCGGTCGCGGGGACGGCGCTGTTCTTCGTGTCGTCGATCACCGTGCTGACCGGCGCGCTGATCGTCGTACTCGGCCTGTACGCGCTCGCGCGGATTCCGTGGCGGACGACCGGGCGGCAGGTCCTCGCGCTGCTGCCGTTCCTGGCGTTGATCGTGATCGCGCAGGTGATCTTCACCGACGCGCGCACGGCGGTCCTGGTCGGGGAACGCCTGCTCACCCTGGTCCTGCTGGCCAATCTGGTGACCTTGACCACCCGCACCTCGGCCATGGTCGACACCATCGAGCGCGCGCTCACCCCGCTGCGCCCGCTCGGCGTCCGCCCCGAACGGGTCGGCCTGCTGGTCGCCATGACCATCCGATTCATCCCGGTCATCCGTGAGCAGGCCGAACTCGTGCGCGCGGCGCAGCGGGCTCGTGGCATCGAGCGCAGCACGGTCTTCCTGGTCCCGCTACTGATCCGCACACTGCGCATGGCCGACGGGGTCGGCGAGGCCCTGGACGCTCGCGGCCTGGACTGACCGGTCGGTCCGGCGGCCATTTAGGATGCCTCGGGTGCGTAGTAGGGATTTGGCGCAGATCGCGCTGTTCGCGGCAATCATGGTCGTCCTGGGATTCTTCCCGCTGATCCAGTTGCCGGGAGCCTTCGCACCGTTCACCTCGCAAACTCTGGGCGTCATCCTGGCGGGCTCGATTCTGGGCGCCAAGCGCGGCGCGCTGGCCATGCTGCTCTTCGACGTCATGGTCTTCGCGGGGCTGCCGGTGCTGGCGGGCGGGCGCGGCGGCCTGTCGGTGATCATGGGCCCGACGGGTGGCTTCGTGATCGCCTACCCGATCGGCGCGCTGGTGATCGGCCTGCTCACCGAACGGGTGTGGAAGCATTACAACCTGCCGCTGGCGCTGCTGATCAACTTCCTCGGCGGCGCGATCGTGCTGTACGCCATCGGGATTCCGTGGATGGCCGCGGCCGCGCACATCTCGCTGGGCAAGGCCGTCACGACCTCGGTGGCGTTCCTGCCGGGCGACGTGGTCAAGACGGTGATCGGGTCGCTGGCCGCGGTGGCGGTGCGCAAGGCGTATCCGATGATTCCGGCGCGGGCATGATCGAACTCGACGGCGTCTCACACCGATTCGGCGAGCGCGAGGTCCTGCGCGACCTGGATCTGCGCTTGAGCGAACGCCGCATCGCCGTGGTCGGCGCGAACGGTTCGGGCAAGTCCACCTTCGCGCGACTGCTCAACGGCCTGCAGGTGCCGACCTCGGGCACGGTCCGGGTGGACGGCCTCGACACCCGCAAACAGGGCCGGGCCGTGCGCAAACGGGTCGGATTCGTCTTCCAGGATCCGGACGTCCAGATCGTCATGCCGACGGTCGCCGAGGACCTCGCCTTCGGGCTCAAACACCACGGCGTCGCCAAATCCGACATCCCGCACCGGGTCACCGAAACCCTCGCGACCTACGGCCTCACCGAGTTCCGCGACCATCCCGCGCATCTGCTCAGCGGCGGCCAGAAGCAGCTGCTCGCCATCGCCGCGGTGCTGTCGGTGCGACCCGAGTACGTGGTGTTCGACGAACCGACCACCCTGCTCGACCTGCGCAACACCCGCCGCATCACCCGGATGCTCCGCGACCTCCCGCAGCGACTGGTCGTGGTCTCCCACGACCTGGACCTGCTCGCCGATTTCGACCGGGTGCTGGTGTTCGACGAGGGCCGCGTCGTGGCCGACGGCCCGCCTGCGGAGACCATCCCGCGCTACGTGGCCATGCACTCGGACTGAGCCTGCGCCGATTGCCGCGGGCACCTGGCCCCATGGCTCGCCCCCACACCAGCGGACCGAGGCCGTCGCCGCTCGAAGTCCTCAGTCCTCACGCCCGAACAGATGCCGCCGCACGTGCGCGTTCAGCCGCTGCCCGGGCCGCGCGTTGAACGCCATGTGCACGCTCACCCGCGGAATCTCGCCCTGCACCGGCGTCACCCGGTGCCGGGACCGCCGCCCGGCGTGCAGCACCAGCGTGCCCGGCACGGTCGGCAGCATCTTCACCATGTGCCGGTGCCGCATCGGCAGCCCGCCCCCGCGCTCGATGAAAGCCCCGGGCAGCGGGATGTATTCGAGCGCCCCACCCCGCTCCGGGGCGACGATGTGCAGCATGACCGTGTAATCGGACATGTCGTAGTGCCAGTCCTGCGCGTCCCCGTTCTCGTGGATCTGCACCGTCATCGCGCCCAGTTCGTCGGCGGACCGGTAGGCCTGCTCCCCCACCAGGTGGGAGACGAACTCCCGCAAGGGTTCCCAGTGGTAGAGCGCCTTCAACGGCGAGGAGTCCGGGATCCGGTCGCAGGCCACGGTGTATTCGAAGCGCATGGCGTCGCCGAGTCCGTCGGAGAGCACGTCGGCGGCCATCTCGGTGACCGCTGCGGGCCGCAGGAATTCGGGCAGCACGGTGACTCCGCTGACCAGGAAGTCCGCCTGGGACCGCTCGATCACCTCGCGCAGCCGCGTCACGGACCGCCGGTCGAGCGGATATCGCTCGAGGTCGACCAGGTCGTCCACCTCGCGTGTCATCGCGCGCCCCCTGCCGCCGGATTCACCGGAATCAGGGTATCGCGGCGGCGATGCGTTCCAGGCGGCTCTCGGTGTAGGAGGCGATCTGGTCGACGATGACCCGCACCCGGGCGGTGTCGTCGGCGGCTTCCTCCCACCACGGCAGCAGCAGCCGGTCCAGTCCGTGCGGGGCGGCGGTGAGCAGCCGGTCGGCGACGAGCAGGATGCGTTCGCGCTGCCCGGCCTGCCGCACCCGGTGGATGGGGTCGGAGAGCACGTACCGCAACGCCATGGTCTTGAGGACCGCGACCTCGGCGGCCACGATGCGCGGCACCTCCAGATCGGCGGCGTAGCGGGACAATTGACGGCCGCCCCAGGCGGCGCGGGTGGCCTCGACGGCGGCGGTGGCGAAGCGGCCCACCAGATCGCTGGTCAGCCGTTTGAGCGCGACCGAGGCGGCCAGGGAGCCGTCGTATTCGGCGGCGGCGGTCACCACGGGCAGTTCGGAGAGCCGCTGCGCCGCGGCCACCATATCGTCCACGCTGTGCGAGCTGTGCCGTCGCGCGCCGAGTTCGGCGAGCGCCACCTGTTCGGCCGGATCGGCCAGGGCGCGCAGGTCGATGCGCCCGGCGATGACACCGTCCTCGACGTCGTGCACCGAGTAGGCGACATCGTCGGACCAGTCCATGATCTGGGATTCCAGGCATTGTCGGCGTTCGGGCGCGTCCTTGCGGACCCAGTCCAGCCGGTCCATGTCCACCCCGTAGGCCCCGAACTTGGAGCCGGGACCCGTTCTGCCCCACGGATATTTGATGACGGCGTCCAGGGCGGCCCGGGTCGGGTTGAGTCCGTAACTGACGCCCTGATCGTCGAACACCTTGGGTTCGAGCCGGGTGAGAATGCGCAGGTTCTGCGCGTTGCCCTCGAAACCGCCGTGCGCGTCGGCGAATTGGTCGAGGGCCTTCTCGCCATTGTGCCCGTAGGGCGGGTGCCCGATGTCGTGGGCGAGTCCGGCCAGGTCCACCAGGTCGGGATCGCAGCCCAGGCTGTCGGCGATGCTGCGGCCGATCTGGGCGACCTCCAGCGAATGGGTGAGCCGGGTACGCGGGGTGTCGCCGTCGCGCGGGCCCATGACCTGGGTCTTGTCGGCGAGCCGCCGCAGGGCGGCCGAGTGCAGGACGCGAGCCCGGTCGCGCGCGAATTCGCTGCGCCGGGCCGGGCACGGCGACCAGCTCAGTCCGGCCGTGTGCTCGGTCTCGGGAACCATGCGTTCCCGGTCGGCGTCGGTGTAGACCCGGTCATAGTCGATGCGTGCGTTCATTGCTCACTGATCCGCCGTGTATTTGAAGTCCGCCGAGAAATGGGTCAGCTGATACCAGAGCAATGCGAAGGTCTCCCGGAAGATCCCGTGCGCCTGCGATTCCCGCGTGTACACCGCGGGCCCGGTTCTGGTGGGCGCGGTCCAGGCCGACAGCCCGGCGTCGCGCGCCATCGTGCGGGTGCGCAGCGAATGCCAGGGGTCGCTGACCAGCACCACCGACGATTTTCCGCGCGCCAGCAGCGCTTTCGACACCGCTTCCACGCTCTGCAGGGTGTCGGAGCCGGTTTCGACGGCCAGGATCCGGTCCTCCGGGACGCCCTGGTCCTTCAGGTAGTTCTTGCCCGAGGCCGCCTCGGTGTAGTTGTCGCCGACCCGTTTGCCGCCCACCGTCACGATCATGGGGGCGACCTGCTTGCGGAACAGCTTGTGCGCCTGGTCCAGTCGCGCCTCGAACACCGACGACGGGGTGCCGTCGTACTGGGCCGCGCCCAGCACCACGATGGCGTCGGCGCGGGCGTAGTCGTCGATGCGGGCCACCTGCCACACGTGCAGCGCGGTGCCGCCCACCACGACCAGGCCCATCAGCACCCCGCCGGCCAGCAGCCGGCGTACCCAGCGCAGCGTGCCGCCACCGCGTTCGGAGGCGGTGGATGCGGCCATGTCCGGTGCCGGCCAGTCCGGATCGGCTCGGTGGTTGCGGAGTCTCACCAACCGCGTTGCCGCCATTCGGGCAGCTGCGGGCGCTCGGCGCCGAGGGTGGTGTCGTCGCCGTGGCCCGGATACACCGCGGCGTCGTCCGGATAGCGGTCGAACAGTTTCGTCTCGACGTCGCCGAGCAGCGAGGTGAACTGCTCCGGCGACTGGGTCCGGCCCACGCCGCCCGGGAACAGCGAGTCACCGGTGAACAGGTGGACGCCGCCCGCGTTGTCGGTCAGCGCCAGCGCGACCGAGCCGGGGGTGTGCCCGCGCAGGTGGATGGCCTCCAGGACGAGATCGCCCACGTGGACCTTGTCGCCGTCGGCCAGCAGCCGGGCCGGGGGCACCGGCAGCGGCGCGGCGTCCAGCTCGTGCGCGGCGGTCGGAACGTCGGTGGCCGACACCACATCCGGGAGCGCGAACCAGTGGTCCTGGTGCTGGTGGGTGGTGACGATGAGCTCCACCCGGCCCGGCGCCTCCTGGCCGATGAGCTCGAGGATCCGCTCGGCCTCGTTGGCGGCGTCGATCAGCAGGGTCGCGCCGGTGGCGGCGCACTGCACCAGATAGGTGTTGTTGTCCATGCCACCGACCGACATCTTCACGATGCGCGCGCCCGGAACCTCACGCTGCTGCGGATTGGAGCCGGGCGAGACGTGGCCCGTGTAGGGCGAATCGATGGTGATCACGTCACCGATCGTAGTCATGGCTTCCGACACAGTGTGCAGAAGAAACCGACCCTCCGCGTTCCACAGTTAGATTCGACGCATGCGGCCATCGAAGCAGCTGTCCCTCCTCGTGACCGGTCTGCTCGCGGCCATGGCCCTGCTCGGCGGGCACGCCGCGCCGGCCGTGGCCGAGACGCCCCTGCGTCTGCCCGGTTATGTCACCGACAAGGCCGGGGCGCTGGATCGCGGGCAGACCGCGGAGCTGCAGCAGGCCATCGACGCGCTGTACTCGCGCGACCACGAGCGGCTGTGGGTCGTCTACGTGCGCGACTTCAGCGGGATGGACTCGCACGCCTGGGGTGAGCAGACCGCGAAACTGTCCGGGTTCGGGGATCGCGACGTGCTGCTGTCGGTGGCCGTCGACGATCGGGCGTACGCGTTCACCGGGACGGTGCCGCAGTCGGTCAGCGACAAGGAACTCGACCGGCTGCTCACCGACCAGGTGGAGCCGAAGCTGCGCGACGGGAACTGGGCCGGGGCCGGGCTGGCCACGGCGACCGGACTCTCGGACGCCATGAGTGGGTCCGGCGGCATCGGGCTGTTCCCGATACTGATCATCGCGCTGCTGGTGGCGCTGGCGGTGCTGGCGATCTGGTGGTGGTCGAAGCGGCGCAAGACGCGGCGGGAACGCTCGGTCATGGATTCGGCGCGCAAGACCGATCCGACCGACACCCGGGCGCTGGAGGCCCTGCCGCTGGTCGTCCTGGACGCCCTGTCCAAGGAGACGCTGGTCGACACCGACAACGCCATTCGCACCAGCACCGAGGAATTGCGGCTGGCCACCGACGAATTCGGGGCCACCGCCACCGCCCCCTTCACCGCCGCCCTGGAGGGCGCGAAACGGGCGCTGGCCAAGGCGTTCTCGATCCGCCAGCAGCTCGACGACGACATCCCCGAGACCCCGGATCAGCAGCAACGCATGCTGATCGACCTGGTCAGCAGCTGCGGCAGCGCGAATCGGGACCTCGACGCCAAGGTCGGCGAATTCGACGCCATGCGCAATCTGCTCATCAATGCCGGGGAGCGGCTGGACGCGCTGACCCGCGACCTGATCGAGCTGACCGCGCGGGTGCCCGGTTCGCGGGCCACGCTCGCGGCGCTGGTGGCCGCGCATCCCGCGTCGGTGCTCGCGCCCATCCACGACAACGTGAGCATGGCGAGCGAACGAATCGGGTTCGCGGAGAAGACGATCACGGACGGGCGCGCCGCGGCGGCCAAACCGGTCGGGCAGCAGGGCGCGGCGGTGTCCGATATTCGCGCCGCCGAATCGGCGGTGGACGCGGCCCGCACGCTGTTGGACGCGGTCGATTCGGCCGCCACCGATATCGAGCAGGCGCGGGCCGGACTGTCGGCCATGATCGAGGAACTGCGCGGCGATCTGGCCACCGCCGACGGGCTGTCGGAGCACGGCGGCACCGATCTGCCCGCCGCGACGGCCGCCGCGCGCACGGCTCTCGATCAGGCCATCGCCGACGGGGCCACCAATCCGCTGGGGGTCTTCCGGCAGGCCGTCACCGCCGATGCCGCGCTGGATCAGGCGATCGCCGCGGCCGGTGATCGCAAGCGGGCGGCCGAGGACCTGCGTCGCCGTCTCGATCAGACGCTGACCGCGGCCCGCAGCCAGGTCAACGCGGCCGCCGACTACATCAGTACCCGGCGCGGCGGGGTCGACGCCGAACCGCGCACCCGGCTCGCGGAGGCTCAGCGCAGTCTGGAGCAGGCCGATCAGCTGGCCGCCTCGAATCCCGAGCAGGCTCTTCAATCCGCCCAGCGCGCCGTCGAACTCGGCGCTCGCGCGTTGCACACCGCGCAGGCCGCGGTGCAGGAATGGCAGGCTCAGCAGCAGCAACGCGTGTCTTCCGGGGGCTCCCAGACCGGGGCCATCCTGGGTGGAATCCTCATCGACGGGATGCTGCGCGGGATGGGCAATGAATACCGCCGCGGCGGTGGCGGATTCGGCGGCGGTTTCGGCGGCGGGGGCGGTGGCCGCAGCTACGGCCCCGGCTCCTTCGGCGGTTCCGACGGCTCCCGGCGGATCAGCCGGGGCGGCCGGTTCTGAGGGTTCGGCTCACCGGAGGCGAGCCGAACCCGGCGCGCTCACCAGCCGGAGCCGGTCCCACCCGAACCCGTGTTGGCCACGATGGTGCCGATGACCATCTGCGCGAGCCCCGCGATCAGGCTGAGAATTCCCATGGTGTCCTCCGACTTCCGCTTTCCTCACCGACTGTCCGGTGTAGCGGTGAACCTAGCCCAGCAAACTTGAGAAAGTGGCTTATTTCAGAACATTTCCCACTGGGCGGCACCCGTGGTCATGATTCAGCTACTGCCCCGGGGCGCTAGAGCCAGCCGAGACGCTCGGCCGCCCGGACGGCTTCGGCGCGCGTGCGGGTGCCCGTTTTGCCGATGGCGGCGGACAGATGGTTGCGGACCGTGCCCTCGGACAGGTGCAGGAGTTTGGCGATGGCGCCCGCGGTCGCGCCGTCGGCGGCCGCGGTGAGGACCTCGCGTTCGCGGGCGGTGAGGGGTGAGGTTCCGGCCGTGAGGGTTTCGGTGGCCAGGGCCGGGTCGACGACGCGCAGGCCCATGTGGACGCGGCGGACGGCGTCGGCGAGTTCCCGGGCGGGGGTGTCCTTGACGACGAAGCCGGAGGCGCCGGCGTCGATGGCGCGGCGCAGGTAGCCGGGGCGGCCGAACGTGGTGACCATCAGGATGCGCACGTCCGGGTGGGCGGCGTGCAGCTGGGCGGCGGCCGAGATGCCGTCCAGGCCGGGCATTTCCACGTCCAGTAGGGCCACGTCGGGTGTGGTGCGCTCGACGGCGGCGAGCACCTCGTCGCCGCGGCCGACCTCGGCGACGACGTCGAGGTCGGGTTCCAGGCTCAGCAGGGCCGCGAGGGCGCCGCGGACCAGAGCCTGGTCGTCGGCGAGCAGCAGTTTGATCATTCCGGCTCCTTGATCGTCTCCGGGAAGCTTGCCAGCACCCGGAAGCCGCCGTCCGGGCGCGCGCCCAGGGTGAGTTCACCGCCGGTCGCCCGCACCCGCTCACGCAGTCCGGACAGGCCGGATCCGGTGCGGGCCGAGTCACGCGGTCCCACACCGTCATCGGCAATCTCGATGCTGTTCGGGGTCACCCGCACCCAGCAGTGCGCCGCGCCGCTGTGCCGCACCACATTGGTGACGGCCTCGCGCAGCACCCAGCCGAACACGACGCTGTGCCGCGACGGCAGGTCGCCGGGATCCGGGAGCACGCCCTCGATCTCGGCGGCGTCGAGCGCGGTGCGGGCATTGGTCAGCTCGCCGGCGAGCGAAACCGCCCGCAGCCCACCGACGGTCGAGCGCACCCCGGCCAGCGCTTCCCGCGCCAGCTGTTCCACATCGGCCATCTCCGTCCTCGCGCGCTCGGGGGCGATGTCGATGAGCCGTTGCGCCAGTTCGGTTTTCACGGTGATGACGGTGAGCGAGTGGCCGAGGATGTCGTGCACGTCGCGCCCGACCCGCAGCCGCTCCTCCGCCACCGCCAGTTCGGCGAGCTGCTGCCGGGCGATGTGCAGTTCGTGATTGCGTTGCAGGATCACCCGGATTCCGCCGACCGCGAAGGCCGCCAACCCGATCGACTGCATCAGCGAGTACGCGGGCGGCTGTCCGGTGAGCAGTTGCGGCAGCACCGCGAACACCACGATCAACGCCAGTTCGAGCGGGACCGCCCGCCGCACCGGCAGCGTGAACGCGATGTAGGAGGCCATGTAGACGCCCAGCCCGAGCATCTGCGAATGCAGGGTGACCGCCGCGGCCGCGATCAGCGCCGCCTGCACGGCCAGCGATCCGACGACCAGCAGCCAGGGCGGGCGAGGCGGCCAGCCCTGGTCGGACGGGCCGCGCACCAGCAGCCAATAGGACGCGACATAGGCGATGCCGAAGGCGACGATCACCGCGATCGTGTACGTGCGGGCCACCGGATCCTCGAGCTGCCAGCCCTGCCGCAGCGGGTCGAACAGGTACACCGCCCACACGGCCGCGAGCAGCGTCCCGAACCGACGCCGCCGCCGGATACCCGCCTCTTCCGCGTCCACACCGCCGGACGCTACCCGAGCCCACACCGATCGGACCCGGTCAGCGCGCGGTGTCACAGAGACTGGGAGTGGCGTCGAAGCGGTCGGCCGTGGAACCACCGCGGCCGACGGCGGCGGCCGCGTCAGCCACGATCGCCGCAGCCCAGGACCGGCCCGTTGCGATGCCGGGACCGGTGCCGGTAGCGGGAACGTTCATATGTCCACCGTCACCGATCCGAACCCGCGACGCCTCCCCGATTCGTCACCTCCGGGCCATGACAGACGTCACGGATCCCGCGGCGATCAGGCCGTGACGGTGACGCTGTGCAGACCGCCCGGGCCGATCGGGAACGGCGGGCGCTCCTCGGCGTCCTGGACCTCGCCGGAACGGCTGATGGCGCGGGCCTGAATGGTGTGGGTGCCCGGCGGCACGTCGACGATCGTGCGCCAGCGCCGCCAGGCCGCGGGGGCCAGTTCGGAGCCGAGTTCCACCGGCAGCCAATCGGTTTCGCCGATCCGGATCTCCACCCCGGCGACCCCGTGCGGCGGGGCCCAGGCCACGCCCGCGACGGTGAATTTGCCGCCGCCCGCGCCGCCGCCGGAGGCGACGTCGATGCGGGCCTGCGGCCGCACCCACAGCGGTTCGGCGGGCCAGCCGCGCTTCCACCAGTAGTCGACGTGGCTGTCGTCGGTGAGCTCGAGTTCGCCGACCCACTTCGCGCCCGAGTACTGGCCGTAGATGCCGGGCACGAAAACCCGTGCGGGGAAGCCGTGTTCGGGCGGCAGCGGTTCCCCGTTCATGCCGATGACCAGGTAGCCGGGCCATTCGCCGGTGCGCAGCGGTTCCAGCGGCAGGGAGATGGTGTAGCCGTCGACGGCCCGGGTGACCAGGCGGGTCGCGCCGGATTCGGGGACCGCGTGGTCGAGCAGGGCGGTCAGCGGGACGCCGAGCCAGCGGGCATTGGCGCACCGGCCGGAGCCGACGGTGTTGTGCACGCACACCATGACGGCGTCGAATTCGACGGCCTGCTCGGCCAGATCGGCCAGCGACAGCCGCAGCTTGTGGGCGACCCGGCCGCCGATGGACAGCCGCCAGTCGGCGGGATCGATGCGCGGGGCCCGCGAATTCACGTCCGCCACATAGAATTTGCTCGCGGGGGTGATGAGCGGGGTCAGGCCCGGTTCGCTGCCGATGCCGTCTTCGGGGACCGGGACGTGCGCGCCCATCGGGCCGACCCGGCGGGCCCGTTCCCGGTGCCGCTGATCCTCGCGCCGCACCAGGGTCTCGGCGGCGGCGATCATGCCGGTTCCCGCTGCGGCCCACAGCAATCCGTGTCCGGTGGGCTTGCGCAGTCCGGCCCGCAGCACGGCCGCGGCGGCCACCGCGCCGAGCGCGCCGGGCACCGAGCGGTCGGTGCTGCGCAGGGCCGCGGCCGCCGTGGCGGCCCCGAACACGGCGGCCGCGGGGGTGCGCAGTCGCGGCGGGAGCAGTGCCGTGCCGACGGCCGCGCCCACACCCCAGAGCGCGACACCGAGCCGGGTCATCTCCTTGTCGTGGTCCCCGGCCTGCGCCACCATGGTCTCGACCACCTGCACGGGCGCGTAATCCGCGGCCAGCCGACCGATTCCGTCGAGCATGGAGCCGCCGCGCGCCGCGGCGAGCAGCTCGCCCGCGCCGAGCGCGCCCACCCCCACCGCGACCGCGTGCAGCAGCCCCTTCTCGTCCGCCGTCCCCTTCACCGACACTTGTCCGAACCTTCCGTAGCCGACCGGGTTTCCGGGCCCATTGTTCCCCAGCCGACCCGCTCGCGGCCAGGATCAGCGGGCCAGATAGGCCGCGACCATCGGGCCGATCACCTCCCACGCCTCCGGGGTGGTGAGCCGGTTGTGCCCGAACTCGACGGGGCGGTCGTCGATCCGGCCCGCGATGTAGGGCCGCCAGGTGCTGACATTCGGGATGGGGTCGGGGTTGCCCGTGGCGGCGATGAACAGCAGGTCGCCGTCGAAGACCTCGTGCTCGTGGGCGGCGATCTGACGCAGCAGATGACACATGTCCCGGTAGACGTTCTCCAGTTCGGTTGCGGAGAAACTGATTCCGGCCGACTCCAGCAGTTCGGCCGCACGGTCGGCGGTGAGGTCGTCGAGTCCGGACGGGACGTCGATGCCGCCGAATTCGGCCAGCAGCAACGACAGCGGCGGAATGGCGGTGTCCTCCTGTACGGCGACGTCGGCGCGGGAGTCGAGCATGATCAGCGCGGGCACCTCCGCGCCCCGGCGGCGCAGTTCGACGGCCGTGGCGTGCGCCAGCGGACCGCCCGCCGAGTAGCCGAGCAGCTGGTAGGGGCCCTCGGGCTGCACGCGAAGGATCTCCTCGGCGTAGCGCACGGCCAGGTCGCGCACGGTGCGGTCGGCCGTCCCGCCGTCGGTCACGCCCGGGGACTGGATGCCGTAGATGGGGTTCACCCCGTCGATGTGGCGCACCAATCCGCCGTAGCACCAGGCCAATCCGATGGCCGGATGCACACAGAACAGGGCGGGCCCCTCGCCCTGCGGGCGCATGGGCAGCAGGACCCGCATCGACTGTTCCACGCCCGGTTGCGCGGCGGCTTCGCCGAGTCGTCGCGCCAGCGCGGCGGGAGTGGGATCGAGGAACATCCATTGCAGCGCCATCGGGATGCCGGTCGCCTCGCGCACCTGGGTGACGATGCGGACCGCGCCCATCGAGGTGCCGCCGATATCGAAGAAGTTGTCGTCCACCCCGACTCGCGGAGACTCCAGCACGGCTTCGAAGGCCGCGACGAGGATGCGTTCCTCCTCGGTGCGCGCGGCGCGATACCCGCGATGGACCGGAGCCTGCGCCGCCGGCCTCGGCTCCTCGTGGGGAGTCGCCGTCAGCACCGGCAATCCGGCCCCGGCGACCTCGATGGCGCCGACCGCTGCCAGGGGATCGGCCGTCATGGCGTCGAGGATGGCGAGGAAGCCGTCCGCCATGGCGGCGGCGGTGGACCGGTCGAACAGGTCGGTGGCGAAGGTGAGGGAGGCGGTCATACCCGCGGGCTCCCCCTCGGTCCCGAACTGTTCGGCCAGCATCCATTCGAGATCGAACTTGGAACCGGGCGCGGGCGCGTCGAGCGGGCGGACCGCCAGGCCCGGCAGCTCGGTGCGCTCGGTCTGTACGTTCTGGAAGGCCAGCAGCACCTGGAACAACGGGTGACGGTCGGTGGAGCGGACCGGGGCCAGCGCCTCCACCAGTCGCTCGAACGGCAGGTCCAGATTGCCGTAGACGGCCAGGTCGGCGCGGCGGACCGCGTCGAGGGTGGCGGCGAATCCGGCGGCGGGATCGACGTGCGAGCGCAAAACCACCGTATTGACGAACATGCCTACGAGGTCGTCGAATTCGCCGTCGCCGCGACCGGCGACCACCGAGCCGAGGGCGATGTCCGGGTGACCCGACATCCGCGCCAGCAGCACCGTGAGGGCGGCGTGCACCACCATGAACGGGGTAGCTCCGTGGGCGCGGGACAGCTGCTGCACGCGGTCTTGAACGGTTGCTGGAACGGTGAATTCGATGCGATCGCCGGCACCGGACGGCAGGGGCGGGCGGGGGCGGTCGGTGGGCAGCGCGTGGACCTCGGGCAGGCCGGCCAGGGTGGTGCGCCAGAACTCCAGCTGACGACTCGCGAGACTGTCGGGATCGGCCTCCGCGCCCAGCAATTCGTGCTGCCACAGGGCATAGTCGGCGTACTGCAGCGGCAGCGGCGTCCAGGCGGGCGCGACGCCGGCGGTGCGAGCGGCGAACGCGTACACGACATCTCGCGCCAAGGGCGCCATCGACCAGCCGTCGGCCGCGATGTGGTGCACCGCCAGCGCCAGCACCGTGCGTTCCTGCCCGACGTGGAGCACGCACACCCGCAGCGGGGTTTCGCGGGTGATGTCGAAGCCCCGCGACAGCTGGGCGATCAGCGCGGCGTGGATGCCGTCGGCGGTGACGTCGAGTTCGGTGATCGGCGTGGAACCCGGTGTCGGCGGCAGAATCCGCTGGTCCGGCAAGCCGTCGGGCCCGGCGGGGTAGATCGTGCGCAGCGTCTCGTGCCGGGCCACCACATCGTCGATCGCGGCGCGGAGGGCCGAGACATCGAGCGCGCCGTCGATCTCGAAGGCGCCGGGGATGTTGTAGAGCGGCGAGCCCGGGTCGTATCGATTGAGGAACCACATGCGCTGTTGTGCCGCCGAGAGCGGGATCCGCGCCGGGCGTGGCCGTGGTCCGGGCCGGGGGCGGTCGGACGCGGCGCCCGCCGCCACGAAGGCGGCCAGCTCGGCCACGGTCGGGGCGTCGAAGAGCGCCCGCACCGGCACGGCCGCGTCCAGGGCGGCGCCGACCCGGGCCACGACCCGGGTGGCGATCAGCGAATTGCCGCCGAGCGCGAAGAAATCGTCGTCGCGCCACACCCGATCGATGCCGAGCACCTCGGCGAAGGCCGCCGCCACCGCGGTCTCCACCGGTCCCTCGGGCGCCTGGTGAGCGCGGGCCTCCTGCTGCGGGGCGGGCAGGGCGTCCAGGTCCAGTTTGCCGTTGGCGGTGCGCGGCAGCTCGGGTAGCACCATGACCGCGGTGGGCACCATGTAGGACGGGAGTCGTTGCGCGGCGGCCTTCTTCAGCACGGCCGGTTCCGGCTCGGCCCCGGGTGCGGCGACCACGTAGGCGACCAGCAGGCCGCCGTGGCCGTCGTCGCGGACCACCGCGACCGCCCGCGCGACGGACGGGTCGGCGGTCATGGCCGCCTCGACATCGCCGAGTTCGATGCGCAGGCCGCGCAATTTGACCTGGGTGTCGGTGCGGCCCAGGTACTCCAGGTTCCCGGCGCGGCGGCGAACCAGGTCGCCGGTGCGGTACATCCGCTCCCCCGCGACGCCGTGCGGGTCGGCGACGAAGCGGGCGGCGGTCAGGTCGTAGCGGCCGAAATAGCCGCGGGCCAGCGGGATTCCGGCCAGATACAGCTCACCGACCACGCCGTCGGGGACCGGGCGCAGCCGCTCGTCCAGGACGAGGGCGCGCACGCCGGGCGCGGGGACGCCGATGGTGATCGATTCGCCGGAGCGCACCGGCCCGCCGACGGCCCACACGGTCGCCTCGGTCGGGCCGTAGTCGTTGAAGTGGTCGCGGCCCTCGGCGGCCCACGCCGTCACCAGTTCGGGCGGGCAGGGCTCGCCGCCGGTGACGATCAGGCGCAGATCGTCCAGGCCGGTGGGGTCCACGGTGGCCAGCGCCGACGGGGTGAGGGCGATGTGCGAGACGCGTTCCCGGGACAGCAGTTCCCCGAGTTCGAGTCCGGCGAAGACGGTGGGCGGCGCCACGACCAGGGTGGCGGCCGCGCCGACGGCCATGAGCAGTTCCACCACCGAGGCGTCGAAACTGGGTGACGCGACGTGCAGGACACGGGAGTCCGGGGTGATCTCGTCCCGCTCCCGCTGGGCGGCGGCCAGATTCGCGAGACCCGCGTGGGACACCACCACGCCCTTGGGTGCGCCCGTGGATCCCGAGGTGAAGATCACGTACGCGGGATTGGCCGTGTTCCTGTGGATTTCGGCGAGTGCGGGCGGGTTGTCGTCGGCGTCGGGCTCGTCCAGGCACCACCAGTGCACGGTGTCGGGCAGGCGGTGACGCTGGTCGGTGACGGTGAGACCGAGCCGCACGCCGGACACGTCGATGATGCGCGCGATGCGGTCGGGCGGGTAGGCCGGGTCCACGGGGACGAAGGCCGCGCCGGTGCGCGCGACGGCCCAGACCGCCACCACCGATTCGATGGAGCGCGGAATGCCCACGGCCACCAGGGTTTCCGGGCGGGCACCCGCGGCCGCGAGGCGGCGGGCCACCCGGTCGGCGCGGGCATCGAGTTCGCGGTAGCTCAGGCTCCGATCGCCGCAGACCACGGCGATGCCGTCCGGGTTGGCGGCGACGGCGTCGGCCATGATGTCGGCCAGGGTGCGCGGGGGTGTCACCGGGGCGCGGCCGCCGGCGAGGCGGTCCCGCTCTACCGGGGTGAGCAGGTCCAGATCGCCGACCGGGCGCGCGGATTCGGTCGTGATCTCACCCAGCAGGTGAACCAACCGGTCGGTGAAGTCGGTCATGGTGGCGGCGTCGAACAGGTCCGTGGCGTAGCAGCAGCGCAGCTCCAGGCCGTCGGCATCGCCGATTACGGTGAGGCTCAGGTCGAATCGGCTGTTGGTCTGCGGCAATTCGAGCGGGGCCACGGTCAGTTCGGGCAGGCGCAGTTCCGGCATGGGCAGGTTCTGGAACACCAGCATGACCTGGACCAACGGGTGGCGGGCCTCCGAGCGGGCCGGGGACAGCACCTCGACCAGCCGCTCGAACGGCACGTCCGCGTGCTCGAAAGCCGCCAGATCGGTGTCGCGCACACGATCCAGCAGTGCCCCGAATCCCTCGCCGGACCGCACGTCGGTGCGCAGGACCAGGGTGTTCACGAACATGCCGACCAGGTCGTCGAGTTCACGCACGCCGCGGCCCGCGACCGGGGTGCCGACCACGACATCGCCGGTCCCGCCGAGCCGGGCCAGCAGCACGGCCAGGGCGGCGTGCACCACCATGAACGGCGTCGCCCGATGCTCGCGGGCGAACCGGTCGATCGCGTCGCTCACGGTGCGGTCCACGCGCGCGGTGCATTCGGCCGCCTGATGCGAGGCGCGGGCCGGACGCGGACGGTCGGTCGGCAGCTCCAGATGATCCGGCGCCCCGGCCAGCGTGTCCGACCAGTAGGCGACCTGCCGGGCGGCCATCGAGCGGGCATCCTCTTCCTCGCCCAGCCGATCCCGCTGCCACAGGGTGTAATCCGCGTACTGCACGGGCAGCGGCTCCCAGGTGGGGACCTCGCCGGCCGCGCGGGTCGCGTAGGCGGCGGCCACATCCCGGGTCAGCGGGGCCATGGAGAATCCGTCGGTCGCGATGTGATGCGCGACGAGGACGACGACGTGGTCGTTCACCGCATCGGCGGAGGCGTCGATCCGGAAGACGCGAACACGCAGTGGGACAGCGGCCGTGACGTCGAAGCCGTCACCGATGGTTTCCGCGACCACCGTGGGCAGCGCGCCGGGGGTCACCGGAATCGGCGCGAGGTCGAGGGGGACCTCGTCGGCATCGAGGACGCGCTGCATGCCGACGCCGTCGATGTCGGGGTAGACGGTGCGCAGAGTTTCGTGGCGGTTCAGGACGTCGCGGAGTGCGGCGCGCAGGGCGGCATGGTCCAGGTGGCCTGTCAGGCGCAGGGCCACCGGCACGTTGTAGGCCGGGGATGCCGGGTCGAAGCGGTTCACGAACCACATGCGTTGCTGCGCCGGGGAGAGCGGAACCAGGGCGGGGCGCTCGGTTCGGGTCAGCGCCGGTGCGGCGGTGTCGGATTCGGTGGCGGTCAGGCGGTCGGCCAGTTCGGCGACGATCGGAGCCTCGAACAACAGGCGGACCGGGACCGTGCGGTCGAGATGCGCGGCCAGGCGGGCGGCGACGCGGGTCGCGATGAGGGAATCACCGCCGAGGGCGAAGAAGTCGTCACGGGCGCCGACGCGATCCAGGCCCAGTACCTCGGCGTAGGTTTCGGCGACGGTGAGCGCGAGGCCGGTGGGCTCGAGGTAGTCCGCCTGTGCCAGTGCGGGTTCCGGGAGGGCGCGCAGGTCCAGCTTGCCCGTCTGGGTGCGGGGCAGCTCCGGCAGGATCTGCAGGCTCGAGGGGATCAGGTAGCGCGGCAGCCGATCCGATGCCCAGGCCAGCAGGTCCGGCACCGGGATCGGAGCGTCGACGGTGACGTACGAGCACAGCGACATCGCCCCGGCCGGGTTCCGGCGGGCCACCGTCACCGCGGCGTCGACGCGCGGATGGGTGAGCAGGACGGCGTCGACCTCTTCCGGCTCCACCCGGATGCCGCGGATCTTGACCTGGTAGTCGGTGCGGCCCAGGTACTCGAAACCCGCTGCGGTGCAGCGCATCAGGTCGCCGGTGCGGTACATGCGCCGACCGGCGTCGAAGGGATCGGCGACGAAGCGGCTCGCGGACAGCGCCGCGCGGCTCGCGTAGCCGCGGGCCAGGCCCGGTCCGCTCACGTACAGTTCACCGATCGCGCCGAGCGGCACCGGTCGCAGCCAGCTGTCGAGGACCTGCATGGTCGTGCCGGGGACGGGTGCGCCGATGAGCGTCGTGGTGTCGGGTGTCATCGGGTCGCCGAAGCTCGCGGCGATGGTGGTTTCGGCCGGACCGTAGGAGTTCACCAGCGCGCAGTCGGCGCCGAAGCGGGTCACCAGGGCGGGCGGGCAGACCTCGCCGCCCATGATGACGGTGCCGACACCCATCAGGTCGGCGTGGTCGAGGGTGCCGAGCATGCTCGGCGTGCTGACCAGATGGGTGGCGACTCCCGCCCTGATCGCCGCGGCCAGTTCGGCCCCGGCGCTCGCTTCCTGCGGGGCGACGAGCAGCGTCGCCCCGGCGGTGAACGTGGACATCCACACCAGCATCGCGGCGTCGAAAGCCGGATTCAGGCAGTGCAGGACGCGCGCGTCACGATCGATCCCGCCGCGTCGCCGGGTCTCGGCCACCATGTCCGCGAGACCGGCGTGCGACACCACGACGCCCTTCGGCGTACCGGTGGATCCGGAGGTGAACACGACATAGGCCGCGTGCTCCGGGAGTAGGTGTGCGGTGCGATCCGCGTCGGTGACGGGCTCGGCGGACAGCGTGGCACACTCGGCGGCGAACTGTTCGTCATCGAGCCGCAGCCACGAGACCTCGTCGGGCAGATCGGTCTGCTCGGTGCCGGTGATGCCCAGCACCGCACCGCATTCCGTGGCGACGACACTGGTCCGGGCGGCGGGCTGGGTGATGTCGACCGGGACGAAGGCCGCGCCGGTCTTCGCGATGGCCCACACGGCGACCATGGACTCGATCGACCGCGGCAGGGCGACCAGTACGGTCCGCTCCGGTCCCGCTCCCCCGGCGATCAGCCTGCGCGCCAACTGATTCGCCGCAGCGTCCAGTTGCCCGTAGGTGAGTTCGCGAAGGTCCACCACGGCGGCCGGCGAGGAGGCAGCGCGGATCGCGACCGTGTCCGGGGACGCGCTGGAACCCAGGAGATCCGGTAGCAGGCGAGGCGCGCTCGCGGGCAGTCCGTGGCGGATCGCGGCATCGGCGTCCGGGGCCGCGCCGGTGAGCGTCGCGACGCGGTGGGTCGACGGTCCGGTCAGCGCGACGAGGAGGCGGGACAGGGACTCGGCGAGCGAATCGGCCTGGGCGGCATCGAAATAGCGGGGTGAGCGGGTGAGTTCGAGACGGAGGCCGTCATTGGCGTAGGCGGCCAGCGAGAGCGGGTAGTGGGTGCCGTCCTGGGCGCGCAGGTTGGTGACGGCGAGGTCGGCGTGCCGGGTGGCGGCGGCCAGGGTGGCCGCGTCCACCGGGTAGGACTCGAAGACCGTTGCCGTATCGAAGAGCTGGCCGCGGCCGGTGACGGCGTGGATCTCGTCCAGGCCCAGGTGCTGGTGTTCGGCCAGGGCGGCCTGCTCGTGCTGGACGCGGGTGAGCAGGTCGGCGATGGATTCAGCCGGGTTCAGGGTGATCCGGACCGGGACGGTGTTCACCAGCATGCCGACCATGCGGTCGGAGCCGGGGAGCTCGGGCGGACGGCCGGACACCGTGGCGCCGAAGACGATGTCCGTGGTCCCGGTCCGCTCGGCCAGCAACAGCGCCCAAGCGGCCTGAACCAGCGTATTGACGGTGACCTGGCAGGCCGCGGCGGTGCGGCGCAGGGCGTCGGGCAGGCCCCCGGGGAGCGGAACCTCGTGGGCGACCGGCGCGGTCGCTGCGGCGGCGCGCGGAGCGGTCGCTGCGGCGGCGCGCGGAGCGGTCGCTGCGGCGGCGCGCGGAGCGGTCGGTGCGATCAGGGTGGGGCCGTCGAGACCCGCCAAGGCTTGGGTCCACGCGGTGCGCGCCGGTTCGGCGGGACGGGCGGCCAGCCATTCGAGGTGGGTGCGGAACGGGACCGGGGTCGCGAAACCGGTGTCGTCACCGGAGGTTTCGTAGAGGCCGATGAGTTCCGCGAAGAGCAGCGGCATGGACCAGCCGTCGAGGATCAGGTGGTGGTTGGTGATGACCAGCCGGAAACGGCGCTCGCCCGCCGCGATGCACAGGAAGCGGATGAGGGGCGGGCGGTCCACCGCGAAGGGGACGCGCAGTTCGGCCGCGGCGAGGGCGTCGAGCTCCTCGGGGGTCGCGCCGATCGCCTCCCGATACTCACACGGGACCGCCACCTCGGCCGGAATCACCTGCACGGCACCGGCATCCGAGGCGATGAAGCCCGCACGGAGCACGTCGTGACGGCGGACCAGGGCTTCGGCGGCGGCCCGCAGCCGGTCCGGATCGAGGTCGGCTTCCACGTCGATGATCGCCTGGACCGAATAGCCGTCCGAACGGCCCTCGGCCAATTGGGCCTGGAACAGGAGGCCACGCTGCAACGGCGTCAGCGGCCAGGCGTCGGCGAGCCGGCCGAGAGTCCGTTCCCAGTTGTCGATTTCGGGCTGCGAGATCTTCAGCAGGGGCAGATCGGCGGGGGTCAGGCCACCGGCATCGGGTCGCTGGAGCAGCTCGGCGATCTCGCCGAGAGCCGAAAGCCAGGCGCGGGACAGTGTTTCCACGTCCTCGGCGGCGATCGCACCGGAGGCGTACTGCCACATCGCGCGAATCCGCGGCCCGGCCGCCGACTCCAGGGTGACGGCGTCCACCGACAGCACCGCCGCCAGCGGCATGGCCGGGTCGGCGTGTCCGCCCAAGCGGTCGCCGACCGCGATCGGCAGCCAGTCGCCCTCGATCTCGATATCGGGGATCTGGCCCAGGTAGTTGAAGCCGAGCTGCGGCTCCGGGAAGGCGGCGAGCTCGGGCGCCGTCTCGGGGTTCAGATAGCGCAGCAGTCCGTAGCCGAGGCCACTGCGCGGCACGGCGCGCAGCTGCTCCTTGACATTCTTCAGCACCGATTCCACCGGGTCGGGGCCCGAATCACCGTTCATGGCACCGTGTCCCAGCCGGACCGGCACCTGGGCGGTGAACCAGCCGACAGTCCGCGACAGGTCCGCTCCCGGGACGGCGGTCTCGTCACGACCGTGCCGCTCCACCGTGACCACGGTGCTCGCGGCCTCGGTTTCGCCGCGCCCGGCGCGCCAGCGGGCGAGCGCCATGGTCAAGGCGGCCAGCAGGGCGTCCTCGACGCCACAGCGATAGGTTCCGGCGAGCCGTGTGACCAGAATCGACGAGACGTCCTCCGGCACGTCGAGATCGACGCGAGCGGCGGTGCGGTGCGTGTCCACCACCGGGTCCAGCGCGCGCAGTCCGATCGGAGCGCCCTCGGCCAGTACGTCGCGCCAGTATCCGAGTTCTCGCCTCGGCCACGGCAAGTCCACCACCGCGTCGTCCGCGCCAGAGACGTCGGCGTTCGCCACGGCGGCCAGCGCGTACGACCACGTGCGCATCGACGTCCCCGTCTCGCGCAGTTCCGGGCGGGTACCGGAGACGGCTTGCGCCCAGGCGGACATCAAGTCGGGCAGCAGGATTCGCCACGACACCGCGTCACAGGCCAAGTGGTGGACGGCGATCGCCAGCCGTCCCGAGCGGCCCGCACCCGCGTCCAGCCAGGTCAGGGCGAGCATCGACCCCGAGCGCGGATCCAGCCGGTTGACCGCCGCCGCCAAGGCGCGGTCGATCGCGGCGGCGGTGATCACGACCTCGGATGCCGGCTCGCCGTTCCCGTCGCCCGCGATGCGTTGCACCGCGGCGCAGTCGATTCGGGTCAGCACGGTCGCGGCGTCGACGGTCTCCGGTGGGGCGACATCCAGTCGCAGCCCGCCATCGGTGGGGACGACGCGGGCCCGCAGCATGTCGTGGCGGTCGAGCACCGCTTGCACGGCGGCGAGCACCATCGCGGGTTCGGCCCCGACCGGGACCTGGACCACCATCGACTGGGCGAAATGCCGCCAGCCGGGACGGCTCGTGAGCCAGGACGCGACCGGTGTCAGCGGCATCCGGCCGACGCCACCGCCGGGGAGTTCGGCAAGGCGCTCGTGGCGATCCTCCAGATGGGTGACCACGGCGGCCAGACCCGCCGGGGTGCGATGCTCGAACACCTCGCGGGCCGAGAAGACCAGGCCCGCCGCGCGGGCGCGCGAGACCAGGGTGATGGCCATGATCGAGTCGCCGCCCAGGGCGAAGAACGAGGTGCCCGGGCCGACCTCGGGGATGCCGAGGACCTCGGCGAACAGCGTGCACAGCGCCCGTTCGGTCTCGGTGGCCGCCACCCCGGCGTCGACCGGTTGCGCCACAACGGGTTCCGGGAGCGCCCGCCGATCCACCTTGCCGTTCGCGGTGAGCGGCAGCGCGCCCAGCACGGTGACGGTCGCGGGCACCATGTACGGCGGCAGCCGGTGCGTGGCGTGATCCAGCAGCTCGGCCTCGGTGATCGCGTGCCCGGCGTGCGGCACCACGTACGCCGCCAGCACCGTGCCGCCACCGGGGCTCGGACGCGCCACGGTCACTGCGATCTCCACCCCGGCGTGCGCGTTCAGCGCGGCGTCGATCTCCCCCAGCTCCACCCGCATACCGCGCAGCTTGACCTGGAAATCACCGCGACCCACATACTCGAGCACGCCGCGCTCGGTCCAGCGCACCAGATCCCCGGTGCGGTACATCCGCGCCCCGGCCGCACCGTCCGGCGCGGGCAGGAACCGTTCGGCGGTGAGACCGGGACGGCCCGCGTACCCGCGCGCCACCCCCGGACCGCTCACGTACAGCTCCCCCGCCACACCGATCGGCACCGGGCGCAGCCAGCGGTCCAGCACCAGCATCCCCGCGCCCGGAATCGGATCGCCGAGCCCGGACTCGACGCCCGCGACCAGACCGCCCGTGTAGGTGACCGCCACTGTGGTCTCGCTGGGGCCGTACGAATTCAGCAGGTCCCGCCCGGTCCCGAAGCGCGCCACGATATCCGGCGGCGTCGGCTCACCACCCGAGGACACCGCGCGCACGCCGTCGAGCGCGTTCGACTCCAGCGTGGACAGCACCGCCGGGGTGGAACACACCTGGGTGATGCCGTAATCGCGGACCAGCCCGGCCAATTCGGCGCCGAGCACCGGATCCGGTTCGGCCACCACCAGCGTCGCGCCCGCGGCGAACGCCATCAGCCACTCCAGCACCGCCGCGTCGAAACTCGGGTTCAGGCATTGCAGGACACGGGAACCCGGATCCACCCGGTACGCGGACACGATCGCGGCGGCCAGACCGGCCAGACCGGAATGGGTCACCACCACGCCCTTCGGCACGCCCGTCGACCCGGAGGTGAAGACCACATAGGCCGGATTCCCGACCCGAGGGTGGCCACGAAGCTCATCGGCGGTCAACGGCAGATCCGACACCACCGCGTCGCCGGAGGCCGCGCCGCCGCCTCGCAGGAGATCATCCAGAACGATCCACGGCATCGAATCCGGCAGTTTCGCAGACGATTCCGAGAAGGCGAGACCGACCGTCGCGCCCGCCTCCGCCGCGATGTCGGCCAGCCGGGCCGCGGGCAGGGCCGTGCCCACGGGCACGAACGCCGCACCGGTCCTGGCCACCGCCCACAAGGCGACCACCGCCTCGATCGAGCGCGGCAGGGCCAGCAGGACCGTCGACTCCGGTCCCAGGACGGGCGCGTCCGGGCCGGACTCGGCGGCGCGCAATATCCGGCGCGCCAGCCGATTCGAGAGCGCGTCCAACTCGCCGTAGGTCAGTCGCCGGTCGGCGGCCATGACCGCGATCGCGTCGGGACCCGCGCGGTGCAGACCTGCGGCCAGGATCTCCGGCAGCAGGCGCGGTTCGGGTGCGGTCATCCCGTGCGCGCCCGCCAGCAGCGGCTTCTCGTCCGCCACCGTGTAATCCAGTTCGGCCACGGGGGTCCCGGCGTCCGCCGACAGCAGCGAATCGAGCAGCGCGAGGAACCGGCGGTGATGCCGGGCCAGCGAATCCTCGTCGTACAGCCGCGGATTCGCCGCGAAGTCGACATGGATCGGCGCGCCCGCCCCGTGCTGGTAGAAGTTGACGAACAGATCCTCGATCGGCCCCGACGTCACCACGTGCAGGCTCGATTCGACGCCCTCGAAATCGATCCCGGCCGGAAACAACATGATGTTGATGACCGGACCGGTCATCCCCCGCCCGAACTCGGCCCGCCGTTCCCCGTCATCCCCGGCCCGGCCGCCGTCATCGTCCCGCGAGCCGTCCTGGCGCATGTCCTCGTGGCGGAAGCGTTGGTGGCGTAGGGCTCCCGACGCCGCGACCCGGACCGCGTCCAGGACCTCGCCGACCCGCCCGGTGCGCGGCACCGGCACGCGCAGCGGCACCACATTGGCGATCATGCCGCCCGAACGCCGCAGCACCGCCGTGGTGCGGCCGGAGACCGGCAGGCTCAGGACCACGTCCTCGGTCGCGGTCAGGCGGGCGTAGTAGAGCGCGACCGCCGCCATGACCACGGTCGCCGAACTGGTGTCGAAACGGCGGGCGGCGGCTTCCAGCCGGGCGGCGGTGCCGTCACCCAGCTGGGCGCGGGCCTCGCGCCCCAGCGCGCACGCCGGGGCGGTGGCCGCGACCAGGCTGCAACGGTCGGGCATGCCCGCGGTGGCCTCGCGCCAGTAGTGCTCGTCGGTGACGTACCGGGAGGACTCCCGGTACGCCATCTCCGCCTCGTGCACTTCCAGCAGCGAGGCCGCGGTGCCGGGAGGCGCCGATTGCCCGCGCACCGCGGCGTTGTACAGCTCGGCGACCCGATACAGCATGGTCACCGAACCGAATCCATCGATGAGAAGGTGGTGAGCTCTGGTGTACCACAGGTGATGGGACTCCCCGACCCGGATCACCGTTGATACCCCGGCGTTCACGCCGAACAGGTCGATCGGCCGCGCCACGTCGGCGCGCATCCACTCCAGCGCCTCGGCGACCGGATCGGTGCGATCGGTGAGATCCAGGAACCCGATCTCGCGCTCCATCCCGGCGTCGACCACCTGACCCGGCCGACCCCCGGCCTCGACGAACCGCAGGACGCCCGAACCGAACTCACGCCCCGCCCGCACCGCCACCCGCCGCAGCGTCTCGATCTCCAGCGGCCCGCGCATCTCGATGTACTGGGCCTCCGACAACGGCACGGCCGGATCCAGCTGCTGGGCGTAGAACATCCCCAGCTGCGCGGGGGATAGCGGGAAGGTGTGTCCGGAAACGCGCGTCATCGATTACCGCCTAACTGCTGGTGGAACAGGATTCGTCGGCCGGCGCCACCTGGTAGGCGGGCACGCGGGAAGCGGGCCGGGAGGTCAAGCGCCGCACCATGACCGAGCGCACGTGCGCGGGCAGGGTCGGCGCGAACTTGCGCACGTAGGCGTCCGCCCATTCGGGGTCGTCGAGCAGGAACGGGAAGTCGGTGGTCATCATGGTGCGCACCACCAACATCGGCATCGGCGCGTCCAAGGGCCGATACTCCTTGTTCCACAGGCCCGGTTGATCACAGCCCGGATAGAATTGCCCGAGCATCGAGCCGCGCTCCACGAATTTGGTCTTGAATTCCTCGTGGATCTCGTCGATCAAGGAATAGTCGGTCAAATTCGGGAATACCGTGATCAATCCGCGCAGCACCGATGTGGAACTACCGTTCCCCGTGGGCAGTTCCGGATACAGCTCCAGGGCGTCGCGGACGATCGCGCGCATCCACATCGGCCGCGGTTCCGCCGCCGGCACCTGCGCCAGCCACAGCAGATCCCGCCGCATCGACGGCCGGACGTACGGGCAAACCGGCCCGTCACGGCCCAGTTCGTCACTGGGTTGGGTCAGAATGGAATCCGCCCAGGACCGGAACGCCGCCACCGTCGGCCGGGCGGCCGGGCAGGTTGATCCGATGTCCCCCAACGGGACCCATTGCAGCCCCGAGCGGGGGCCGATAACACGCTCGCTCATGACTCACCTCGGCTGATCGAGCTTCGGCAGGAGAAGGCGCCGTTGCCCACATACTCAAATAGTGGCCCGGTCATGGGTCGTTAACACGAGTAGTGGGTTACCCAATTTATCTATGACACTCCGAATTTCAACAGCGAGGAAATAAAGAAAAGACCGGTCAGGTATTGACCGGTCTTTTCAGTGGGACTGGGTTCAGGCGCCGATGAGGCGCGCGGCCAGGTAGCCCTCTACCTGATCCAGGGCCACCCGCTCCTGGGCCATCGAGTCGCGCTCACGCACCGTGACGGCGTGGTCCTCGAGCGTGTCGAAGTCGACCGTGATGCAGAACGGGGTGCCGATCTCGTCCTGACGACGGTAGCGACGGCCGATGGCGCCGGCGTCGTCGAAGTCCACGTTCCAGTTCCGGCGCAGCTGCGCGGCCAGGTCCTTGGCCTTCGGCGAGAGATCCGCGTTGCGCGACAACGGCAGTACGGCCGCCTTGACGGGAGCCAGCCGCGGGTCCAGGCGCAGCGTGGTGCGATCCTCCACGCCGCCCTTGGCGGTCGGCACCTGCTCCACGTGGTAGGCGTCGACCAGGAACGCCATCAGCGAACGGGTCAGACCGGCCGCGGGCTCGATGACGAACGGGGTGTAGCGCTCACCGCTCTGCTGGTCGAAGTAGACCAGCTCCTTGCCCGAGTGCTCCGAGTGCGTCTTCAGGTCGAAGTCGGTGCGGTTGGCGACACCCTCGAGCTCGCCCCACTCGCTGCCCGCGAAGCGGAAGCGGTACTCGATGTCCACCGTGCGGGTGGAGTAGTGGGACAGCTTCTCCTTCGGGTGCTCGTACAGCCGCAGGTTCTCCGGGTCGATACCGAGGTCGGTGTACCAGGCCATGCGGGTGTCGATCCAGTACTGGTGCCACTGCTCGTCCTCGCCCGGCTTGACGAAGAACTCCATCTCCATCTGCTCGAACTCGCGGGTGCGGAAGATGAAGTTGCCCGGGGTGATCTCGTTGCGGAACGACTTGCCGATCTGCGCGATGCCGAACGGCGGCTTCTTGCGCGCGGTGGTGGCGACATTGTCGTAGTTGACGAAGATGCCCTGCGCGGTCTCCGGACGCAGGTAGTGCATGCCCTCTTCGGACTCGACCGGGCCCAGGTAGGTCTTCAGCATCATGTTGAAGTCCTTGGGCTCGGTCCACTTGCCCACAGTGCCGCAATCCGGGCACACGATGAGCTCCATGGACACCGCGTCCGGATCGTCGAGCTTGTTCTTCTCGGCGTACGCCTCCTGCAGGTGGTCCTGCCGGTGCCGCTTGTGACAGTTGAGGCATTCCACCAGCGGGTCGTTGAACACCGCGACGTGACCCGAGGCCACCCACACCTGACGCGGCAGGATGATCGAGGAGTCCAGACCGACCACGTCGTCGCGGCTGGTCACCATGGACCGCCACCACTGCCGCTTGATGTTCTCCTTGAGCTCCACGCCCAGCGGACCGTAATCCCAGGCCGACCTCGTTCCGCCGTAGATCTCACCGCTCGGGTACACGAGACCCCGACGCTTGGCGAGATTGGCGACGGTGTCCACCTTCGACTTGGGTGCCACTGAACAGTTCTCCATCCGTATCCGGAAGATTGCAAAGGATTAGGTCCAGACTATCTGCCGCGAGCAAGCCACTTTGCACCCACTGCCCCCACAAGCAGGGGATGCAGCCCTGATCACAACCGGCCATATTGGAACGAGGACACCGGTCGGCACGCGGGGGTGCGCGATCCACAACAGCACAGGGGTGGGGCCATGCGAACGTACGGGAGCAAGTACACGGTGGCGCTCGCGATCGTGGCGGTGACGCTGCTCGGCAGCGCCGTTCTGCTCAATCGTCTCCAAGCCCGGCCAGCGGATGATTCGGGTTCGACGATCGCCACGACCGCGCCCGTGGACCTGGGCCACCCGTTCGCCAACACCCCGACCGCCACCTGGCCCGAAGGCGCGGCCGGAATCCAGCCGCCCGCCGCCGCGCCGGTCGGGCGCTACTCGGCCGCGACCGTGACCGCGGCCACCGACCGCGTCAAACAGCTGATCGTCACCGCCCGGCTGGATCAGCACGTGCTCGAAACCCAGGACGCCGAACCGGTGCTGGCCCTGCTGGCCACCCACCAGGTCGAGGACATCCGGCCGAAGCTGAAGTCCGGGAACGCGGCGGACACCTGGTGGCTGACCGAGAAGCTGGCGCCCGGGTATCGGCTGCTGCCGGTCTCGCCGCGGGTCGAAGGGTCCATGACGGTGGGGCTGAACGACAAGGGCGAGTTGGCGATTCGCACCGATTACTCGGTGGCGTACGCGTTCACGCCGCCGGACCACACCGGGTACGGGGCATACGACATCGTCGCGATGGTGCGACGGGTGGTCGAGTACGACTGGGTCGAGGACCCGACCTACGACGGCGGATCGCAGGGGATGTGGATCGGCGATGTCCAGGGCTTCGCGTATCCGGTCAACTGCTTCCTGGGGAAGAAGGGCTATCTGGCCCCCAACTACGGCAATCCGCCGTCCTTCGGCGGCACGCCGGACCAGCATCGGCCCGAGTACTACTTCGATCGGTCGATGCCGATGCCGCAGGACGGCAATTGCTGAGGCGACGCGCCGACTTCATGTTTGACATGCGTACCCGTGCATATAAGAATGGCATCGGTTTCCAATAAGGAGTTGGTTCGATGACCACGGACAGCGGTGCGCCTCTGCGGCGCTCGCACGTCGCGACCGAGGCTCCGGCCGCGATCCCCCACGACGAGTATCCGTACCGGTCGCCGCAGCCGCCGGTGGTGCCGTCGCGCACCATTCTCGACTCCGCCGGGGAACTGTTGCGCGCCCTCGCGGCGCCGGTGCGCATCGCCATCGTGCTGCAACTGCGGGAGTCGCCGCGCTGTGTGCACGAGCTCGTCGATACCCTCGGAGTGACCCAGCCGCTGATCAGTCAGCACCTGCGGATCCTGAAATCCGCGGGGGTGGTGCGCGGTGAGCGCACCGGGCGCGAGGTCATCTACGAGCTGGTCGACGAGCATCTCGCGCACATCGTCATCGACGCGGTCGCGCACGCCGAGGAAGGGTGAACCGTGGGAACAACCGAGAAGACGGTCGGGGTTCGCAGCACCCGTCAGCGCAGCGCCATCGCGGCCCTGCTGGCCGACATCGACGAATTCCGCTCCGCGCAGGAACTGCACGACGAACTCCGCAAACGCGGTGAGGGCATCGGCCTGACCACGGTCTACCGGACCCTGCAATCGCTGGCCGACGCCGGAATGGTCGACGTGCTGCGCACCGACACCGGCGAATCGGTGTACCGGCAGTGCTCGAGCGGACACCACCACCACCTGGTCTGCCGCCGCTGCGGCAGCACCGTCGAGGTGGAGGGCCCTACCGTGGAAGCGTGGGCCGACTCGATCGCCGCCGAGCACGGATTCACCGATATCAGCCACACCATGGAAATCTTCGGCACCTGCCGCGAATGCGGCGCCGCGAAGGGCTGACCAGCCGGAATCCCGTCCGGCCCACACAAATTCGCAACGGATGGGACAGGGCTGACATGGCATTGTCAGCTTGTTGAGAACGGATATTCGTTTTAATTTGGGCGCATGCCCAGAGTCAGCGATGCACACCTGGAACGCCGCAGACAACAGATTCTCGACGCCGCACAGACCTGCTTCGCCCGCAAAGGCCTGCACGCCACCACCATGCAGGACGTCTTCGCCGAATCCGGGCTCTCCGCCGGAGCGGTCTACCGCTACTTCAAATCCAAGAACGACATCATCGAGGCCCTCGCCACCGAAGCCACCGTCGACCTGCGCGCCACCCTCAGCGAAGCCGTCTACAGCGAACCGCTACCCACGCCGCCCGCACTGGTCCGGCTGATGAGCGAGGACATCGTCAAGCTCAGCGCACCCGGCGGGCCCGTGCGCGTCATCCCCCAGGCCTGGGCGCTGGCCCTCACCAACGCCAATATCGCCGATTACGTGCGCACCAATATCCTCGGCTTCCGCCGCCTGTGGTTCGACTACGCCAATCGCATGCGCGACGCGGGCTGGTTGCCCCCGGACGCCGACACCGACGCCATCGCCAAGATCTTCCTCGGGCTGCTGCCCGGGATCATCCTGCAGCACCTCATTCTCGGCGACGCCGATCCCGACACCTTCGCGCGCGGCATCACCGAGATGCTGCCCGGCTACCGCGACGCCGCCGGGGAACCCGAAACCGCCCGGGCCTGAACCGATCCCGGACGGCGACCCCCGTCAGGGCAGCAGGCCCTGGCGGGCACGGCCCGCACCGGAGAGCGTCAACAGCAGCAGGGTGGCCAGCGGCTCGTCCTCCAGCCCGGCGGCCGGGAAGGTGTAGCGCAGGATCACATCCGCCAGCTTGTCGCGCGACACCACGGTCAGCGTGCCGAACTGGAGCGCGGCATTGCGCTCGGCGACCCGCTTGTGCAGCTGCGGCTTCACCGGGCGGTCCCAGGCCAGAATGCACATGAGCGCCAGCACATCCAGGCCCGGCGACAGGTTCACCCCGCGCAGCGAGCACAGCGCGCCCTCGTATTCGAAACCGAGGGCGCCCTCCTCCTCGCGCACCTCCACGCCGTAGCGCAGCAGCAGCGCGCGGGCGCGGTCCTGCAATACCTCCGCGGGAGTGAGCTGATCGGTCACTTCACACCTCCGAAACGGCGGTCACGCTTGGCGTACTCCAGGCAGGCGTCCCAGAGATTACGGCGATCGAAATCGGGGAAAAGCGTTTCCTGGAACACGAATTCGGCGTACGCGGCCTGCCAGATCAGGAAGTTGGAGCTGCGCAGCTCACCGGACGGACGCAGGAACAGGTCCACGTCCGGCATATCGGGCTCGTCCAGGTACTGGGCGACGGTGGCCTCGGTGACCTTCTCCGGATCCAGCTCACCCGCGGCCACTCGGCGCGCGATTTCCCGTGCGGCGTCGGCGATCTCGGCGCGGCCACCGTAGTTGACGCACATGGTCAGGGTCATCACCGTATTGTCCTTGGTGAGCTCCTGCGCGACTTCCAATTCCTTGATCACGCTGCGCCACAGGCGCGGTCGCCGCCCGGCCCAGCGCACCCGCACACCCATCTCGTGCATCTCGTCGCGGCGGCGGCGGATCACATCGCGGTTGAAGCCCATCAGGAAGCGGACCTCGTCGGGGCTGCGCCGCCAGTTCTCGGTGGAGAACGCGTACGCCGACAGCCACTTCACACCCATCTCGATGCAGCCCTCGACGGTGTCCATGAGCACCGCCTCGCCGCGCTCGTGTCCCGCGGTGCGCGGCAGCCCGCGCTCCTGGGCCCAGCGGCCGTTCCCGTCCATCACCAGCGCCACATGCCTGGGCACGAACTCCGCCGGAATCGCCGGCGGCTTCGCCCCCGACGGATGCGGTGACGGCGGCCGCACAACACGCTGCTCAGTCGATGACTTCCGGTTCCCGATCACGCCCCCATCCTGCCCGACGCGCCACAGCGCCGGACGCCGCCCACTGGATTCACACCGGACCTCCACACCGCCGACACTCGTTCTCCGAATTCCGGCGCCGGACCGGCGGGTGTCCGGCCGGTCAGCCGATGGCGGCTTCGGTGCGGTCGACGGCCTCGTGGGGACGGGTGCGCTCGATGAGCGGGAGGGTGCGGAGCTGGCGTTCCAGATGCCATTGCAGGTGGGCGGCGATGAGGCCGCTGGCCTGGCGGCGCATGGCGTCGGGGACGGCGTCGACGCCGGACCAGTCGCCGCGATTGAGAGCGCTCATGTGGTCGAGGACGCCGAGCATCGGGGTGGCCGCGCCGGGCGGGCGGCAGTGCACGCAGACCGCGCCGCCGGCGGCGACGTGAAAAGCGCGGTGCGGGCCGGGGGTGGCGCAGCGGGCGCAGTCGTCGAGGGCCGGAGCCCAGCCCGCGAAACCCATGGCGCGCAGCAGGAACGCGTCGAGGATCAGTTCGTGCGGGCGGTGCCCCAGGGCGATGGCGCGCAGGGCGCCCGCGGTGAGGGTGTGCAGGCGGGCGGCGGGTGCGCCTTCCTCGCCCGCGAGGCGTTCGGCGGTTTCGAGGACCGCGCAGGCGGTGGTGTAGCGGCCGTAGTCGGCGACGATGTCGGCGGCGAAGGTCTCGACCGTGTGCACCTGGGTGACGGTGTCGAGATTGCGGCCGGGATGGAGCTGGATGTCGACGTAGGCGAACGGTTCCAGGCGGGCGCCGAACTTGGAGCGCGTGCGCCGCACACCCCGGGCTACCGCGCGCACCAGACCGTGCTGGCGGGTCAGGAGCGTGACGATACGGTCCGCCTCGCCCAGCTTGTGCTGGCGCAACACCACCGCATGATCCCGATACAACCGCACCGCAACAGTCTCGCACGCGGGACCGACCGGGCGGTGACGAGTCGCGGCGTGTATCGCGGCGGGGCGCGGTTAGAAGTTCGTTGGCCCGCGATTGGCGACTGAAACCAGGCTGAAACCCGCAGGGCAGAGCATTCGGACGCACCCATCGGAGGACTCCATGACGCGCCAGACTCCCGCCGCCGGATCCCGCTGGGCGGCGGTACCGTCCGCACCGCGCTCGCTGCGCATCGCTCGTCCGGTGGGCGAGGCGACCCGCACGTGTACCGCCGTCCGGCCCCGGAGGGGTGGGCCGGACGGCGGTACACCACCTTCGGGCGAGCGGCCCGGGGATCGATAACACTGTTGGACCTGTGACCAAAGTCGCGCTATGTTACTCCCCGGTACGGAGAGACGGGACTCACATGGCACTGGCGGCAGTCGGCGAACTCGGGCTGACGGAACTCGCGGCGGCACTGGCGGCAGGCACGATCACCTCGGTGGAGGCGACCGGCGCCGTCCTCGATCGGATCGAAGCCAGCCAGGGGGCGTTGAACGCCTTCCGGATCGTGCGGCGGGCCGAAGCCCTCGCCGAAGCCGCCGAGGCGGATCGCAAACTGGCCGCCGGACAACGGGATCCACTGCTCGGCGTCCCCCTCGCCATCAAGGACGACACCGACTTGGCCGGTACGCCAACCGCTTTCGGGTGCGGTGGCGACTTCCCCGCCAAGACCGAGGACGCCGAGGCGGTGCGGCGGCTGCGCGCGGCGGGCGCGGTCATCGTCGGCAAGACCAATACCTGCGAGCTCGGCCAGCTGCCGTTCACCAGCGCCGAGGCCTTCGGCCACACCACCAATCCGTGGGGCTCGGGCCACACCCCGGGCGGCTCGTCCGGCGGCTCGGGCGCGGCGGTCGCGGCCGGATTGGTCCCCGCCGCACTGGGTTCCGACGGCGCGGGCTCGGTCCGCATCCCCGCCGCCTGGAACAACCTGGTCGGCATCAAGCCCCAGCGCGGCCGCATCTCCACCTGGCCGCTGCCGGAGGCCTTCTTCGGCCTCACCGTGAACGGCCCCCTCGCCCGCACCGTCGCCGACGCCGCGCTGCTGCTCGACGCCGCCGCCGGACCGCACCCCGGCGACCTGCACACCCCGCCCGCCCTGACCGTCTCCGACGCCGTCGGCCGCGATCCGGGCCGCCTGCGCATCGCGCTGTCGCTGCGAATTCCGTTCACCGCCACCAGGACCGCGCTCGATCGCGAGGTCGAGGCCCGCGTCCACGCCACCGCCGGCACCCTGCGCCGCCTCGGCCACGAGGTCTCCATCGCCGACGTCCACTACGGCGTCCTGATGGGCGCGACCTTCCTCCCCCGCTCCATGGTCGGCATCCGCGAGGCCCTCGACCGCCTGCCCGGGGCCACGGTCGACCCCCGCACCCACCACAACGCCACCGTCGGCCGCGTGCTCTCGCCTCTGCTCTCCGCCGCCCGGGCCGCGGAACCCTTGCTGCGCAAGCAAACCGGTCGCATCTTCGACGACTTCGACCTGGTCCTGGCCCCCACCACCGCCACGCCGCCACCCGGCGTCCACGACATCGACGGCATCGGCTCCTGGGCCACCGACGAACTCATCACCGCCGCCTGCCCCTACACCTGGCCGTGGAACGTGCTGGGCTGGCCCGCTGTGAACATCCCCTCGGGTTTCACCGCCGCCGGACTCCCGGTCGGCTCGCAGCTGATGGGGCCCGCCAACTCCGAGGCGCTGCTGGTTTCGGTCGCGGCCCAGCTGGAATCGGAACTCCAGTGGCACAAGGCCCGTCCGACGCCCTGGTGGCCGCAGCCCTAGAAAGGCCGCATGGCACGCCGCGAGGGAGATTCCTCGCGGCGTGCCATGCGATGACGCGGGTCAGAAGCCGAGCTTGCCCAGCTGCTTCGGGTCGCGCTGCCAGTCCTTGGCCACCTTCACGTGCAGATGCAGATAGATGCGGGTGCCGAGGATGTGCTCGATCTGCTTGCGGGCGTTGGTGCCGACCTCCTTGAGGCGGGCGCCGCCCTTGCCGATGATGATGGCCTTCTGGCTGGGACGCTCCACGTAGAGCAGGGCGTGCACGTCGAGCATGCCCTCGGCGGAGCGACGGCCGTCGGTCTCGGTGTCGTCGTTCTCCTCGCGTTCGAGGACCTCCTCGATGACCACCGCGAGCGAGTGCGGGAGCTCGTCGCGCACGCCCTCCAGGGCGGCCTCGCGAATGAGCTCGGCCATCAGGACTTCCTCGGGCTCGTCGGTGAGCTCGCCGTCCGGGTAGAAGGCCGGGCCCTCGGGCATCTGCGAGGCGATGACGTCGATGAGCACCTCGACCTGCTCGCCCTTGACCGCGGACACCGGAACCACCTCGGCCTCGGGGCCGAGCAGCTGGGAGACCGCCATCAACTGGTGCGCGACCTGGTCGCGGCTCACCTTGTCGATCTTGGTGACCACGCCCAGCAGCGTGGTCTTGGGCGCCATGGTCTTGATCTGCTCGACGATCCAGCGGTCACCGGGACCGATCTTCTCGTCGGCCGGAATGCAGACCGCGATCACGTCGACTTCCGAATACGTATCGCGCACCAGGTCGTTGAGCCGCTGCCCGAGCAGGGTGCGCGGCCGGTGCAGACCGGGGGTGTCGACCAGGATCAGCTGCGCGTGGTCGCGGTGCACGATGCCGCGGATGGTGTGCCGGGTGGTCTGCGGCCGCGAGGAGGTGATGGCGATCTTCTGCCCCACCATGGCATTGGTCAGCGTGGACTTGCCGGTGTTCGGCCGCCCCACGAAACACACGAAGCCGGAACGGAATTCGCCCTTGCCATCGCCCTTGCCGCTCATTCGAAGACCTCCGATTCGGTGTCCAGGTCGAAACCCGCCGGAACCTGACGCGCGCCCGCGACATTGTCCTCGGGGCGTTGCGCCGCGATGGGGTTCTCCACGCCGTAGTGGTCGTCGGCGTCCAGCACGTCGAACACCGCGCCCTTGACGTCGCTGAAAATGATTCGCGCCGTGGGCGATACCTCACGCACCGCCGCGACACCGGGATCGGACAGCTTGCCCGCCACCACCACGGCGGCCTCGAAACCGGTAGCGCCACTGGAGATCGCGGCCGCCACCGCGGCCTGCAGGGCGGTCAGCGGGAGCGCGGTCAGCTCCACCGTCCCGGCCGCGTAGGTGCGGCCGTCGGTGTCGCGCACGGCCGCGCCGCCGCGGCCGCCGGTGCGGCCCATCGCGCCGCGGGCGAGCACCCGCAGCTTGCCGTCCTCGGCGTCGAGCTCAATCATCGGCGTTCATCTCGGTCATCGGCCTCTCCATCGTCGTGTGCGCCGCCCGGTTCCTGTTCCGCCGGTTCGGTTCTCGCCTTCTCCTGGGCCCTGCGCACCACCACCGTGTGGATCCGCATGCGGCCGCGCGCGTCGGCCCCGCCCTCCCCCTTCAGTTGCAAGCCCTGGACGACGGCCTTGGAGCCGGGCAGCGGGACGCGGCCCAGAGCATGCGCGAGCAGGCCGCCGACGGTGTCGACGTCCTCCTCCTCGATCTCGATGTCGAACAGTTCGCCCAGGTCATCGACGGGCAGCCGGGCCGAGACCCGGAACTTGCCGGCGCCGATCTGCTCGATCGGCGCGATCTCGTCCTTGTCGTACTCGTCGGCGATCTCGCCCACGATCTCCTCGAGAATGTCCTCGATGGTGACCAGGCCCGCGATGCCGCCGTACTCGTCGACCAGCACCGCCATGTGGTTGCGATGGCGCTGCATCTCGTCGAGCAGCGCGTCCAGCGGCTTGGAGTCGGGAATGAAGACGGCGGGCCGCATGACCTGGCGCACCTTCACCTTCCGGCTCCGATCCGCGTACGGGACAAGGTCTTTCAGGTAGACGACGCCGAGAACGTCGTCGACGTTCTCCCCGATCACCGGAATCCGCGAATGCCCCGACCGCACCGCCAGCGACATGGCCTGCGCCGCGGTCTTGTCCGCCTCGATCCACACCATCTCGGTACGCGGCACCATGACCTCGCGCGCCGGGGTGGAGTCGAGTTCGAACACCGACTGGATCATGCGCGCCTCGTCGGCGTCCACCACGCCGCGCTCGCCCGCCAGGTCCACCACTTCGCGCAGTTCGATCTCGGAGGCGAAGGGGCCGTTGCGGAATCCCTTACCGGGGGTGATCGCATTACCGATCAGGATGAGCAGGCGGCTGATCGGGCCCAGCAGCGAGCCGATGGCCTGCAACGGCAACGACGCGCCCAGCGCCAGCGAATAGGCGTGCTGACGGCCCAGCGTGCGCGGGCCGACACCGATCACCACGTAGTCGACCAGCACCATGACCGCCGCGGTGATCAGCAGTGCGGGCGCCTCGCCCAGCCAGTCCAGCAGCACGGCCGCCAGCAACACCGTTGCCGTGATCTCGCACGTAAGGCGCAGCAGCACCATGAGATTCACATAACGCGGCCGATCCGCGATGATGCGCGCCAGCCGCGCCGCCCCGGTCCGCTCGGCGCGCACCAGATCCTCGACGCGCGCGGGCGAAATGGTGTTCAGCGCCGAGTCCAGCGCCGCGAACACCCCGCCGGCCGGGACCAGGACGATCGCCAGCAGCAGCAGAACGAATGAATTCACGCCGGGCCCAGCGGATCACCGGTGGTGTCGGTGAATCCGGTCTTGCCCAGCAGCCGCTGGTCGCGCTCGGCCAGCTCGGCGCGGCGCATCTCCTGGCGCACGTTCTCGTACCAGCCCTCCAGCAGGGAGGCCTGCAACGCGAACATCTCCTTCTCCTCCTCGGGCTCGGCGTGGTCGTAGCCGAGGAGGTGCAGGACGCCGTGCACGGTCAGCAGCGCCAGCTCGTGATCCATGGAGTGCCCGGCCTTCTCGGCCTGCTGGGCCGCGAACTCCGGGCAGAGCACGATGTCACCGAGCATGGAGGGGCCGGGCTCGGCGGCATCGGGCCGCCCGCCCGGCTCCAGCTCGTCCATGGGGAACGACATGACGTCGGTCGGACCCGGTAGGTCCATCCAGCGCATGTGCAGATCCGCCATGGTGTCGAGATCGACCAGCACCATCGACAGCTCGGCCGCCGGATGGACGTCCATCTGACCGATGACGAACCGCGCGACACTGACCAGTTCTTCTTCGGATACCTCGATACCCGATTCGTTGGCGATCTCGATACTCACCCGATCAGCGTAGTGGTCGAGTTCAGTGCCGGTCTCCCCGGCTCGCGGCACGTCGCTGCGCCCGATTGCCCGGATAGTGCACCGCCGCCGGCGGGCGCGTGTCCGACTCGTAGCGGTCGTAGGCGTCCACGATCGCCCCGACCAGGCGGTGCCGGACCACATCGGCGCTGGTGAGCTCGGCGATGTGGATGTCGTCGATGCCGTGCAGGATCTCCGTGGCCGCGCGCAGACCCGACCGCGCGTTGTTCGGCAGGTCGACCTGGGTGATGTCACCGGTCACCACGATCTTGGAACCGAAGCCCAGACGGGTGAGGAACATCTTCATCTGCTCGGCCGTCGTGTTCTGCGCCTCGTCCAGAATGATGAACGAGTCGTTGAGCGTGCGACCGCGCATGTAGGCCAGCGGCGCGACCTCGATGACCCCGGCCTGCATGAGCTTCGGGATCGCCTCGGGATCCATCATGTCGTGCAGGGCGTCGTAGAGCGGACGTAGGTACGGGTCGATCTTCTCGTTGAGCGTGCCCGGCAGGAAGCCCAGCCGCTCGCCCGCCTCGACCGCGGGCCGGGTCAGGATGATGCGGTTGACCTGCTTGGTCTGCAACGCCTGCACGGCCTTGGCCATGGCGAGGTAGGTCTTGCCGGTACCGGCCGGGCCGACGCCGAAGACGATGGTGTGCGCGTCGATCGCGTCGACGTAGCGCTTCTGGTTCAGCGTCTTGGGCCGGATGGTCCTGCCGCGCCGGGACAGAATGTCCAGGCTGAGCACCTCGGCCGGGGAGTCCGAGGAACCCTCGGTGAGCATGGAGTAGGTGTGCCGCACCGCTTCGGGCGTGACCACCCGGTTGCGTGCGGTCAACGCGACCAGCTGGGCCACCACGCGCTCGGCCAGCGCCACATCGGCCGGTTTACCGGTCAGGGTGACGGAGTTGCCACGGACGTGGATGTCGGCATCGAGGAGGCGCTCGAGTTCACGCAGGTTCTCATCAGCCGAACCCAGGAATCCGAACACCGATTCCGGTGCCAATTCGATGCTCGAACGAACGGTCCGCCCCGCCGGTCCGGAACCGTCGACACCGCCGATGCGGGCAGTGGAAGTGCTCTGATCGCCGATTTCGCCTGGTGTTCTCAAAAGTGGCTATGGCCTGCTTTCCGGTCTCGAAGCCGTCGTCGTTGACAGAAGTTTACCGCCGCCCACCGACACCGCCCAGTGAATAAGCGGCTACCAGCAGGCATAACGCACCGCTGACACGCAACTGCCGCTGCGCCGAATCCATTCCGTGGCGAACCCGCCGGGATCGATGCGCCGGCACCCGGGGCGAGCGCTACCAGCGCGGGGTGAGAGCGCCCAGCGCGCCCAGGGCGACGGCCGCGGCGGTGGAGGTGCGCAGCACCGTGGGGCCGAGCAGCACGATGTCGGCGCCCGCCTCGGCGAGGGCCTTCAGCTCGGAGTCGTCCAGGCCGCCCTCGGGACCGACGATGAGGATGATCTCGGGCACCCCGTCGAAAGACATTTCGGTCAAACGGGATTCGCCGGACTCGTGCAGGGCGGCCACCAGCGCGCCCTGAGCCTTGGCCGAGCGCACCAGTTCCAGCAGGTCCTTGGTGCCGTGCAGCTCCGCCACATCCGGGATGTAGGCGCGCCGCGACTGGCGGGCCGCCTGCTTGGCGGCGGCGCGCCACTTCTCGACGCCCTTGCGGGCCTTGGACTCCCAGTTGGAGACACAGCGCAGCGCCTGCCACGGGACGATGGCGTCGGCGCCCGCCTCGGTCATCAGCTCGACCGCCAGCTCCGAACGGTCGGACTTGGGCAGCGCCTGGACCACCGTCACCTGCGGGGTCCAGGGCGCGGCCGCGCGCTTGGACAGGACTTTCAGCTCGAGGCGATCCTTCTGGGCCGCAACCACTTCCGAATCGGCGAGGATCCCGTGCCCGTCGGACAGCGTGATCGGCTCCCCCACCCGGATGCGACGCACCGTGGCGGCGTGGCGGCCCTCGGGGCCGTCCAGCACCGCGGTCGCGCCCGGTTCGGGGATCTCGTCGAGGTAGAAGACGGTGGCGGCCAAGGGATCAGCGTCCGCTGAAGGAGGCGCGCAGGCGGGCGAACAGGCCCGAGTTGTGCTCGGACTGCGCCGACAGCACCTCGGTGTGCTCGTTGGCCCGCATGCCCTTGTACTTGCGCAGCAGGTCCGACTGCTTGGCGTCGAGCTTGGTCGGCACCACGATGTCGAGGTGCGCGATCAGGTCGCCCCGGGAGTTGGCGCGCAGCTTGGGCATTCCGTGGCCGCGCAGCACCGACGCCTCGCCGGGCTGGGTGCCCGCCGGGATGGTCAGCTCGACCGGGCCGTCGAGGATGGTGTCGATGACGACCGTGGTGCCCAGCGCCGCGTCCACCATGGGAACCCGGATGGTGCAGTGCAGGTCGTCGCCGTCGCGCACGAAGGTGTCGTGCGGCTGCTCCACGATCTCCACGTACAGGTCGCCCGCGGGACCGCCGCCCGGGCCGACCTCGCCCTGGGCCGCGAGACGCACCCGCATGCCGTTGGCCACACCGGCCGGGATCGGCGCGGCGATCTCGCGGCGCGAGCGCACGCGGCCGTCGCCGCCGCACTTGCGGCAGGGGTCCGGAATCGTCTCGCCCGCGCCCCGGCAGGTGGGGCACGGACGCGAGGTCATGACCTGGCCGAGGAAGGACCGCTGCACGGTCTGCACCTCGCCCGCGCCGCCACAGGTCTCACAGCGCACCGGCTTGGAGTTGCCGTTGGTGCCCGAACCCTGGCACAGGTCGCAGAGGATGGCGGTGTCGACGGTCAGGTGCTTGGTGACGCCGACCGCGCACTCCTGCAGCGAAAGCCGGGTCCGCAACAGCGAATCCGCGCCCGGCTGCACGCGACCGCGCGGCTTGCGGGTCCCGCCGGAGGCGTTCATGCCGCCGAAGAACGCCTCGAAGACGTCGCCGAGGCCGCCGAAGCCCGCGCCCGAGAAGCCGCCTCCCATACCGCCGCCGGATTCCATCGGGTCGCCGCCGAGGTCGACGATGCGCCGCTTCTCCGGATCCGACAGCACCTCGTAGGCCGTGGAGACCTCGCGGAACTTCTCCTGGGCCTCCGGCTCCGGATTCACGTCGGGATGCAGTTCGCGGGCCAGCTTCCGATAGGCGCGCTTGATCTCCTGGTCGGTCGCACCCCGTGCGACTCCGAGCAGTGCGTAATAGTCCCGTGCCACGTGCGTCTCTAGTCCTGTTTCGTCTCGTGCTTGCTCACCGTTCGGCGAGCACCTCACCGATGTACCGGGCGACGGCCGCCACCGAGGCAATGGTCCCCGGATAGTCCATGCGGGTCGGCCCCAGCACCCCCATACCTCCGAGCACCGTACCGGTCAGCCCGTAACCGGTGGACACCACGGCCGTCCCGCGCATCTGCTCGACCTTGGTCTCCTCACCGATCTGCACCGTCACGGTACCCGGCTGCTGCGCCGCGGCCAGCAGCTTCAACACGATCACCTGCTCCTCGAGCGCCTCCAGGACGGTGCGCAGGGAGCCCGGGAAACCGTTGCCGGGGAAGTCGGAGGCATTGCGGGTGAGGTTGGCGGTGCCGCCCAGCACGAGGCGTTCCTCCGCGTGCTCGACCAGGGTCTCGACCAGCACGGTGGACACCCGGACCAGCACGTCGCGCAGCTTGCCCGGGGAGTGCTCGGGCAGCTCGGCCACCGCCGCGGAGGCCGCGGCCAGGCGCTTGCCCTCCATCGCCTTGCCGAGCATGCCGCGCAGCGCGGCCAGATCCTCGTCGCTGATCAGATTGCCCAGATCGACCAGACGCTGATCGACCCGGCCGGTGTCGGTGATCACCACCAGCAGCAGACGCGCGGGATTGAGCGCGACCACCTCGATGTGCCGCACGGTCGACGCCGACACCGTCGGGTACTGGACCATGGCGACCTGGCGGGTCAGCTGCGCGAGCAGCCGGACCCCGCGGCGCAGCACGTCGTCGAGATCGACGCCGCTCTCCAGGAATTCCATGATGGCCCGGCGTTCCGGGCCGGACAGCGGCTTCACCTCGGAGATGTGATCGACGAACTGCCGGTAGCCCTTGTCGGTCGGGATGCGGCCGGAGGAGGTGTGCGGCTGGGCGATGTAGCCCTCGGCCTCGAGCACCGCCATGTCGTTGCGGACGGTCGCGCTGGACACGCCGAGATTGTGGCGCTCCACCAGGGTCTTGGACCCGATCGGCTCCTTGGTCGCGATGTAGTCCGCGACGATGGCCCGCAGGACCTCGAGCCGTCGCTGTTCAGTGCTCGACATGATGGCCCCACCTCCTCGCTCGCCTCGGGCACGCCTGGCGCGTCCCCGAGCCTTCCGCGGCGGGACACTCGGCACCGGCCATACGGAATTCCCGGATTATCCACTCCAGGATAGTGGGCGTCGCGCAGCTCGCCCTATGACCGCCCGCACGCTCACCGCCCGGCGGCGGCCTCCACCATGGCCGCCACGTCGGCCGGGTGCGAGACCAGCCCGGCGTGCGAGGCGTCGATCGAGGAGACACGGGCGTTCATGCGCTTGGCCATATCCCATTGGGAGGCGGGCGGAATCACCCGGTCGGCGGTGGACACCAGGTACCAGCTCGGCGTCGAGGCCCACGACGGTGCGCCCGAGGCCTCGAGGTTGGCGGACAGGGCGAGCGAATGCTGGCGGGCGGCCATGTCGGCGGCGATCGCCGGATCGACGTCCTGGGCGAAGACCTCGGGGAAGCGGGCCGGGTCGACATAGGCGTCCAGGTTCCTGCCCGCGATGCCCTGCGCGTCGTCGACGGCCTTCAGCCGTAGCGCGAGGGTGAGCTGCGAGCCCGGGTACTGGATCGGATTCAGTTCCAGCAGTGCGGCTTCGCCCTGCACGGGCGCGAAAGCGGAGATGTAGACCAGGGATTCGACCTTGGGGTCGTGCACATTGCTGATCACGGTGCCGCCGTAGGAGTGCCCCACCAGCACGATCGGACCGGCGATGCCGTCGAGGGTGCGCTGGATCGCGGCCGCGTCGTACGCGGGACCGCGCAGGGGATTGTCCGGCGTCACGACGGGGTAGCCGTCCGCGCGCAGCCGCGCGGCGACGCCGTCCCAGCTGGAGGAGTCCGCGAAGGCGCCGTGCACCAGCACCACGGTGGGCAGGTCGGCGGCGGTGGCCGAGCCGGCGGCGAGCGGGCTCGCGGCGAGCGCCAGAGCCGTGGCCGCACCGAAAGTCGCGCGAGTGACGCGCCGGGTACGGAGGCTGTTCAGGAGCTCGACGGGTCGCATCAGTGACTTCACCATGAGATGTCCTCGGGCCGAAGGGTGTCGATCCAGACCGGTGCTACGAAATCTCCGCTGAACAATCTAGTCCGGACCGCCCGGTTTCACCCGCGGTTGGCCGATTCCGGCTGGTCAGGTCAGCAAGGTGCGGACGACGCCGTCGGCGAGCAGGCGACCGCGGTCGGTGAGGATCAGGTGGTCGCCGGCCCGCTCGGCCAGGCCGTCCGCGATCACGCGCTGGGCGGCGGCCCGGCCGTCCGCGTCGAGATCGGCCAGCGGCAGGCCGGTGCGCAGGCGCACGGTCAGCATGACGCGTTCGGTGTAGCGCTCCTCGTCGGTGAGCGACTCCCAGCCCGCGGCGGGCAGCGCACCCGTGGTGACGCGATCCGCGTAGCGCGCAGGGTGTTTCACGTTCCACCAGCGGGTGCCGCCGACGTGGCTGTGCGCGCCCGGGCCCGCGCCGAGCCAGTCGCCGCCGTCCCAGTAGCCGAGGTTGTGACGGCAGCGGCCCGCGTCGGAGGCGGCCCAGTTGGAGACCTCGTACCAGTGCAGGCCCGCCGCGGTCAGGCGGGTGTCGATGCGTTCGTAGCGGGCGGCCAGCACGTCGTCGTCGGGGGCGGGCAGTTCGCCGCGGCGGACGCGGCGGGCCAGCGCGGTGCCGTCCTCCACGATCAGCGAGTAGGCCGAGACGTGGTCCACGCCCGCGGACAGCACGGCGTCGAGGCTGGCGTCCAGATCGGCGTCGGATTCGCCGGGGGTGCCGTAGATGAGGTCCAGGTTGACGTGGTCGAAGCCCGCCGCGCGGGCTTCCTGCGCGGCCGCCACCGCCCGGCCCGGCGTGTGGGTGCGGTCCAGGATCTTCAGCACGTGCTGGGCCGCCGACTGCATGCCCAGCGAGATCCGGGTGTACCCGGCCGCGCGCAGCCGCTCGAAGAACTCCGGCGAGGTGGATTCCGGATTGGACTCGGTGGTCACCTCCGCGCCGGGCGCGAGGGTGAAGTTGTCGCGGATCGCGTCGAGCACCCCGGCCAGGCCGTCACCGCCGAGCAGCGACGGCGTGCCGCCGCCCACGAACACCGTCTCGACCGCGGGAGTCGCCGAGGGCAGCGCGTCGAATTCCCGTGCCGCCGTGGCCAGCTCGCCGCGCAGCGCCTCGAACCAGGACTGCGGCGAGGACGAGGAGCCCAGCTCCCCCGCCGTGTAGGTGTTGAAGTCGCAGTATCCGCAGCGGGTGGCGCAGAACGGCACGTGGACGTAGATCCCGAACGGCCCGCCCCCGAAGTCGCGCAGCACGGGCGCGGCGGAGTCGTCCGCGACGGCCGGGCCGGTGGTCTGTTCGGGAGCTGTCGAGGTCACCCTCCCAGTGTGACCGGTTGCCCGCATCACAACGCACCCGGTGGCAGCCGCCGCGTCCGACGCCCGGCCCATCCGGCGGCGGGTACCGAATCCGGGTACATTCCAAGGGATTTCGGCGGGCCGGGTGCGAGCTGGTCCGGGTGCGGACGGGGACGAGCCGATGATCGAGGTGCCGCGGCACGAGATCGACGCCAAGTCGATCAGGGAAGTGGACGAGGGGTCGGTGGCCCCGGTGGTCTACCGGGCACGGCGGCCGGTGCGGCCGGACGGGCCGAACTTCTCGCGGTCCATGGACGGGGTGCTGCTGGCCACCATGCTGCTACCGGATCCGGCGGCGTTGCGGTCGCGGACCTGGTACTTCGCCCATTCGACCGAACAGACGGTGACCCGCCGGTTCCGCGCGGACGGCATCGAATCCGGCTTCGACCGGCACGACAAGGTGGCGGGCTGGCGGGCCGCGTTCTGGTGGACGCTCATCGCCCGCGACGCCGAGGCCATGACCGAACTGGTCGACTATCCGATCGACCGCCTGCGCGAGTTCGGCGACGACGCCTTCGACGACTTCCAGTACGAGTGGGTGCGGCTGCTCCAGACCGCGTGGCGGTACGGGCCCAAGAGCGTCTACGAGGCGGCCTGGGCACTGGACACCACCAGCCGGGTGGGCGCGCAGGGCGTCACCGACCTGCTGTTCCGCCCGGCCGTGGAGGTGTTCATCCGGCTGGCCGACGGCGATTCGGAGGGCTTCGACCGCGAGCTGACCCACGCGCTGCGGCGGCATCGGGCGTTCTTCGACAACGACGTGTGGCGCAACGATCCCGAGGGCGTGTTCTCGCTGCCGCTGCTGGGCCTGGCCTGCTGGGCCCGGGACCTGGGCTATCGGACCGCCGTCCGCTCGGAGTACCTACCGGCCGGATTCATCGATCGGCCGGATTGGATGTTCTCCCCGGAACTGGGTGACGAGCTCGCCCGCCTCGCCGCCGCGAAGGCCCGCCTGACCGAGGCCGACGCCGATCGCGCGTCCTAGACTCGCCCCGAATCGTCGAGGCACGCACACCGAATCGTTCAGGTCAACCGTCCAAGTGGTTCGCCCGGCGTTGATCTATGATGCCCGTCACAAATCGGACAAGGTATCCAGGGGATTTCCCGGAAAACTGCGGAAAATTCGATCCGGCAGTCGGAACGACCCTTCTGACGTGGCACAATAAGCCACATGACTGGACTCGGAGTACGACTCGTGGCGCGTCGCCATGTCGACTTCAAGCGTGTCTGCAGCGCGAGCTGTCTGTCCGGAAGCCTCCGGTAGATCGGCTCCCATTCTCCCGGAATCCGGCGTCTCCCTGACGCCGTATAGAGCCGGTTCTCTGATATCGGAGGCGTGAGCCAGCCCCTCCCGCCTGCCCGCAAGACCTTCAGGAGCGACCCCCATGACGTCGAGCACCGACGCCACCAGTTCCGATACGCCGCAGACTGTGCCCGATTCGGCGCAGCCCGTCCGGCGTGAGCGCACGGCCCGTCCGGTGAAGCGCAAGTCGGAGGGCCAGTGGGCGCTCGGCTACCGCGAGCCGCTCAACGCCAACGAGCAGTCCAAGAAGGACGACAACCCGCTCAACGTGCGCGCCCGCATCGAGAACATCTACTCGAAGCAGGGTTTCGACTCGATCGACAAGAGCGACCTGCGCGGCCGCATGCGCTGGTGGGGTCTCTACACCCAGCGCGAGCAGGGCTTCGACGGCACCTACACCGGCGACGAGAACATCGACCTGCTCGAGGCCCGCTACTTCATGATGCGGGTGCGGTGCGACGCGGGCGCGCTGAACCTCGCCCAGCTGCGCACCCTCGCGGGCATCTCCACCGAGTTCGGCCGCGACACCGCCGACCTGTCCGACCGGGAGAACGTCCAGTACCACTGGATCGAGATCGAGAACGTGCCGGAGATCTGGCGTCGCCTCGAGGCGGTCGGCCTGCAGACCACCGAGGCGTGCGGCGACTGCCCGCGTGTCGTGCTGGGTTCGCCGCTGGCCGGTGAGTCGCTCACCGAGATCCTCGACCCGACCCCGGCCATCGACGAGATCGTCAAGCGCTACATCGGCAAGAAGGAATACTCCAACCTGCCGCGCAAGTTCAAGACCGCCATCTCCGGCCAGCAGGACGTGGTGCACGAGATCAACGACGTCGCCTTCGTGGGCGTCGTTCACCCCGAGCACGGGCCCGGCCTGGACCTGTGGGTCGGCGGCGGCCTGTCCACCAACCCGATGCTGGCCCAGCGCCTCGGCGCGTGGGTGCCGCTCGACGAGGTTCCGGACGTGTGGGAAGCGGTCGTCTCGCTGTTCCGCGACTACGGCTACCGCCGCCTGCGCACCAAGGCCCGCCTCAAGTTCCTGGTCAAGGACTGGGGTGTGGAGAAGTTCCGTCAGGTGCTCGAGGACGAGTACCTGAAGCGCAAGCTGATCGACGGCCCCGCGCCGGTGCAGCCGGAGCGCCCGATCGACCACATCGGTGTGCAGAAACTGCGCAACGGCCTCAACGCCATCGGCTTCTCTCCCATCGCCGGTCGCGTGTCGGGCACCATCCTGACCCAGGTCGCCGACGCCGTCGAGGCGGTCGGTTCGGACCGGGTGCGTTTCACCCCCTACCAGAAGCTCATCGTCCTCGACGTGCCCGACGACAAGGTCGAGCAGCTGATCGACGCGCTGGAACCGCTGGGCCTGCACGGCCGTCCGTCCATCTGGCGGCGGAATCTGCTGGCGTGCAGTGGCATCGAGTTCTGCAAGCTGTCGTTCACCGAGACCCGCAAGCGCTCGCAGGTGCTGGCGCCGGAGCTGGAGCAGCGGCTCGCGGACATCAACGCGCAGCTCGACGTGCCGATCACGATCAACATCAACGGCTGCCCCAACTCCTGCGGCCGGTCCCAGATCGCCGACATCGGCTTCAAGGGCCAGCTCGTCGACGACGGTGACGGGAATCAGATCGAGGGCTTCCAGGTTCACCTCGGAGGCAGCCTGGGACTCGACTCCGGCTTCGGCCGGAAGTTGCGCCAGCACAAGGTCACCAGCGAGGAACTGGGCGACTACATCGAGCGCGTGGTGCGCAACTTCGTCAAGAACCGTGACGAGGGTGAGCGTTTCGCCGTCTGGGCTGTCCGTGCCGATGAAGCAGACCTGCGGTAGTTGGGAGAAACATCAATGACCACCACGAAACTCGCCGAGTCCGAGCTGCGCGCCCTGGTCGAGAAGGGCAATGCCGAGCTGGGCCCGAACGCGACCGCGCAGGAACTGCTGCAGTGGACCGAGGACAACTTCGGCACCAACTACATCGTGGCCTCGAACATGCAGGACGCGGTGCTGGTGCAGCTGGCCGCGCAGGTCCGCGCCGGGGTGGACGTGCTGTTCCTCGACACCGGCTACCACTTCGCCGAGACCATCGGCACCCGTGACGCGGTCGAGCTGGTGTACGGCGTGAACATCGTCAACGTGCAGCCGGAAACCACTGTCGCCGAACAGGATCAGCTGCTCGGCAAGGACCTGTTCGCGCGGGACGCCGCCGAATGCTGCCGCCTGCGCAAGGTGGTCCCCCTGAAGAATTCCCTCGTCGGATACAACGCCTGGGTGACCGGCATCCGTCGAGTGGAGGCGCCGACTCGCGCCAACGCACCCCTCATCTCCTACGACGAGGGCTTCGGCCTGGTGAAGATCAATCCGATCGCCGCCTGGTCCGATGACGAGATGGCGGCCTACATCGAGGCCAACGGCATTCTCGTCAATCCCCTTGTGGAAGAGGGCTATCCCTCCATCGGTTGCGCTCCGTGCACGCGGAAGCCGGAACCGGGATCCGACGCGCGATCCGGCCGCTGGGCCGGGCTCGCCAAGACCGAATGCGGGTTGCACGCCTCATGACCTCACTCGAGACTGAATTCGACACCCTGGCCGCGCTCGAATCCGAGTCCATCCACATCTTCCGTGAGGTGGCGGGCGAATTCGAGCGGCCGGTGATCCTCTTCTCCGGCGGCAAGGACTCCACCGTCCTGCTGCACCTGGCGATCAAGGCCTTCTGGCCGGCGCCGCTGCCGTTCGCGCTGCTGCACGTCGACACCGGGCACAACCTGCCCGAGGTCCTCGCGTTCCGCGACAAGGTGGTCGAGAAGTACGGCCTGCGACTGCATGTCGCCTCGGTCGAGGACTACCTCGCCGATGGCCGCCTGACCGAGCGCCCCGACGGCATCCGCAACCCGTTGCAGACGGTGCCGTTGCTGGACGCCATCAACGAGAACCGCTTCGACGCGGTGTTCGGCGGCGGCCGCCGCGACGAGGAGCGTTCGCGCGCCAAGGAGCGCATCTTCTCGCTGCGCGACGCCTTCGGCCGCTGGGACCCCAAGCGTCAGCGTCCCGAGCTGTGGAACCTGTACAACGGCCGCCACGCTCCGGGTGAGCACGTGCGCGTGTTCCCCATCTCCAACTGGACCGAGCTCGACATCTGGCGCTACATCGCCCGCGAGGACGTGGAGCTGGCCAGCATCTACTACGCCCACGAGCGCCCGGTGTACCAGCGCGACGGCATGTGGATGACCCCCGGCGTGTGGGGCGGCCCGGCCGAAGGTGAGGAGCTGCTGGTCAAGTCGGTGCGCTACCGCACCGTCGGCGACGGATCCACCACCGGCGCCATCATTTCCGACGCCGCCGACAACGACGCGATCCTCGCCGAGGTCGCCGCGTCCCGGCTCACCGAACGTGGCGCGACCCGCGGCGACGACCGTGTCTCCGAGGCCGCCATGGAAGACCGCAAGCGAGAGGGTTACTTCTGATGTCCGACCTGTTGAGACTGGCCACCGCCGGATCGGTCGACGACGGCAAGTCCACCCTGGTCGGCCGGCTGCTGTACGACACGAAGTCCGTGCTCGCGGACCAGATCGACGCCGTCACCCGCGCGTCGGTCGACAAGGGTCTGTCGACTCCGGACCTGTCGCTGCTGGTGGACGGCCTGCGCGCCGAGCGCGAGCAGGGCATCACCATCGACGTGGCGTACCGCTACTTCGCCACGCCCCAGCGGTCTTTCGTGCTCGCCGACACCCCGGGCCACGTCCAGTACACCCGCAACACGGTGTCGGGCGCGTCGACGGCGCAGCTGGTGATCCTGCTGGTCGACGCCCGCAAGGGTGTCATCGAGCAGACCCGCCGCCACGCCGCCGTCATGGCGCTGCTGGGCGTGCCGAAGCTGGTGCTGGCCGTCAACAAGATCGACCTGGTGGACGATCCGGCCGGCGTCTTCGAGAAGATCACCTCCGAATTCGGTGAGCTGACCGCCAAACTCGGCTGGGCTCCCGAGGACATCCAGGAGATCCCGGTCTCGGCGCTGCACGGCGACAATGTCGCCTCGCGGTCGGAGAACACCCCGTACTACACCGGTCCCTCGCTCATCGAGCACCTGGAGTCGGTGCCGGTGGACGCGGACGTGCACGGCCGCCACGAGATCGGGCTGCGCTTCCCCGTGCAGTACGTGATCCGGCCCCGCACCGCCGAATACCCCGACTACCGCGGCTACGCGGGTCAGGTCGCGGCGGGCCTGGTGTCCAAGGGCGACGAGGTCGTGGTGCTGCCGTCGGGCACCCGCACCACGGTCGAGCGCATCGACACCCCCAACGGTGAACTCGCCTCGGCGCAGCCGGGTCGCAGCGTCACCCTGGTGCTGGCCGACGACGTCGACGTCTCGCGCGGTGACGTGATCGCCGCCGCCGAGGGCGCTCCCGAGCCGATCGACGCCTTCGACGCCACCGTCTGCTGGCTCGGCGACAAGCCGCTGCGCCCGGGCGCGCGCCTGCTGCTCAAGCACGGCACCCGCACCACCCAGGCCATCGTCGGCGCGCTCATCGAGCGGTTCGACGAACAGCACCTGGCCGCCGACCCGAACCCGGAGTCGCTGTCGCTCAACGACATCGGCCGCATCTCGGTGCGCGTGGCCGACCCGATCGTGGCCGACGACTACAGCGTCAACCGCCACACCGGTTCGTTCCTGCTGATCGACCCCGCCGGCGGCAACACCCTGGCCGCGGGCCTGGTCGGCGACGCGCTGACCGCGGTCGAAGTCGGAGCCTGATGTGAATCCGCCCGGCAACGGCGCAGTTCCGGCCGTCTCGCCGGGCGGTTCGGCCTTCCCCGCGCTCGGCAGTGTGGCGACCGTGCGGGGCGGAGCGGCCTCCCCGTTCCGTATCGAGCACGCGCCCGCGCTCATCGCCGTCGCGCACGGCAGCCGCGACCCACGGTCGGCGGCGACCATGCGCGAGGTGGTCGCGCAGATCGCGGAGCAGCGGCCGGATCTCGATGTGCGGCTGGCGTTCCTGGACCTGAGCACCCCTTCGGTGGACCAGGTCATCGACGCCGTTGCCGCCGACGGGCATTCGCACGCCGTGGTGGTGCCGTTGCTGCTGGGCAACGCGTTCCACGCGCGGGTGGATCTGCCCGGGATGCTGGACGCCGCGCGCGCTCGGCATCCGCGGCTGCGGCTGACCCAGGCCGAGGTGCTCGGTCCCGATCCGCATCTGATCATCGCCCTGCGCGATCGCATCGCGGCGGCCATGGCCGCGGGCACCGACTTCCGGCCCGCCGCCGTCAGCGAGGCCTCCACCGGGCGGCTGCGCCGGACGACCGGTCCGCGCTGGGGCATCGCCGTCGCCGCCGTGGGCTCGACGTCCGCGGCCGCCAACACCCGCACCGGTGACGTGGCGCGACTGCTCACCGCCATGACCGGGTGGGACACCGAAATCTGTTTCGCCACCACGCAACCCACGGTCGACAAGGCGTTCGCCCGGCTGCGGGCGCGCGGGGCCGAACGCATCCTGGTCGCGCCCTGGTTCCTGGCCCCGGGCCTGCTGACCGACCGCCTGCGCGACACCCTGCCGCTGGTCCGGCACGCCGACACGATCGGCGCGCACCCGCTACTGGCCGAGGTGGCGCTGGACCGCTACGCCACCGCCGCGCTGCCGCTCGAACTCACCGCCTGACCGGATTCGGTGCCGCCGGCCGTCAGCCAACGGTGACTTGTTCCCACGTGTCTCCGCCGTCGAAGGTCAGGTACAGGATGTCCTTGCCGTCCGGGGCTTCTCCGACATAGCTCAGTCGGGCGTAACCGGTGGTGGGCGTGAAGAACTCGCCCTGGGCGGGATTACCGCTGACCGACATCCCCCGCGGGGCGCGCGGGTTCAGCGTTTGCTTCCAGGTGCGGCCGCCGTCGTGGGAGGTGCGCAGGGCGGTCGGCGAGTCGGCATCGCCGGTCGGCACCGCGACGACCAGGTCCCTGGTGGTGCCCGCTCCGATCAGCTTCGCGTTCCGGCCCCGGGGAGCGAGAACGCCGAGTTCGGTGAAGGTGTCACCGGCATCGGTGGACACGTACAGGTGGTACTCCCCCATCCGATGGTCCACGACACCCGTCGGGTCACAGGAGATCGCCAGTTCGGTGGACGAGATCGCCGCCACCTCCGGCCGGATGGTCCCGACACACGGCAGCGGGAAGGACGACCATCGGCCATCGACCACCCGAGCCCCCACCCAGTTCGACTGACCGCGCTCGGTCGAGCCGATCCACCCCACGAACCAGCTCGTCGCTCCTCCCTGCACCACACCGAAATCGACCGAGACCGACGAATCCCCGCGACGTCCCTCGACGACCCGGAAAGGCGGCGTCGCGGTGAAATCGTCCGCCCCCACCGGGCTGCTGATCATCCGCACCTCGCCGGTGTGCCCGTCGAAGGCCGTCACCCGCACCGTGCCATCGGAGATCACCGCTCGCACACCGAATTCGGGCAGCTCCACGTCCGCGGGTAGTCGCACCGGCGACCAATGACTTCCGCCGTCATGTGTCGACCACAGCTCCAGCTCCGGGGATTCGAACTTCGCGGGCCGGCGCAGCGCGAACCAGTTACGGGAATCGGCGATGCCGAACCACTCGTTTGCGACGGTCGGCGCCGTCACCTGCTGCCAACTCCGGCCTCCGTCCACCGTGTGGAAGAGCCTTCGGCAGGTGGTGCCGCAGTAGCCCTCCGCACCGCTCAGCCATCCCTCGGTATCGGAGACGAAGGTGACCGCGCCCGGTTCGAAAGGGGGCCCGAAGACCGCTGCGGAGATTTCGTCGCGCACCGTGTCGCATGCGACGGGTACAGCCAGCGCCGCCCCGAGCACCGCGCACGCCAGCACCTTGCCCCACGCCTTCACTCGAACCTGCTTTCTGCTCAACGGGACTGGGTGCCGGGGTCGGGGAACGGCAGGTACGGGATGAGGGTGTGGGCGAGGTTGGTGATGGTCAGGGATTGCAGCCAGACCCGTCCGGGGCCGGTGAGTGCGGCGAGGAACAGGCCGTCTCCGCCGAAGAGGACATTGCGGACGCCCTTCATCATGGTGATGTCGAAATCGACCGAGGCGTCGAACAATCCGACGTGGCCGGGGTGGACGCGCAAGGTCTCGCCCGGGGCCAGGTCGTAGGTGATGACCTCGCCGGAGAGCTCCACCCAGGCGTAGCCCTCGCCGCTGAGCCGCTGCAGGGTGAAGCCGCTGCCGCCGAAGATGCCCGCGCCCAGGCGGCGCTGGAAGCTCAGGGCCACCCGGACATCGCCTGCGGCGCAGAGGAATCCGTGCCGGTGGACCAGGTATTCGCGGTCCTTGGCGATCTGTACGGGCAGGATCTGGCCGGGGAGTTTCGCCGCGAAGGACACGCTGCCCGACTGCCGGTGGGCCGTGTATTCGGTCATGAACAGGCCCGCCCCGGCCATGGCCCGGCGGACCGCGCCGAAGACGCCGCCGGCCGCGGCCCGGGTGGAGGTGTTGAGGCGGATGCTCTCGGTCATCCACGACAGCTGGCCCGCTTCGGCGACGAGGCTGTCGCCGGGGTCGAGGGCGACCTCGAGCACCGGCATGACCGTCCCCCGGATTCTGGCGTCCATCAGGCTTCCCCTCCCGTGTGCACAACTCACCCCAGTGTGCCCGACGCCGATCGTGGCGCGATCGTTGTCGACTTGCCACCACGCCGACGGAATCAGTAAATTAGGCTTTCCTTACCTAATAGAAGGCTCGACATGCTCCAGATCAGCGGCGCCCGGCAACACACCGGGACGGCGGGCATCCCGCGGGATTCCTGGGGCATCACGGCCGCGTACGCGCTGCTGGCCACCGGCGCGCTGACCGCCGCCCTCTGGATCGCCGCCCACATCACCGCGAGCCCGGCCGTCCACCACGGCGGCGTGTTCGTCCACCTCGCCTCGCTGGTGGTGGGATTCGGCGGCGTCCTCACCGCCGACTCGTTCGTACTGCGTTGGGCCGCGGGCCGTCTCGACCTCGCGTCGGCGCTGCGCGCGGTGAGCCGGCTGCATGTCCCCATCTGGCTGGGCCTGGCCGGACTGGTGGCCAGCGGCTGCGTGCTGGAACCCGACCTCTCCTCCACCATGACCCGCACCAAGCTGGCGCTGGTCCTGGTGCTGACGCTCAATGGAATTCAGGCCTACTCGCTCAACCGCCGACTCACCGCGCGCGGCGACGCCCCCCTGACCCCGCGGCTGCTGGCGTGGGGTGCGGCCACCGGGATGGCGTCGCAGGTCTGCTGGTGGGGCGCGACCGCCATCGGCTTCCTCAACGCCCAGCGCTGAACGCCCGCCCGATACGCTGGGCGAATGATCAAGGCTGCGGTATTCGATGTGGGCGAGACGCTGATCGACGAGACGCGCATCTGGTGCCGCTGGGCCGACCGGCTCGGCGTGCCCCGCTTCGCGTTCCTCGGCGTCATCGGCGGCATGGCGGCCACCGGACGTCCCCTCACCGACGCCTTCGCCCTGTTCCGGCCCGACCTCGACCTCGAGGCCGAGCAAGTGGCCTGGGCCACCGCGGAACCCGCCAGCCTGCGCAACAACTTCGACGCCGACGACCTCTACCCGGATGTGCGCCGCGCGCTGCGCGAACTGCAGCGGCGCGGGATCACCGTGATCATCGCGGGAAACCAGCCGCCGCAGGCGAAGTCGGCGCTCGAGCGGATGGACCTGCCGGTGGACGCGGTCTACACCTCGGCCGAATGGGAGCTGGAGAAGCCGGATCCCAAGTTCTTCGCCAAGGTCGCCGAGGTGGCGGGCGTCGAGCCCGGCGAGATCTGCTACGTCGGCGACCGCGTCGACAACGATGTGCTGCCGGTGCTGGAGGCGGGCATGCGGCCGGTGCTGATCCGCCGCGGGCCGTGGGGCTATCTGACCGCCGAGCTGCCGGACGCGGCCCGGGCGACGGTCATCGACAGCCTCGACGAGCTGCCCGACCTGCTCGCGCCCGCCTGATATCCCAATACATGACACATCAAGCGTGACGGCCGTTTTCCGCCAGCGGCCGGTCTCCGCGCGGCGTTGACTATGACATGTCAACGAAATCCGCTCTACCGCAAGGAGACGCAGTCATGACCCGGTTCGAAGCCAAGGTCGTCCTGATCACCGGTGCCACCTCGGGAGTCGGCGCGGCCGTGGCCCGGCGGATCGCCGCCGAGGGCGGGGCCGTCGTGCTCGGCGCGCGCGGTAAGGAAGCCGGTGACCGCATGGCCGGGGAGATCCGCGCCGCGGGCGGACGGGCGCTGTTCGTCCCCACCGACGTCACCCTCGAAGCCGACGTGGAACGGCTGACCGCCGCGGCGATCACCGAATTCGGCCGTCTGGACGGGGCTTTCAACAACGCGGGCGCGGTCAGCGCCTTCGGCGCGGTCCAGGACATCGACGAGGCGGGCTGGCGCGCCGACCTCGAACTGAACCTGACCGCCGTCTATTACGGCCTGCGCCACCAGGTTCCGGCGCTCGCCGCCACCGGTGGGGGCGCGATCCTCAACAACGCCTCCAACCTGGGTGTGGTCGGCATGGCTCAGGTCGCGCCGTACGTCGCCGCCAAACACGGTGTGGTGGGCCTGACCCGCGCCGTCGCCCTGGAAGGGGCGGAACAGTCCATCCGGGTCAATGCCCTGGTGTCGGGCGCGGTCGACACCCCCGCCTTCCGGAACTCCATGGGCGCCACCCCCGAAGGCGAGGCCGCCATCGCCGCCCTGCACCCGCTGGGCCGCATCGCCCGCCCCGACGAGATCGCCGCCTTCTGCGCCTATCTCCTCAGCGACGAGGCGTCGTTCATCACCGGCGCGGCTCTCGCCGTCGACGGCGGCTTCACCGCCCGCTGACCCGTCGCACACGCGACAGGCCCACCACCGCGCCCGGGCACTGGACGCGGGGTGGGCCGGTCACTCTGGCGTCAGGCCGCGGAGCCGCAGATCCCCGCTCCCTGACACCGGTCCACGCGAGGGAATCCCCTCACTCGACGGGACGAGGCGGGGCGGGCTGGTCGGTCCCGCCACCGCCTGCGTCGCCGTGGGAAGCCGGCGGATGGTGGGACGCCACCGCCCGATCTCCCCCGCCACCCTCACCGGCGCGCGGGACAACGCGCCTGGTGAGAGCCAGACCGAAAGCCAAAGCCGCCAACGACAGCGATCCGGCGGGCCGTGCCGGACCTCCCGGGCCCGAAGCCCGCGACCGATCCGACGCCCGCGCCGAGCCCTGCCCGAGCGGTCGGGAAGCGCACTGCCGCAAGGGGTCAGTGTTTGCCACCGCCACCACCACCCTTGCCGCCGCCACCGCCCATCCCGCCGCCGCCCATACCGCCACCGGCTCCACCGCCCATGCCGCCGCCGTGGCTGCCGCCGGTGGAAGAACCGCCCGCTCCGCCTTTGGACGCGCCGCCCGGGGAGCCGCCACCGGTCGCACCGCCCTGAGAACCGCCACCGAGCGCGCCGCCTTGGGAGCCGCCGGGCTTCGAGCCGCCGGGAGATGCTGCGCCGCCGCCGGTTCCGACGCCGCCAGTGGCCCCGCCGGGCTTCGAACCGCCCTGGTTGGAACCGCCGGGGTTGGAACCACCCGCATTGGAACCGCCAGGGCTGGAACCACCCGGATTCGACCCATCAGGGTTGGAGCCACCCGGGTTCGAGCCGCCAGGGCTGGAACCACCTGGGTTCGAGCCGCCCACGTTGGAGCCACCGGGGCTGGAACCACCAGGGTTGGAACCGCCCGGATTCGAGCCACCGGGATTGGAGCCTCCGCCGTTGGAACCGGGTGAGGCGCCGTCGGTGTTGGCACCAGCGGGGTCGCCGGTCGCACCGCCCCCTGCCGAGGTACCGCCGCCTGGGTTCGAGGCGCCGCCGCCGGAAGTCGTACCACCCGTGGTGGTTCCGCCCGTGCCGCCGGGGGTCGAAGTACCGGGGGTTCCGGTGCCGCCACCGGTTCCGCCCGTGGCGCCGCCGGGAGTCGTGCCGCCGGGCTGGCCCGAACCGGGCTGGCCACCGCCCGGTTGACCTGCGCCGGGCTGGGTTCCGCCGGGTTGTGTCGTGCCCGGCTGCGTCGTCCCGGGCTGACCGGTGCCCGGTTGGGTTGCGCCAGGGGTGGTTCCGCCGGGCAGGGTGGCGGACGGGGCGCCGGGGACGCTGACCTTGGGGGTCTTGCCGACGTAGCCGCCGATGGTCCAGCCCGCGAGGACGGGGTTCTGGAACGGGAGCGGGTTGGTGAACTGGGCCGGGTTCGCGTAGGTGACAGCCGGATTGGCCAGAGTCAGGGCGCGGGTCTCGCAGTGGCTGCCACCGCCGGTGGTGTCGACGGGGCGGCCGTTGTACCAGGTGGAGGTGACCGTCGGGGCCTGCGGCGCGTAGCTGCGCACGGCGGCCACGGTGGTGACGGCGTGGGAGCGGGTGCCCGCGGGGGCGGTGACGTCGTCGAGGACCATGACGTCCCCGCCGCCGAGGGCCGAGGTGCCGGCGGGCGGGTCGGCGGGTTCGGGGGCGGCCTGCAGTCCGGGCGGCCCGGCGACGGGTCCGCCGAGCACGGTGGCGGCGGACATGGCGAGCGCGGAAGCGACTGCCGCGCCGGAGATCACGGCGGCGCGAGGGGCGTAGCGCCCGATGGCGGAACCGGTATCGACGCTGCGAAAGGCGGCGATGGCCGCGCCGACGGCGGCGGTGTGCGCGGGATCGGGCGACATGACGACCGGGCGGCCCAGATCGGCCAGCACGCGTGCCACCTCGGGGGGCCGGGCCGCGCCGCCGATCAGCAGCACCCGGTCGATCTCCTCCATGTGCAGCCCGGCCCGGTGCACGACGGACCGGACCAGGCGTAGCGAATTGCGAATATGCCAGCTGCGCAGCCGGTTCGTGTCGGAGGCGGGCACCACGGCCGAGACGGGCTGGGTCGCGCCGGGCGCGATGCTGCGCGCGTACTTGGCCAGCAGCGCGCCCAGCGGCCGACCGCCGAAGTCGTACGAGCGTTCGGCGCGGCCGAGGATGCCGCGCTCCTCCACCTCGGATTCGGTGCGCACCACGGCCAGGTCGAGGCTGTTGCCGCCGAGGTCGTAGACCAGGGTGATCCCGTTCTCGGAGAGGCCGTATTCCTCGTCGAGCCATTCGACGGCGGCGACCGGTTCGGGCATCAGGGTGACGTCCGCCGCGCCGGACCAGTCCAGCGCCCGCCGAATACGGGTGACGAGTTTGTCCGAATAGCAAGCGGGATACGTGGTTACGGCGGGCGCTTCGGGCGCATGGGATTCGATCAGCCCGTTCACCACCGCCGCGATGAGGTCCGCGGGCGACCAGATGCGGCCCCCGATGACCACCGGGTCGGGATCGGCCGTGAGGTCCGCGAAGTCGGTGACCACCGGCGCGAACCGGGGAATCCCCCCGATCTGCGGGCCGCCGGCGCTGTCGAAGGTCACAGCGGTCCGACGAACCCGCACGGCTGGTCGGTTCCTTTCACCGGCCGTGGTGGCCCATACAGAGTTCACTGTGCCGATGCTCATGCCAAAGCCAACTGTCATTGCTATCCCGTCAACGCACCGAGACCACGGCCCGTCATGCGTACCAACCATGTGGTCGCGGTCGTTTTCCAAACAGCGCGTTCAGGTTAGCTGGCGTTTGCGGGCATTGAATATCGAATCGGGAGAAAAGATTTCGCGTCCAGTAGCGAAGTTGGCGAATCTACTGGTCAGGCAACCGCCGTAGCAAGATCGAATCCAACTACCCCACAAAGGCAACCGCACAGTCTTTAGCTATGGCTACACCGCAGCGAACATTAAATTCATACCGACCGGTAGGCGAGTAGTGTCCGAAAAACAAAACCGCATCGTCAGTACGGACGTGCAGATTACCGATCACTGGTCGGTAGCTACCCCGGAACACCCCACGCTGGCCGCCCTACCGTCCGTGATTCGCGACGAAATCTTCTCTACTACCGGAGATGTCGCTGCGAGCAAACGCAGTATTACAACTCGCACAACACCATCGGTACAGCGAACTCTCCGGCCTCGGCCGGCGTTCGCACAGACCCCCGATATTCGCAGCCGTGGCGACGCCGGATACGTTGCCCGGCACAAAAACTCACGGTGGCCCGACCGGCGTGGCCCGGACATGACGAAGGCCGCCGCACGCACAGGGGTTGCGTGCAGCGGCCTTCCGAGGACGACGCCGACAGGGGTGGGGTCAGCGACGCACCATCAGGGACAGCTTGCGCCGGGGACGGTTGACCGCGCCGCCACGGATGGCGTGCGGCTGCCGCTCACCGACGAGCCGGTCGAAATCGCCCGCGCTGCGGGCGGGCCGGGTCAGCCGCCCGGCATTGAAGTCGTCCACCAGCTGACGGACCGTCTGCTGCGCGCAGGACTTGTTGGTCCCGATGAACCCGGTCGGGCCGCGCTTGATCCAGCCGGTCACGTACGCGCCGGACACCACCGCGCCGCCGGACTCCTCGAGCACCCGTCCGTCCAGGTTCGGGATGATCCCGGCTCGCTCGTCGAACGGCACGCCGGGCAGCGCCACACCGCGGTAGCCCACCGAGGTCAGCACCAGGCCGGTGTCGAGGGTCTCGACGTCCTCGGTCGGAACCGCGTGCACCGCACCGTTGTCGCCGGTGACGAGCTCGTTGCGCACCACCTCGACCCCGGTCACCCGATCCACGCCCCCGATGGTCACCGGCGCCGACAGGTACCGGAACACGATTCGCTTGCGCCCACCCACGGGTCGATCGGCCAACCCGTGCAGCAGCTTCAGCTTGTGCTCGACCTTCTGCGACATTCCCTCGACGATCGGCGGCAGCTCGCCCTCGACCACGATGTCGACATCGGCGCCCAGCAGACCCACGAATTCCGGCACGGTGAAGGCGGATTCGGCCGGACCGCGCCGCCCGAGGATCACGACCTCTTCGATATTGCTGCGCCGCAGCGCGTTCAGCGCCCGCTGCGACACGTCGGTGCCGGCCAGCAGTTCCGGATCGGTGGTCAGGATGCGCGCCACGTCCAGCGCCACATTGCCGTTGCCCACGATCACCGCGCGCCGCGCCGACAGGTCGAAGAACCGGCCCGCCTGGTCGGGGTGGCCGTTGTACCAGGCCACGAAGTCGGTGGCGGAGGCGCTGCCGGGCAGCCCCTCACCCGGGATCCCGAGCTTGCGGTCCGAGGACGCGCCGACGGCGTAGATCACCGCGTGGTGGTGCGCCAGCAGTTCCTCGTGCGAAACATGCTCGCCCACATTCACGTTCAGGTACGAGCCGAAGCCGGGCTGCGCGGAGATCACGTCGAACAGCTCGCCGACCTGGCGGGTCTTGGTGTGGTCGGGCGCGACGCCGAAGCGAGCCAGACCGTAGGGCGTGGTCACCTTGTCGAACACGGTCACCGACACGCCCGGCTGGGTGAGCAGCTCATCGGCGGCGTACATGGCCGAGGGGCCGGAGCCGATGACGGCCACCCGCAAGGGTTCCCGGCCGGGCTTGACCTCGGCCGCGGGAATCGGCATGGCCAGCAGCGGCCGCGGCCGTTCCTGCCGATAGAAGTCGGCGTTGATCTCGATGAACGGCAGCTGCTCTGCCGTCAGCTTCTTCGACGAGGTGATGGCGTCCACCGGGCAGGCGGTCGCGCACGCCCCGCAGTCCACACAGGCCTGCGGGTCGACGTAGAGCATTTCCGCGGTCAGGAAGTCCGGCTCGTCGGGAGTCGGATGGATGCAGTTGACCGGGCAGGCGTAGACGCACGAGGCGTCGCTGCAACAGGATTGAGTGACAACGTACGGCACTGTACGTCCCCTTCCTACGCGACCTTGCCGGAGCGGATGGGCTCCGAGCGGTAGCGCGACGCCGGGCCGGAGATGCCGAGCAGCTTCCAGACCCGCTTGGAGATCGGGTTCATCAGGCCGATCTCGTCGGCGAGGGCGCGCACATCGATGAAGTAGTCGGCGAAGACCTGCTTGGCCTCCTTGGAGCCGTAGAACAGTTCCTTGCGGACCTTCTCCGGAATGTCGAACTCCTGGAAGAACTTCTTCGGCGGGGTCGCGATGGACCGGCCCAGAATGAACATGATGACGGGCATGGCGATCGAGAGGATGAAGCGCTCGGCCGCGTTGCGCTCCGGCACGTGGTGCTTGAGGAACTCGTGCGCGAAGGAGATGTGGCGGGCTTCCTCGGCGACGTGGATGCTCATCACGCCGCGCATGATCGGGTGGACTTCCTCGCCCGAGCGCAGGATCTGCTTCTGGATGTGGTCGATCGGCTCCTCGCCGGCGAGCACGGCCATGAAGAACAGGTTCGGGAAGGCGACCGCGACGGGCACGCCGAGCAGGCGCAGCTGGCGGACGAGCGGGCCCATGCCCGGGACGTCCACGCCGATGCGGTTCACCATCTCCTGGAACATCAGGGTGTGGTTGAGTTCCTCGGCCATCTCGTGGGTGCAATAGCGGAACTCCGCGTCACCGTTGGGCAGCGAGAAGGTGTGGTTGACCATGCCGCTGATCAGGATGGACTCGAACTGCAGGCCGACCTTGGCGATATTGGCCTGGCGGTACTTGCCGACCGCGATCTGCTGCTCCACCGTCAGCGACTGGTACCAGTCGTGGCGGCCCAGCGGGTCCGCGGACTCCGGCAGGATCCAGCGCTCGGGGCGGGCGTTGGAATCGAAGTCCGGGTTGTCCCAGTCGATGTCCTCGTAGGGGTCGAAGTGCTTGTTCACCGACCCTTCCGAGAGCAGCAGCAGCTTGTTGGCGTACTCCTGAGCTTCGGCAACCACGGGGTCGTCAAGGGGGGTCGTGGTCGGAGACATCGTCGTCACCTCTCCAGTCAGTGGCGTTATGTGTACCCAATAGTTACACCAAACTGGAGGGGCGTCAACAACAGTTCGCAAGATGCTTGCACGAGTTAGCAGTGCTGCACACGCGGCTCTCGAGCAAACCCGCGAGTAGCAGGACAAATGATCACTTCAGCGGGCCGGAGACCCCGTCAGAGCGCGGCCACCCGCGTGACACGCCGGAAGAGTCCGGTCAGCGAATGCGGCCGGTGGCTCGCCGACTCCCGGGCCAGGAGTGCTTGCCGGGCCGCGATGGCCGCGCCGTCGGCGATGGTCCGTTCCGGGTCCACGGAGACCACCACCGGACGCGCCAGCTCCTTGGCCAGCACCTGCGCCACCTGGGGCGGCCGCGCGGCCCCGCCGACCACCAGGATCCGATCCACGTCGGCCATGGTGACGTCGGCGATCCGCAGGCACTGGTAGACCAGGGCGAGCGAACGGCGAATGTGGTCGGCACGCAGTTCCCCGGAGTCCGCGTCCGACAGCCCGCGCGGCACCACCGGCGAGCCCGCGGTGCGCCGCAGCGTGCGCGCCACCATGTCGCCGAAGGCCCGGCCGCCGTAGTCGGCCGAGTGCAGCGGCATGCCGACGACCGGATTGCTGGGCGCGCCCATGCCGACGCGCAGCAGCGTGACGTCCAACCCGGCCCCGCCGAGGTCGTAGACCAGCGCCAATCCCGGTGTGAGCGGCCCGCGTTCGGCGGCCAGCCAGGACGCGGCCGCGATCGGCTCGGCCACCAGGGTCGCCCGGTCCAGGCCCACGCCGTCCAGCGCGGTGCGCAGATCGGCGATCAGAGTCGCGGAGTAACCGGCCGGATGGGTCACCGCGATACCGGTCTCCCCGTGGTCCAGCACCCCCGCCGGGGGTTTGCCCAGCACCTCCGCGACCACGCTGTAGGCCACGGTCGCCACCAGATCCGCGGCCGACAGCGCTCGGTGCCCGACCCGCGCCATCGGCGCGCCGCGCTGGCCGAGATCGGCGAAATCGGTGATGACGCGACCGTGCCGGGGGATGCGCCCGACGCGGGCGGTCCCGGAACTGTCGAAGGTGAGGGTGGTGCGCCAGGTGGCCGGAGGAATGCCTCGACGGCCGGGCGGCAGCTTTCCGGTTCGATCGGCCGCCGTGGAGCAGACCGTGTTGACCGTGCCGATACTCAAACCCACACCGAACGCCATCATCCACCTCGATCGACGAGTCCATCGGGCCGAGCGTTCGCACCGGCCGTCGAACTCGACCCGAATTCATGCAACTCCTGCGCCGGATGCTTGCCAACCACCGGACACGCGATTGTCCGCACGTGCGCCGCCGACCGTCGACAGCCGTGTTGTCCAGGCAGGTGACCGCGAAAACCCGCCCCGCACAGTCCGATCGCGAGATGTTTGCCCGAACTCCCCCATTCGCCGGAAACGCGACAGCCGAGGCCACCCGGTACGGCCGGTCTCCGCACCGACGAGAATCGCCCCCGCACCGGAGAATCCGGAGCGAGGGCGATTCCGCGTCGATCGAGGCGACTACTTGGCGCTCGAGCTGAACAGCGTATTGCTGAGCACCGAGACCACGCTGTAGGCCAGGTTGATCAGGTCCGCACCCAGACCCGAGTCACCGGTGAGCATCTTGGCCAGCGGGCCGAAGAACTTCACGGCCATCTGCACCAGCGAACTCACACCACCCGCGCCCAGGCTGTCGGACTTGGAGTTCTTGTCGGTCCCGGGAGCCTGCGCGCCCGGGGTCGACTGTGTTCCGACGCCGCCCGGCGCCGCCGAATTCCCCTGACCGCCAGGGGTGCTCGGCGATTGCCGCACCGGTGCGCGCAGATCCGCGATCGCCCGCACCGCCGGGGTGGCGGGCTTGGCCTGCGCGGCCGGCGGCTGAGTTCCGTTCTGCGGCTGGGTAGTTCCCGGCTGCGGCACAGTCCGCTGGATGCCCGGCTGCGGCGGAGTCTGCGCGTGCTGCCAGTTGTTCAGGAACTGGTCGGCGAGCTGCTGGAAGACCTGGAACCCGTCCTCGAGCACCGCCGCACCCGGCTGCTGCGCCGGATTCTGTTGCGCCGGACCGGTACCCGGTGTCCCGGGGTTCTGGGCCGGAAGCGCCGGAGTCTGCCCCGGCTGGGCCTGGCTCGTCCCGGGCTGGGCCTGACTGGTTCCGGGCTGAGCCTGACTGGTTCCGGGCTGCGCCGGGGCCGGAGCCGCCGGAGCCGTCGACTGCGGAGCCTGCGCCGGAACGATGATCGCCGGGGACTTCGGGGCATGCGCCGGCACGATGAACGCCGGAGCCTGCGGAGCCACCGCCGCGGGCGCTTGCGGCGCAACGACTTCCGGAGTCGGTTCCGGAACCGCTGCCGGGGCCTGCGGAGCCACGGCCTCGGGAACCGGAACCGCGGCCTGCGGGACCAGCGCGGCCTCGGGAGCCGGAGCCTGTGCCGGAAGCTGTTGCGCCGACGGGATTCCCGGCTCGGCCGCCTTCTCCGCCGGCTTGTCGGTGGCTGCGGGCACCGGCACGCCGAGCAGGTAGGAGGCGATCCCGGTGGTGATGGTGACCGCGTGCTTGAGCTGTCCCTCCGGGCTTTCCAGCTGCTGGGCGTCCTCGGCGTTGGCGCCGTTGCCCATTTCGAGGAAGACGTCCGGCACCAGGGTCAGCGCGGGACCCGCGATGTCGGAACGGGTTTGGAGTCCCTCGACCGCGCCGTTGTAGGTGGCCGCCTGGTACCCGCTCTGCAGGTAGGTGTCGCGCATGGCCTTGCTGGCGGCCAGGCCCGCACCGGACTGCACCTCGTTGACCTTGGCGTCGGGGACCGGCAGCTGCGGCACGATGAGGTGGAAGCCCTTGCCGTCGGCGGGCCCGCTGTCGGCGTGGATGCTGACGGCGACGTCCGCGCCGGAGGCGTTGGCGGCCTGGGCCCGTTCGTCGATGCAGCCGCCCCAGCCGGTATCGTCCGGACGGCTCAGGACCACGTGCGCGCCCAGGCCCTCGAGCGAGGTGCGGACCAGCTGCGCGACGTTCCAGGTGATGGTGTGCTCGGCGATGCCGTGCAGCGTGGCCATGCCGGTCGTCTGGCACGCCTTGGTGCCGCCACGACCGTCACTGACCTGTTTGTTGGTGTCCTGACTGTGATTGGGCCCCTGATGGCCCGGGTCCAGGAAGATGGTCTTCCCGGCCAATTTCTGCGGTAGTTCGGGCAGCGCCGGCGCGGCCAGCGCGGCCACGGGAACTATCCCGGCCACGGTGGTGATGGCCGCCGCGGTGACGACCGTGCAAATTCCGGACTTGGTGATGCTTCGTTTCATAAGCGGCGGCGCTCGGGCGGAGCGCCCCTCCCTTCCCACTAGTAACACCAGACCCAGCAGTTCACTCTTGCAACACCAGTTACTACCTGGCAAGCGTCGTGACGGAACCGTTACCAGTGGTCAAACGACCGAAATGCCCTGATCCAGAGCACTACCGGGCGCAATGGCAAGCGACCACAGCGCCAACTATCCCCCACCCCGCGTGTCCCGCCCGGACAACGCGCCTGAGCGGTTCGACGCAACCCCTCGGCGTCGAACCGCAGGAACGAAAACGGCTGATCAGGCCGACACGATCTGGTCCCCGTCGACCCGAATGCCCCGAGCGTCCAGCGCCCGCGGCGCGGGCCCGCCCGCGACCGATCCGTCCAGATTGAAGGTGCTGCCGTGGCACGGGCATCGGATCAGGCCGCCGGACACCGAGTTCACGTTGCAGCCCAGGTGCGTACAGACCGACGAGAAGCCCAGGAACGACCCCGCGGACGGCTGGGTGATGACGGTGCCGCCGGTGATGAGACCCCCGCCGACCGGCACGTCGGAGGTATTGGCCAATACGTCCAGTTTCTTCGCGGGCTTCGCGTCCGGCCCGCCCGGCTCGGCTCTGGGCGCCGCGGCGGCGGGCCCGTCGGATGTGGTGCCGCAGCCCACCACGGCGAGCGCGGTGGCGGCGACGGCGGTGGTGGCCAGCGCGGTGCGGCGGTCCAGGCGGAATCCGCCGGGGCCGGCGGTGGTGTCGGTCATCGGAAACTCCTCGCTCAGGGCCGGACCGATGCGATTCGGCCGCTGCTTGTTCGACGTGCGGGAAGGGGGGTTTGGTTCACCCGTTCTCACGCACTGAGCGGTACCCGCCGCAGCGATCGCAGCGCGTAGTGCACCCGGGTCTTCACGGTGCCGACCGGAATACCCAGGTCGGCGGCCACATCCTGGTAGGCGCGGTCGCACAGGATGACCTGGACGACGGCGTCGCGCTGCGGGGCGGGCAGCTGCGCGAGCAGGTCGGCGACCAGCAGGCCGTCGGTGAGGGCCTCGCTGAAGTCGGGCCGGGCGCATCGGTTCTCGGCCTGTTCGCCGATCTCGTCCCAGCAGGTGTCACCGGGGCGCGCGGCCCGGAAGCGGGCGATGTCGGTGAGCACATTGCGTTCGATGGTCAGTAGCCAGGTGCGCACGCTGCCCCGGTCGGGGTCATAGCTGGCGCAGGCCCGCCACGCCCGTAGCAGGGTCTCCTGCACGGCGTGTTCGGCCAGACCCGGATCGCCGAGGCGACTCATGGCCCGCCAGTGCAGCAGGCCGCGATCGGCGGCGAGGACGGCCGCCAGTCCGGAGTCGGTACACAGCCGGGCGCAGTGTCCGGCGCATCCGGTCATGACCGGGCGAAGGCTTCCCATGACTGAATATCGCACCGGAGGCCGAAAGAGCATCGCATGTTTGTGAATTACCCGAAATCGTCCGATATCCCGAAAACAGACCGGAATTTCTGATAAACCCCTCCCCGGGAGTTGCGGGGATCGCCCGACACCGTACGACGGGAACCGTGCGGTGCAGTGAACTGTTCAGGGAGGAACATCGTGCGTGCAGGCGCGCTCGTAGCGACGGGAGCATTCGCTTCCGCGCTGACAATGGCGGCGTCGGGAATTGCGGCGGCCGAACCGGCCACCGATATCACCGTCGACGGCACCTATTTGGTCAATGTGGATATCAAGCCGGGCACCTATATCGGCGACGGGACGATGGATCCGGCCCCCGCGGGCTGCTTCTGGCGGCGGCTGTGGAAGGTCCAGACGCCCGAGGACTACGCGGACCCGAACTTCTACATCATCGCCAGCGACTTCACCCGGCTGCGGTCGATCACGGTGGAGATCAAGGCGACCGACGTGGCCTTCTCGACGCAGAACTGCGGGGCCTGGCACCTGGCGCCCGCACGACCCAACACCGGGTCGTTCGGATAGTCGGCGCACGCTCGTGCGGGGTATCGGCTCGTCCCGGTACCCCGCACGGGGTGCGGCCGGATCACTAGGGTGGGCGCATGACCAGGCAGAGGATTCTCATCACCGGCGCGAGCTCCGGACTGGGCGCGGGCATGGCCCGCGAGTTCGCGAGCCGCGGGCGCGATCTGGCGCTGTGCGCCCGGCGGGTCTCGAATCTGGAGGCGCTGCGCGCGGAGCTGCTGGCCGCGCACCCGGGCATCACGGTCGCCGTGCGCGGCCTGGACGTGGACGACCACGCGGCCGTCCCGAAGGTGTTCGAGGAGTTGCGCGAGGAGCTCGGCGGGCTGGACCGGATCATCGTCAATGCCGGCATCGGCAAGGGCGCGCGCCTGGGCACCGGCCGCGCCGACGCCAATCTGGCCACCGCCACCACGAATTTCGTGAGCGCCCTGGCCCAGGCCGAAGCCGCCATGAGCATCTTCCGCCGCGAGAACGCCGGTCACCTGGTGCTCATCTCGTCGATGAGCGCGGTGCGCGGGCTGCCCGGCAAGAAGGCGGCCTACGCGGCCAGCAAGGCGGGAGTCACCGCGCTGGGCGAGGGGCTGGCCATCGAGCTGCGCGGCACCCCGATCAAGGTCACCACCGTGCAGCCGGGGTTCATCGCCACCGACATGTCCGACAAGGCCGGGGACGCGAAACTGGTTGTGCCGCTGGACAAGGGCGTGCATTCGATGGTCGCCGCCATCGAGCGGGAGACCGTGCGAGCCTCGGTGCCCGAATGGCCGTGGCGGGCACTGGGTCTGGTGCTGCCGGTGCTGCCGCGCGCGATCATGGCCCGGATGGGCTGACGCCGGGTTCGTGGCCGGGAATGCCGATCGGAGGTCGTGACCCGGCCGCTAGCATCGCGGCCATGGCGAAATTCACCACCTGGGACGGGCTCGAACTCAACTACCGCGTGTGGGAGGGCAAGGGCGTCCCGGTGGTGCTGCAGCACGGCATCGTGGCCGACACCAATGCCAACTGGATGAGCCTGGGCGTGGTCGCGGCGCTGGAACGGGCCGGCCACCACGTGATCTCGCTGGACGCGCGCGGCCACGGGCGTTCGGACAAGCCGCACGACCCGGCCCGCTACTCCTGGCAGGCCATGGCCGACGACATGCGCGCGCTGTTCGATCACCTGGGCCTGGAGCGGGTCGCGGTGGTCGGCTACTCGATGGGCGGGATCATCGCGCTGCTGGTGGCCGGCGCCGACGAGCGGGTGGAGCGGCTCGCGATCGGCGGTATCGGGTCGGGCGTGGTGGACTGCGGCGGCATCGACTGGCGGGTGATCGCGGCGCAGGACATCGTGTCCGCCATGTCCGGCGACGCCACCGCGGTCAAGGGGCTGCCGGGCATGTTCCGCGTGCTGGCCGACGCGCTGGGCGCGGACCGCGAGGCCATCGCGGCCGTGGCCGCCTCCCTGAACGAGGCCCCGATCCAATCCCTCTCCGGCATCACCGTTCCGGCGCTGGTGCTGGCGGGCGATGCGGACCCGCTGGCCGCCGAACCCGAACGCCTGGCGGCCGCACTCCCGAACGCGGAGTGCGTGGTGGTCAAGGGCGACCACCTCGCCGCCGTCGCCGACCCGGCGTTCTCGAAGACACTGGTCGACTTCTTGAGCTGAGAACGGCCGGGGCCCTCAGTACTGCTTGCGGTGCGGCACGAACTCCAGGGAGAGCAGTGCCAGCGCCGCGATCAACACCTCACGCCACCGGATCAGCACGTACCGCTGATCGCCGAAAGCGTTGAACTTGCGCAGGAATCGGTACAACGATTCCAGCCGGATCAGCGGATCCCCCAGGCGCACCGCCAGATACACCGCCTGCATGGTCCGCGACCGGTGCTTGTCGGCGAAGATCTCCGGAAACGCCGCGAACGCCAGCGAGATTCGCTTGATCCCGCGGTCGCGCGCGTAGTCCGCCAGGTCCACGATCATGCGTTCGTCGAGCCCGTTGGGTGCGTCGCGCCGCCGCCACGGCACGTCCAGGCTGAGGTCCTGGCCATTGCCGGAGGTCCCGTAGCGCTGGAATCCGACCACCTGGCCGTCGGCGTCGCGGGCCATCACCACCAGCATGCCCGGGTGCCGTCCGTCGAGCAGGTGGTCGAGGATCATGGAGAAGCCGCGGGTCTGCCGGCCGGTCCCCCATTCGTCGACGATGGACAGCAGGGTTTCGCGCTGCGGTTCGGTGAGCGCGACCTCGGGCAGGATCTCGGTGGTGACGCCGTAGTTCTTGGTGCGGCTCACGGCTTGGCGCAGATTGCGGAACTTACGGCCCACCAGGTCGAAGTGGTCGACGTCGATGACCACGTCGCGGCCCACCGAGATGGCGCGCAGCCCGCGGTGGTCGACGGCCCGCCGCTGCCACAGCTCGCTGACCTCGGGACTGGCCCCGAGCACCGCGATGCGCCAGCCGTGGCTGCCCGCGAACAGCGAGAACTCGGTGACCAGGTCCGGGAACCGCCCGGGATCGCCGAGCGGGTCGCCGGAGACGACGGCGATGCCGAGCCGGGCCCGATAGGCCAGCGCCGCGGAGCCCGCGTCGTCGAAGAAGTAGGTCTTGGACGAGTGCAGCGCGAACGGGGCGAGCGGGTCCCGGGAGCTGCGCCGAACCAGTTCGGCCACCCTGGGTAGCTGTTCGGGTTGCGGCTTGCTGCCCTGCGGCAGCACCATGATCGCGCCGCTGACCGCGAGGAACACGAATCCGACCCCGGGGTGCTCGGTGCGGTAGGCGAAGTTGGAGACGACCAGGGTCATGGCCGCGCCGGTGAGGTGGGGCAGCGTGATGGGCCGGCGCAGGTAGAGCCCGCGCGCCACGAACAGCCCGGCGACCGAGACGGCGATGAACCAGCCGTGGTCGTCGCCCTCGCGGGAGGCTCGTTCGGCGGCCCAGACCAGAATCACGCTGCCCAGGACCAGGGCGCCCATCAGCCCGACGCGGGTGCTGGGCCCGGCGACAAAGGTGGTTTCCCGGTATGCGGTCAGCGTCGGATTCGGTACGCGTTCCTCACGCATCTGGACCCCTTTTCTCCCGCGTCTCCCACTCGACACTATGTGTGAGAGACGGTTCGAGGCATCGGGTTATTCCGGCCAACCCAGCCGCGGCGTGGTGAGCACCGGATCGGTGATGCCATTGTTGCAGGCCAGACCGACAGCGTCCCAGCCCGCGAGACTCGATCCGGACTCATATGCGGATTGGAAGAAGTCCAGCGCGGTGGCGACGGGGTCGGCGGTGGCGCGGACGTCGTCGTAGGACAGGTAGGCGCTGTGCCCGGAGCCGGACGCCACCCAGCGGGCCTGGTCGGGTCGCAGTGGTTTGTCGCTGAGCCCGGTGGGTTCGGGCGCGGTGTAGGAGTAGAAGGTGGGGGCCGGGACCTTGTCGTCGCCGAACCAGAATCCGGCGCTGATCACCTCGCGCGAGTAGGCCTCGCGGGTGACCGGGTCGACGGTGTCGGGCATGAGGATCTTGCGGTCGGAGAAGCGCTGCACGGCCAGATCGAAGGTGTGCCAGAAGATCTGGACGGGGCTGATCTTGCCGGAGTACGTGGCGCTGAACTGTTCCAGAATGCGTCCGACCTGGCTCTGCACGTGGAAGGCGCGTTGCGCGGCGGCGGGGTTGTAGGTGTGGTGCTGGTCGTCCTGGTCGAAGGGGCGGCCGTGGTCGGGCAGGTCGAAGGGGGTGGGGTGGGCGATCACCACGTCGATGTCGAGGTTACGCAGCGCGTTCAGGGTCTCGACGTAGAAGCTGGCCACCGATTGGCCGGTGAGCGGCACCTCCTCCTGCGTGCCGCGGTCGTTGCAGATCCGCAGCACGTGGTCGAAGAAGTCGAAGGAGCAGGTGAAGACCGGACCGTCGGTGGCGCTGCCCAGGGGGACGGTGGTCCAGCCGCGGGCGGTGAGCCGGTAGGTCATGTGCCACCAGTGGTTGCGGCGAATGCCCTTGGCCAAGGCAACCTTGCCGACGATCTGGGCGTAGCGGTGCAGGGTTTCCTTGGTGGGCCGCCATGAGTCGAGCGGGATGGCGGGAAGTATGTCCTGGGCCATCCGCTCATGCTACTCAGCTATCAGTGCGTTACCGCCCGTCGCCGGTGTGCCCGGCGAGCAGTTCGGCGAACGGCCGGACCGCGCCGACGCCATTGCCGGAGCTGCGGTGCCGGACCGGCTCGTCCTGCAGGAAGCCCTGCACCGCGGTGGGTGCGGCGACGATCTGCTGGGCGAGTTCGGACGCCGCCCGGTGCACCCGCTCGGCGAGTCCGGTGGAACCGAAGTCCTCGGTGGCGGCGAAGACGCCGGTGGGGACGACCACGGCCCGCAGGTAGCTGAACAGCGGCCGCAGTGCGTGATCGAGCACCAGCGAATGCCGGGCGGTGCCCGCGGTGGCGGCGATCAGCACCGGCATGCCGTTGAGCGAGTCGGTGTCCAGGACGTCGATGAACATCTTGAACAGCCCGCTGTAGCTGGCGGTGAACACCGGGGTGACCGCGATGATCCCGTCGGCGTCGGAGACTTTCTGCCGGGCCGCGGCCACGGCGGGCGTGGGCAGCCCGCCGGTGGTCAGGGTGGTGGCGAGATCGCCTGCCAGTTCCCGTAGTTCGATCACCTCGATGTCGAGGCTCTCCCCGCGCCCGCCCACCGCCGCGGCGACCGCGGCGGCGAGCTGGTCGGCGAGCAGCCGGGTGGAGGAGGGCTGCGAGAGCCCGGCGGTCAGGACTACCAGTGTGCGACTCATGCTCGGCCTCAGTTCTTTTCGGCGAGCACGTGCTCGCGGGCGGGCTCGACCAGGTGGTGCGGGGCGTCGGGGCCGGCGGCGACCAGCGACGCGTGGGTGGGCGGATCGCTGGGCACGCCGGCGGGGCGGCGGGCCTCGAACTCCTTGCGCAGCACCGGGACCACCTCCTTGCCGAGGATCTCGATCTGCTGCAGCACCATGTCCAACGGCAGGCCGGCGTGGTCCATCAGGAACAGCTGGCGCTGGTAGTCGCCGACATTGTCGGCGAAGCCCAGGGTGCGTTCGATGACCTGTTCGGGGGTGCCGACGGTGAGCGGGGTCAGTTCGGTGAAGTCCTCCAGCGACGGGCCGTGTCCGTAGACGGGCGCGTTGTCGAAGTAGGGCCGGAAGATCTTCTTGGCCTCGGCCTCGGTCTCGGCCATGAACACCTGGCCGCCGAGTCCGACGATGGCCTGTTCGGCCGCGCCGTGGCCGTAGTGCTCGAAGCGGCGGCGGTACAGGGTCACCATCTGCTTGGTGTGCTGCATGTCCCAGAAGATGTTGTTGTGGAAGAAGCCGTCACCGTAATAGGCGGCCTGCTCGGCGATCTCGGGCGAACGGATGGAGCCGTGCCACACGAACGGCGGGGTGCCGTCCAGGGGCGCGGGGGTGGAGGTGTAGCCCTGCAGCGGGGTGCGGAACTTGCCTTCCCAGTCCACGCGCTGTTCGCGCCACAGGCGGCGCAGCAGGTGGTAGTTCTCGATGGCGAGCGGCAGCCCGTCGCGGATGTCCTTGCCGAACCACGGGTAGACGGGTCCGGTGTTGCCGCGGCCCATCATGAGGTCGACGCGGCCGCCGGCCAGGTGCTGCAGCATGGCGAAGTCCTCGGCGATCTTCACCGGATCGTTGGTGGTGATCAGGGTGGTCGCGGTGGACAGCACCAGCTTGTCGGTCTTGGCGGCGACATAGCCGAGCATGGTGGTCGGCGAGGAGGGCACGAAGGGCGGGTTGTGGTGCTCGCCGGTGGCGAACACGTCGAGTCCGACCTCCTCGGCCTTCAGGGCGATCTGGACCATGGCCTGGATGCGCTCGGCCTCGCTGGGCGTCCGGCCGGTGGTGGGGTCCATCGTCACGTCGCCGACGCTGAAAATTCCGAACTGCACGGGTCCTCCTCGGGTCGCGTCCACATTTGGTGGATATGGCAACCAGTTGAACATAGCGGGTGGATGGGGTATTCCTGGGCGCGACGGAGGCGTGATTCGTGCCACTGCGAACGCCTCGCGGTCACCCCCGCCACGGGTCCCGAATTCCGGCGACACCTGCCCTGTTCCGGAGCCGAGGACTGGCCAGTACCCGCAATCCACTTGCGGGTACAGCGAAACACTCAGTAGTGCAAGATCTTTCGAAGTATCCTGAACATTCCCCGCGCAACGCCGGAGATCTCGAGCATGAACAAGGGGGTAGATCCAATGGCGGACAACTCCGTCGGTGCGGCATACGCTGTCGTCGTCACCGCGGTCGCCGATCCGATGCAGGTGGAGGGCCTGGAATGGGATCGTGCGGTGGAATTCCTGCCCAGTATCGATTCGCACATCCTGAAGTCGTGGGTGCGAGATCAGGAGGCCGGGCCCGACCCACGCCGCGGCGTGGTCATCCCCGGCCCACAGCGCCGCGTCGGCCAGCGACATCCGTACCGGGAGGTGTGCGTCCCCTCGGCCGAATACCAGCTCTTCAGCGCCGCGGTCCGCAGCAACCGCCGTCGTGCCCTCGCCACCGCCTGCGCCGAGGAGGAAGGCCGCCAGCGAACCCGCGTCCTGTCCAGCGCCAACTGCGGCTGATCACACCGCTGCCGGCGCACGCCACCGGACCGCTCGGGGGGTCGAGCGAATATCCGAGCCGAACGTGCCGCCGTGCCACACTCGCGGAGTGCGCATCGCCATCCTGGGCCCGCTGGAAGTACTGGACGACGCCCGGCCCGTCCCCATCCCGGGAACCCGCCTGCGCGCCCTGCTGATTCGCCTCGCCCTCGACCCTGGCCGCCCGGTGAGCGTCCTCACCCTGGTCGACGACCTGTGGCCCGAAGCGGCGCCCAAGCGCCCCGAACACGCACTGCACGAGCTGGTTTCCCGCCTCCGCCGCACCCTGCCCGCCGACGTCCCGCTCCGCGCGGCCGCGGGCGGCTACGTCCTCGACATCGCGGCCCTCTCGGTCGACGCCTACCGTTTCGAGCGCCTGGTCCGCGGCGGCATTCTGGGTCTCGACCGCGGCGACCGGGCCGCCATTCCCCAACTGCGTGAAGCCCTCTCCCTCTGGCGCGGCCCCGCTCTCTCCGACGTCTCGACCCTGCCCTTCGCCGCCGCGGCCGCCACCCACCTCGACGAGCTCCGCCTGACCGCCACCGAATCAGCGCTGGCCGCCGAACTCTCCATCCGTCCCGGCGATCCCCTCCTCATCACCGAGCTGACCGGCCTCCTCACCGCCCACCCCCTCCGCGAACGCCCCCGTCTGCTCCACATTCAGGCCCTCCACGCCGCCGGCCGCACACCCGATGCCCTGACTTCGTACGACCACTACCGAACCCTGCTCGCCACCGAGCTCGGCGTGGACCCCAGCCCCGAGCTTGCGGACCTGCACCTGAAACTCCTCCGAGGTGAACTGCCGACCCACACCACTGTCGCGAGTCCGGCTGCGCGGCTCCGGGTTCCGCTGACGAGCTTCATCGGGCGAGAGCACGACCTGACCGAGGTGGTGAAGCGGGTCGGAGATTCGCGGCTGGTCACATTGGTGGGGCCGGGTGGCGCCGGGAAGACGCGGCTCGCGGTGGCCGTGGCGACGGAACTGGGCGGGCAAATCGCGGGCGGCGTCGGGTTGGTGGAATTGGCGGCGGTGAGTGATTCCTCGGATCTGCCGCAGGCGGTGGCGGGGGCGCTGGGGGTGGTGTTGTCGCGGACGGCGGAGCCTTCCGGGGGTGATCCGGTGGGGCTGCTGGCCGAGGGGTTGCCGACCGCGCCGATGCTGCTGGTGCTGGACAACTGCGAGCATCTCGTCGACGGGGTGGCCTGCTTCGTGGAGGACCTGCTCGGGCGGGTGCCGGGGCTGCGGATCCTCGCGACGAGTCGTCAGCCGCTGGGGATCGGTGGGGAAACGCTGTGGGAGACCGCGCCATTGGCGGTGCCGCCGGCTGATTCGGTTGATGTCGCGGATTTTCCGTCAGTTCGGCTGTTCCTGGATCGCGCTGTCGCGGTCCGCGCTGATCTCGCGCCGACGGAGGGTGTGCTCGCGGCGGTCGCCGAGATCTGTCGTCACCTGGACGGGTTGCCGCTGGCGTTGGAGCTCGCGGCCGCGAAGCTGCGGGTCATGCCGCTGCCGGTGCTTCGTGACCGGCTGGATGATCGATTCACCGTGCTGGCGAGCGGAAGCCGCACCGCGCTCCCCCGCCACCGCACGCTGCGGGCCGTATTGGATTGGGATTGGGAGCTGCTCATCGAGGAGGAGCGCACCGCCCTCGCCCGCCTGTCGGTCTTTCCCGCGCCCTTCACCCCGGCTGCCGCCGAGGGGCTCGGTGTGGCCACGGCCGACATCGAAGCGCTGCTGGACAAATCACTGGTGCAACTCGTCGATGTCCTGGTCGCCGACCCTGCCCTCCCCACGCCGCAACCGCGCTACCGAATGCTCGAGTCGGTCCGCGCCTACGGTCGCGAGCACCTCGCGGCCCGAGGCGAACTGGACGCGACCAGATCCGCCCACGCCGCCTACCACCTGGCCCTCGCCGAAGCCGCCCACCCGCACCTGCGCGGCCGCACCCAACTCCCCTGGCTCCGGCTCCTCGACGCCCACCACGATCACCTGATCGCCGCCCTCCGCTTCGCCCAGGAGTCGGCCGACACCGACACCGCGTCCCGCCTGGGCTCGGCCCTCGGCATGTATTGGGCTCTCCACGCCGATCACACCGACGCGGTCCGCCTCCTCCGCCCGATCCTCGAACTCCCGACCACCCACCCGCATCCCCCGCTGGCCGCGGCCTTCGCCCTGCATTCCCTGCTCGCCGCTCGAGCCACCGAGCTCACCGCGGCCGCCGACCACGTCCGCCGCTGGACAGGCGAATCAGCTTCGGGCTCGGCCGGTTCGGTGGCAGGGGACGGGGCCGCGGAGTTGGCTCGGGCGCTGGTGGAGTTGGCGGGCGAACGAGTCGAGGTGGGGCTGGAGGTGGTGGAGCCGTGGCTGGGACATTCCGATGCGTGGACTCGGGGGATGTTCTGGTTGGTGCGGTCGTTCCTGCACGCGAACGAGTCCGGGGTGGCGCGGTTGGATGCGGATCTGCGGATGGCGGCGGAGTGTTTCGAGGAGGCCGGGGAGCGGTGGGGCTGGTCCACCGCGTTGACGTATCTGGCGTTCACGCGGGCCGCGCTCGGGGATTTCGGCGGGGCCGAGGAGGCGATGGCGTCGGCGCTGGTCGCGGCGGAGGAGCTGGGCAGGCCGGTCGCACTGCGGGTGTGGCTGGTGATGATCCGTTTGCATTCGGGCGAAGTGGAGGCCGCGCGGACCGATCTGGGTGCGCTGGCCGCGGAATCCTTGTCCGCCGGGGACACCGTCATGACCCAGCTGCTCGCGGCGGATGTCGCCCGCTTCGATGGGGATCTGGCCGAATCGGCGCGCTGCATGCGGCGGGTCGAGTCCGATCTCGGGCGGGCCGTGAGCGAGGACCGTTCGTACCGTGCGATGTTCGGGCTGCGAATGGGCTTGCTGCGTGCGGCCGAGGGCCGGACGGCGGCCGCCGCCACCCACTGCGCCGACGCGTGGGCAAATGCCGTGGCCGTCCGCGACCTGCCGTTGGCCGCCGAGGTGGCGGTCGGCGTCGCGCGGGTGTGCTTCGCGGCCGGGGCCGCCGCAGCATCGGCCGAGGCGCTGGGCGCCGGGCACGCCTTGCGCGGTGCCCCGGATGCCCGCTATCCCGACATCGTGGCGCTCCGAACGGAATTGGCAGCCGCCCTCGGCGAGGATCGCGCGACTGCCGCTTACGAACGGGCCCGGGTGCTCACGCGCGACGAGGCGCTCGCTGCGGTCGAAGCCTGTCTCCGGACGGCGAGCGAGATCAGCTCGAACCCCTGATGTTCACACGCAGCACGATTGATGTGAGTTCCGAGTGAATGCGTGTGAGCGCGATGTGAACTCGCTGTGAGCGCCGCCCCGCAGTGTGGGCCGCATGCGAAACGACACCGATCTGCACGAGTTCCTCACCACCTATCCGCACGACATGGCGTTCAGCGCCGACGACCCGTCCACGGTGGTCGACCGCTGGTTCGCCCCCGAGATCGACTATCGCAATGACGGCCTCCATCTGAACCGTCAGTCCTTGATCGCCCACGCCCGCCCGGCTCGCAAGAACGCCGAATCCGTCCGGGTCCGCATCCATCGAGCCTTGCTGTCCGGTGACAGCATCGCGGCCCATTACACGATGTTCGCGACCCTGCGCACGACCGGCCCGACCGCCACCGAAGTGTGCATGATCGGCCGCCTGTCCCCCGACGGACGCATCGAGCGGATCGATCAGCTCACCCGTGACGTTCCGGTGGAGGGCGAGTAACCGTGCGATCCCTCCTGTCTGCTCCGCTCTTGCGGCGAATTGCACTGGCCGCCATCGTCTTCTGGGTGGCCGCGCTCGTCGCCACCGGTGGCCTTGCGGGCAAGCTCGGCGGGGCGGAGAAGAACGACGCCACCACCTGGCTGCCGACGAGTGCCGAGTCGACGAAGGTTTCCGAGCTGACCGGGAAGTTCATCGGGTCCGATGTGTACCCGGCGGTGGTGGTCTACGAGCGGGGCGACGCGGTGTCGAACTCGACTGCGCGGGCGCGAGCGGAGTCGGACGCTCGGCGGTTCGCGACGCTGCCACAGGTGCATGGTCCGGTCCCGGAGCCGGTGGAGTCGGAGGACGGCAAGGCGATCCAAGTCGTGGTTCCGATCTCGGTGGGCGTCAAGGGGGTCACGGACGCCCTGCCGACGGTGCGATCGATCCGCGACATCGTCGCCGATGCGGGGATGAGCGTGCACGTCACCGGGCCGGCGGGTTACGGGGCCGATTCGGCGGACGCGTTCTCCGCGGTGAACTCGACACTGTTGTACGTGACCATCGCGATCGTCATTGCGATCTTGCTGGTCACCTACCGCAGTCCGGTGCTGTGGCTGCTGCCGCTGGTGTGCGTGGGCGTGGCCCTGACGGTCGCGCAGGGGCTGATCTACCTCCTGGCGGCGCACGCGGGTCTGACGGTCAACAGTGACACGGAATTCCTGCTGACCGTCCTGGTCTTCGGCGCTGGCACGGACTACGCGCTGCTGCTCACGGCGCGCTATCGAGAGGAGTTGCGGCGCACGGAGAATCGTCACGCGGCCATGGCCACGGCCATCCGTCGCGCCGGGCCCGCGATCGCCGCGAGTGCGATCACCGTCGCCCTGAGCCTGTTGTGCCTGGTGGTGGCCGACCTGAACTCGACGAAGAGCCTGGGCCCGGTGATGGCGACGGGTGTTCTGGTCAGCTTCGCGGTGCTCACCACCCTGTACCCGGCCCTGCTCGTGCTGTGCGGACGGTGGATATTCTGGCCCGCCGCACCGCGTTTCGGCGATACCGAACCGGCCGGAAGCCGTCGAGGGAATCGCCTCGAACGCTTGATCACCTCCCGCCCGCGAAGGGTCTGGCAGGTCACCGCAGTGGTGCTGGCATTCCTCTCCTTGGGGTTATTCGGACTGCACGCCTCCGGACTGCAGGCGCAGGACACCTTTCGAAACCGCCCTGACGCCGTGGTCGGCGAACAGGTTCTGCTCGAACATTTCCCGGGCGGATCGGGCGACCCGGTGCAGATCATCGGACCGGCAACGGATGCGGCTCGCTTGCGGGACCTGGCTTCGGGGGTTCCCGGTGTCGTGTCGGTGTCGGCTCCCGTACGCGCGGATGGCCTCGCCTACTTGGAGGTGACGACGGCTGATGTCACCGGTAGCGACGCGGCGTTCGCGACCGTCGAACGTCTCCGTTCCTCGGTGCACGCGGTGCCTGATGCCATGGTCGGCGGCAGTAGCGCCGTCGCGCTCGATACCCTCGAATCCGCACGCCACGATCGCAATCTGGTTGTGCCCCTGGTGTTGTCCGTCGTCTTGGTGATCATGGCGCTGCTGCTCCGAGCCTTGGTGGCCCCCGCGGTGGTTCTGGCCACGGTCGTCCTGTCGCTGGCCGCAGCTCTCGGCGTCAGCGCGCTGGTGTTCGACAAGGTGCTCGGTTTCGCGGGAGCTGATCCGTCATTCCCGCTGTGGGCCTTCGTGTTTCTCATCAGCCTGGGAATCGACTACAGCATCTTCTTGATGGCCAGGATCCGCGAGGAGACCGCGAACCATGACACCGCCATGGCAACGGTGATCGCGGTGCGCACCACCAGTGGGACGATCACCGCGGCAGGTGTCGTGCTGGCCGGGACGTTCGCGGCATTGCTCACGCTGCCTTTGGTTTTCGCGGCGGAGATCGGGTTCGCGGTCGCATTCGGCGTGCTGCTGGACACCTTCGTGGTGCGGACGGTGTTGGTGCCGGCGCTTGTGATCGATCTGGGTGAACGCATGTGGTGGCCTCGACGCACGCGGCGTAATTCCCGCCAAGAGAATGCAGACTCTAATACGATTGTGAGGCAAACTATTTGATCAACATATTCTGAAATACGTAGTGATACTGGACATTTCGGGTTCCCTACGCAATCTCGCAGGCGTAAAATTGAGGTATGGATTCGAATGGGGTGACACTCGACGACTGCGGTATCGCTGAACTGGCGGCCGCGGTTTCGACCCTATCGGAATCTATGCAAGGCGGAAATATGTCGGGGTTCTCCGACGAAGACATCGTGACGTTGATGCAGAAGATTGAAACCTGCAAGCGTCAGCTCGCTGCGTTGGATACGAACCTGATCATCGAAGCGGGAGAGCGTTCGCTGCATTCACGTAGCGGTGCGGGGAGGATGGTGCCTTTCCTGCGCCACACCCTCGGGCTCTCCCGTTACGACGCGTCGGTGCGGGTGAAGATCACCCACCACTGCGGGGAATTCGTGCAACAGACCGGGCACGTGGCTCCGCCGGTTTTGCCGGTGACTGCCGAAGCGTTTGCTGCAGGAGAGATCTCGCGTGATCACGTGCGTCACATCATGGATGTGATGAACCACCTGCCCCTCGACGTACCCGCCGAGGCGCGGGCCGAGGCCGAACAGATCCTTGTCGACTACTCCCGTAGCGGGTGGCCCGATGATCTGTTGAAGATCGGGCGCGACATCCTCGCCCGGTTGGATCCCGATGGGAAGGTTGTCTCCGACGCTGACCGTCGTCGCCGTCGTGGCATCACGCTGTGCCGCCCGGGTGTGGACGGGATGACCCGGATCGAGGGGTGGATCACCCCCGAGCTGCGTGCCTGCCTGGATGCGGTGTTCGCCAAGCTCGCCCGGCCCGGCATGTGCAATGTCGAGGACCCGGAAAGCCCCTCCGCCACCGGTGGGTTCATTGCCGACAGCGTGCTCGATGCTGCTGCGCGTCGTGACCGTCGCGATGCCGGGCAGCGGACCCACGACGCGCTGCTCGCCCTGGTGCAGCCCGGTGTGAACATGCGGACCCTGGGCATGCACCGTGGCCTGCCGGTCGAGGTCGTGCTCACCATGAGCCTGACCGACCTCGAGAACGGGACCGGGGTCGCCACCACCGCCTCCGGCACGCAGATCTCCATCAACGAGGCCCTGAAGATGGCCGAAGGCACCCGCCCGGTGATCGCGGTCCTCGACGGGAACGGGATGCCGCTGTACTTGCGCCGTTCCCGCCGCACCGCCAACCGCGCCCAGCGATTGGCGCTCCTCGCTCGTGACAAGGGATGCACCCGCCCCGGGTGTGAACAACCCGCCAATATGTGCGCCGCCCACCACATCACCGACTGGGCCAAGGGCGGACCCACCGACATCCACAACCTCACGTTGGCGTGCGATCACTGCCACGCGTTGATCAACGATGGGCCCGATGGGTGGAAAACCGTTGTGATGGGTAAACACTCACCCCACCCCGGCCGGACCGGGTGGATCGCGCCGAAGAGTGTTGACCCGACCGGCACCCCGCGGGTGAATGATCGTCATCACGTGGGGCAGGCGATCGCGGCTGCCATCGATTCCAGTTGCCGAACGTGGCGCTCACGGGCAGCGTGAAACCCGTGCTGCTCGTGTCCTGCTGGCGTGCGCAAAACTACATGGAGCGTGGTCGCCTCGCCTGCCCTGCCGCACTGGGGCTGACGCCGGGCTGGGATCCGTAACCCGCCGATCCCAGCCCAGGGACCGCACGCATCACCTTCTCGAGACAACACGACAGAGACCTCCCCGCGCATCTCCCCTATGACGGGATGCTGCACGGCCGAGCCGTATTCGGCCCCGAAAGGTGAGGGGCCTCGTAAACTCGGCCACCCCTCCTTCCTTCTCCTGTCCCAACCCGAGGAGGCTGGTAGGTGAGGGGCCTCGCAAGCTCGGCCACCTCTCTTCCTTCTCCAGGCGTCTTTTATCTTTTGATCTCTTATCTCTTGGCTTTCAAGCCCTAGATCTCGACCATCTGATAGTCAGCCACATGACCGCCGAGGAACCGCAGGTGGTCGGAGGAATCCCCAAGCGTGTGCTCGATAGCGTTCAACCGCGCGGTGTAGTGCCCAACCGGATACTCGTCAGTCATCCCGATCCCACCGTGCATCTGAATCGCCTCCTGCCCGATGTGCTTGGCAGACCGCCCGATTCGCAACTTGGCCCGGGAAACAACCATCGGATCGACCACCCCATCGGCCAGCGACATGGACGCATACATGCTCATCCCACGCGCCAACTCCAGCGACACATACATGTCGGCAGCCCGCTGAGTCAGCGTCTGGAACGTACGCAGCGGCACCCCGAACTGCTTACGAGTCTTCAGATACTCGGCCGTCAGCCGCAGCGACTCCTCCATCGCCCCGATCGCTTCGGCACACAACACGGCCTGGGCAGCGGCGATGGCGGCACCAATGGCGTCGGAGGCATCGGCCACGTCGCCGAGCAGTTCCGCACCAGCTCCCTCGAATTCGATGTCCGCACCGTGCCGCCCGTCGTGGGTGGTGTACGGCCGCAACCGCACCCCCGGGTCGGAGGGCGTCACCAGGAACAGCCCGACACCGTCTTCATGCGCAGCGCTGACGAGCAGAACGTCCGCCTGGTCACCGTAGGTGACCGGGTGCTTGCGTCCGGTGACACGCCACCCGTCGCCTTCGGGAACCGCGCGAGTGTCGGTATCGGTGGCTGGCCAGCGCAGACCCGGCTCACCATGGGCGAAAGCAAGTTTCAGCTGTCCTTCGGCAACGCGGGGCAGCAGATCCTTGCGCTGGATGTCGCTGCCGACGGCCGAGATGAGCGCGCCGGGCAGCAGCGCGCAGTCGAGGATCGGTTCGGTGGCCAGGGCGCGCCCGATCTCGGTCATGACCAGCATGGCTTCGATGGGTCCGGCGCCCATGCCGCCGTCTGCCTCATCGAAGGTCAGGCCGAGCAGACCGATTTCGGCGAAGGTGGCCCATTGTTCGGTGTCGCGTCCGCGGGAGAGCAGGTCCCGCACGGTGTCGCGCAGCATTTCCTGTTCGGGGGTGAGATCGAAATCCATGGTGCTGCCTCACAGTCCGAGGATCGTCGAGGCGATGATGCCGCGCTGCACCTCGTTGGATCCTCCGTAGATCGATGTCTTGCGATAGTTCAGATAGGTGGCGGTGCTGCGGCGCGCCCAGTCGGCGTTCGACTCGTCCTCGCGGGCAATCGAATCCGGTCCGGCGATGTCGACGAGGAGTTCGGTGACGGCCTGCTGGAGCTCGGTGCCACGCAGTTTGAGAATGGACGACACCGGGTTCGGTTTGCCGTCGGCGGATCCGGCCGCGACGCGCAGTTGCACGAGTTCCAGTGCCAGCAGCTCGTTTTCGAGTTCGGCGAGGCGGGTGGCGAACAGCGGATCGTCGAGCAGGGTGCGGTCGCCGAGGCGGGTCTGCTTGGCGTGTTCCTTGGCGAGCCACAGCCGGACCTTCGTCTGGCCGACGGCGGCGATGCCGGTGCGTTCGTTGCCGAGCAGGAATTTGGCGTAGGTCCAGCCCTGGTTCTCCTCGCCGACGAGCTGGTCGGCCGGCACCCGGACGTTCTCCAGGAACACCTCGTTGACCTCGTGGCCGCCGTCGATGAGCTTGATGGGCCGCACGGTCACGCCCGGGGTGTCGAGCGGGAACAGGAACATGGAGATGCCCGCCTGCTTCTTGGGGGCGTCGGGGTCGGTGCGGGCCAGGCAGAAGATCCAGTCGGCGAACTGCGCGCCGGTGGTCCAGGTCTTCTGGCCGTTGATCACGTAGCTGTCGCCGTCGCGCACGGCGACTGTGCGCAGGGAGGCGAGGTCGGAGCCGGCTTCGGGTTCGGAGAACCCTTGGCACCACCAGATGTCGAGGTTGGCGGTGGCGGGCAGGAACCGCGCCTTGAGTTCCTCGGAGCCGAAGTGCGCGATGACCGGCCCGATCATATTGGTGTTGAAGGTGAGCGGTTCCGGCACCGAGGCGAGCTGCATCTCCTCGTGCCACAGGTGCCGCTGGATCGGGGACCAGTCCTTGCCGCCCCAGGCCACCGGCCAGTTCGGGGTGGCGAGCCCGTGCGCGTTGAGGATGCGCTGGGTGGTGACGAGGTCGTCCTTGGACAGTTCCTGTCCGTGCCGATGCCGGTTGCGGATGTCGGCCGGGATTTCGCTCCGAAAGAACGTGCGCAGCTCGTCGCGGAAGGCGAGCTCGTCGTCGGTGAGCGCTAGTTGCATGCGTTGACCTCCAGTTTCGTGGTTACCCACGCCATCGGCGGAAATGATACACAGAGATAGCCGTGTCTCAAATAGGGTCGTATACTCGACGGTCGACCGGCCCCTCGAAAGGAGCACCCTTGTCCGATCACGACCTCGGTGTCGGCGAACTCATCGCACGCCGGCACCGCGAGGACAGCGCCCCCGGTCGCCGTACGGATCGCCATCGCCTCGCCCTCGTCATCGAGGGCGGCTCCTCGCGCGGGGCCTACTCGCACGGAATGGCCATGGCCATCGAGGAATTGGGTGTGCTGTCCTGCTTCGACGCGGTGTACGGGGCTTCGGCGGGCGCGTTGAACGCGGCCTGGCTGCTGTGCGGGCGGGCGGTGGATTCGAGGCGGGCCTGGAATCCCGAGGTGATCAACCGTGTGATCAGTCCGGCGCGGGCGCTGCGCGGCGGCAAGGTGGTGGACACCGACTATCTGGTGCACACCGTGTACGAGCGGATCGTGCCCATGGATTTCCCGGCGATCCTGGCCAATGCCATCACCTTCCACCCCATCGCCACCGACGCCGACACCGGCGCGGCCGTCGACCTGCATCCGGAACTCAGCGATGTGCGCTCGGTGCAGACGGCGTTGCGGGCCTCGACCTGCCTGCCGATCCTGGCGGGGCGGCCGGTGCGGATCGGAGCGCGGCGTTTCGTGGACGCGGGGCTGTCGGAATCCGTGCCGGTGCGAACGGCGTTGGCGCAGGGCGCGACCCGGGTGCTGGTGCTGCGTACACGCCGGGACGACGAGGCCATGCGGCCCCCGTCGACGGTGGAGTCGCGGGTGGTGGCGCGTTTCCTGTCGCGGCACGCGCCCGGGACCGTCGAGCCGTGGCTGGCACGGGTCGAGCGACATCACAGCGACGAGCGCGATTTCGCCTCCGACCCGGCCGTGCTGCAGATCCGCCCGCCGCGCGACGCACCCGATATCGGCCGCATCGATCGTGACCCCGAGGTGCTGCGGACGGCGCTCATCCTGGGACGCGCGGCGACCGCGCGCACGCTGTCGGAGTTCCTGGCTCCTAAGCTGTCCGCGTGACACGAGCGGAGGGAACGAGAGCGCCGGGCCGACCGGCGTCGGCGAGTCGGGACGATGTGCTCGAGGCGTCCATCGCCGTGTTCCTGGAGGGAAAACGGCTGGACGTCAATGCCATTGCCGCGCAGCTCGGGGTGGGGCGCGCGAGTATCTACCGCTGGTTCGGCTCCCGCGACGGCCTGCTCGGCGCGGCCGTGGCGCGGCAACTGGAGAAGGTGGTGGCTCTGGCCGACCGCCGCACCCGCGGCACCGGCGGCGAGCGGCTCGCCGCCGTGCTGGACCGGACCATCGACCTGCTGGTCGCCAATGACGCGCTGCGCGCCTACTTCGACAACGAGTCCACCGCCGCCCTGCGCTTGATCACGCGCGGTGACGGGACCGTGCACCAGAGCGCGGTGAGCATCGTCGAGCGGCACATCGAGCGCGCGCAATCGGAGGGCTACCAGCCGCCGATCGAACCGGACACCCTCGCCTACGCCCTGGTCCGGCTGTGGGAGGCGTTCCTCTACAACGACGCCGTGGCCGGTTTCCGCGGTGACGTGGACCGCCTGCGCAAGGTCCAGAACGCGCTGCTGCGAACCTGATTCAGAGGTTCGCGATCAGCGGGACGAGCTGTTCGGCGGAGGTGCGGGCCCCGTGGTGGCCCAGTAGAGCGGATTCCAGGGGTTCGAGGGCGGGCCGGATCAGTGCCGCCTGATTCTCGGCCACGGCGATGAGATCGCCGATGCGGTGGGCGATCACAGGTGTCGGCGGGGTCGGCCCGAACCAGTGCTCGTCGAGGGCTTGTTCGCGGGAGACGACGGTGGCGTGCGGCGACAGTTCCCCGGTCCAGGCCGCGCGGACATCGGCGAGGGCATGGGGGTGTTCGAGATAGACGTGCCGCACCCGCGCCTCGCCGCCGATCAGGCGGACGCCCCGGTGCAGGGCGGGGAGCGCGTCGAGGTCGATGGCATTGTCCACGTGGATCATTCCGTGATCGCCGGTGATCAGCAGTGTGCAGCTGGACGGCAGGTCCGCGAGCAGGTCGGCGACCGCGGCGTCGATCTCGGCCAGCACCGCCAGCCACTGCGGCGATTCGGGGCCGTACAGGTGCCCGTTGGCGTCGAGGTCGGCGAAGTAGGCGTACGCGAACCGCGACGCCGTCCCGGAATGTTGTGCGACAGTGAGGATTCCGGCGCGCAGATCGTCGAGGTTCGAGGCCGGGTGCAGGGTGCCCGGGGCGCGGAAGGCGGCGCGGGTCAGTCCCGAGGCGCGCTGGTAGCCGGGAATCACGTAGTGCGGTTCGATCCCGTGGGCGGCCAGGTCCTCGAGCCGGCTGGCCTGCGGCTGCACCGATTCCGGCGGGTAGGCCTCGACGGCGGTGTCGCCGGTGGCGCTGTCGAGGGTCCAGCGCAGCGAGTTCAACAGCCGCACTCCGTCGCCGTCGGGCAGCGCGAAGCTGTAACCGATGATGCCGTGGGTGGCGCAGGGCGCGCCGAGCGCGAGGCTGGTCAGGCTGGTCGAGGTGGTGGCCGGAAAGCCCGCGGTGAGCGTGGTGCGGACGTGGGCGGCGAGGGTGGGCGCGAGGTCGCGGTGGCGGGCCAGCAGTTCCGCGCCGAGGCCGTCGATGAGCAGGACCACGACGTCCCGATTGGGTGCGATGGCCAGCGGATTCGGCTGATCGAGTCCGAAGGAGGCGGCGACGGAGGGCAGGATGTCGGCGAGCGTGTGCGGACTGGCCCCCGCGGGTGTACCGGGCATGAATCGACTCTATTGGGCCAATGGTGGATCTCGAGCTCAGAATCCCGGCGGCGGCGGCAGCCGGCGTTCGCGCGGGACGAGCAGGAGCAGCAGGGACAGCAGCAGTCCCCCGGCGACCAGGTACAGCCCCCAGGTGCCGGAGAGCAGATGCCGGTAGTCGGTGCGGAGTTCGTGGTCGAAGCGCTGGTCGAGCCGCCAGCCCAGGACGCCGAGTCCGGCCAGTCCGGCCAGCACGCCGATCCAGCCCACGATGCGGGACCCGGTCAGCGCGGCCACCAGCACCACCGCCGCCACCCCGAGCAGTCCGATGGCCAGCGAGGTGACGAAGCTCCCCGACTGCGCCCCGATCTGACCCATGGTCCGACCTTGCTCGAAGCCGTTACGCAGGTCGGTGAACTGAACATTCCGCGCGTCGACCGTGCCGATGAGCGGACCGAAGACCCCGACCGCCACCGCGACGGCGGCGGCGAACAGCAGTAAGTGAACGAAAGTGCGCATACTCCACGGTATTGCGCGGACGGTCCCCCGGCACGCGATCGAACCTTACGGTCCGAAACACACCGGAGGACCGGCGGATGAATCAGGCGCGACGATCCACCGCGGCCCACGCGGCCACGGCGACCACACTCGACACCACGGCCACCGACGGCCACGCGCCGATCTTCTTGGCCAGCGGGTGCGAGGCGCCCATCGCGCCGATGGCGAGCCCGGTCAGCGCGGCCGCGCCACCGGTGCCGACGGTCTTGCGCCACCGCGGGAACGCGGCCGCGGTTCCTGCCGCGAACACCGCCCCGCCGAGTTGCCGCTTCTTGGTGGCCTGGGCGAGCGCGAAGCCGCCGGTGAGTCCACCGGCCGCGAGCAGCGACGTCGGTACCGCGGGAATCCCAGCCATTTTCACAACCTCCAACAGATACGAGCGAACGACTACCACTCCGACGGTAACCGGAGCCGATTCCACCGTTTCTCCGGGGCGGTGTTCGCCCCTCAGTCGCGGTCCGGGTCTGCGAGCAGTGAGCGGTTCAACTGGTCCTCGCTGATCGGCGGAACCGGCAGCGGGTGAGCGGCTTCCGCCCGTAGTCCGTCCAGGATCAGCGCCAGATTGCGCCGCCACGCCTCGGGGGCGATGCCCGCGGTCTGCTCGACCACCCGCGTGTGCGACCAGGTGATGAAGGCGATGTCCTCGAGCGCCCAGTCCGCCCGCAGCACCCCGGCATCCTGTGCGCGCGTGATGATTTCACGCATGACGGCGTGGCCGCGATCGCGCTGGGCGGCGATCTCCGGACTGGGCGCGGCACGCAGCGCGAGCTCGTTGAGCAAGCGGTCGTGAGCCTGTAGCTCACAGATCTTCTCGACCAGGTACACGAACGAATCCCACGGATCATCCACGGCCAGAGCGGTTTCCGCGATGCGCCCGCCCGCCTCGATGCGGTCCTCGACCGCGGCCGCGATCAGGTCGTCGCGCGCGGGGAAGCGGTTGTAGAGGGTGCCGATGGCCACGCCCGCGCGGGCGGCGATCTCCTTGAGGGGCGCGTCGAGCCCGCGTTCGGCGAAAACCTCACGCGCCGCGGTCACCAGCGCGTCGCGATTGCGGCGGGCGTCGAGGCGGAGCGGTTTCTGGGCGGGCATGCGCCGATCCTACAAATCGGGGTCACGATTTATGTTGAGCATGGGTTCAACTTAATGCTAGCATCGTCGCTGTAACTTGAACCATTGCTCAACTTAGCGAGGAGCGAGCATGAGCAAGACCATCGCGATCTTCGGTTTCGGCCCCGGCCTCGGCATGGGCGTCGCGCGGCGCTTCGGGCGAGAGGGGTTCCGGGTGGCCGTGATCGGCCGCGGCCCCGACAAGGCCGATCGGCACGTGACCGACCTGAAAGCCGAGGGCATCGAGGCTCAGGCCTTCCCCGCCGACGTCACCGCCGCGGACCAGCTCGACGCGGCCATCGCCACCATTCGGCGGACCTTCGGCGACATCGACGTCGCACTGCACGGCGCGGCCGCCGGAATGACCGACCGCTCACCCTCCACCCGCGCCGTGGACCTCGCGGCCCTGCGCGTTCCCATGACCCTGAAGCTGCACTCCCCCATCCTGATGACCCGCGCCCTACTGCCCGCCATGCTCGAGCGGGGCACCGGCGCCCTGCTGTTCTCCTCGGGCTCGCCCGCGCACGGCGTACTGCCCTATCTGGCCAATTTCGGTGTGGCCCTGGCCGCGCAGCGGGCCTACGTGCTGCAACTGGCCGAGGAATTGCACGGCACCGGCGTGCACGTCGGGCTGATGAACATCGGCGTGCTGATCGGCGACAGCGAGGCGGAGCGCATGGTCGACGAGCACCCCGAGGTGGCGCCGCCCGGCGTCAGCATCCCGCGCATGACCAGTAGCGAACTGGGCGAACACTATTGGGACCTGTACACCCGCCGGGATCGAACCGAAGTGGAGATCGGCTTCTGATCCGACGCCCTCAACAGGTCAGCGGATGCCCGGGGTCGCGGGGTCGACCCCGGTGCAGCCGAGGATGAAGCAGCCCGGCGGCCAGTCACCGAACGGCGGGTACAGCGGTTTGCCGAGGCATTCCAGCAGGCCGCAGCCCGGGTAGGCCATCGGGCCCAGGCCCAGGGCGGCGAGGGTGGCGTCCGGGTTCATGAACATGGGGTCGGTGATGGCGGCTTCCGGGCGCTGGATGTAGGGGCCGGGGTCGGGGAGGGTGGGGGTGCGGAAGGCCGTGGTGAGGCCGCGCAGGACGTCGTGGGGAAAGCTCACCGCGCCACCGGGAACCGTGACGCCGGTCCAGCTGACCAGGAGGCCGAGGCTGGGGACGATGAAGTTGTCCTGGCGCATCATGCCGGCCATCTGGAGGGCGTCCTTGGGGAGGCCGGGGAAGAGGTCCTCGCAGTCGGGGCCGTTGACGGTGATCAGGAAGCCGTAGCAGGGGTTGACGCCTTGGGAGGTGGTGGCCTCGGCGAGGTAGGCGGCCGGGATCACTTGGCGGCCGCGCCAAGTGCCGCGATTGACGAGCAGCAGGCCGAGTTTGGCGTAGTCGTCGGGCGGGAGCACCAGGTGGGCGTGCCCGTAGGTGTTGCCACTGCGGTCCCGCGCCCACAGGTAGTCGGATTGCCGGATGCCCAAGGGGTCGAAGAGGTTTCGTTGCGCGTAGGCCTGGAAGTCCTCGCCGACAGCCCGCTGGATCACGTATACGAGCAGGTCGACGGCGCGTTGACTGTACTGCCAGGTCTCCCCTTGCGGATGCAGGATGGGCATGGCGAGGGCCTGCGCGACCACGTTCGGGTCGAGCCGCGCCACCCCGGTGATGCCTTCGGAGGCGATGGCGATCTCCATGCCGGAGGTTTCGGTCAGCAGGCTGCGCACGGTGATCGCGCGATGCTCGGCGTCACCGAGCCCGGCGGGCAGGTAGCCCCCGATCGGATCGTCCACGCGCAGCAGGCCTTCGCCGGCCGCGATCCCCGCGACCATGGACACGACGCTCTTGGTGCCGCTCCACAGGTTCCACGGGACGCCGCCCGCCCGCTGATTGGTGGGTCCGGCCGCGATCAGGCAGTTGTTGCGGAAGACCTGGACGGTGAAGCGGGTCGGGTCGGAGGCGAAGTCCACCGCGCGCCGCAGCGCGTCCGAATCCAGTCCCACGTCTTCGGCGGTCGCGGTTTCGGGCTGCCTGCCGTCGATGACTTCACAGTGCCGCAGACCGTCCGGCTCCGCTCCGGCGACGGGCGCCGCGAACGAGGTCAGGGCGGCCGCCATCACCACCGCCAGGATGCCTGTCAGGAAGCGCGCCACTCGATCCTCCGTTCTCCGATGAATCCGCTTGGCTCATCGGAGAATCGGCGGGCGCGATTAGCTCTTCCCGGCCCGTGACTTTCGGGGGCGCAGGTTTTCGGGGCAGCCGATCAGCGGGTGTCGACGGTGGCGAACGCCGCCCAGATCAGCGGGGAATGCTCGATCGCCCCGGTCGCGCGCCAGGCGGCCAGATGGGTGCGTTGCCAGGCATTGAGGGCGGCGACCGGATCGGCGGTCTCGTGCGCGGAGTCGATGGCGCACACGGCTTCCTGGAACGGGTGCACGGTGTCGGGGATGCCGGAGAACCGGCGGAACGCCAGATCGGTGGGCAGCGGCCAGCGGCCCGCCGTCACCAGTTCCGCGCCGCCGGTGAGCATGGCCGCCACCAGACCCAGTGGTTCGGCGAACCGGAGGTCGCCGCCGCTCTCGCAGGCGATGAGGGCGACCCGGCTCGGGATCGGCCAGATCTCGGGCCCGGTTCGCGGAACCGCTTCCCCGCCAACGCCGTCGCCCGCAGCGCCGAGGTTGTTCGACCGCGAGCCCGCGGTGAGCGCGTGGGTGCCCAGCAGCAGATCCCGTGCCGAGAGCGGCCGATGGTCGCGGTAGGCGGGCGCGCAGCCCGGGCTGGCGGCGGTGCAGGACAGGTGCAGGGTGGCCGATTCGCTGCGGCCGGATTCGGGGGCGGCGGCGGTGACGTGGCCGACGTAGAGCAGGCGGGCCGCCCCGGCGTGCAGGGCGCGGCTCAGCCAGGCGCGGTCGACATCGGTGCGGCGGAACGCCTCCACCGGTTCGGCGACGGGCGGGGTGAGGCGGCCGGCGGCCGCGTGGTCGGCGACCAGCGTGGCCAGCGGGGCTGCGGCGGAATCCATCCGGCCGAGGACGGAGCCGAGGGCGGAGTCGGCGCGGAAGCCCGGCACGCGCGGGTCGAGCACCGCGACGACGGGCAGGTCACGGGTTTCGGTCCATGATCGCGCGATGCGGGCTGGTGCGTGAACGATGCCAGTCGGGGCGAGGACGCTCACATCGGCGATATCCAGCAGGCGCACATCCGAGTCGGGGGCGATCAGTTCCCAGGGCAGTTGCGCGGTACGCGGCGACGGCTGAATCCGGACGTGCGGTCGAATACCCCGCACGTAGAACTCGTGCAGTGAAACGGCCAGGTTGTAGGGCAGCAAAACCGACGAGAGGTACTGCACCAGACCGTTTTCCGCCTCAGCCGTCGCCAGTTCACCAGTGGTGAGCGCATTTTCGAGCCCACCGGCGGTTCCCGGTGCGGGCAGGGCGGCGGTGAACCGCCTCATGGCCGCTTCGACCTGGTCTTCCGGAACCACCCCGACTCCGGCGGGCGCGCTGTCGTCGATCCAGCGCCAGGTCAGGTAGAGGTCGCCCGCGTCCGCCATCCGGACCAGCACGGTGGGCGTCATGCGGGGATCACGCGGTCGGTGCGGACGCGGCGGCCGTAGCGTTGTTCGGCGGCGTCGAGCCAGGCGGACAGGGCGATATGGCCGTCCGGTCGCACCGCGATCCGAGGCGGTGGCGTCACGGGCAGTCCCGCCCCCGCCGCCACGGCCGCGAGGGCGGTGCCGAGTTGCAGCGCGTCCTGGACGGCGGCCGCCGAGTCCGAGGGCGGATCGAAGGGTTCGAACAGGTCCAGCGGTGCGGGCGGGTCCGTGGCGAGCCGGTCAATGTCCAGGTTCGTGCCCGCGCACTGATTTTCGATGAGGTCGGCGACCAGCCGGGCGTCTCCGGCCAAGTAGGCGTATCGGAAGGCCAGCCGCAGGGCGGGATTCACGATGCGACGGTTCCAGCTGTCGCGTTGGGTGCCGTCGGGCAGTTCGTAGCGGACGGCGTCCAAGGCCAGTGCGGCCGGGACCGCCAGATCCACCGCGCGCGCCAGCAGGCCCGGCACGTGCGCGACGAGCGGCTCCAGGAGTCCCGCGTGCCAGTAGTCGAGCTGGGCGCAGTGCAGCCCGAGGCCGCGCGCGGCGTAGGTGGCGCGCGCCGCCGCCAGCTCGGATTCACCGTCCTCGTAGCGTGCCGCCGCGAAAGCATTGGTGGCCAAACGAAGTCGTACGTCTGCCGCCTCGACCACGGCGTGCGACTCTTCGAACCGATGCAGCGCCGCACGGTACCGATCGTCCGCCGTCCCCGTCCGGCCGCGCCGCTCGGCGATGAACCCCATGACCTTGAGCCCGATGCCCGCGCGATGCGCCATCCCGGCCGCCTCGAAATACTCCTGGGAGGCGGCCAGCAGCGGTTCGGCCTCGTCGAAAGCGCCTGTGCGCGTGTGCATCAACGCCAGGTTCTGCCGTGTCTCGGCGACCCCGCCGGGGTCGGCGACGGCTTCGAAGGCGGCCAGCGCCTGCCCGGCGAAATCCTGGGCCAGCTCCCAGCGCCCGGTCTCGAAGTGCGCGGCGGCCAGGTTCATCAGCGGATGCCCGGCCTGCTCGGGCCCGAACCGCCGTGCCGCGTCCAGTGATTCACCGGCCAGCTCCAGTGCCCGCCACCACTGCTGCCGGTGCAGGGCGATCGCCGTGGCGGACACCAGACACGCCAGCCGCAGATCGCCCGGCGCGCCCTCGTACCCGAGCACCTCCCGAGCCTGTTCGAGGGCCGACTGCGCCCCGTCCAGATCTCCGAGGTTCTGCAACGCCTGCGACAACCCGATCAGCGCGCCGGGATACATCCTGGGCGCGTCCTCCGGCATCTGCGCGAGCGCTTCCCGGAACCGCGCCGCAGCCCCGGCATGATCCCCCAGCCGGTCGGTCACCACCGCGACGTCCACCAGCGCGCACAGCCGCAGGTCCCCCTGCTCGACCGAGGCCGCCCGCTCGAATATCCGCAGCCCCTCCAGCAGTTCACCGCGGGCCACGGCCTCCGCCCCGGACCGCAGCAGCGGACTCTCCCCCGCGTTCTCGTCGATACCCGCACTCATGTTCAGAAGTCCGATTCACCTGCGGCGGCGTCGATTTCGGCGAGCAAGGGCGCGAACGGACCGTCGTCACCGACCCGGGTCGACGCCGTCCGGAGCCGTTCGGCCGCGAAGTCGCGAATTCGCTGACGCACCGCGTCCTGCGCCGCCTGCGGGTCAGCGTCGATGTCGGGCCCGAAGCCAGGGACTCCGATGGAGACAGCCACAGTGGAAGCCGGTGCGGGCAACTCGGATTCGCCGATCCAGCTGTCGCCGCCCGGACGCAGTTCGGTCAGCAGTTCACCACGCCCGGTGTCGACGCGGGCCCACGGCCGCAGGTGCTCGGGCACGGCCGCGGGCAGCTCCGGGTGAGCGGCTACGGCAATGACGACGGTGGTGGCCCCCGCCTCCCGCAGGACCTGCCAGGACACCGCGGACTCGGAGGCGTCGACCAGGCCGGGCGGGCAGTGCCGCCAGTCCCAGCCGCCGGTGCCGCGCGCCAGCACCAGAGCGCCTCCGGACCGGTCCGCGTCGCCGGCCGCCAGCGCGTAATCCGAGGCACGCGAGGAGCTCTCCACGGATACGCGGATACTGGGCGCCACGGCGTCCGCCCCGTCCACCACGGACTCGCACTCCTCGGTGAGCAGCGCGATATCGCGGTCGAGCAGCACCGGATCGAGGGCGGCGATGCCGTCGAGGACGGAGGCGGGCCACCAGCGGGACGCCCAGTGCGCGTAGGCGAGTCTGCGGGCACTGACCACCAGCGCGGGGAGCCCGGGCGCCGCCGCCGCTTCGGTCAGGCGGTGGCCGCGGGGGTCCACCGAGGCGCGCCGGGCCGCGCGATCGAACGTATCCGCACCGGGCAACCCGTCGTCCATGCCGGTCGGCTCGTCGCTGGGAGCATCCGGACCGGCTGCGGTGGTGCCGAATTCGACAAGATCCCCCGAGAGTTCGCGGGCTCGCGGCCGCACGGCGTCGAGCGCGGTGGCGACCGGCTCGCCGTACAGGGCCCACACCCACTCCTGGGCGGCGTCGACGTCGTCGATGATCGCGACGGGGAGTTCCTGTGCGGCAAGGACATTCCAGGTCAGGAGGCCGCCGACTACTTCCAGCACCATGGTGTCGGGTCCGGCGGGCGAGACGGCCGGGGATCCGACCGGGACGATGCCACGCACCGCGCCGGGGCGGCGGTCGATGATGACAGTCGAGTTCGTCATCCCGCCCTCGATTCCAGATCCTCGTGCTCGGCGGTCGCGGTGGCGGCCAGGGCCTTCCGCACCCGCATGCGGTGGTCGAGGATGACCGATCGGGCGACTCCGTCGAGCAGGTCCCACAGTTCGTCGGCGGCGTACACCGGAAATTCCCGCACATCGCGTCCGTGCAGCCGCGGCCACAGCCTGCGTAGGTAGGGACGCCACGGCACCCTCAGGTCGGCGGCAATGGCGCCCAGCGGCCCGTCGGCGGCACCCACGTGGACCGCCATCCGCCGAGCCTGCAATACGTAGGCCTCGCGTTGCCACCGCCCGTTGATCAGCCGCGCGGCCGCGCCACCGGTGGGATCCCCCGAATCGATTGCGGCCCCGGGGTCTCCGGTGATGGCGCCGGGCGAACTGGCCGCGTCACCGATCGCACCTGTTCGGGCCTCGGGCGGAACCATGCCCCCGCCATTGCTGTTCGGCCCGTGTCCACGGTGGTCACCGAGGGGCCGCAAGGTGACCGCCAGGGTCGCGCCCGCGGCGGCTGCCACCCGCAGAGATTCGTCCAGCAGCGCCCAGGGCGCGCACGCGCGGGCGACCTCGGCGTCGACCAGTTCCGGGATCGGGGGCAGGTCGGCGCGTTCGCTGGAGGCCTGGAGGACGGTGAAGACCCGCTCGTGAATGGTGCGGTCCAGCGGTAGTCCGAGCGTGGCGGTGGCGGCTGACGCGCCGACTCCGGGCGGTTGCGGCAGCGGGTACAGGGTGAGGCCCAGTTCCTGTGCGGTACTGCCGATCCCACCGTCCCAGAGCCGAATACCCGTGTGCGTACCCACGGATGCTTCGACAGCGTCATCGAGGTCGGGCGGATCATCCGCATCGTCGAATCGGGTTGCGGCGCAGGCGTCGACGAGTTCGCCGAGCAGATCCGCGTGATCGGGCACGTCGGTCAGCGGCCGTCGCCGCCACGCGGTGTCGATCAGCTCGGCCACGTCCTCGGACCGCTCCGGTTCGGACAGGTACTCCCGCAGCGCCTGCGTGGTGCGTCCCGCCGTGACCCCGTGGATCTCGCGCAGTGCCGCTTCGGCGGCGGGCCGGTCCCGCACGGGATCCGGCCGACCCGAGACGGTGGCCAGTTCGAAACAGCGCTGGAAGTACAGGTCCTGCGCATTGCCCTCGGTGATGCGCAGCGCGCGCCGGGTCTGCTTGAGCAGCGTGAACCAGGCGGCGGTGGCGGCCAGGACGTCGGCGGCGGCGTGGACCCGGGCGGCGAGCAGCACCGCGCCGTCGGCGCTCAGCATGGCCCCGGCGCAGGCCGGGTGCTGGACGGGCCGGATCACCAGGGGATCCAGGATCAGCTTGACGGTGCGCCGGAGGGGCCCGCCGTGGGGTCCGCTCAGGGGTTCGACACCGGCGAGGCGGTGCCAGACCTCATCCAGCACCATGGCCCGCGGTCGTCGCATTCGCCCACGTTATCGCAGTTTCCCGGGCCCGCGCGCCTCGGAAGTTGGGATCGGTAGGCGGGGTGCCGATTCCTACTGTTCTGACATCGGTTCCACCCCGGAGCCACCATCACGAGAACGAGGAATGACCATGAACACCAAGCCGATCCGCCTCACCACCGCCGTCCTCGCCGCCACCGCCGCGGCCGCGCTGCTGGTGACCGGTTGCAGCTCCGGCAATTCCAAGTCGGGTTCGCCCACCACCGCCGCGACCTCCGCCGCGCCGGGTTCCGCGACTCCCGCCGGCGGCGCGTCGTCCGCGTCGGTGGACGGCAAGGCGATCAGCGGCAAGTTCGACACCACCTGCGTGAAGCAGGCGGGCACCCTGGCCCTGGCGCTGGCCGACCAGAGCAACGCCACCTACGGCACCCTCGCCGCCAGCGCCACCATCACCGGCGACAACACCGTGCAGGCGGTCGGCATCACCGGCACCAAGGGCGGCGCCAACGGCCAGCCGTACGCGGTGGGCTTCGGCAACGGCATGCCGGGCGGTTCGGCGAAGGTCACCAAGAGCGGCAACACCTACACGGTGTCCGGTGAGGGTGTCGGCGGCGTGGACCTGTCGAACCCGATGGCGGGCCCGAAGACCGAGAAGTTCGAGATCGTCTTCGCCTGCTCCACCATCGTCGGCTGACCCGGCCCCGCTGTTCTCCCCGCTCGCGCCACCGGGCGCGAGCGGGGCCGACAACCACCACGACTTCGAATCAGGAGAAGCACATGAAGAACCAAATCCGTTACAGCGTCCTCGCTCTCGGCGTCCTGGCCATCGGCTACTACCTGTGGCACGGCCTCACCGCCGATGACGTCTTCGGCTGGGTGGGCCCGCAGATGGCCCTGCCGATCATCGCCCTGACCATCATCCCGATCGTCTTCGCCTTCACCGGTGACGGCATCATGTCGGCCTTCACCGGCACCAACAGCTCCCAGTTCCGTGACGGCCTGGTGGGTCTGGGCACGGTCGAGAGCGTCCGCCAGACCGGCGTCTACCTCAATGAGCAGCCGCAGGTGCGCATCGACTTCCGGGTCGAGGGCGCCGACGGCAAGGTGTTCGCCTCGCACGCCAAGCTGATCGTGCCGCTCACCCAGCTGGCCCTGCTGCGGCCGGGCGTGGTGCTGCCGGTCCGCTACCTGCCCGACAGCCTGGACAAGGTCGAGGTGGACCTGTCCGGCGACACCTCGGCGGCGCAGGACGCCATGAACGCGGCCATGATCCGCAAGGGTTTCACCACGCCCGCCAAGCTCGATATCGCCCGGCGCGGCACCGCGGCGCAGGCGGTGGTCCGGTCGCTGTCGGTGCCCGGCGAGATCCGCGACGGCTACACCCGTCTCGACCTGGTCCTGGTGGTCACCCGCCCGGACGGCACCACGTTCGAGACCCGCACCGAGAAGTTCCTGCCCCCGACGGCGGTCTCGCTGGTCCAGGTCGGCCGCATCGTGGGCGTCCACTACCTGCCGGAGAACGAACAGGAGGTGGTGCTGTCCCTGCCCGTCAACGCCGCCGGATGATGAACGACCACCTCGAATCCCCCAGAGCCGCAGGCCTTGCCGCCCGCGGCTCTCGTGCTGTGTCACGGACGTTCGTAGCACCCGTCGATCCGCGCCCGCGCCCGCAGGCCGGTAGTCCCGACCAGGCCAGCCGTCACAACCCCATTGCCCGGCGATCACAATAATTCGGAAACGAACTGTGTGGTCGCTTTTTCTGGTACCTATAACTCAGCGACCAGGTTGCCTAATTGAATTCGAAATGCACTTCTACCAGCACGGAAGAAGGAGCGATGAGAATCAGGCGATTTACCGCATCCGCCGTGCTCGCACTCGGAGCAACGGTATTGACGGTCGGCACCGCGGTGGCCGACCCCGCGCAGTCGGATCCCGGACCGGGTATCGCGGTCCAGGTCGACGAGGTATCCCCGACGCCCCCGGCCGCCGACACGAACGTGCAGCCCGTGGACGACTTCGACGTGATGCGTCAGTGCAATGCCATCCTGGGCGCGCTGGTCGGCGGCGTCATCGGTGGCAGCGGCAGTGCTCTGCCCGGCGCGTTGATCGGTGCCGGCATCGGCGCCCTCATCGGCTGGACGCTGATCACCCCGCCCGGACCGCCGTTGGGCTGCTGGCAGCCCGCGCCTCCGGCCTGACGGCCGCGGCGGTTCACCCCGGCGTCACCCAGGGGACGCCGGGGTCGCGCCCTGCCCACCGAGTTCGATGCGGAACCCGGTGGGGGTGGTCGCGGTGTGGGCGCGGAAGAACTTGGTGAAGTTGGCCGGGTCGTCGAAGCCGAGGTGACGGGCGCAGTCGGCCGTAGTGGCGGGACCCTGTGCGAGCAGGCGTTTCGCTTCCAAGGTGACGCGCGCGTTCACGTACTGCTTGGCGGTGACCCCGGTGGCGGCCTGCACGGCGCGGGAGAGGGTGCGCGGCGAGTAGCCGAGTTGCGCCGCGTACCAGGACACTTCGCGGGTGTCGGCGTGACAGCGTTCGACCAGGCGCGCGAACCGGCCGAAGAGGTCGGTGGGTTCCGGCGGCGTCGGCAGGGCCGCGGACAGCCGCAGGGTGACCGCGCCGAGCAGGTGCCCGAGGATGGCGGGGTCGGGCGGATCGGCCGCGTATTCCCCGGCCAGGTGGTCGAAGGCGCTGTCGGTCAGGGCATTCGCGGCCACGATCGGGGGCGTGGACGGCAGCCGTCCGAGCACCGCGGCCGGGACCAGGTCGGAGCGCACCAGCACGAGATCGCCCTTCAGGTCGGCGATGTCGTCCCAGCGATGCGTCCAGCCGGGATGGATCCAGGCGATGGTGTCGGCGGTGATCTCGTGTACCGCGAAGTCGACGGTCAGCCGCCCGCTGCCCGCGGTGCACCGGGCCAGCACGTGGAAGTCGCCGCGAATGGTCTCCCGGCCCAGCGCCACGGACATGCCGCGGAGCCGGTCGAAGTCCAGCAGTTCGAGGCCGGTGGGGGTACCGGCCCTCGGCGCGTACCGCGGTGTTCGGCTGGGTTGTCCGCATTCGACCATGAGCGTTGCCGAATCTACCGGCCGCCGGTCCTATTTGATGGCGATCGGGCTGATCGGGGTCCCCACCGCGCCGGGAATTCGCAAGGCGGGCGCGCAGAGCAGGAAGTCGTAGACGCCGTCCTCGGCGCAATCGCGGGACAGCGCTTCGAGATCCCAGATCTCGCCCAGCGGCATGCCCATGTCCCGCAGCGCGATCATGTGCAGCGGCATCATGACGCCGTCCTCGGGCTGGATCACCTCGACGGCCGGGTTGTCGGCGGCGACGGCGGCGATGTCGTGTTCGTGGAACCATTCCGCGCACCGCCAGCTCAGGCCGGGGCTGCCCGCGAACCATTCGCCGTGCCTGCGGGTTTCGAGGAAGCGGGTCCACCAGCCGGTGCGCACCACCAGGATGTCGCCGGGCCGCAGCTCGACATCCTGGGCCTCGGCCACCGCGGCCAATTCCTGCGGGCTGATGACGGTGGCGGGTTCGAGCCGGTCCACGTTCCGGTGGCGGGCCACGTCCAGCAGGACGCCGCGGCCGACCACGCCGCCGCCTTCGGCGATCCGCTCGATGCCCAGTTTCGTGGCGCCGAAGCTGGTGACCGAACCGGCCGGGTACCCGTTGTAGAGCAGTCCGTCGTAGTACACGTGCGAGATGGCGTCCCATTGCGTGGACGATTGCAACGGCATCATCAGGTAGTCGTCGTTGAAGCGCATCGGGCCGTGCCCGTACAGTCCGGCGACCTGGGCCTCGGTGGGCCCGCCCCAGCCCTCGAGGTAGCCCGCGAGCTCGGCGTCGCCGCCGTCGACGGACATCAGGTGGATGGGGTTGCGCCGATAGCCACTGGAACCCTGCGGGCCGTAGGCGTCGATGGGGATGCCGAGCTGGATGGTGCGGCCTCGCAACGCCCGGGTGGCGGCGTAGGCGATGCGGTCCGGCGTGAGGTGATTCAGCGCTCCGAGCTGGTCGTCTTCGCCCCAACGGCCCCAGTTGCGCACGCGCTCAGCGGCTTTGCGCCATTCCTCGGTCACCGGGCACCTCCATGTCGATCGGTCGCTCGATATCTACCCGGTGCGGCGGAACCTGTCGAGTGAGAGTCCCGGTCGGTCTGGTTGGATGGGCGCAGTGACCAGCGTTCCCTTCCGCCTCATCGGCGACCTGCGTATGGACCGGGTGATGCCGGCGTGGGCCGAGCAGTATCCGCCGTACGACACGGTGGTCGGCTACTCGGATCTGGGGCACGCGTTCCTGATGAGCAGCCGCACCGGCGAGTACGGCATCTTCGACCCGTACAGTCCCGGCGTCAAGGACTACGGCGTCTTCACCGAGGTCACCGAATTCGTCAGCCAGGTCCTGTTCGATCCGAACGTCATCACCTACGTGCTGCAGCCGGGTCATGTCGCCGAGATCCGCCGGCGCCTCGGCCCGCTCGACGACGGCGAGGTCTACATCGCCACCCCGTACCCCTTCCTCGGCGGCTCCGAGACACCGGACGCCTATCAGAAGGGCGGCGTCTGGGTGTTCTTCGATCTGGTGGCGCAAGCGCACGAACAGGATTCGTGAGCAAGCTCCCCGTCGCGGGGTCGCCCGGGCGGTATGGTCGGGTCGTTGCGCCGCCGAAAGGGAGTGATGGCCATGCCGATTCGTCGCGGGCTCACGGTCACGATCAGGCGGGCGGCACTGGCCGCGGGCGCGGTGAGCGTCTGCGCCGCCCTCGCCGTGACGGCGGCGCCCGCGGTATCCGACACGGTCGACCTCGGTCACGTCACCGGAATCGAATTGCTGGACGGCGCATGGTCTTTCGAGAGGTCGGCGATGACGCTGGGTTTCTCGTACTCGACCGTCGACCAGCGTGACCATCGGGCCGACGCGAGCGCCGCGCTGTACGTCCCGGCCGGGCCGCCACCCGAGGGCGGTTGGCCGCTGGTGGTGTGGGCGCACGGCACGGTGGGGATCGGGAACGATTGCGCGTCGTCACACCGGCCGCAGTCGGAGCGAAATCGCGCCTATTTCAACGAGATTCTCGATCACGGCTACGCGGTGCTGGCTCCCGACTATCAGGGGTTGGGCACCGGCGGACGGTTCAGTTACTACAACTCCACGGTCGAGGGCCGTTCGCTGCTCGACGCCGTGACCGCGCTGCGCGGGCTGCCGGTGCCATTGTCCCGGCACTATGTCCTCGTCGGCCAGTCCGAGGGCGCGCACGCCGTCATGAGCGCCGCCGCCCTCTACGCCCGGAACTCCTCCGCCACACCGGGGCTCACCGGCGTCATCGCCACCGGCCTGCGCACGGATCCGGCGACCAGCCTGCGGGAGATGTTCCGCCGCGGCTCGACCGGCTCGGCGAATCAGGTCGGGTACGCGGGCTACTACCTGGCCGCGCTGGAGGAGCTCGACCCGGGCAGCGTCACGCCCTATCTGTCGGACTTCGGCAGGCGGTACGTGGAAAAGGCTGCCACCGAATGCCTTTCGACCCTGGTGGCCACCGCCGAAGGCCGACGACCGGAGGCCCTGGTCGAGGACCCCGACAACCCCACCCCGACCTTCGAATCCGCCATCCGATCCCTGGTCTCCTATCAAGAGGACATCGTCCCCGCCGATCTGATGATCGGGTACGGCACCGCCGACATCGACGTGCCCCCGGCCGCCACGCCCGCGTACGGCCCGAAATTGCAGGCCCACAACCCGTGGGCCAAGGTCACCGTGACCGCCTACCCCGGCAAGGACCACAGCGGTGCGTTCCTCGCCTCGCTGCCCGACGCGCTGGCCTTCCTCGGAACCCACCTCCCGTGAGCGACGCCTAGCCGGGCCACTGCTGTTCGCCGCGCCGCCAGACCGACCAGGTCAGCGGGACGCCGGGGCGGTACGCGAGGTGAATCACGGACGGGGCGTCGAGAATGTGGAGGTCGGCCGCGGAGTTCGGGCGCAGCACTCCCACCGCGCCGGGCGCCGACAGATCGTGGCCGAGTGCCAGGGCGCCGCCCGCGGTCGCGGCCCAGATCGCCTCGGTGATGGTCAGATTCATCTGCAGGACGGCGGTGGCCACGCAATACGCCATGGAGGTCGTATAGGAGCTGCCGGGGTTGGCGTTCGTGGCGAGCGCGATGCGGGCCCCGGCATACAGCAGGCGGCGGGCGGGTGCGAGCGGCTGGCGAGTGGAGAGGTCGCAGGCGGGCAGCAGGGTGGCGACGGTGGTGGATTCGGCCAGCGCGTCGATATCGGCGTCGGTCAGGTGGGTGCAGTGGTCCACACTGGCCGCGCCGTGCTCGACGGCCAGCCGGACGCCCGGCCCCGGGCCCAGTTGATTGCCGTGGACGCGAAGACCGAGGCCACGAGCGCGGCCCGCCGTCAGCACCCGCGCCGACTGATCGGCGTCGAAAGCCCCTGTCTCACAGAAGACGTCGGTCCAGCGGACATACGGCGCGACCGCGTCGAGCATGGGTCCGCAGACCAGGTCCAGGTACTCGTCGGCGGACAGTTCGGGCGGGACCACGTGCGCGCCGAGGAAGGTGACCTCGTCCGCGACGTCGGCGGCCACCATGGCGCAGCGCTGTTCGTCGGCGACGGTCAGCCCGTAGCCGGTCTTGGTCTCCAGGTAGGTGGTGCCCTGACGCAGGGCCTCGGCCCGCAACCGGCGCAGGTTCGCGGCCAGTGCGGCATCGTTCGCCGCGCGGGTGGCATCGACCGTGGTGCGAATACCGCCCGCGGAGTACGGGATTCCGCTCATCCGGGCCCCGAACTCGGCGGTGCGATCCCCCGCGAACACCAGGTGGGTGTGGCTGTCCACCCAACCGGGCAGCACGGCCCGGCCGCCGGCGTCCAGGTGGTGATCGGCAGCCGGAGCCGATGCGGTGGGGCCGATCCAGCGCACGAGGTCGTCCTCGATCACCAGGGCCGCGTCACGCAGGACCCCGTACTCCGCCGTGTTGGTGGTGAGTTCGCCGATGCCGGTGATGACCGTGGTCGCCGGGTTCATCGCCATAGTGCTCCGATCTCGGTGTCGAGGGCCCCGGCGATATCGCCGAGGGCGCCGTGAGCGCGATCGCGGACCACCCAACGGCCCGCGACCATGACGTCGGTCACGTCGGATGCCGTGGCCGCGAACAGGATTCCGTCCCCTGCCACGCCCGCGGTGCGCGGCGACGCCGTGTCCACACACACCAGGTCGGCGTCCCGGCCGGGCGCGATCACGCCCGGGCCGGTCCATCCCGAGACGGCGTGCGCGGTGGCGGCGGACAGCAGTTCGCCGGCCCCGAATCGTCCCCGCTCGCCGCTGCCGAGCCGTTCGTGCAGCTCCAGGGCCCGCGCCTCGAACCAGGGATCGATGACCGACTGCCCATCACTGCCGAGCGCCAGCCGCACCCCGGCATCGGCCAGCGCCCGGGCGGGCCCGATGCCGTCGCCGAGATCGGCTTCCGTACTGGGGCACAGGCACGCCCAGCACTCCCCGAGTGCGGTGATATCGCCGGACGTCAGGTGGGTGGCGTGCACGGCGACCGTGCGCGGGCCGAGCGCCCCGGCGGCCGCCAGCAGTTCGGTGGGCGTGCAGCCGTGGACCGCGAGGCATTCCTCGTTCTCGCGCGGCTGCTCCGACAGGTGGACGTGCAGGGGCCGGTCCCCCGCGCCGCGTACCACCGTCGGCAGCTGATCCGCGGGGACGGCCCGCACCGAGTGGATCGCCGCCCCGACCCGAACCAATCCCGCTGCCGGGGACAATGATTCGAGTCGCTGCGCCCACGCCTCGGCATCACCGTCGTCGAACCGCTGCTGCACGCCGGTCGTCGGCTGACCGAAACCCCCTGCCAGATAACACGTGTCGAGCAGCGTCAGCCGGATCCCGGCATCGGCGGCCGCCGCGACCAGCGCGTGCGAGAACTCGTTGGAGTCGGCGTACCGCTGCCCGTGTGCCGCGTGATGCAGGTAGTGGAACTCCGCGACGCTGGTGTAGCCCGCGAGCACCATCTCGGCGTACACCGCGCGCGCCAGCCGGTAGTAGGAGTCCGGCTCCAACCGTGCGGCCACCGCGTACATACGCTCCCGCCAGGTCCAGAAGGTGCCCCGACCGGACTGTGCCCGTCCGCGCAGGGCCCGATGGAAGGCGTGCGAGTGCGCATTGGCGAACCCCGGCACGACCGTGCCGGGCAGCCGGGTCCCGCAGGCCCGCTCACCGCTGGCCACCGCCACGATGACGCCTTCCGCGACATCGATGCGCACCCCCGTCGCCACCCCCGACGGGAGCCACGCGTGCTCACACCAGTAGGTGGTCAATTCACTCCTCCCCCATCGGAATCCGGACGCCCTTCGCCCGCGCGACGGCGTCGGCCTCCGGGTATCCGGCGTCGACGTGCCGGCACACCCCCATGGCCGGGTCATTGGTGAGCACCCGTTCGAGTTTCTGCGCGGCCAGCGGTGTCCCGTCCGCGACGGTCACCTGTCCGGCGTGAATGGAGCGGCCCATGCCGACCCCGCCGCCGTGGTGGATGGACACCCAGCTGGCCCCGGAGGCCGTATTGACGAGGGCGTTGAGCAGCGGCCAGTCGGCGATGGCGTCGGAACCGTCGGCCATGCCCTCGGTTTCGCGGTACGGCGAGGCGACCGAACCGCAGTCGAGGTGGTCGCGGCCGATCACCAGCGGCGCGCTGACCGTCCCGTCCGCGACCAGTTCGTTGAAGCGCAGTCCGGCGGCCTGCCGTTCGCCGTAGCCGAGCCAGCAGATGCGGGCGGGCAGGCCCTGGAAGGCGACCCGGTCGCGGGCCAGCCGGATCCAGCGGGCCAGCGATTCCTGTTCCGGGAACAGGTCGAGGACGGCCCGATCGGTGGCGGCGATATCGGCCGGATCGCCGGAGAGCGCGACCCACCGGAACGGCCCCTTGCCCTCGCAGAACAGCGGCCGGATGTAGGCGGGCACGAAGCCGGGGAAGTCGAAGGCCCGCTCGTACCCGGCGAGTTTCGCCTCGCCGCGAATCGAGTTGCCGTAGTCGAAGACCTCCGCGCCCCGGTCCAGGAACCCGACCATGGCCCCCACGTGGATCGCCATGGATTCCCGTGCGCGGCGGGTGAATTCGTCGGGTTTGCGGCCCGCGTAGTCGTCCCATTCCTCCACGGTGACGCCGATCGGCAGGTAGGTCAGCGGATCGTGGGCCGAGGTCTGGTCGGTGACGATGTCCACCGGGACCTCCCGCCGCAGCAGTTCCGGCAGTACCTCGGCGGCGTTGCCGATGAGCCCCACCGACAGTGGCCGCCGCGCGGCCTTGGCGGCGAGCACCCGGGTCAGGGCGTCGTCGATGTCGTCGGCGATCTCGTCGAGGTAGCGGGTCTCGACCCGCCGCCGGGCATGGCGCGGGTCGCATTCGACGCACAACGCCACCCCGCCGTTCATGGTGACGGCCAGCGGTTGCGCCCCGCCCATGCCACCCAGACCGGCGGTGAGGGTGAGGGTTCCGGCGAGGGTGCCGCCGAAGCGTTTGGCCGCCACCGCCGCGAAGGTCTCGTAGGTGCCCTGCAGGATGCCCTGGGTGCCGATGTAGATCCAGGAGCCGGCGGTCATCTGCCCGTACATGGTCAGCCCGGCCGCCTCCAACCGCCGGAATTCGGGCCAGTTCGCCCAGTCCGGCACGAGATTCGAGTTGGCGATGAGGACCCGGGGCGCCCATTCGTGGGTGCGCAGCACACCGACCGGCTTGCCGGACTGCACCAGCAGCGTCTCGTCGGCGCGCAGGTCGACGAGGGTGCGGGCGATGGCGTCGAAGCAGCGCCAGTCGCGGGCGGCTTTGCCGGTGCCGCCGTAGACGACCAGGTCGCCGGGCCGTTCGGCCACCTCGGGATCGAGGTTGTTGTGCAGCATCCGCCAGGCGGCCTCGGTCTGCCAGGTGCGGGCGGTGAGGGCGCTGCCGCGGGCGGCGCGGACCGTTCTGGTCATGACGAAACCCCTTGCCCGAGCAGATGATCCATCGCTCCCGAATGCAGGAGGTCGGTGACGGCGGCGATATCGGGTGCGAGATGGCGATCGGGTCCGGGTCCGGGCACCCGGGTGCGGACCAGGTCCCGCAGTGCGCCGGTCACCGGGGCGGGCCGCAGCGGCGCGCGGAAGTCCAAGGCCCGTGCGGCGGTGAGCAGTTCGATGGTCAGCACGGTCGTCAGCCCGTCCACCGCGCGGCGCAGTTTGCGAGCCGCCGTCCACCCCATGGACACGTGGTCCTCCTGCATGGCGCTCGAGGGTATGGAGTCCACGGACGCCGGCACCGCGCACCGCTTCAGCTCCGACACCACACCGGCCTGCGTGTACTGCGCGATCATGTATCCGGAGTCGACCCCTGGATCGGCGGCCAGGAACGCGGGCAGCCCGTGCGAGCGGTGCACGTCGAGCATCCGGTCGGTGCGCCGTTCGGCGATCCCGGCCACGTCGGCGACGGCGATGGCCAGGAAGTCGAGCACGTAGCCCACCGGCGCCCCGTGGAAGTTGCCGTTGGACTCCACCCGGCCGTCGGCCAGTACCACGGGATTGTCGATGGCGGAAGCCAATTCGCGTTCGGCGACGGTCTCGGCGTGCGTGAGGGTGTCGCGGGCCGCGCCGTGCACCTGCGGCGCGCACCGCAGCGAATACGCGTCCTGCACGCGCGGGCAGTCCTCCCCGCGATGGCTGGCCACGATCTCCGATCCGGCCAGTGCCGTCCGCATGCGCGCGGCCGACACCGCCTGCCCGGGATGCGGGCGCAGGGCCTGGAGGTCGGCGGCGAAGACGCGGTCGGTGCCCAGCAGCGCCTCCACGCTCATGGCGGCGGTGAGGTCGGCCAGGTCGAAGAGCCGGTGCAGGTCCTCGATGGCCAGCACCAGCATGCCGAGCATGCCGTCGGTGCCATTGGTGAGGGCCAGACCTTCCTTCTCCGCCAAGGTGATCGGGGTCAGCCCGTGTTCGGCCAGCGCGGGCGCGATGGGTCGCGCGCCGTCGGGGCCGAGCACCGAGCCCTCCCCCATGAGCGCCAGTGCGACCGCGGCCAGCGGCGCGAGATCGCCCGAGCAGCCCAGCGAACCGTATTCCGGCACCACCGGAATCAGTCCGCTGTCCAGTAGCGCGGCCAGCGCGCGAGCGGTCTCGGGCCGAACGCCGGTGTGCCCGGACAACAGGGTGCGCAGCCGCAGCAGCATCATGGCGCGCACCACCTCGGGTTCGACGGGCGCTCCGGCCCCGGCGGCGTGCGAGCGAATCAGCGAGCGCTGCAGGTCGGTTCGCCGATCCGCCGGAATGTGCCGCAGGGCCAGGGCCCCGAATCCGGTGGACACCCCGTAGACGGGCCGGTCGCTGTGCGCCAGCCGGTCGATGTCGCGGCGCCTGCGTTCCAGGTCCGCCAGTGCCCGCGCGTCGACGTCCACCCACGCGTGGTGACGGGCCACCGCCACCACCGCCGCCCGCGTCAGGGGCCCCGCTCCCACCGGTACCCGCTCGGTTCCGATTCGCGTCATGGGCACCATTCTGGCTGCTTGCGGGTAAGCTTCGCGTTTCCCTCTGGCGCGCGCCGCCGATTGTTACCATCGGCGTGGATGTCGAGGGAGGTGCGGTGTCTGAGAACAATCGAGCACCGGTTGGCGTGGACCCGTTCCGGCCCAACCCTGCTCGGGTGTACAACTACATGCTCGGCGGCAAGGACAATTACGACGCCGATCGCGAATACGGCGATCGGATGCTCGAAGTAGCACCCGATACCCGGGTGACCGCCTGGCACAGCCGGCGTTTCCTGCTGCATGCCGTCGAACTGGCCGCCGAGGCGGGCATCCGCCAGTTCGTGGATATCGGCGCGGGCATTCCGATCTCGCCGAATGTGCACGAGGTGGCGCAGGAGATCGAGGCCACGTCGATCGTGGCGTCCATCGACTTCGATCCGGTGGTGTATGCCCACAGCAATGCGCTGCTGACCGGTGCGACTGGAGTGACACCGATCCTCGCCGACATTCGCGAACCGGACAAAATTCTCGAATTGGCGCGTATCGAAGCCGGAATCGACTTCTCGCAGCCGGTCGCCTTCCTCATCGTCGGCGTCCTGCATTTCGTCATGGACGAGGAGAAGCCGTTCGACGCGGTGGCCCGGCTGCGCGAGGCCATGGCGCCGGGCAGCCTGCTCGCCATCCAGCACGCCTCCACCAATACCCACCCGTTCTTCAAGAACGCGGCCTCCGTCAATGCCGCGAACAGCCCCTCCCAGCCCGATTTCCGCCCGCCGGAACGCGTGGCGGGGTTCTTCGACGGTCTGGAGATGCTGTCCCCGGGCCTGGTCCCCGCCAACGAGTGGCTCGCGGTCGACCCGGGGCCCACCAGTCTCGTCGTCCTCTGCGGTATCGGCCGGAAGAACTGAGCCGCAGCCCATCCCGATCGCTGGAAGGGAATCATCCACGTGCACACCAAGTTCCGGGCGCTGGCCGTGAGCGCCGCCGCGACGCTGTTGTGCTTCACCCCGGGCGTCGCCCACGCCGACGACTCGACGGCCGGCCGGTGCCAGGACGTCAGCTTCCCGGTGTCGCAGGGCACGCTGTCGGGGACGCTGTGCCTGCCCGACGGGCCGACCGACGCCGTCATGGTCCTGATGTCGGGCTCCAACTACAACCATGTCTACTGGGATTTCCCGTACCAGCCGGAGACCTACAACTTCCGGCAGGCCATGAACAAGGCCGGGTACGCGACGCTGGTAGCCGACCGGCTCGGCAACGGCGCGAGCAGCCGGCCGCCCAGCCTCTCGCTGACCGCCACCGCCACCGCCGACGCCCTGCACGTCATGGTGCGGTCGCTGCGCGGCGGACTGGCGGGCAATGCCCCCTTCGCCAAGGTGGTCACGGTCGGGCACTCGCTCACCTCCAGCACCTCGATCATGGAGGCCATCGGCTATCACGATGTGGACGGCGTCGTGCTCACCGGCTACTCGCACACGCTCAGCGTCCCTGATGTTCTCGGGGTGATCAGCAGCTACTACCCGGCCGTCGAGGATCCCGGATTCGCCGGGCGCGGTTACGATTCCACGTATCTGGTCACCCGCCCCGGGGCCCGCGCCGCCGACTTCTACGGTCTGAACCCGGATCCGAACGTGGTCGCCCTGGACGAGGCCACCAAGGAGACCTTCTCCCTCACCGAGTATCCCGACGGCCTGCTCGCCACCCTGCCCGGCGAGTCCAGCCTGATGACGGCCCCGGTGCTGCTGGTGGACGGCAGCCGCGACCGCATGGTCTGCGGGCCGGGCTTCGGTGTCTGCGCCGACAGCGCCACCCTCCAAGCCGCCGAGAGTCCCTACTTCTCACCGGCAGCGAAGTTGCGCGCCTACGTGCTGCCGGACAGTGGTCACGCCATCAACCTGGCCCCGAACACCCGCGACTATCACGCGGTCGTGGTGGATTGGATGAAGTCGGTCGTCGGCTGAGGCCGAATCAGCCTGCGGCGGAGAGGAAGTCGGCGCGGGTGACCAGAATGTCGGCGATCGGGCGCGGTCGACGACCCAGGCCGCACGCACTGGCCACCCCGTCGACCGGACGACCCAGCGCGTTCTCGACGATGCGTAGCGTCTCGATTTGCTCTGCCTCGGTGGGGCTTTCGTGGACGAGCCCGGCGTAGAAGCGGGTGCCGGAAGGCAGGTCCAGACCCGCGAGAGGCGCGTAGAAGGCGGGATCGGCGGACGGCGGGATGTCCCCGGCCGCCAGCGGGCCGTGGACGAATTCCAGAGTTCTACCCGAAGGCCACTGCCGGGCGATGGAATTCGCCAGCGCCACCAGCGGTCTGGTGTCCCGCAAGGTGGTCCGCGCCTTGTTGTTCATGCTGCCCAGGCACAAGTGGACACCGATGCGGGTCCCCGGCGGTGTCGCCGCGGCCATCTCGGCGATGCCGCGGCCCAGGCCGACCGCCGCGTCCACCTGCCGGTGCAGGGGTTGGGTCGTGGCCGTCAACACCATCTCGGCGGTCGCCTCGAACTGCACGACCACGTCGTCACCGGCCAGCGCGCGAATGGCCTCGACATCGCGAATACTGGCGTCCAGGAATGCTTTCCGGTGCTTGCGCACCCCGCACCGGCCCATGGCGATGAACGCCAGCGTGAGGGCGGTGGGCATCCCGATCTGCAACGACAGCTCGGGCAGATCCCGTTCCGCGCGCAGGGCCCGGAAGATCGGCAGCGCCTCCTCGGCTTCCGCCAGGTACCCCAGTTCCATCATGTCGCCGGTCAGCTCGACGCCCCGGGCCGCACGGTGGATGGTGCGTTCGTGACTGGACAGCCAGGTGCCGCGCTTCTTCACCTCCAACGCGCCCTGAGCGACCAGGTCGTCGATGATGGGCTGGATGTAGTACTCGTAGCGCCGGGTCTCGCCGGTGGGCAGCGTGCGTAACCGCGAGCCCGCACCGTCCAGGATCGCCCGCATCGCATCGCCGGTGCTCTCGGCCGGAAAGCTGCCGACGAAGTGCACATTTCGCGCGCCCATACCGTGCATCGTAGATCTTCGATCACGTTCCCGAATGGGTACGTCGCGTCGGCGGCGGAAACGGGGGCCGCGGAAATCCGCGATGAGATTCGCGGCGGCGATGGCTAGCATCGGCGTTCGTGCGTTCAGTTTCCGGGGGAAGTTTTCACATTCGACTGATCGCCCTCGTGGCGGGGGTGCTCGGCGTTCTGCTGGCGGTGCTGGTGCCGCTGCTGCCGGTCCGGCAGGATCGGGCGAGTATCGATTGGCAACCGGCGCAGGCGATTCAGCTGACCGCGCCATTGGTGGACTATGTGCCGCTCACGCTGGATCTCCGGGTGCCGTGCGCGGCGCTGCGGGAACTGCCCAGCGGCACGGTGCTGTCGACGGTGCCGACCCAGGCCCCGGGCGGGGCCGCCAAGGGGTTGATCGCGCGCATCGAGGAACTGCCGGGCAGCGGGCGCACCCTGTCCGTGACGCTGCGCAACAAGCCGCTGATCACAGCGTCGGTGTTCCAAATGACAGGCGTCGGAACAGCTTCCGAGACCGCGATCACCACACCCTCCGGCGTCACGCCGCAAGCCGTACCGCCCGCACCGGGTTCGACCCCGGCGGCGGTCCCGCCATCCACAGGCAGCACTCCGCCCGCCGGTGCCAAGCTGCCCCAGGGCGGGACGACGCCCACCGGCCCCACTCCGTCCGACGGGCCGACTCCGCCCCCGGGCGCCACGCGGCCTGCCGGATCGACCCCGCCGGGCCCCACACCACCGGCGGGGCAGACGCCACCGGGAGGCCCGACCCCGCCTGCCGCACCCACGCCGCCGACCGGGCCGACTCCGCCCGCGGGCGCCACTCCCCCAGCCGGATCCGCACCGGCCACCGACGCACCGCTGCCGCCTGCCGGTTCCGGAAGCAGCACTGAGCCCGGACCCGGTTCCGGTGCCGGTTCGACTCCGAATATCGTGCCGCACAACGGTTGCGATGCCCTGGTCGTGCACTCGTCGGCGAGTGGTACGACCGCCGAGCTGACCGGACTCGGGACCCCGGAAGGCAAGCCCTTCCGGTCCACGGTGGCCGAGGATGTGCGGCCGCAGATCGTGGGCGTGTACACCGATCTGGATCGGGCGCGTCTGGGTGATGCCACCCTGCACGCCGAGGTGGATGCGCGGTTCTCGGCACGGCCGAGCGGCTGGAAGCTGGCGGCCATGGCGGGTGCGGGATTGTGCACGCTGGTGGCGCTGGTCTGCCTGTACTTCCTCGATGCCGCCGACGTCCGCCGCAGGCGGCGGTTCCTGCCCGCGCGCTGGTGGCGGTTCACCGGCGCCGACGCCGTGGTGCTCGCGACGCTGGGCGTCTGGCACGTGATCGGAGCCAATACCTCCGATGACGGCTACATCCTCACCATGGCCCGGGTGTCGAAGCACGCGGGCTACACCGCGAACTACTACCGCTGGTACGGGGTGGCGGAGGCGCCGTTCGGGTGGCCGTACGAACTGCTGGCGCAGATGACCCGGGTCAGTGACGCGAGCGTCTGGCTGCGATTGCCCGCACTGCTGGCCGGGGTGCTGTGCTGGTGGGTGATCAGCCGGGAAGTCCTGCCGCGCCTGGGTTCCCGGGTGCGGTCGGCGGGTCCGCGCTGGACGGCGGCACTGGTGTTCCTGGCCCTGTGGCTGCCGTACAACAATGGCCTGCGGCCCGAACCGTTCATCGCCCTGGGCGCGCTGCTGACCTGGTGTTCCATCGAGCGCGCCGTCGCGACCCGCCGGCTGCTGCCCGCCGCGGTGGCGGTCCTGATCGCGGCGTTCTCATTGGCGGCCGGTCCGTCCGGATTGATCTGCCTGGCAGCGCTGTTCGCGGGTTCCCGACGGGTGCTGTTCGTGCTGGCCGCCCAGGTCCGGGCCACCTCCGGCGGGTTGCTCGGCTATCTCGCGCGCATCGCCCCGGTGCTCACGGCGGGCACCCTGGTGCTGACGGTCGTCTTCGCCGATCAGACGCTGGCGTCGGTGGCCGAGGCCACCCGGGTGCGAAAACTGGTGGGCCCCGACTTCTCCTGGCCGGATGAGCCGACCCGCTGGATCTCACTGCTCTCGCTGACCCCGGACGGTTCCCTGTCCCGCCGCTTCGGCGTGCTCGCCATGCTGCTGTGCCTGGCCGTCTGCCTGGCGGTGGCGTTGCGCAAGGGCGGCCGGATTCCGGACACCGCGCGCGGCCCGGTCGCCCGACTACTCGGCATCGCCGCGATGTCGCCGCTGCTGATGGCTTTCACCCCGACCAAATGGACCCACCACTTCGGCGTCTACGCCGGTCTGGCGGGGGCGCTGGCCGCGGTGACGGCCGTCGCGGTGGGCGGCAACGGGATTCGACTACCGTACTTGCGCACCCTGTTCGCGGCGGCGGTGCTGTTCCTGGTGGCGTTCAGCTTCACCGGCTCCAACGGCTGGTGGTACGTCTCCGGTTACGGCGTGCGCTGGCCCGATCGCGCACCGCTGGCGGGTGGCGTCGGAATCGCTTCGCTGATCTTCGGGCTGGGTGCGCTGTGCCTGGCCGTGGCCGCCTGGCAGTACTATCGCGAACCCTTCCGATCGAGCGGAAACGTCCGGGCCGCCGCACCTTTCGATCGGATCGCCGTCCGGCCGCTGACCATCGCCGCCGCCGTGCTCGTGGCCTTCGAAGTGGCGACCATGGCTTCCGCCGCCTGGTCGCAATACCCGGCATACTCCGTCGCGCTGTCGAATATCCGCGCGCTGGAGGGCAAACCGTGCGCGCTGGCCGACGACGTCCTGGTGGAGACCGCGACGGCGGACTCGGTCCTCCAGCCGTACACGGGCGCACCGGCGGATGGACTCGCCGCCGACAACAGCGGATTCACCGCCAATGGCGTCGGCGACCTCGCTCCCGACGGCGGCCCGGGCGGCGGCACCGGGAGCGGCGGCAAGCCGTCCACTCCGCCGCCCGGCGGCGGCCCTGCCGACAAACCCAAGTCCGATCCCGGCATCAACGGCAGCACCGTCGCCCTGCCCTACGGCCTGGATCCCAAACGCACTCCGGTGTTGGGCGACTACACCACCGATCACCCCCGGCCGAGCCGCCTGACAACCCAGTGGTATCGCCTGGATCTGAATGCGGCACAGCAGGACTCGGAATTCAAGGCCCTGATCCTGACCGTCGCTGGTCACATCGCGGGCGAGCAGCAGGGCCATCGGGTCGACGGAGCCGCCCTCCGTGTGGAGTTCGCGCATCGCGCCGACGACGGCGCCCTCCAGCCCCGCGGCGATCTGACCCCGCCCACGGTCGGCGGCGCACCCGGATGGCGCAACCTGCCCATCCCCCTGGACCGAATCCCGGCCGGCACCAATGCTGTTCGCCTGATCGCCACCGCGGACGACCCCACCGGCAAGCAGTGGCTGGCCCTGACGCCGCCACGCCTCCCGCGCCTGGCCACCCTGGACGCGGTGGTCGGCCACGACGCCCCGGTGCTGACGGATTTCCATGTCGGCCTGGCCTTCCCGTGCCAGCACCCGTTCGATCACCGCGACGGCGTCGCCCAGCTCCCGGCCTGGCGCATCCTGCCCGACAAGCTCAATGCCCAGGTCGCCACCACCTGGCAGGGCGATTCGGGCGGCGGCCCGCTCGGCTGGTCGGATCTGCTGGTGCGTTCCGAGCCCGTCCCCGCCTACCTGGACGGCGACTGGACCCGGGACTGGGGCGAACTCCAGCGCCTCACCCCGTATGTCGACGCCCCGGCCGCCCCGGTCACCGTGCGGGTGGAGAGTCGTTGGGGCTGGGCCGGTGACGATCCCATCCGCGCCGACCCGGCCCGGACCCCGTAGCCGGGCGGCGCGGGAGCCTATAGTCGGTCGATATGACCTTTCGCAGCGAGAGCAGCACGGTGCCGCCGGTCGTCCTGAACGACGGACACGTGATTCCGGCCCTTGGTTTCGGGGTGTTCCAGGTCGCCGACGCGGAGGCGTTCGACGTCGTGACCGCCGCGCTCGGCGCGGGGTACCGCAGCATCGACACGGCCGCGATCTACGGCAACGAGGTCGAGGTGGGCCGCGCGATCCGCGAGTCCGGAGTGCCGCGCGACGAGGTCTACGTGACCACCAAGCTGTGGAACTCCGAGCAGGGCTACGACTCCACCCTGCGCGCCTTCGACGAGAGCATGGCCCGACTCGGCCTGGACTACCTGGACCTGTACCTCATTCACTGGCCGGTGGCTCAGGCGGACCGGTTCGTCGACACCTTCCGGGCCTTCCAGACACTGAAGTCGCAGGGCCGGGTCGGTTCGATCGGCGTCTCGAACTTCACCCGTGACCATCTGTCCCGGGTGATGGCCGAGACCGGCGAGATCCCGGCGGTGAACCAGATCGAACTGCACCCGCACCTGGGCCAGGCGGACCTGCGCGCCTTCCACGCCGAGAACGGCATCGTGACCGAGGCGTGGAGTCCGCTCGGGCGGGGCGCGGATCTGAAGGATCCGGTCGTGGTGGAGATCGCGGACGAGACCGGCCGTACCCCGGCGCAGGTGATCATCCGCTGGCAGCTGCAGCTGGGCAATGTGGTGATCCCGAAGTCGGTGACGCCGTCGCGCATCCGGGAGAACTTCGACGTCTTCGGTTTCGAGCTGACCGCCGACCAGATGCACCGCATCACCGCCCTGGATCAGGGCACCCGGATCGGCCCCGACCCGGATGTCCTCACCTACGGATTGGACGTTTAGACGAAATTCCCGGCCGGAACCCGCTGAGCGGGACGATCTCTGGCCGACCGGCGTGCGGGTTCGGACGCTTACCGGGAAGCAGCGCTTCCCCGTAACGAAAGGGCCTTCACGCCAATGAAGTTCGCACGCCTGAGCACCGTCGCCTGCGCCGTGACCGTGGGCCTGACCGCACCTCTGCTACCACTGGATTCGACGGCGCCGGGCCGGGCGGACACCGCGATCGGCATTCGCTATGTCAACTCGGTGACGCTGTCGGACGACACCCAGTTCGGCGGCTTCAAGGTGGGCGGCCTGTCGGGCATCGACTACGACAACGCGAAGAAGAACTACCTCGCCATCAGCGACAACCGCGGCGAACAGGGACCGGTGCGGGCCTACACGCTGCGGCTGCCGATCGGCGCGGACGGCCGCCTGGGCGACCCTCAGTTCGACACCCTCATCCAGCTGCGCGACGCCGACGGCAACCCGTACGGCCCGCGCACCTCCGACACCGAATCCATTCGCTGGACCCCGAATCACAAGGGCTTCTACTACACCAGCGAGGGCGAGGCGAAGGTCGGCCGCCCCGGCTTCATCCGCGAGGCGACCCTGGACGGCTCCTACGTCCGCGACATTCCGGTGCCCGAGGCCTTCAAGCCGGTGCTCGACGCCCAGGGCGTCCCGCAGTCCGGCATTCGCGACAACCTCGGCTTCGAGGCCATGGACGCGGCCGGTTCGTCCATCGTCGCGCTCAGCGAGAACGCCCTGACCCAGGACGGTCCCGCGGCCGGACCGGAGGTGGAGAGCCGCGCCCGCCTGGTGCGGATCCACCACACCACCGGCGCGGACCTGGGCGAGTACATCTACCCGGTGGACAAGGTCGCCCCCGGCGCGCTGCCGGTCGCCACCGGTGTCGCCGAGATCCTCTCGATCGACGGCGACCGCTACCTGACCCTGGAACGCAGCCTCATCCCGAACCAGGGCTTCACCGCCCGCATCTACGAAACCTCCACCGCCGGAGCGGATCCGGTGACGGGTGCCGCCACGGCTCCGGCGTCGGCCAAGCCGATGTCCAAGCGCCTGCTGTTCGACTTCACCGCCAACGGCCTCGACTCCCAGTGCGCCGAGGGCATGACCTGGGGCCCGGACCTGCCCGGCGGCGGCCGCTCGCTGATCCTGGTCTCGGACAACAACTTCGGCCAGGCCGGCAAGACGGCCTTCCACCTGCTGGCCATCGACAACGCGCGCTGACGAACGAAAGATCCGCTGCCGGCCGGGAAACCGGTCGGCAGCGGATCTTGGGTGTCGCGACCCGCTAGTTCTGCGGCGGCGGGCCGGCGGGACCGTTCGGCGGCTGCGCACCGCCCGGACCGTCCCCGGGCGGCGGGCCCGGCTGTGTGCCCGGCGGCAGCGGCTTGCCGATGTGCTGGGCCAGGTCCGGCAGCATGCGCGTGGCGACCTGCTCCCAGTTGCCCCAGTTGTGGACGCCGATGCTCGGGAAGTCGTAGCTGACATTGTCGTAGCCGAGCGCCTGCAGGCGGGACTGGAACGCCTTGGTGTTGGCCAGGGCGATGCCCTCCAGCGGCATGCCCTGGATGATCGCGTCCGGCGAGGACAGGTCCTGCTGCGCCGGGGTCCCGCTGCCCGCGGCGATGTAGAGCCGCGTGTTGTTCTCGATCAGCTTGGGCGCGAAGCCGTACGGGTCCATGCGCTGCCATTTGGCGCTGCCCGCGGCCGCCATGGAATCGATGTTGTAGCCGCCCGCGGCGAGCAGCGCCAGGCGCAGCGCCTCCCGCATGCCGGGCGCCGCCAGGGACAGATAGCCCGACATCGAACCGGCGTAGACGAACTGGTCCGGATGGTAGGCGGCCATCAGCAGCGCCGCGCTGCCGCCGCTGGACAGTCCGAAGATGCCGTTGCGAGAGTCACTGAACCCCAGTCGATCCCGCAGCGCGTCCCGGAGATCGTGGGTGAGGAAGGTCTCCCACTGATAGGTGTAGGACTTGCCGGAGCTCTCGTCCCAGCCCGCGATGGCCGATCCGGAGTCGCGGCTCGGGAACAGCCCGGCGTCCGGATTCACGCCGCCGAAGCTGCTCGGGGCGTCCCAGTCCTGGTAGAAGCTGGACTCGCCACCGACCGGCAGCACCACATTGATATTGAATTTGGCCAGTGCGGCCGGGATCTCGGTGTGCAGCTCCCAGCCGTTGTAGTCGTTCTGGGCGCGTTCCCCGTCGAGCAGGTACACCACCCGATCGGTATTGCCGTCCGCCGCCCGCACGATCCGGGTCTTGATCGACCCCATGCCCGAGTCGACGAAGAAGTCGAATGCCTTGGGATTCGGCTCCGCCGCAACCGGTCCGGCCGTCACCACCGCCGCCCACGGCACCACGGTCGCCAGCGCGGCTCCCACCAGGCCCCGTTTGGCCCATCCACCCCGCATATCCTGTTGTCTCCCCTCGATCCTCCCCCGCTGCCCTGTTCCCGGCGCGGCGGTCCGCCAGGCAGCATATCCGGTGCGCCCACACTGGTCCCCCCGAATACCGTTGCCGCCCAGCCGGGATCGGCTCAGGCCGTGGCGACCGCGTTCTCCAGCATGCCGGGGTCGTGCGCGCACACCATCAGCAGATCCGGGCCGCTCGACCGGAACAGCTCGGCCAGACGCGCCTGGTTGGCGTGCATCACCGCACGATCGTGGGCCAGGAGGTTCTCCGCGAGCGCGTGCATGCGCGGCACCGGCGACCCGTCCAGGCGGCCCGGGTGCAGGAAGGCGTCGCCGCAGTGCAGCACCCAGCGGTGACCGGCGTCGACCGCGACCGCCGCGTGCCCCCGGGTGTGACCGGGCATGGGGATCAACACGATTCCGGGACTGATCTCGGTCAGTTCCCGCGCGGTGAACCCTCGCCAGCTCTCCCCTTCCGGCGCGTACTCGACGATCTTCGGCCCGTGCGCCCAGAAGCCCGGCCGGAAGCGGTTGCGCTCCTGCCAGGTCGGCGCGTGCATCGCCCCCAGCGCCTCCGCGGCGGTGATATGCAGTGTGGCGTGCGGGAAGTCGGCCATCCCGCCGATGTGATCACCGTCGAGATGGGTGGCGACGATATGGCGGACATCCTCGGGCGCATAGCCCAGACCCGCGAGCTGGCGCACCGCGGTCTCCGCCGGATCGAGAACCGGCCGATTGAGGAACCGCGCAAACCCCAGCCGCCCCGCCGGATCGGCGATATCCGCCAATCCGAAACCGGAGTCCACCAGCACCAGACCGCCGGCGGTCTCGATCAGCAGCACATGACAGACGCACGTCGCGGACCCCAGCCGCAAGGTGCCGCAGTTCAGGTGATGAACCTTCATCGCCCGATCGTGCCCCAAAGTTCTTGTTAAGCAAACCCGAAGATCATTCGCGAAATCTAACCTCCGACCAAGTAGGAAGGGGGTCCGGTATGTCTGCGGATGTTTTGTCGGGTATCGCCTGGACGACGGGGCTGATTGCCTTCGTCGGCGGTCCGTTGCTGCTGATGATCGTCCACGGAATCAAGGCGTCGAACGCCGACCGGGAGCGCAAGGAACGGCTGTGGCAGTGGGCGCGGGCCAATGGCTGGCAGATCCAGGAGCACGCCCTCGTACCGTGGACCGACCGGCTACCCGGCCGCAGACGTCAGGGTCTCGGCGTCATGGTGACCGGGATGATCGGCGGACGCTGGGTGACCATCGCGGAGTACACGTACACGGACACCGAAACCACCCAGCACTATGTCGTCGTCCGGATCATGCTGGATCGACCCCACCCCTCGGTGGCCGTCGAGCGGCGTGGACTCGGTTCACAGTTCGAGCGGGCGTTGTTCGGTGACAAGCCGACCGCGACCGGCAATGTCCTGTTCGACTCCTGCTACGCGATCACCGCCCCGGACCGCTCCGCCGCGAAGACCCTGGTCGGCCCGCCCCTGATCGCTGCCCATATCGAGGGCCGGCTTCCGTCCTGGAGCCTCCTGGGCAACGAGTTGCTGACCTACACGACGGCGGGAAAGTTCCAGCACCCGAACCAGATTCTCGCCTACGCGGGCCCATTGCTGCGGGTGGCCGACCTGCTCGGTCCCACCGACTTCTCCGCACCGGCGGACCGCTGATCCGGCCCGCCGGCGGATGGTCAGGCCGGTTCGAGGGTGAACTCCGGGCTGCGGCCGCGCGCGTCGAGCCGTCCGTCACCCCAGCTCGCGCTGCCGTAGGCGTCGACCTCGATCGCATACGTTCCCGGGGGCAGGTCGTCGGGCAGCCGGACCGAGGCGCGGTCCAGCCGATCGACCAGGCTCAGATAGGTTCGGGGCGAGGGGGATTCGACCGCGACCAGGAACACCCGCGCGGACTCGAAGCGCGGCGAGTCCGTATCCGAGGACCAGCACACGCGCAGTGACCGATGCGCCCCATCGGCGAATTCCACGGTCACACGCAGCTCCGGCACCCCTCCAGGCTAGACCGCGTCGTCGAGAGTCACGCGAACGCTGACCCGCCCGTTGTCGCGCTCGGTCACCGCGTGGCCGCTGCGGTCGACGCCGCCGAGGCGCAGCGAGATCGGACCGCCCGCGCCCAGGAAGTTGCGCCACCACGTCTTCTTCTCCGGCATGGCGACACCGATGACGATGTCCTTGCCGGAGCGCATGTACCCGACCGGCAGCGAGAAGGTCTTGCCCGACTTCCGCCCGGTGTAGGTGATGACCACGAGCCCGCGTCCCACGAACGGCCCGATCACGGGTAGCTCGGTCAGCGCGGCGATGCCCGCGTTGACGCCGCTCATCAGCTGTGCCACAAGATTTTTCACGATGGTGCCCTTCTAGTTCATGACGGTCGACTGGGCGATGATGGCCGATCCCATCCAGCGGCGCAGGTAGCGCCGCAGTTCGGCGTCGCTGCGCGGCGGGTCGCCCGGGGAGATGAAGAACGACTGCATGGTGCGCAGCAGGAATTCGACCAGCTCGCGCAGGGATTCGTCGTCGTAGCCGTAGTGCCGCCAGTCGACGTCGAAGCGTCTGATCATGGTGAGGCCGAAGGCCTGCGCCTCGTCGGAGGTGATGCCCGCGGGGTCGGCGCTGGAGGAGGTGGCGGCCAGCAGCAGCCCCAGGTGCGGGGTGCGGCGGACCTCGGTGATGGTGTACGCGATGCCGTGGGTCATCGCCTCGACCGCATCGGTCATGCCGCTGACCTCGGCTTCGAGGCGGTCCAGGAAGCCGTCCACGGAGGCGATGGCGGAGGCCCGCATGAGGGCGTCGGCGCTGGGGAAGTAGCGGTAGACGGTCTGCCGGATCACGCCCAGGGATTCCGCGACGTCGGCGATGCTGATCGCGGCGCCGGTGCGCGCGATCAATTCGACTGCGGCGGCGACGATTCGATCCGACGCCTCCGCGTCGTTCTCCGGGGGACGACCACCCCATCCGCGCCTGCGTGCCACGGCCCGACCGTAACACGCGATCATCCGGAACCCACCTCCGCATGCCCCTGAACAGGGATTTCATATCATACACTTGTACATGTGAGTGTATGTTTGTATGTTCACAGCGGCAGCGGTGCGCGCGACCGGGCCACCGGACCCCACCCCCTCCGGAAGACGAGGAATCGCCCGATATGACTGATCTGATTGTGCGGAAGCTGACTTTCGCGTTCGAGCAACACGACGTGCCGTTCCTCTGGAATCCGGAGAACCCGGCCTTCTCCAGCATGGCCAACGCGGTGTCGTTCCTGGCCATCGGTTTCGAGAAGATGATCGTGCAGATGATCACCCAGGCGAAGTCGCAGTTCACCGACCCCGAGATTGCCGAGGAAGCCGACGCCTTCATGCGCCAGGAGGGACAGCATTCCACCGCCCACCGCCAGCACGTGCGCGGCCTGATCCGCGCCTACCCGGGCCTGCAGGAGACCCTCGACGAGGTGGTGGGCGAATTCGACAAGCTCACCGCCGAGAAGCCGCTGAAGTACCGCCTGGCCTACACCGCAGACCTGGAGGCCACCTTCACCTCGGTGTTCAAGCTCATGCTCGACAACGAGGCCACGCTGTTCCGGCCCGGCGACGACCGCGTCGCGTCGCTGTTCATCTGGCATTTCGTCGAGGAGGTCGAGCACCGCAGTTCCGCGCTCATCATCTTCGATTCGCTGGTGGGCAGTGACCTGTACCGGATGCGGGTGGCGCCGTCGATCTTCCGGCACGTGCTGCGCATGGTGCGGATCGCCTGCGCCGGATTCAACAAGCATGTGCCGCTGGAGGAGCGGAAGATCGACGCCATGTCGATGTTCGCGACCTACCGCTATCAGCAGCTGCTGGGCAAGGTGGTGCCCAGCCTCGCGCTGCCGTACGCGGGTCCGGGCCCGCGCGCCTTCGACGATCTGCCGCTGAGCGAGCAGCTCTCCGCTCTGCGCGGGGTCATCAGAAGCCAGCTGCCCAAACATAATCCGGCGCACGAGGCCACGCCCGCCCTGGCCGACGTGTGGTTCAAGCGCTACCAGGAGGGCTACGACGTGACCCGCTGGTACACCGCCGAGACCTCCGGAGCGGGGGCGAATTGATGGCCGAGCATTGCGCACCCACCTTCGAGGGGCTCGCGAAGTCGCTCGGCTTCTCCTGCGAGGAAGCCGGCGGACTGTTCGAGCTGAGAAGCCCGCTGGCACTGGAGAACTGGACGCTGCCGGTCCTGGAAACCACCATCATCCTGGGCTCGATCCTGGCGCTGGTGTGGGCCGTCATCCGGCTGCGCCGCCACGGGGACCCGACCAACCTGGTGCTGTGGTTCGGCGCGACCGCGTACCTGTTCGTCATCGAGCCGCCGCTGTATTTCCCCGCCGCGTTCGGCATCTCCGAACACGTGGACACCATGTTCGCGCACAACGTGTTCACCGTGGACTTCCTGTGGGGCCGCCTGCCGCTCTACATCGTGGCGATCTACCCGTTCATGGCGACGATCGCCTACGAGATCGTGCGCATGCTCGGCGTCTTCCGCTACGGCGCGCTCGCGGGCGCGACCTGTGTCGGCTTCGTGCACCACGCCTTCTACGAGATCTTCGATCAGATCGGCCCGCAGCTGCGCTGGTGGGAGTGGACCACCGACAACCCGCTCAACCAGCCCATGTTCGATTCGGTGCCGCTGCCGAGCGTCGTGGTCTTCGCCGCCCTGTGGCCGATGTCGCTGGCCTTCTGCGTGTACCGGTTCGTGGGCCGGCGCGTGGATGCCGGTGAGCAGTTCACCGGTCTCCAATTGGTGTGGCGCACACTGGTGATCGGCCTCGCGGCCTCCGCGGGCACCTTCATCCTCCCGCTCCCGGCCACGGTCCTCGGCGCCGGCAGCACCACCGTGCGCGGCGTCATCTACGCGCTCGAGCTGATCGTGCTCTCGGTGGTGGCCGTCCTGTTGATGTACCGCCAGTGGTCGCGGCTGCGGCAGCCCGGCAACACCGAACCGCGCTACGACAACGCCTTCGTCCGCGTCTACGCCGCCGTCTACCTCATCGTCTTCGCGGTCCTGTGGGCCACCGCCCTCCCGGACTTCTTCGATGCGAAGAACGGCATCACCGAGAACGGCGACCCCATCGGCAACCTCTGGTACACCCTCGCCTGCTTCGCGGTCGGGATCCTGTCCGTAGCAGCGGTTTCCTTCCGGCCGGCGGCCGGTTCCCACGACGCGGGACTGACCCCGGCCCTGGCGGGAGGCGACAGCTAACATTCGGCCATGGCTGGTGGTACCCACATGTGGCCGGTCGTCGACCTGACGGACCTGCTCGATGTTCTCGATCTGACCGAGGCCGGGCCCGGGAGGTTCCGGGCCCGCAACGTCACCTCGACGCTGCCGACGACCCTGGGCAGCCAGACGCTCGCCCAGGCCGTCATCGCGGCCGAGCGCACGGTTCCGCACATGGCCGTCCAGTCGCTGCACGGGGTGTTTCCGCGCGGCGGGTACGCGGATCGCGATGTCGAGGTCGAAGTCGAGACCGTGCAGTCCGGCCGAGCGCTGGCCACCGTTCAGGTGTCGTTTCGGCAGGAAGGCCGCGAGCACGCGCGCGTGCTGGCCATGCTGAGCGTCGAGGAGCCCGACTTCCTCGCCCACAGCGCCCGCCTGCCCGAGGGCGTGCCCGGTCCCGACGAGTGCGACGAGCTGCCCTGCGCGCTGCTGCCCTGGGAGGTTCGCACGCTCGGCGGAGCCGACGCGCTCGCCCTCGAACTGGCCGGGCCGCCGACCCTGGACGTGTGGATGCGCTGCGACAAGGCTCCGGACGAGCCCGGCCTCGCCCGCGCGCTGCTGGCCCACGGCAGCGAGGGCTTCCTGGGCCCGGTCGCCATGCGGCCCTATCCGCAGTCCGAGATCGCTCGTCTCGGGGGTCGCGGCGCCGCCGCGATGCTCGCCCAGACGGTCACCTTCCACCGCCCATTCAGCCTGCACGACTGGCTGCTCATGCGGTGCGAGAGCAACTTCGCGGGCAGCGGGCGGATGCACGGCCGGATCCAGATCTTCACGCGGGCAGGCGATCTGGTGGCCTCGGTGGACACTCAGGGCCTGATGCGCAGCGCCGCCTGAGAGCGGCCGTTCCGGCCGATGGGGGGGCAAACCGGTCACGCACGGGTGTCCGGTCGGTCAAGGCGGTGAGTCCCGAGTCCACCGCCTCTACCTCTGGGTATGTTCTTGCGAAACCAGCCGGACACCCGCCGTTCAGTGTTCCCCCGAGGGCACGGCGGGACTCAGAGGAGTTCCCCACCCGCATGCTCAGATCAGTTCGCCGCCACGGCAATCGCGGTCGTTTGATTCGGTTCGGCGCGATCACGGCCACGACCACCGTGCTCGCGCTGGGCGGGCCGTTCCCGGCCGCGACGGCCGATCCCGGGCCGCGGCCGATTGCCGACGCGACCGATCTCTTGGCGGCGATCCAGGGTGGCCGGTTGCTCGGGGTGCCGCCCTTGCGGGACGTGATCGCGGGCAGCGCCGCGAGCCTGTCGTCGCCCGAATTCTGGTCCAACTACGTGCGCGAGATCCTCGTCAACAACAAGGTGCTGCTGCCGATCCCGATCGATGTGGTCAAACCGGATGTGGCCCTGCCGCACGCGCCGATCGCGGCCGGGGCCGCCGCCGCGCTGCCGCAGGCACCCGTCGATCTGCTCGGCGTGACCTACGAATGGGCGGGCGGCACCAAGACGGTCGCCGACTTCCTGAACGACTCCGGCACCGACGCTGTCGAATTCGCGCACCGGGGGTCCCTGGTCGCCCAGTACTTCGCCAATGGCTGGTCCGATGACACCGCGCATCAGGCGTGGTCGACCACCAAATCCTTCGTCTCGACCCTGGTCGGCATCGCCGTCGACCAGCATCTGATCGCCTCACTGGACGACCCGATCGAGCACTACCTCCCCGAGCTGACCGGGACCGCCTGGCAGGGCGCGACCGTCCGGAACCTGCTGGAGATGCGATCGGGCATCCGATGGGACGAGCACACCGCGGAGCTGTCGCAGAACACCCAGGTCACGCAGTGGATCGAGATGTCCCTGGACTACTACACCGACGGCGGGTCGGGGAAGACCCGAGACGAGTTCCTGAAGTCGCTTCCGGCGGACCGGGCGCCCGGCGTCGCCTTCAACTACAGCAGCGCCGACACCCAGGTGCTGGCCTGGATGCTGGAGAGCGTCTACCACCAGCCGTTCAACCAGGTTCTCTCCGAACAGTTGTGGCAGCCCGTGGGCATGGAAGCGCCGGGCGACATCATGACCGACCGGACCGGCGCGGCCATCGCCTCCGAAGCCCTGTTCGCCCGGCCCCGCGACTTCGTGCGGCTCGGTGAGCTCATGCGCAGTGGCGGCCGCACGCCCGAGGGCCGTCAGGTGGTGTCCCCGGGGTGGGTCACCGCCGCCACCACCGGTATGAAACCGGCCAGCGACGCCGGGGACACCACCGTCGGCGGCTACGGCTTCCAGTGGTGGAGCGGTGCGACGCCGGATGGCTTCCAGGCCAACGGCTTCCAGGGCCAGTACATCACGGTCGCCCCATCGGACTGTGTGACCGGTGTCCGGCTGGCGCACACTGTCCAGCTGAGTACGGATGGGGAGTTCGCAGGCCAGGGCAATGACGAATGGCACGCGCTGTACCGGGCGGTGCTGGCCCGGCTCGGCGGCTGTTGAGCCCCACCGCGTTCGAGGGGTAGCGACCGGTGTCCACTGGTGTAAACGATCTCGCGAACTTAGATTGGACGTGTGACCGAGTTTGGCGTCCGTCGGTGCGAGGTCCGGACGGAGTGAGCACGAGGCTGGATCTGCCCACGATCCCCCCATCGGTCCTGAGCGGGCTGGTCGAGATCGGCGCGCGGGAGGCCCGCGACGTCGGGCGGTGGTTCACGGGGACCGGCCTGACCGCGCCGGATGTGCTGACCGCGGACTCGATCAAGGTGTCCTTCCGGCAGGCCGTCACCATCCTGCGGCGCGCCATCGCGGATATGCCCGGGCGGCCGCTCGGTATGCAGGTGGGCGGGCGGGACATCCTGCTGTCGATGGGCATGCTCGGGGTGGCCATGCGCTCGGCCGCCACCGTGGGCGAGGCGATGTCGATCGGGCTGGAACTGCACCAGGCATCGGGCAGCCTGATGGACATCGAACTCGAGCGCGACCAGCACCACGCGGCGCTGCGGCTGCACGAACGCTGGCCCGAACCGCAGCTGCTGGGCTTCCTGTGCGAGGAAATACTGTGCAGCACCATTATTTTCGTGCGGTCCGTGGTCGGCTCGGACTGGTCCCCCACCCGGGTGGAGCTCAGCTATGGCCCGCCGCCGTACGCCGGTCACTACGAGCGGTTCTTCCGCTGCCCGGTCGAGTTCTCCGCCGAGGCCAACCGGGCGGTCTTCCCCGCCGCGGACCTGGCCCTGCCCTTCGCCACGCACAGTGAGCCGACCCGGGTGATCGCGGTCGACGCCTGCCGCCGCCTGCTCGATATCGGGCGGCGGGAACCGGATGTGGTGCTGATCGTCGAAACCCTGCTTCAGCAGAATCTGCGGCATCCCCTGACGATGGCCGAGGTCGCCGCGCGACTGCATGTCACCGAACGCACGCTGCGCCGCCAACTCGCCACCGCCGGTGAGAGTTTCAGCTCGGTCCGGGATCGGGTGCGGGAGCGCCGCGCCACCTTTCTGCTCCAGGATTCGGGGCTGCCGATCTCGGCGATCGCGCACCAGATCGGGTACAGCGATATCCGTGAGTTCCGCCGCGCCTACATCCGCTGGACCGGGTCCGCGCCCAGCGTGGCGCGCCGCACGCTCGCGTAGCCGGTCCGCATCCCGGACAAGGGATCCGGACCGGCTGAGCGTCACAGCGGCAGGTGTTCCTCGTACCAGCGGGCGGCGTCGAGGATCGCTGTGTCGATATCGCCCGGGTGGTAGCCGAGTTCGGCGATGGCGCGGGCACTGCTGGTCGCCTGCGGCAGGGACAGGTAGCGCGCCAGACCGGGATCGAGCTCGGGAGCGGTCCGGGTGACCATGGCGGTCAGTTCCCCGAACAGTCCTGCCGCGCGCACGAGCGAACCGGGTAGCGGCAGTGGCCTTTTCGCTGCCCCGACCAGTTCCGCCATGCGGCTGAACACCTCGTGGTAGCTGTGGTTCGGCCCGGCGAGAACGTAGCTGCTGCCGCGGGTTCCGTCGTGTTCGAGCGCGGCGATCATGCCGCGCGCGACCGCCCGCACATCGCACCAGGATGTGGTGCCCGGCGGGCACGGATAGCGGCGGCCCTGTTGCAGCGCGCGGATGACCCGGCCGATCTGCAGGGTGTAGTCGTAGGGGCCGATCATGAAGCCCGGGTACACGATCACCGCGTCCAGTCCGCGTTCGATGCGGTGGCGGACGGCGATCTCACCGGCGAGCTTGGTGTCGGCGTAGTGGTAGCCGATACCGGTGAACAGCTGGTCGCCGCCGTCCTCGGTGACGGGTCGGCCGTCGCGGTGATACCCCAGCACATCGGTGGTGCTGGTGTGCAGGAACCGTTGCACGCCGGACTCGAGTGCGGCATCCGCGAGCAGCGCCGGGACCACGGCATTGACCAACCGCCGCCGTTCCGCCAGGCCGGACCAGGTGGAGGTGTCGCCCGCGACGTGGAAAACCCAGTCGTGGCCGTCGACCAGACTGCGGGCCGCGCCGGGCGCGGTCAGGTCGGCGAGGCGGACGGTGATGGGAAGCTCTGCGAGCCAGCGGGTTTCCGAGCCTGGCATTCCGGACGCGGTCACCTGGTGACCGGCGCTCAGCAGTTCCCGGACCAGATTCGCACCCACGAATCCGGTCGCGCCGGTGACCAGGCACCTCATGACCGGGCCTCCGACTCCGACCGCTCGGCCCGGATCGGTTCGAACAGGCCCGCGGTGAGGTTGCTCCAGCCGAATCGCTTGCGCAGCACCGCGAGATAGCCGTGATAGGCGCGGGCGTCGACGTAGGCGCGGTGCCGGGCCGAGGCCAGGAACTTGATGCCGCCGTTGAGCTTCGGCCGATCGCCGGCGATGAGTCCCTCGAACGCGGCCGCCCGCGCGGGATTGTGCTGCTGGTCGTGCAGATACTGGGCGACGACATTGCTGATGTGGTCGAACAGCGTGTACGCGCTGGAATTGATCTCGAGATAGCCGAGGCCGAACAGGTTGCGGTGTTCGCGATTGAACACCGACAGGTACAGGTCGGGCCGGCCCTCGGTCCAGTCGAAGTACTTCTCCGCGTAGGGAATCGACCAGTCGTATCCGGTCGCGTGGAGGATCAGGTCGACCTCCTCGCGACTGCCGTCGGTGAACCGGACCCGGGAGCCTTCCAGCTTCGCGACATCGGGGCGGATCGCGACATCACCGTGCTGGAGGTAGTGGATCAGCTGACTGTTGAGCAGCGGATGCGACTCGAACAGTTTGTGATCCGGTTTCGGCAGGCCGTACTTCGTGAGATTCCCCTGGAGCAGCCGCAGCAGCGCCTGGAAGAACGGGCGTTCCAGCCACAACGGCAATTGCGGTCCGCTATTGGCGATTTCGTCGCTGGGGATACCGAAGATATGTTTCGGGATGACGTGATAGCCGCGCCGGATGCTGACGAAGGCGGCCTCGGCGTTCGCCGCGGCGTCGCAGGCGATATCGGCGCCGGAGTTGCCCAGTCCGACGATCATGACCCGCCGCCCGCGGAATTCGAGGGGACTGCGGTAGGTCGAGGAGTGCCGGATCTCGCCGTCGAACGAGCCCCGATGCTCGGGCGAGCGCGGCTGCCAGGTCACGCCGGTCGCGCAGATGACCGCGGCGTACCGGCGCTCGGTGCCGTCATCCAGCGTGACCAGCCATTCGAGACCGTCTTTGCGGACATCGACTACGGCGCAATCGAATCGGATCGCCTCGCGCAGCCCATAGGCGGCGGCGAAGGAGCGCGTGTACTCCAGGATCTGCCGGTTACCCGGATAGTCCGGGTAGTTGTCGGGCATCGGAAAGTCGAAGAATCCCGACGTCTTTCGCGACGAGATGAAATGCGCGGACTCGTACATCGGCGTGCCCGGGTTGTCGAGGTCCCAGATGCCGCCGACATCGGAATGCCGCTCGAACTGGTCGTAGGGAATCCCGAGACGTTTCAACGCCCGAGCCGCGGACAATCCCGCCGGCCCGGCGCCGATGATGCAAACCCGACCCGGCCCCTGGGCCGCTGGTGTTCCGGACATGAACCCTCCGTTCGACGGTGACGATAACGGCATCAAACAGCCGCCGGGCCCCTGCTGACGAGGGGTGATGCGGCTGGAAAGGGGGGATAACCGGACATGCCGGGCGCGCTGCTACGCTCGCGGTTCGCGGATCTTCCCGACGCACCGTCGGTAAGTTTCTCCCCGCAGAGAGGTGAAGGCACCGACGATGAACAACTTCCCCGGAGTCGACGGTTTCCTCGGCACGAGAGCGTCGTGGGCGATGGACACCATGGTGCTGGTCATGGCGATCGTGGTCGCCGTACTGGCGTGGAGCGTCTACCAGGCCCGGGTCAATCGAAAGTTCGGCCTGCACAAGGGAGTTCAGATCCTGCTGGCGGTGGGCCTGCTCGCCGCCGTGGTGCTCTTCGAGATGGATGTCCGCTTCAACGGCTGGCAGGAGCGGGCCGCGGGCATCGTCGGCGGCACGGCCTCCACCGTGGTGTGGACCGCCCTGGCCATTCACCTGGCCTGCGCGGTCTTCTCGGTCGTCCTGTGGCCCGTGGTGATCATCCGCGCGGCCCGCAACTTCGATTCGCCGCCGCACCCCGGCGCGCACAGCGCCTGGCATCGCCGCTGGGCGCCGATCGCGGCCATCGGCATGACGCTGACCGCCGTGACCAGCTGGATCTTCTACGGCCTGGCCTTCGTCGCGTAACCCGGTGCGGCTCAGACCTTCTTGCCGACAGCCCCGTACAGCGACACGTTCTTGTCGTGGCCCGGCGGGAATTCCTCGTCGGGGTTGCGCCACCGGTGGATCATCTCCACCCCCGGCTCGACCAGTTCCAACCCGTCGAACAGTCGCTCGACCGCGTCCCGGGTGCGCGGCTGCACCGGTATCCCGCGATCGATGTAGACCTGCAGCAGCCGGGCCATCCCCTCGGGATCGTCGGGCCCGGCGTCGAAATCGGTCGTGACATGCGAGATCGCCAGATACGACCCCTTCGCCAGCGGCTCCATCAGGGTCCGCACGATCTCGTGCACATCCCCCGGCACGAAATGCAGCACCGCCATCAGCGACACCGCGACCGGCTGCGAAAGATCCAGCGTCTCGAGCAGTTCCGGAGCCTGGAGAATCTCCTCCGGTTTCCCCGCGTCGGCCAGGACGAACGCCGTCCGCCCTTCCTCCGCGCTCACCAACAATGCTCGCGCGTGCGAGAACACCATCGGATCATTATCGACGTAAACGACCCTCGACTCGGGCGCCAACCCTTGCGCCACCTGGTGCAAATTCGGCTCGGTGGGTATCCCCGTCCCGATATCCAGGAACTGCCGAACCCCCTGCCCCGCCAGATACCGGGTAGCGGTCCGCATGAACTCCCGATTGGTCTGCGCGGTCACCCGAACAGCCGGGAACTCCGCCAGCGCCTTGTCCCCCGCATCCCGATCCGCCTCGTAATTGTCCTTCCCCCCGAGGAAGTAGTCGTACATCCGAGCAGAATGCGGCACATCAGTACGTAGCTCACGCGAACCCGCCACAACGGCCCCCTACGACCCGTATCCGAAAACCCGTCCCCCGCCTGTATACCGCAGCGCCCTGATCCCCACCCCCGGATCGGGCAATACCCCGAACCTCGGAACCCACGCGAAACACCCCGCCGGCAAGGACATCCCGCTTCCCGGCCACCCTCGACCACGGGGCGGGAGATGCGCGCTTCGGATATAGATCTGAGTGAATCGCGCATTGGAACGCTCGCGGGAGTGCCATAGCGTTGGTCGCGTACCAAACGCTCGAGGAAAGTGGAGGCCTTCGGTGGCTATTCGGATCGGTGTATTTCTGCCCACGTCGGGGACGCACAGCACGGGGTCGGGGCCGCGAGAGGTTCGGGAGAGCGCGCGAGTGGCTGAGGCCGCCGACCTCGAATCCCTGTGGGCCACAGATCACCTCGTCGCCAGTCAGCCGATGCTCGACAGCACCGTCGCGCTCAGCACGGCGGCGGCGGTGACCGATCGGATCCGGATCGGGTTCGGGGCCATGCTGGTGGCGATGCGGCCGGTCGCGTGGGCGGCCAAGGAGATCGGGACGTTGCAGCAGGTATCGGAAGGGCGGCTGCTCCTGGGAATCGGGACCGGCAATCCCGCGCACGGGGATATCGGGTGGCGAGCGGCGGGTGTGCCGTTCGCGGAGCGGGGAGTTCGCACCGATCGGGCGCTGGCCGTGCTGCCGGGGTTGATCAGTGGTGCCCGGACGGCGCTCGACGAGGGCCTCGAGGTCGCATTGGCGCCAGGCGCGTCGGTGCCGCCGATTCTGGTCGCGGGCAATAGCTCTCGGGCTCGACGCCGGGCCGCCACCTATGGGGATGCCTGGATGCCGATCAATCCTGGTCTCGACGATCTTCCCGGCTTGCTGACCGAGTTGAAGGACCTCGCTGCGCAGCATGGGCGGTTGACCCCCGCCGTGACGGTCGTCGCGCCGGCGCTCTCGACGGATCCCCGCCGGGCCGCGGACGAATTGGTCGCCTACGAAGCCGCCGGTGTCGAGCGGGTCGTGCTGGCTCCGACCGGCCCGGATTGGCGGAGCGACTACGCCTTCGCCGCCGACGTGCGCGCCGCGCAGTAGACCCGCCACTCTCGATCACAGGACAGACCCATGTCGGTTTCGCAGCGCCTCATCCTCGCCACTCTGTCGGCGTCGATGCTCATGACTATCCTCGACGGCAGCATCGTGACCGTCGCCATGCCCTCGATCCAACGAGATCTCGGCTTCGGCCCGTCCGAACTGAGCTGGACGGTCAATGCCTATCTCATCGCCTTCGGCGGACTCCTGCTGCTCGCCGGGCGGTTCGGGGATCTGATCGGACGCCGGACCATGTTCATCGCCGGGAACGTCGTCTTCACCGCGGCCTCGGTTCTCGCCGGCGCGGCCACCGGACGGGAAGTGCTGATAGCGGCGCGGTTTCTTCAGGGCGTCGGCAGTGCGCTCGCCGCGTCGGTGGTGCTCGGCATCCTGATCACCCACTTCACCGGGAATGCCGAGCGCGCCAAGGCCATCGGCGTCTTCAGCTTCACCGGCGCGGCCGGCGCCTCGGTCGGGCAGGTGCTCGGCGGGGTGCTCACCGACGCGCTGAACTGGCATTGGATCTTCCTGATCAACGCGCCCATCGGGTTGGCGACCGTCGTGCTGGCCCTGCGGGTGGTGCCGGCCGATCGCGGGATCGGATTCGGTGCGGGCGTGGACGTCCTCGGCGCAGTGCTGGTGACGTCGGGGCTGATGCTGGGGATCTACACCGTCGTCGGGATCGCCGAGCACGGCTGGCTGGCGACGCGGACGCTCACCCTCGCCCTGGTGTCGGCGCTGCTGCTGGCGGGCTTCCTGGTTCGGCAGGCCACGGCCCCCGCACCGCTGTTGCCACTGCGGATCTTCCGTTCCCGCAATGTCTCCGGCGCGAACGCGGTGCAGATGCTGACCCTGGCGGCGATGTTCGCCTTCCAGGTCATCGTGGCGCTCTACATGCAGCAGGTGCTCGGTTACAACGCGCTGCGAACCGGGTTGGCGATGCTGCCCGCCGCGGTGGCCATCGGCGGGGTGTCATTGTTCGTGTCCGCCCCGCTCATCACGCGCCTCGGTGCGCGCACCGTGCTCGTCGCCGGACTGTTGTTGCTGCTGACCGGCATGGCCTGGCTGACCCGCCTGCCCGTGCACGCCGACTACACCGTCGACCTGCTGCCCATGATGGTGCTGATCGCCGGCGGCGGCCTGGTACTGCCCGCCCTGACCGGACTGGGCATGTCCGACGCCGAGCCCAGCGACGCCGGGCTGGCGTCGGGACTGTTCAATACGACCCAGCAGATCGGGATGGCGATCGGCGTCGCGCTGCTGACCACGCTCGCCGCCTCACGCACCGGAAGTCAGCTCACCGCAGGGGTTTCCGAGGCCGCGGCGCTCACCGCCGGGTATCGACTCGCCTTCACCGTGGCGGCGGGCCTGCTGCTGGCGGCTTTGATCGTCACCGTCACCGTGTTGCGTCGCCCGGCGGCGGTGGCCGGTTCGGTGTCGTCCGAAGCGCTCACCCCCGTCGCCCGCAGGGCCGCGTTCTCCCGCTCCAGATCGGCGATCCGCTCCCGCAGGTCGGCCACCGCCTCCAGCACTTCCTCCCGCGGATACAGCTCCGGAATGTGCTGACTGCAGTTCCAGTCGAACGCCTCGACCTCGATCAACACCGCCCGCTCCACCTGCGCCCGATACCCCGGAACCGCCAGCGAGGCAACAAGTTCCGGCTGATCCGTAGCCTCCACCACCCGCGCCCGCCCGAAGATCTTCAACCGCGTCCGGGCCGCGTAATCCATCAGGAACAACGCCACCCGATCGTCATGATCGAGATTCCCCCGACTGATGTACTGCTTGTTCCCCCGAAAATCCGCGAACCCCACCGTCCGCGAATCCACCACCTTCAAGAACCCCCGAGCCCCACCCCGATGCTGAATGTAAGGCCACCCCGTCTCACCCACCGTCGACAGATAGAAACTGTCCCGCTCCCCGATGAACCAAGCCTCGTTCCCCCCCAGCCGATCCGCCACCTCCGGCACCGCCGCCATCCGCTCATACCCCCGCAAACTCCCATGCGCCGCCTGATGAGCCCGAACCCCATCGGTGAACGCAACCTGCGCATAATGCCCAGTCATCCCCAACCTCCCACTCGACAGGCCCATGCGAGATGGGTCTTGCTAACCGCCAATAATAATTTGAACAGTTAGACAGGATGGGTTGATTCCCGAGCGGGAACATTTGTCCTATATCCGGGGTGGGTGGGCGGTGGATGGTGGGGGTTCGTTCACAAGGAGGGCTTCGTGCGGATTCTTGTCTCGGGGGCCGGCGTCGCGGGGCCGGCGTTGGCGTATTGGCTGAACAGGCATGGTTTTTCGGTGACCGTGGTGGAGCGGGCGGCGACGGTGCGCAAGGCCGGGGGGCATGCGGTGGATCTGTTCCGGCCTGCGGTGGAGATCTCGGAGCGGATGGGGGTGCTGGATCGGATCGAGGGGTGCGCTACCGGGACTGCGCGGTTGACGTTGCGGCCGGAGGGGTCGTCTCGGGCGGTTCGGGTGGACCTCGGCAAGATCTTCAGCGCCGCGTCGGATCGGCATGTCGAGATCATGCGGGATGATCTGAGCGAGATCTATTACGACGCAACGTGTGACGATGTGGAGTACCTGTTCGGTGACTCGATCATCGAGCTCTCGCCGGACGGCGAGGTTCGGTTCGAGAACGCGGCTCCGCGCCGGTTCGATCTCGTGGTCGGCGCGGACGGGCTGCACTCCACGGTCCGGCGGCTCGCCTTCGGTGACCAACCCGGTTCCAGCACCTTCATCGGAGCCTATCTCGGCGTTCTGACCCTGCGCGATGCCGCCGCGCTGGAGCGTGAACTGCTCATTCACGTCGGCGTCGGCCGGACCGTAGGCATGTACGGCACCCGTCATTCCGGCGAGGCTCGGGCATTGTTCCTCTTCCACAGCGACCAAGAACTCGACTACCACCACCGCGATGTGCCGCGGCAGAAAGAACTGCTGCGCAACGCCTTCCAGAACATGCATCCGGACGTGGACCACTGGCTGACCGAGCTCGACAGCACCCCGGCCTTCTACTTCGACTCGATCACCCAACTCCGCCTGCACACCTGGTCCCGAGGGAGGGTGACGCTGGTCGGCGACGCGGGCTACTGTCCCGGCCCGGCCGTGGGCGGCAGCACCACCCTCGCAGTCGTCGGCGCCTACGTCCTCGCGGGCGAACTGGCCAGAGCCGACGGCAACCACGAACGCGCCTTCGCCGCCTACGAACGCGCGATGACACCCCACATCCAGGGCGGCCGAGCAGCCGCCCTCAGCGCCGCGAAAACCCTCATCCCCGCATCCCGCCTCGGCATCACCGGCCTGACCCAAGGAGCCCGCCTGATCTCAGCCCTCCCCACCCGCCCCCGCCGAGCCCTCCTCCAGCTCGCCGGCAAGACCGGCCGTCTCTACAACTCCATGACCATCGAGGACTACGAAGCGTCGATCCCGTCAGGGCCGGCCAGGTCTGGTGATCATTACGATGGCTGAATGTCCCAAGGCCCCTCTACCCGGCAGCTCCTGGCCGATACGGCATTGCGGATGTTCGCCGAGCGCGGCATCGACGCCGTCTCCCTGCGGGAGCTGACCGCCGCCGCGGGTCAGCGCAACAAGACCGCCGCCCAATACCATTTCGGCAGTAGGGAACAGCTGGTTCGCGAGTTGTTCGAACAGCACACCGGCGAGGTGAATCGGCGGCGCTGGGAGTTGCTCGACGCTCTCGGGGACCGGGCCGACATCCGCGAACTCACCGACGCGCTGATCCGGCCGCTGGCCGAGAAGGCTGCTCAACCGGACGGCTATTACCTTCGATTCCTGGCCCAGGTGTCGACTCCGCCGTGGGTCCACACCCTTGCCAGTGCGGATCCCGCGGTCACCAGCAGCGTGCGGGCCGTGCTGGCGGCGTTGGCGGATCGCCTCGCGCATCTTCCCCTGCCGATCCTGCGCACCCGCCTGTCGCTGAGCATGATGCTCGCCGTCCGAGCCCTCGCCGGGTTCGAGCACGCCGGACCCACGGACGGTCCCCGAAGCGCCCTGTTCACCGTGAACATCGTCGACGCCACCATCGGCATGCTCACCGCGCCCGTCTCCGAGGCCGCCGTCGCGCTGCTCGCCGAGCTGCCCGGCACGGCGCCCGAGCCCGATTGGCCGTGGCCCTTCCTGATCGGCGCCGCCAGCGGCGAATAACCGAACCCCCTGCTCGACCGGACTGTCAAGACGGCGGCCCGTACAGCAGTTCCGTCATTGACGACCACCCGAGTTAAGTCATATGCCTTAAGGCGCTCGACTTAACCTCTCAGGAGTGGTCCACATGAGAATCATCCGAGGCCGCAGGGCCGTCATCACCCTGGTCGCGCGCGGCTTGGCGGGCGCTCTCGCCACCGCCACGCTCGCGACCCTCGCCGCGCCCGCCGGCGCCGACGAACCCGACGCGAAGGGTCCCGATCCGCATCGGGAAACCACCATCCGTGAGGCCTACGACTACGCGTTCCCCCTCTATTTCCTGTCGAAGCTGCGGTGGAACGCGCTCGAGACCACCGGCGGACGCACCAGCACCACGCTCAACCACTACGCGCACTCGCGGTCGGTGGCGGGCCCGAACGACACGTGGGCCAACGCACCGCTGGTCGACGCCCTCTACTCGACGGCGTGGATCGATCTCGCCGCGGGACCGGTCTTCCTCGATACACCCGACACCGGCAGCCGCTACTACGCGCTGACCCTCATCGACTTCTACTCCAACACCTTCTATTACGGCGGCACCCGGGCCACCGGCACCGCGGCGAAGCGGGTCCTCCTGGTCGGCCCCAAGTGGAACGGTCAAGCGCCCGACGGGGTTTCGGTGGTGCGCTCGTCGACCAACGACGTCTACGTCAACCTGCGTGTTCAGACCACCGGGCCCGACGACCAGGCAGCGGTCAACGCCGTCCAGGACGGATTCACCATTACTCCGGCACCGGGGTATTCGGCCGGCGCCTCGGTCCGCCGGGTCGCGCCGGGCACGGGCCCGGAGAACTACCTCGCCATGGTCAACCAGATGCTGGAACTGAATCCGCCGCCGAACTACGACGATTCCCTGATCAAGAAGTTCCGCAAGGTCGGAATCTGCGGTGCCGACTGCGCTTTCGACAAGATCCCGAAGCCGACCCAACAGGCGTGGCAGGAGCTGTATCCCACGCTGGGCAACTACATGGCCCAGTACGCCGCCCAGACCGCCAAAGCCAAAGGCTGGGTCGACTACAGCCCGCCGGGTTCCCTGCTCGGCACCACCGAACAACGCGATTACGCCTTGCGCGCCAGCTCATTGGGCAGCGGAACGGGCATGCTCGGCCTGCGCCGCGAGGAAGCCAACTACTGGATCACGTTCACCGACAGCTCCGGCAACTACATGACCGGTGACCGCGCCTACACCCTGCGCCTGCCCTCCGGCGGCATCCCGTCCAAGGCGTTCTGGTCGGTCACCCTCTACGAGGTCCAGCAGAACGGCCAGTTCCTCACCGAGAACCCGATCAACCGCTACCACATCTCGAACAACACACCCGGCATGGTCACCAACCCCGACGGCAGCTTCGACATCCGTGTCCAAGCCACCGAACCTGCCGCCGACAAGAAGCCGAACTGGCTCCCCAGCCCGGGTCCCGGCCACGCCTTCATCCTGTTCGCTCGCGCCTACATCCCCGGATCCTCCGTGCTGGCCGGTCAATTCACCATGCCGCCGGTCACCGTGACCGAATAGTCAACGCCTTCGGCCGGGGTGCTTGCCGAAGTCCGGCAGGCACCCCGCCGCCAGTTCGGACGCGTCAGCCCCGTCGTCGAAGAGTCACGGGCAGTGAATCTTCGGGCCGGGGAGTAGCGCTCATGTCGAGGGGCATGATGTAGTCCTGCGGGACTTTCCATTCGAAGCTGCGCAGCAGTTGATGCAGGACCATCTTGATTTCGAGGCCGGCGAAGTGCTGGCCCAGGCATTTGTGGGGGCCGCCGCCGAAGGGGGCCCAGGCCATGCGGTGGCGTTTGTGTTCGGCGCGGTCGTCGCTGAACCGTTCTGGATCGAATTCCTCTGGTTGGGACCAGATTTCGGGGCGGTGGTGGTTGGCCAGGGCGGGGATGACCACCATCGAGCCTTCCGGCACGAAGTAGCCGCAGATCTCGGTGTCCTGGACCGCTACGCGGGGCTCGATCTGGATCGGCGTGCACAGGCGCGTCGTTTCCTTGAAGATCCAGTCCAGTTCGGTGAGGTCGGCGAGTTCGTCGTAGCCGAGTTCGTGGGGCATGTCGAGGGAGCGGACGCGGGCGCGTTTCTGCCAGTCGGGGTACTTGGCCAGGTTGTAGACGATATTGGCGAGGGTGCCGGTGGTGGTGTCGTGGGCGGCGGCCAGGAGGAAGACCATGTGGTTGACGACGTCCTCGTCGGTGAAGCGTTCGCCGTCCTCACCGGTGGCGTGGCACAGCATCGACAGGAGGTCGGTGCCCTGCTGGTCGCGGGCGGCCGTGATCCGTTCGGCGAGGAACACTTCCAGGGTGCGGCGGGCGCGCAGGCCCTTCCGCCAGCGGCTACCGGGCAGCGATATCCGCACCATCGCGCCACCGGCGTGCAGGAGCGCCATGATGGCGCCGCTGATCCGGTCGGCCTCCGCGCGGGGCAGGCGCGCACCCATGAAGACCTCGAGGGCCACGTCGAGGGTCAGCTGCTCCAAACGCTTGTGCATGAGCACCGGGTTGCCCTCGGCCACACTGCCTTCCGGCAGCTCCGCGATGTGGCGTTCTACGATGGTGTGCAGGGCTTCCAGGTAGGAATTGAGCGCCGAGCGGCCGAAGGCCTGCTGCATGATCGCGCGGTGCGCCTTGTGCTCGTCGAAATCGAGCATCAGCAAGCCGCGGTCGAAGAACGGCCCGTTGAGCGGCTTCCACGCGGGACCGTTGGCGAACACCCGGTCCCGGTTCATCAGGACCTGCTGTGCCGCATCGGGACCGGCGGCGATGATCCACCGGCTGCCGAACATGTTCAGCACATGCACCGGGCCGTAGGTGCTCTCGTCCTCGCGGGCCGACCCGTGCGGGTCGCGACGCTGGCGCCGCAGCTGTGCGACCCAGTTCGTGGCCGGTCCGCTGATCTGCCGGAGCTCGCTGTCCGTCGGTGGCGCCGCGACGAATTGTGTTCTGGGCAAGGCAAACCCCTCCTGCGTAACTGCCGACAAGGTCGAAAGTTACCTGCAGGGAATGGGTCCGCACCGCCGTTCGGCGTATTTTGCCGAATACTCCTGCGTTTTAATGCAGATTGGCCACGACATCCGCCGCGATCGCCTTGGCCGCGGCCTCCGAGGCGGCCGCGCCGTTCCAGTCGTTGACGACGACATCCACGACGGCATTGCCCGACCGCAGGATGAGGCGCGCGTCGGAACGGCCCGGAATCGCCTTCGGACTACCGCTGACCATGACGGCCGACTGCACCTTCGACCCGAGCTCGGCAGGGGTGATCTCGACCGACTTCGACTCGTTGAGCTGCGGCTGATACACATCGGACAGCGAGCTCTGGGCGCGGCTGTACATCGTCGGCGAGCCGGCGGCCATGCGCAGGACCACCTGGATGCTGACCGGATGAGTCACCGAATCGACCGTGGTCCAACTCGGCGTGTGGGTGACCTCGTCGGGGTTGAGCGTCATCGTCGGGGTGCGCTTGCACTGCGCCCCCGGGGTGTACCGGCTCAGCAGCGCGGCGGACACCAGCGTGCACTCGTCGCTCGTGTCGTGGTACGTCGGCCCCGCGGCCGCCTCGTCGGAAGAGCCGGAGTCGAGCAGGTACACAGCGCCGCCCGCGATCGCCACTGCCAGCACCACCGCCCCGACGATCCACACCCGCTTGGACCGAGGCTGCCCCTGCTGCACCGGGGACATCACCGCACTCACCAACCCGCTCCGATCTAGAGAACTCAGCTGGTCAGAGAGATTACCGCACCGCAAGCCATCCGCTACACCCGGCAACCGGCACCTCGGGTGTGAAACCGATTGACGGCCAGGACAATTGATCGACGGCTCAGCAACCCTGCCGCGACGGCGAATGCCGCGCCTCCCAACCTCCGTCGCACTCTCGGCCGACGGCAGACAGCTGTTCGTCCTGGGCGGCGGCACTGAGGAATTCGTCGAACTCCACCGAAACCGGCACCGGCAGCATAGATTTCGACTCCCGCCTGCCCGGCGTCGCATTGTCCGCCGACGGCTCCCGCGCCTACATCGCTTCGGAGGCGACCGCCGCCACCATGGTCGTGGATACCGCCGCCGCGAAGCTCGTCGACCAGATCCGCGTCGAGCAGGAAGGCCTCGTCATGTCCGCCGACGGCCGCTGTACTTCGCGAACTCGCGCTCCGGCTCGGTGTCGGTGGTGCCGACGCAGTGAACACGACGGGCCGGCGTGCGACCGCCGCGACCGGCAGGCTCGCGTCACTCTGAGTTCCGCGCGGTTCGTTCTCGACCGTCGGCGGCGCACGATCCAGTCGGCATCTGCGGGGGCGGCGGGGACCCGTCTGCTCGTCCACTGGGACAGGCGCACCCCTCGGACCGTCCATGACCAGCGTCTTTGGTGGGCCGGGGCGGCAAAGATAGGTATGTCTTGGGTAGTTCTGCCGTCGCGGGCCGAGCCGTCCGCGGTACAAGCTCGACAGTGACAGCGCAGGCACGAACTGGCGAGGATTCCAATGTTCGATCACAGGCCCGAGAGCCCACGACACGCCGGCGACCGCTCGGGGCGCCACGGCGGTACGACCTTGATGATTCGGCGCTGTCCCGACTGCGCGACGTTGGTCGCGCCAATGACCAACGCCTGCTCATCGTGCCGGTCCACCACCCTGGACTGGGTGCCTTCCTCGGGCACGGGGTCGATCGTGTCGTGGAAAGTGACGCACCACCCGTCCAGCACCGGGACGTGGGAGCAGTCGACGGTCGGCATTGTCGAACTCGACGACGGCCCCTGGATCTACTCCACGATCGACGGCGAGCTCCCGCCGACATCGGACCAGCCGATCCGCGTCCGATACGAACCCGACCCGCCCGAGGACCGATTCCCGGTCTTCACCATCGACACCACCGACCCGCAATCCCCGGACAACGCCACCCCGGCGCACACCACCGATGCCCCGGAATGGGTTCGTTCATCGATCACGCACTGCGATTTTCTCGCGGCGACCAAGTCGCTCGACACGAACGCCAAATCCGTGGTCGAGTTCGCCATCCGCCGCGCGCCCTCCGGCGGTGCGAGCGCCGGCGAAGTGCTCGTCGCCTTCGGCGTCACCCGTTGGCGATTCGTCCAGATGATCCGCGAGGCCCTCGTCCAACGCCCCAGCGACACCCGTGACGCGCGAACGCTGAAACGCAACCTGCTGGACTCGCTGTCCTGGGCATGGCACGCGTACCCCGACTCCTCGCCCGCTTACGTCCCGAGCTAGAACCACCGCCACACCGGCCGACATGCTCCGCTCCGGCACTGCACTGGGATCAGCGTCGCGGGTAGTCGGATTCGAAAAGCGCCCGGGCTCGGCGATCCTGCCGAGCCCGGGCGGCGGTGGCGTCCTAGCTCAGTAGACCCGGTCCGCCTGGTCGGGGATGACCGTGCCGGTGGTGTCGTCCTTCGCCGGGCCGGTGCTTCCGTCCGGGTTGGTGTAGCCCTTGGTGGAGCACGGGTACGGCGAGGTCTTCTGCGCCTTGGGCTCGATGAACATGGGGTTGATCAGCCACTTGCCGTCGCCGTTGAAGTACGCGGGGCACATCAGCTCGGTCTTGTTCCGGTTGATCGCCAGGCGCAGCGCGGTGGCGTCGCGAACGAAGGTGGCGTCGGTCGTGGAGTCGCCCGCTGCGAAGACCTGACGGTTGTCCTGCCGCTCCCACGCGGCCGCGCCGGTCACACCGAACACGCGCTCATTGATGAAGCAGCGCTTGCCATCCAGGTAGGTGATCGCCTGGTCCGCGCCGGATCCGCCGCAGCCGACGGTGTGGTAGCTGCGCACGCCGTGATCCATGACGTTCTGGATTCCCACGATGTGTTTGCGCTGCACGCCCAGATGCGGCGCCCAGGCCTCGATCACAGCCTGCGGCGAGGCGGTGATCACCCAGACGTCGAAGCCCTCCTTCTGCAACGTTCGGTAGAGGTCGGCCATCTGGTCGTAGTAGCGGACCCAGGCCGTGACCTTCTTGGTGCCGACCATCTGCGTGGCGCCGACCGGGTTGGCGAGGTTCTCGGTACGAGCGGCCTCGGCGAACTTGGTGACGGTCTCGTCGTTGTAGCCGGAGAGCAGGTTGTTCACCCACGCGTAGGACGCCTCGATGCGGCGCTGATTCCACCCGGCGAACGCGGGCTTGCCGGTGGTCGTGGTGGTGTCGTTGTAGACCGTGTACAGCTCATCGGCGCACGCGGTGTTCGTGCTGGTCTGCAGCGGCTGCCCAGCGGCAACATCGGTCCCGCACGCCTTCGACAGCGCCTCGGCCGCATCCTTGGTCAGATACGGACTGGTCTGCATCCAATCCTTGTTCGGCGGCTGCAACACCTTGTCATTCCGCAGGATCCAGAACGTGGTGGCATCACCCGCATCGTTCTTGATCGTGGTGTTGTCCCAGTCGAACGTGGCAACCGGATGCTTGTTGCCGTGAACGGCCTTGTTGCACTTGCCATATTCATTGATCATCTGCTGCAACTTGGCGGCGTTGTCGCCATACCACCGCAGCGAGCTGTCGAGCTGTTCACACTTGTCGCTCGACGGAGCCGCGCTCGCCTGCGGCGCCCCCAAACCGGCGAGGCCCAGGGTGACCGCCAGCGCGACCAGAAATCGTTTTGCCATGCGCGGCAGGTTAAGCACCCCACCCCACCGCAACCCGTCACCCACATGAATACTGGTCAGTTGTTCAGTAAACACTGTTCACCAAGGGCTCGCCGAGCTGGAAACCACCGCCCAAGATCATCCCGGCGCAGGGCGATTGCCATCTCGACAGCGGTCGGCTATTCCGATTCGCCCTTAGCCTGCGTTCCGGGCTCGAAAATCTGCTCGGCAGAATCCACGACCAGCGCCAGATCCAGCCATCGGGTCAACTGAGCCAGATCCGAGCAGTCGGTGACCCGCGTCCGGACTGCCTCACCGACGACCAGCCCGCGGCGGTCGAGAATCCGCAGAACCGACCCGGCCAACGCCTCGGCCCTTCCCTCAGCCTTTCCCTCCGCCCGTCCTTCGGCCCGGCCGATGGCCTGGTGTTCGTGCGCGAAGTCGCTTTCCCAGTGGTAGTTCTCGATCGCCATAGCCACGAGCTCCTCCCACTCCTTCCGGTACCGAGCAGGTACACATCGGCTGATGTAGTCATGGTAGTGGACACGCCAGTCCGGCCCGAGCCGCTGCATCGCCTCGAGAACCATGGTGAGAACGCTGTGCCGCTCGGAATCCCCCAGGTGCCCCGGCGCGGACAACAAAGCCAATTCCGGCCAACGGTCCGCCTCGACGACACTGGTGATCGCGGGCAACATCCCCGGCCAATACGTCCGAGGGCGGAACACGAAGTCAGGGTGACCGGTTTCGACCGGTGCCGCGACTCTCCGAGCGGTTCGCTCGTCGGGACAGAACGCCAACAGCACCACGGGACAACCCAACCGCTGACGCACGTGAGTGACATAGGCGGGCCAACTCAACGCGATCCGTTCGAGTTCCGGAGTGCGGCAAGAGTTCTGGACCTCATGAATAATCGCGAACTCCGGTTTGTCCGTGGTTGTGCCCACCAGCACGATGTCCAGGTGCAGCTCGCCCGGGGACAGCAACGTAACCGTCTCGGGCCCCGGCCGCCAGCACGGCAGATCGGGCACCGGCACACCGAGCACCGCCCGAGCGATCCGGGGTGCGACCTCGGGACGATTGCGCAACAGCTGCAACGGAATCTCGTGACGAATGGACGGCACACACCGAAGATAGCGATGCATTCGAACACCCGTTCTGAAACGAACGGACATGCCCGGATCGTCTTTTCTTCCGCGTGTGCGACATCGAATTCGACTGCTACGGACCAGCATCCGAACCGCGTGGTGCTGATTGGTGGGCCGGAGATAAGAATTCGGGCCCCGACTGCTCCCGTGGTCGCGGGCGGTGGCGCCCACCGACTGACGACCCGACTCCGCCCCTGCTGCTATGGATCGGGGCGAACGTGGCGCTAGGGCGTCGATGGGTCGGCGTGGCAGGTGGTATCCGACTCCGGCAGTGTTCCGGCGTCGAAGTAGGTGTTGATGGCCTCGTTCACGCAGGCGCTCAACTTGGGCCGGAAGGTCATGTGAATGCGGACGTCCTGCAGCGTGACCATCCGCGACCCCGTCATGTCCTGGTGCAGCCGGAGTCCGTGGGCGTACGGGGTACGAGGGTCTCCGGTCGCCTGAACGATGAGCGCGGGCACCGAATTCCGAACAACGGTGGGCGCTTCCACCGGCCGTGGCCAGAACGCACAGGGCTCGACATTGCTCGCCAACGCGCCGAAGACCGGCTGCGTGACCCGGCTGTCCTCGATATTGCGCCAGTACGAGCCCAGATCAGTCATCGCACCCGCGTCCCCGCAGGCGATCTGGGCCAGCGTCGAGTTCTCCCCGTCGCGCAGCGCTGCCACGATGGCCGTGAGCCGAGGCGACCGAGACGTGGTCGGCGGCCCGCCCGCGGCGTCGGCGAGCTCCCGGACGGTCTCGGCCACAGCCGCATTGATCCGATAGTTCATCAGCGTCCCGTGCAGGATGAACGGCAGCCAATGATCGTCGACAGCGAAACCGTCCACCACGATCGGCTGCCGTGCCGCAGCCCGCACCAGCTCCTCGATTCCGGCCCGCACCTGCTGCGGTGTCGCACCCAACCGATACGTGTCATCCCGCGCGGCCGCCCACGTCGCCCAATCGTCCAATGCGATCTCGTCGGCCGGCCCCCAATCCTGGACCAGCCCTTCCCAATACCGATCCGGATCGATGGCACTGTCGAGCACGATCCGATCTGCCCGCTGCGGGAACATCTGCGTGTACACCGCGCCCAGATAGGTCCCGTAGGACGTCCCGTAATAGCTGATCTTCTCCTCGCCCAGCGCGCTCCGGACGATATCCATATCCCGCGCCGTATTGCGAGTAGTGAACTGCCGCAGCAACTCCGGATCACGCACCAGACACGAGGCAGCCATTCCCGCCGACTGCACGGTGTCGTGCGCGAACCCCAGCAGATCCACGCCCGCCGATCGGATCATCTCGCCCACCGGCCACCCGCACCGCCCAGTCCGCCCCGATCGCCCGACACCACGCGGATCCATTCCGATCAGGTCATAGGAGGCCAGCACCTCCGGGCTCAGCACATCACCGAGCAGATCCAGACTGTCCAACCCCTCCGCGCCGGGTCCGCCGGGATTGGACAGCAGCACCCCTCGCCGTCGTTCCGGATCACCTGCTCGCACCCGAGATATCGCCACTGTCGTCGTGCGCCCGTCGAGTTTCCCGTAATCCACCGGCACCACCACGTCCGCGCACTCCCCGCCGGCCGCATCCAACTCCGTCCCGCAAGCCCTCCAATCGATCGGCTGCCCCTGAAACCGCTCCAACCCCAGCGGTTGCGGCTCGCTTCCCGGCCCGGGCGCGGCGGAACTGTACACACCCACCGGCGCGATGACGGTCACCGATACGACAAGTGCGGTGATCGAACGCCGGAATAGTCGCACCAACAACAGAATTCGCCTCTCAACCACGCTCACACAGTCGGTCAAGTAAACCGCACGCCCGTGCGGGACAACCACCTACATATCAGAAGCCCAAGGCCTGCCGATCACTCGACACACCGCACCTTCCGCATCCCTCAATCTGGAAACGACGATGGGGCCGGACGTCATGATTCGAGCGGTTGGTTCCCGGTCAGGCCTGGTTGGCGGTGCCCGGTGATCGCCACCGCTCCTACTTCCCGATCGCAACGAATCATCTGCAGACGAAGGCGCCGACTCGATGACGACGCTCCAGCGAAGCAGCGGCTCCAGCGGCGGCAAGAACCGCACGATCATTGCGGCAGATCGCGCACAGAAGCTGCGGCAGATCGCGCACTTGTTCTGCGGCAAATCGCGCATTGCGTCTGCAATACTACTACGGTGACCTCGCCCTTCTCATCATCGCCGATTGGTCGGATCCTTCCCCGCCACGCCCATTCGGCAGTGCATGAAGCTCTTGCCGATACTCGTGTCGTCCTCGTCAACGGAGCTCGTCAATGCGGAAAGAGCACGCTGGTCTCCCGGATAGGCAGGGAGATCGGCGCGACCTGGCGCAGCCTCGACAAGCCCGAGACTCGGCAGGCGGCCGGCTATGACCCCACGCAGTTCGTGCTCGACGATTCCCTCTTGATCATCGACGAAGTGCAGCGAGTACCAGAGCTGTTGCTGGCGATCAAGGAGACCGTCGACGTCGATGGACGACCCGGCCGGTTCCTGCTGACCGGTTCGGCTCACGTCATGGCACTTCGGAGCGTTCCCGATGCCCTCCCTGGGCGCATGGAGACGATCGAACTCTGGCCGCTGTCCCAAGGCGAAATCGACGGCGCACCCGACAGATTCATCGATTGCGCCTTCGAGCGCGGACCCCAGCTACGGCACGATGGGACCGAGAATCGCGATGATTACATCGAACGGATCGCACGCGGCGGCTTCCCAGAAGCCGTTGCGCGAGAGGGTAAACGGCGTTCCCGATTCTTCTCCTCTTACGTCGCCGATCTGATCAACCGAGACGTCATGCAGCTGTCCGAGATCGAACGTTCCGCAGAGATGTTCACCCTAACCAACCTCGTCGCGGCCAGGTCCGGTCAACTTCTGGTGCCCGGCGCGCTCGGCAATGAACTCGGCCTGCCCAAGGACACCGTTGCCCGCTATCTCCGCCTCCTGGAAGAGGTTTTCCTGATCAAGCGAATCCCCGCTTGGTCCCGAAACCTGACCACCCGGGCCGTCGCGACCTCCAAGGTATTCATGGTCGATTCCGGAATCGCCACATACTTGTGCGGTGCCGACCCGCGCGCGCTGCGGGCCGTGAACGGCCCGCTCGGATCTCTTCTGGAGGGCTTCGTAGCCGCCGAACTCGCTCGTCAGCTCACCTGGTCCGACCAGGAGGCCCGGATGTTCCACTACCGCACCCGCGACAACGTCGAGGTCGACATCATCCTCGAGAACAACCGACGCGAGGTAATCGCCATCGAGGTGAAAGCCGCCGCCACCGTCAAGGGAGAAGATTTCCGCGGCCTCCGCCACCTCGCAGAACGCCTTGGCGACGACCTCCTCGCCGGATACGTGCTCTACACCGGCACCGAAACCCTCCCCTTCGGACCGAAATTCCGCGCCCTGCCGGTCAGTGCCCTATGGAACGCACGCCCATGACCGCCTCGAACGGTTCGTGCGCTGCTACGAAACAGCAGAGCCGCAGGCTATTGACCTGCGGCTCTGCTGTTCGGTGGACCTGACGGACCAGCATACGAACCGCGCGGTGCTGGTGGACGGGCCGGACATCCTGGCCAGAGCGGCAGGGACCCGGGCGGTCTCAGCTGGCGGTGTCCGATGATCGCGGCCACTCCACCTGCTCCGCGGCAACGAATCAACCTGCGGAGCAAACGGCCGACCGATCAACAGCGCTGCGCCAGAGCGACTGTTTCAGTGTCGGCAAGAAGCGCACAGCCATAGCGGCAGATCGCGCACATAATGCGCGGCAAAGCGCGCACATATTGTGCAATACGAGCAACCGCGCGACCATGATCCCGAAGGTCGCCTTCGTGGACTCCGGCATCGCAGCGAATCTCGTTGGAGCCGACGTGCGAAACATGCTGCGCCCCGACGGCCGATTCGGCCCACTGCTCAAGGGTTTCGTACTGATGGAACTCACGCGCCAAGCGCACCTGGTCCACCGAAGACGTCCAGATGTACCACTACCGCACCCAAGACGGTGTCGAAGTCGACGCCGTACTCGAGAACCGTCGCGGCGAAGTAGTCGGCATCGAAGTCAAACCCGCCTCCACCGTGGAACCGGACGACTTCCGCCGCCTCCACCACCTCGCCGAACGCCTCGGCGACGACTTCCTCGCCGGCATAGTCCTCCACACAGGCCAGCAAACGCTGCCCTTCGGACCGAAGATGCTCGCAATGCACGTCAGCGCCCTGTGGGAAGTCCCGAACCCCGAGAACTGAACCCGATCGGCGCTCGACCATCAATCGATACCGGGCAAGGACACGGGGTCGGAAAGGTTTGAGTGTGATGAGCCACAAACGATGGTCCTGCGAGGTCAACGGATCATTTGTCGGAGCTGGTACGCCAGTTGAGTGACCATCGCTGCCTTCTCTCGCGGTCACGAACGATCCAATCGCGGCCCTCGGTTGCCACGGCCTCGAGTATCCGCAGCGCGGTGTCGAAGCCCGACGCAAACGCAGTTGAGGCGGTGGCAAAGTCGCTCTCGCCGTACTGGTGATTGCCAGTCACCCGAGATTTCTCCCGGACCTCGGCGATGCACTCGCCGTTAAGCAAGGTCAGTTGGAAAACTCGGTCACTTCGTTCAGCGATCGCAGGACGACCGTCGGGCAGAAATGCACGCACACCCTTCTCAACCACTGATACTGAGGCCACCGCATCGTAGGTGAACATCTGGCGGTGCTCGTTCCGCGCATCCCCGCTGAGGAAATCCAAATATGTTCGGGCGGTACGCATCCCGTACTGGGTCAACAGGAAGACGTAGACGATGTAGGCCTCGTATCGCGGCGGCCCGTCACTGACCCTACCTCTTCGCGCAAAGGGAGCTCGTTCGGTCAGCACTACGTATGTCACCAGGTCACGCTCGCGGAGATCCGCCCGCTGAAGTGCGTCGTCGCGGAGAAATGCCTTGTCCAGGGCGAGCCAGCGCGCCATCTCCGCGTCTGTCGGACGATCATCGAGCATCCGACAGCACCGCCAGTGTTCGGCCTGCTCTTCGGCAAGCAAGACGGCGGCATCGTGATCAAGTAGTACCTGCGCGGGGGCAAGAGCAGCGATGCGTGCAATACCCCGAATCCCCCACCAGCTACCGACCCCTAGGAGGAAGGGCAAGAACTGGCCGGAGAAAAGAAGTGCTGCCAGCCCGACCCCCCACACCATGAGACCGACGGTCCGGAGAGTTGTTGCCTGAGACGTTTTGGGCAGTGCCGCCGGTGGGTAGTAGTGCTGGCGGACGAATCGCGCAGCATGCCACAGGACCAGCCATTTCATCTCGCCGGGGTAGACCTGGGGATCGAAATACTGTTGATGGAGCCGTCGTTTGAGATATTCACGATGGCCTGCGGAAAATTCCCACAGCGCACCGATATCCCCACCGCGGAAGCACTGATCGACCAGACTGTCGAACTTCGTTTCCTGCGGGTGCCAGTAGGGCAACGGCCAGTACGTCGCCCGAAGGGTTTCGTTGTGGCGCACAGCAGTCTGGGTGAGGATGGCGTATCGCAGCGCCAACAATCCACCGGCCAGGATCAATCCCAATCCGACTACCGCACCGACGGCTATCCCAGCCACCGGAACACAAGCGATCGCCAATATCAGTGCTGCAGAGCCGATTACAGCATCGCGCCACTCTGTGGCAGCAGCCTGGATCGGCGGCGTCGACCAGATAATCGGAGGTCGCGGATTGGCCTCGAAGAACTTCCACGCCCGTCCGACGCGGTCATTGCTCATTCTCGCCTCGGCGACCTGATACCTGCGCTTACCGGCAATCCGTTCTTGTACAGCGCCGCTGAGGATCTGGCCCAGGTGCTGATCGATCTCGTTCTGCCGCCTCTCATCCAGCTCGCTGAATTGCTTCAGCGCGGTGGCGAGGTCTCGAGCGACGGTTTCCTCGTAGTGCTCGCTGTGCGCGTATCGAAGCAGGATGTCGATGACCTCGAGCGCCTCGCGCCACTGGTCTCTCGCATGCTGCTCGGCGATTCGCATGGCGTGGTGGATCTCATCCGAGAGTGACGCCGTGATCTCGATGAATGAACGACCGCTCAGCACGGATAGTACAAACAAGTAAGCACGCTCGGTCGTGAGGTGCCCTTCCTTGAACAGCGCGCGAAGGACTTCTTCGGCCTGGCGAGGGTTCCCACCGTCGAGGTGAGCCTGTGCCACTTCTTGCTTACGTTCGGGGGGATCGCCCGCCATGGTCGTGTAGTACGACACTCCATGCAGAACATCACCGATATGCACGCCTGTCTGGTGCCCGACATGCGCCTGACCGCTCGCGCTGACGCGACTTTCCACCCGTATGTCGGACGGACCCGCATTCACCGCAGCCCCCAGTTGAACCGCACACCGGTTTGCTCGCCGACTCTCGCGTGGCCCTTTGCGACGACTGTGCTGTTGACCGTCGGCATGGTCGGGGGTGGCGGGCTGGAGTTCTCCTCTGTCGAGCCAGGTTTCGGTGTTCGCGAAGCCGCCAACGCAATCGCGAATGCAGCGGCGTTGCGCGCAGCGAGGGCCTGACCGCCCGCACGGTCGGCTTCGGCCTTCCTCCCGTCGGCATGATCGCTGATGCCGCGGATAACCACTGCAGGCACCTGATCACCGAGGGCGGCCGCATGCACGAAGCCCGAACCTTCCATCTCCACAGCTATGGCATCGTTGTAGGAAGCATGGATTCGGCGAGCCAGCTCCGATTTCGTGGAGTTCAGCAACACGTCCCCGACCGCGATTGGTTCGAACCTCACCGCTGGAGTGACGGCGGGAGCGCCCTCGGTCAGCAAACTGCGCCATCTGTCCCTCTGGACCAGACGGCGAGCAGCCTGGTCGACCCGGTGCGACAGCTCCCAGGCGCGTGGCCGGACCAGGAATCCGTCGTCTTCGCTACGCCCGCCCTGATGGGAATAGACCTTCGTCGCGACAACCACGTCACCGATGGCCAAGTCTTTCCGCAAGCCGCCCGCGATACCGACGAACATCATGAGGTCAGGATCGAATGCTGCCCGTGCCCGTTCGGTGAGCGTGGCGGCCGTCGTGGTTCCCGCGCCGGTGACGCCCACCGCCACACGATGCTCGGGGTAGCCGGCGATCGTGCCCACATCGAACAAGGTGCCTTTGTCGTGCTCATGCACACGGATGTCGACTAGGTGTTCCAACACTGCATCCTGCTCGATTCCCAGAGCAGTAAGAATCACGAACATCGTTTCTCCCCAACGATTTTGGGCCACAATCTCAGCCTGGCCCCCGCCCAGAACGGTAGCTGCTGACGGTGTTTACGTCAATATGACGTATAGTTTCCTTGCGAGAGGAGACGGGCATGGCAGAACGCAATTGGCGGGCAACCGAGGCGGCCATCGCCGTGGACCTTGCGGTGCTCACGGTGCGGGACAACACTCTGCAAATACTTCTCGTGGAGCGTGGAACCGAACCCTGGGAAGGATCCCTCGCCCTGCCCGGCGGGTTCCTCGACGACCCCCAGGAGGATCTGGATGCGGCAGCGGAGCGTGAGCTAACCGAAGAGACCGGCATCGACCTCGGGCGCGCCCATCTGGAACAGCTGCGCACCTATGGCTCGCCCGATCGGGACCCACGCCGTCGCGTGGTTACTGTCTGCTATCTAGCGTTTGTTCCGGATCTTCCAGCACCCGAAGCCGGAGGGGACGCGCGTACAGCGGCGTGGACGCCCGTCGGGTCGATACTGGATGGAAGCACGGAACTGGCTTTCGACCACACATTGATCGTGGCCGACGCGGTGGAACGAGCTCGAAGCAAGCTTGAATACACAACACTCGCCACCCGATTCTGCCCACCGGATTTCACTGTCGCCGAACTACGCCGGGTGTATGAGATCGTCTGGGATGAAGCTCTCGATCAGCGAAACTTCCACCGCAAGGTCACCGGAACCGACGGCATTCTGATTCCCACCGGCCGCCGGACCACTCGACACGGCGGCCGCCCCGCTGCGCTGTATCGCAGCGGCCCCGTCACCACCCTGCATCCGGCCATATTGCGCACCACCCAATCGAATTCGAACGAGTCGACCCGGATGTCCCAGCGATACTGACACCGCAAACAGAAGAGCCGCAAGCGTTCGCTTGCGGCTCTTCGTTGAGTGGAGCTAAGGGGATTCGAACCCCTGACCCCCTCACTGCCAGTGAGGTGCGCTACCAGCTGCGCCATAGCCCCTTGCGGTTGTCACTAGAAATACCCGGCGACTGGACGAAGGTACACCATGGGGGTTGGGGGTGTGCAAATCGCCTGGTAAAGGTGGGTCTTTCGGGGGAAGGGGTGGGTTAGATTGCTCGGATGACGGGGCATTCGGTGTTGCGGGCGATGGCTGCGGTGGTTGCTGTAGGGGTGGTGCTGGGTGGCGGGGGTGTCGCTAGGGCGGATGCCGGGGTGGGGAGTCGGCCGTTGGGGTGTGTGCCGGCTATCGGTACGTTGCAGGTGATTCCGCCGTTGCCGGGGGTGTTTCTGCCGTTGCCGAGTATTCGGGGGGTGGCGGAGTTCGATGATCTGCCTGCTGCGCCCGAGGGTGTGAGTTTCCCGTCGCGGGTCGAGTTGCGGGATGGGACACAGGGTTTCAACGGCTTCGCGGAGGTTGTGCTGCGGGACGGGTCGTTGTACTCGCGGCCTCGGGAGTCGGGGGGCGCGTGGCGGAAGGTGCCGACACCCGGGTGTCTGGACGGGCGGGTGGTCGCGGTGTCGGTGGACGGGAACATGCTCGTGGCCGCGGATCGGAACGGGTGGATCTACTCGATGGACAATCTGCTGTCGGGGCCGATGATGTGGAATTGGACGTACTCGTACGGCGGGCCGATCTGGTTGTGGCCGGGTGAGCAGGTGCCGGGGACCGGGGACGGGCCGATCGCGTCGAGCCGGTGGGCGATCAGTCATCGGATGTCGAAGAGTTTCGAGGATGCGAAGGGGTATGGGCATCCGACCACGGCGGGGCTGGTCGAGTTGGTTGCCTTGTCGCAGGACGGGTCTCGGATCACGTACCAGGATCCGTGGCTGCCGGCGTATCTGAGCTATGAGATCGGCGGGCCGATGGGCGGGCGGTTCGTGTCCGAGTCGCTGTCGGTGTCCGGATCGGTGACGTTCGTGATGAACCGGTACGGGGACATGTTCACGCGTAAGTACGACCTGGATATGGCGGGGTCCAATCACATTCCGGGGCGGTACACCTGGCAGGACCAGGGGCCGCTGCCGTCGGCGCCGGATCAGCTGACCGAGCGGTTCAACCCGGCGTACGCGGCCATCTCGCTGCCCGCCGAGGACTGGCAGCCCCAACCCAAGATTCCGGGCGAGATCACCTCGCGCATCTCCATTCACGTCACCGGTGACGCGGCGGAGAATCGTGAGCTGCGGGTCGAAGGCAGGCAGGGCGGCCTGCCGGGCGGCTGGAACCTGCGCTTCGACGACTTCGACTGGGCGCAGACCAAACACCCGGCCACGCTGACCTCACCGACCGGCCGCGACTACCCCGTCCAGCTGTACACCACCGACGGCCTGCGACTGCTACCGCGCGCCGCCGGACTGGACGACAATCCCCGCGAACTCGAAGGCGCCCTCGATGTCCGCGAAGCCGACCCGGCCGGGAACCCGGAACTGGCGGGCTTCGTGAACGGGCCCCTCACGGGGAAGCCAGTTTTCGAGGTGACGGTGCAGGCCACCCGATCCCAGCTCACCGTCGCCCCGCTCGGCGCAACACTGAACCGGGGCTGACCATGCCGGCTAGTTGGGGACCATCGCCCCGGGGTGGTAGGTGACCGCGGGATTCCACAGGAAGAACCCGTTGTACCCCGCCGCGTAGGTGGCGTCGATCTGCGCCTTCACCTGCTCGTCCCCGTAGGAGACGCCGAGGCTGAAATCCTGCAGCCATGGAATCACCTGCGCGCTGGTCCCAACCGTGCGCGCGCGGAAGTCCTGCAGGGACCGGAACACGATGTCGTACGGCTGCGAGTTCGGGCTCGCGACATCGTATTCCCCCGCGTGCCAGTGCGACGGGTACAGCATGGGCGCCAGGAAATCCGAGTAGCGCGCCATCGCTGGAATGTCCTGGGCGATCTCGTCGGGCCGGGTGGCGGCGATACCGAACACGGCGGCGCTCAACGACGCACCGGCCTGGTGGATCGGCTCCCGGCAGTCGCGCAGGAAGTTGGCGATCGAGTCCGACGGGGATTCGGTGAGCCCCGGGAACTGCATACCGCCGAGCCCGCCGTCGGGGCGGCGGATGTAGTCGTACATGACACCGTCGAAGCCGAGCTTCGCCGCTTCGACGGCGAGATCACGGTTGTAGGACCGGATTTCGGGGCTGGCGAAGTTGGTGAACGCGATGGCGCCGTAACCGCTGGAGTACGGCTGGCCGCCCGCGTTCTGGATCACCCAGTCGGGATGGCCGTTGCGCCAGGCCCACACGGCCACGGTCGGATCGCGGAAGGCGACGATGCGGCCGATCACCTTCAACCCCATGTCGTGCAGCTGCTTCAGCGCGGCCGGGGCGTCGTAAATCGTGGTGGTGGCGCCGGATTCGCGGGCCAGCGGCACCTGCGAGTCGTAGCCGATCATGCCGTCCTCGTCCTTGATGTCGAGCTGGACGGTGTCGATGCGGCCCTGGCGGGCGAGATCCAGCACCGCCTCCCGCATCGGGTCGTAGGCCCACGCGTAGGCGGTGACGTGGACGGCGCGGATGCGCGGCAGCGTCACCTCCACCTTCACCGGGCTGACGACGGTATCCCCCGCCGCACCGGTCGCCACCACCGTGGCGTCGACCGGACCGTGCGGCAGCCGGATCTCGAAGGAGCCGTCCGGGGCGGGACGCACCGACTGGTCGCCGATGGCGACCTGTTTCGCGCCGAACGCCTTGCCGCGCACCAGCACCGGGTCCCGATAGGAGGTGGCGGCGGGGGTCGGGGCGAGTTCCAGGGTGGGCGGTTGGACGGCGGCCGAGGGGCGGCTGCGGCCGAAGACGAACACCACCGCGGCGAGCACCAGGCACAGCACCGCGCCGATCGCGAGCAGGGCGGACCGCCGACGGCGGATCGACCGGAGTCGCATGAGCAACCTAGACACCAACTTCCACAGACGGCTGTTGGGCATCACTATCTCGCCTGTATGCGAACAACGTCCGATTTTCGCCGAGATCACGTCAAAACCGTTGTCGCCGCGTAGCGTTGCGGCGATGAAGGCGTCGACCATGCTGCGAATGGTCACGGCGGCGCTGCTGTGCGCGACCGCCACCGCGTGCGGAGGATCCACCGCTCCGAGCCCGGCGGCCGCGCCCGCCCCGCCCCCGGCAGCGGCCAGGCCACCGGATCCGGCCGCGGTCGCCGCCAATGAGCTGGGCCAGATCCCCATCCTCATGTACCACCGCGTCGAAGCCGCGCCCGCCGGCGAATACGACCAGACCCCGGCGAAATTCACCGCCGAACTCGAGCGGCTCCATGCCGAGGGCTACCGCCCGATCACCATCACCGAGTACCTGTCCGGCGTCATCGACCTACCCGCGGGCACCCACCCGGTGGTCCTCACCTTCGACGACTCCACCGGCAGCCAGCTGACCCTCACCCCGGCCGGCGACCCGACCCCCGACTGCGCCGTCGGCCTGCTCGAGCAATTCCATTCCCGCCACCCGGATTTCGCGGCCACCGCCACCTTCTACATCAATAACGAACCCTTCGGCGAGGACGCCCGCGCCCTGCCCTGGCTGGTCCGCCACGGCTACGACATCGGCGCACATACCGCCACCCACGCCAATCTGGGCCAGCTGCCACCCGCCGACGTGCAACGCGAACTGGTCCAGAACATCCGCGCCATCACCACCGCCGCACCCGGCACCACCATCCGGTCCATGGCCCTGCCGCTCGGCGTCTATCCCGCCGACCACGGCCTGGCCCGCGCGGGCAGCTGGGACGGGACGCCCTACCGGTTCGGCGGCGTCCTACTGGTCGGCTCCAACCCGGCCGCCTCGCCCTTCACCGCCGCGCTGGACCCGGCGGGCATCCCCCGAATCCGCTCCGGCCGCAGCCCCGTCGCGTTCGACTCCGGCTACTGGCTCGACTGGCTGGCGGCCAACCCGGCCGAGCGCTACACCTCTGACGGCGACACCACACACGTCTCGTTCCCCCGCGCGGCCGTCGCGGAACTGGCCGTGAGCTGGAACTCGACCGCGCAACCGTACTGACCGCAAGGTCAGCAGCCCAGGCAACCCGGTTCGGCACCGGCGCGGCCGAATCTGTGTCACGGTGGATGCCGTGTTCGGCGAGCGTGTGGCGATGATGCGGTGGCGGCCCGGCTCCGGCCGTCTGGTCACCATCATGGCGGTCTGCTTCGGGCTCACCGTCGTGATCACCCGGCTGTACCTGATGGCCGCCGGCTATCCCAAGATCGGCGGCAGCACCTACCACATCGCGCATGCGCTGTTCGGTGGATTGCTACTGGTCATCGCCTGTCTGGTGATGTTCCTGTTCGCCGGTCGCGGCTCCCTGACCACCGCGGCGGCGCTGTCCGGGGTGGGGCTGGGCCTGTTCATCGACGAGGTCGGGAAGTTCATCACCTCCGACAACGACTACTTCTTCCCGCTCGCCGCGCCCATCATCTATCTGGCCTTCCTGCTGATCGTGCTGGTCGCCCGGTACGCCGCCCGCAGCCGCGTCCGTCCGCCCGCCCTGCTGCTGGCCGATGTCGTCGAACAGGTCGGTATGGATGTGGGCACGCAGATCAGCGTCGAACAGCGCAATGCCCTGCTGCACAGCCTCGACCGCGTGGACCGCGGCGGCTTCACCCCCGACACCGTCGCCCTCTGTGACGCGCTCGGCGACTATCTGCGCACCACCCACGAGGCCGCCCGACCCTCCCGTTTCGGGCGATTGCGGCGGGCGTATCGGCGGGCCGAGGACGCGGTGCTCCCACAGCGGGTGATGGCGGCGGTACTGATCACCGTTCTCATCGGTCATGCCGTCTGGACGCTGTTGCGGTTGGTGCTGGCCGTCATCGTGCTGGCGGGATGGCATTCCCCCTCCCCCGCCCTCGATCACTTCCTCGACGTCACCCAGAATCACGGCTGGAAGGCCTTGGCGGGCTTGGGCATCGCCGCGGTCGCGGAACTGCTGGTCGGTATCGGCTGCGCGGTGGCGGCGGCGCAGTGGATGCGCGGCCGAGTGGATATCGGTGTCCGACTGGGCATTTGGTCCAACATTCTGTCGCTCACCGTGGTGAACGTGCTGGCCAGCTATTTCAGCCAATTCCTGACCGTATTCACCGCCATCGCGGAAGCCCTGCTGCTTTGGCTCCTGATCCGGTATCGCGCGCGATACTGTTCGGTGTGAGCGTGATTCGGCACAGCCCTGCCCCGGCGAGGTCGAGCGGACGGGTTCCGCGCAACGCCGAATTGCTACTGTGCGCGGCGGCGCTGGCGCTGACCGGGTTCGCGTATCTGGCCATGACCTCCACCACCGGCAGCGGGTTCGACGGGCAGAGCATCCGGGCGCTGGTCGTCTTCACCGTATTCGTGTTGGTCACGCATCTGGCGGTGCGGCGGTGGGCGCCCGCGGCCGATCCGGTGTTACTGCCGTGCGTGGTGTTGCTCAACGGGATCGGGCTGGTTCTCATCGACCGGCTCGACCGGGCGGAGGCGGCGCAGGCCGCGCACGCGGGCAAGCCGGTCCCCTCCTCGGATTCGGCGCATCAGCTGATCTGGACCGGGTTGGGCATGGCATTGTTCGTGCTGGTGCTGGCCCTGGTGCCCGATCACACCAAACCCGCCCGGTACGGCTACACCTGCGGGCTGGCCGGGGTGGTCCTGCTGCTCATCCCCGCGCTGCTGCCGTCCCGATTCAGCGAGGTCAACGGCGGCAAGAGCTGGATTCTGATCAGCGGCTTCTCGATTCAGCCCGGTGAGTTCGCCAAGGTGCTGTTGATCATCTTCATCGCCGCGTTCCTGGTCGCCAACCGGGACCTGTTCACCACGGCGGGAAAACGCCTCCTGGGCATGACCTTCCCGCGCCTGCGCGATCTGGCCCCGCTGCTGCTCGTCACCTTCGTCGCGGTGCTGGTGCTGGTGTACGAGAAGAACCTCGGCTTCTCGCTGCTGGTGTTCGGGACCGTGCTGGCCATGATGTACATCGCCACGGGGCGGGCGTCATGGCTGCTGATCGGGCTGGCCATGTTCTCGGTCGGCGCGATCATCGCCTACGGGCTGTTCGCGCACGTGCGGGTGCGCGTCCAGGTGTGGCAGGACCCGCTGGCCACGTATTACACGACCGGCTACCAGATCTCGCAGGGCCTGTTCGGGATGGGCACCGGCGGACTGATCGGCACCGGCATGGGCAATGGCCGGCCGCAGGACGTGCCGTTCGCCAAGACCGACTTCATCATCTCCACCATCGGCGAGGAACTCGGACTGGTCGGGCTGGCCGGGGTGCTGGCGCTGTTCCTGATCCTGTGCGTGCGCGGTTTCAGCGCCGCCCTCACCACCCGCGACGCGTTCGGCAAACTGCTGGGCGGCGGGCTGGCGTTCTCCATCGGCTGGCAGCTGTTCGTGGTGGTCGGCGGAGTCACCAAACTGATTCCGCTGACCGGTCTGACCACGCCGTTCATGTCCTACGGCGGTTCCTCGCTGCTGGCCAACTACATCATCCTGGCGCTGCTCATCCGGATCTCCGGCGACGCCCGCTCGGCCCCGCCGCCGCCCGCCCGCCCCACCGCGCCGGTGCCGCCGATCGCCGAGGACCTGACCGCCCACGTGTCCCGCCGCCTGCTGCCCCGTCGCCGCTGAACCGGAGGCCGTCGATCCGATTGCGCTGCCGCACAACCCGAACCGGATGCATGCTGGACCGGTGACTTCCTCCAGCACCGGCCGGACCGCCCTCGACAATGTGCGCGTCTTCGATGGCCGCGGCCTCACCGCACCGACCACGATCGTCATCGACGGCGCGATCATCGGCGCCGACGACACCGGTGCCGAGCGCATCGACGCGGCGGGCGCGGTCCTGCTGCCCGGCCTCATCGACGCCCACGTCCACATTCGCGACCACGACACCCCCGGGCTGCTCGCCGCGCACGGCGTCACCACCGGCCTGGACATGGCGTGCGAGCCCGAGGTGGTCGCCGACCTCCGGAACACCGTCGGCACCACCGATATTCGCAGCGCGGGCCGCGCCATCGTCGGACCCGACGGCATGCACGGCAAGTTCCTCGGCGAACCCGCCATCATCCGCGGCGCGGAGCAGGCCGAACCGGCTGTCGCCCAGCGTCACTCGACCGGCTCCGACTACATCAAGCTGGTATTGGAGGCCCCCGGCGAGGGCGGCCCGGACGCCGCCTCCGCCAAGGCCGTCGTGGCCGAGGCCCATGCGCGCGGCCTGTTCGTGATCGCCCACGCGGCCACCCCCGGCGCGTACACGATGGCGCTGGACGCGGGCGCGGACGTCATCACCCATGTCCCCGCCGGCAATCCGCTCCCGGCGGCCACCATCGAGCGGATCGCCGCCGAGGGCACGATCGTCGTCCCGACCCTCACCATGATGGAAGGGATGGCCGCGGTCCGGGGCTTCCCCGACGCGTTCGGCGCCTGCCTGGCCTCGGTCGCCGCCATGCATGCCGCGGGCATCCCGATCCTCGCGGGCACCGACGCCAACGCCAATCCCGGCGTCCCCATGAATCCCGCGTTCGGGGCGAGCCTGCACCACGAACTCGCGCTGCTGGTCGCGGCCGGGCTCTCCCCCGCCGAGGCCCTGCACGCCGCGACGGCCGGGCCCGCCGAACGGTTCGGTCTCGCGGATCGCGGGGCGGTCGCCCCGGGGCTGCGCGCCGATCTCGTTCTGCTCGATGGGGATCCACTCACCGACATCACCGCGACGACGCGCATCCGCCGGATCTGGTCCGCCGGAACCCCGGTCCCCCGGTAGGTTTCAGTCCGGGCCGGGCAGCCGATCGGTCACCAGGCGGGTCAGCGGGCTCAGGGTCAGGCAGATCGTGAGCCAGCACGCGCCCATCAGCCATCCCGCCAGCACGTCCGTCGGCCAGTGCACGCCCAGGTAGAGACGCGACAAACCGACCGCGAGCACGAACAGGGTGGCGAGCGCGGCCAGCACGAGCCTGGCGACCGGTCGGAGCCAGGGCAGTGCGACGACCACCAGGATTCCGATCACCACCGTCGAGCCGAGGGCGTGGCCGGAGGGGTAGGAGTGGTTCGTCTCGGTGACCAGGTGGTCGACCACCGGCGGGCGGTCGCGCCCGATCAGGAGTTTGCCGAAGAAGACGATCAGGCCCGCCCCGGCCGCGGTCACGGCGACCAGCACCGCCCGGTCCCAATACCTGCGCCAGGCCAGGAACAGACAGGCCAGCGTCGAGTAGACCGCGACCGACGTGGTGTCGCCGGCCGCGCTGATCGCCTTCGCGACCGTGGTCCAGGCGTCGGTGCGGTGGTCGATGAACCACCGCAACCAGGTCGCATCGGGACCGGCGGGCCCGTGGGACCAGACCACCACGCAGGTGAGGGCGATGATGATCGCCGCCAGCACGGACGCGATGAACACACCGGTGAGCGTGTAGTCGGCCGGTGGTGACGTCGGCGCTGTCTCCTTCGGCGCGGGCGGTGTGGACGGCATGTCATCGAGGTTGCCATGTCTTCGCTGAGAGAAGCTCGAGAGCCGGGTGCGGGTGGTGAGCCCGGGCCTTCTCTCGCGGATCCCTGGCGGAGGAGCCGAAACGGTCGCATACTCGAAGTTGTAAGCATTGGCTGATTACTCATTGGCCAACCCGCCTTCGAATGAAGGGCGCCGACATGAACGAAATTTCGATCGAGACCCCCTACCGGTCCGGCGTCTCCCGGACAGCTATCGAAAACGCCCTGGTCGCGGCGGGATACAACCTCGACGAACTGCGACTCACCGATCTCACGCTGGTGGAGGACTTCCACACCATGGGCCGGATCGCCACGGGCGCGCTGGTGGAGCTGGCGGGACTCACCCCGGAATCACGGGTGCTGGATGCCGGCAGCGGGATCGGCGGAACCGCGCGATTCATCGCCGACAGCCGGGGATGCGGAGTCACCACCGTGGACCTGACCGAGGACTACTGCGAGACGGCGCGATGGCTCAACAAGCTCGTCGGACTGGATGATCGGATCACGGTGCGGCAGGGCGACGTCACCGATCTGCCGTTCGCGGACAACAGCTTCGATGCGATGTTCAGCCAGCACGTGCAGATGAACATCGCCGACAAGGACGGCCTCTACCGCGAGGCGTATCGGGTGCTGGATACCGGTGGCCTGCTGGCCATCTGGGATATCACCACGGCATCCGTGGGTGAGCCCGAGTTCCCGCTCCCGTGGGCGGACCGGTCGGACCAGAGCCATCTGGTGACCGCCGACGATCTGCGCGCGGCCGTCGAGCGATCGGGCCTGACGGTGGAACAGTGGGAGGACCTCACCGAGCAGGCGACCGCCGTCATGCGGATGGTGCTGGCGAATCCGCCGAATCCCGTTGGCCTGCAATCCTTCGTCGCGAACTTCCCAGCCAAGATCGAGCACTTGACCGAGGCACTCGAGGACGGGCGCTTGCGGGCGATCCGTGGGATCGCCCGCAAGCCCTGATCAGCTCGACCAGTCCGGCTCGGTCTCGACGAGCCCGGTTCGGCTCAGCGCAGTGTGACCGTGGTCGGCAGGGTGGCGAAGCCGCGGTTGTTGGAGGCGTGGATACGCTTGCTGCCCGCGGTGTCCACCTCGAAATCGGCGACGCGGGAAGAGATTTCCTGCAGGGCCGTGCGCAGCTCCAGCAGCGCCAGGTTGGAGCCCAGGCAGTGGTGGCGGCCGCTGCCGAAGACCAGCGAGGCGGCGGTGTCGCGGTCCAGATCGAAGGCGTCCGGGTCGGCGAAGACCTCCGGGTCGCGATTGGCGGCGCCGGTGAGCAGCAGCACGCGGGCGTCGGCGGGGATGGTGACGCCGTGCAGTTCGACCGCCTCGGTGGTGGTGCGCAGCTGGGTCTGGGTGGCCGGATCCCAGCGCATGGCCTCGGCGATCCAGTCGTCGATGCGCCCGTCGAGGGCGGCGCGGCGGGCCTCCGGGTGCAGGGCGGCGGCGTTCCAGGCATTGCCGAAGGTCAGCATGCTGGTCTCGATACCCGCGCCGACCAGCAGGATCAGCACGCCCACGATCTCCTCGGGGGTGAGCCGGTCGTCGCCCTCGGCGGCGTCGAGCAGGCCGGAGAGCAGGTCCTCCTGGCGGGACTTGCTGCGCTCGATGGTCAGCTCGGTGTAGTAGCCGACCAGCGCGCCGATCGCCTGCATGGCCTCGGGCCGCAGGTCGGTGGACTCCTCCTCGGTGTACATGATCTCCATGCCGAGCTTGCGCAGCATCTCCCGATCGCCCTCCGGCACGCCCACCAGCTCGGAGATCACCTCGGTCGGGAACGGCCCGGCGAACTCCGCCATCAGGTCGAAGCTGCCGCGCGCGAGCAGCGGTTCCAGCATCGAGACCGCGATCTCGCGCAGCCGCGGCCCCAGCGCCTGCACCCGGTGCGCGGTGAAGGCCCGCGTCACCAGGCCGCGCAGCCGGGTGTGCTTGGGGGGGTCCATGGCGACGAAGGAGAAGAAGCGCTCGGCCTGCGGACCCCAGAACGCGGGCTCCATGCGCAGGCCGTTCTTGCTGGAGAAACGGTCCGAATCGCGGAGGGCGGCGAGCACGTCCGCGTGGCGCGACAGGGCCCAGAAATCGTCGGTCTCGTTCCGGTAGACCGGGGCCTCACTGCGCAACCTGGCATAGTAAGGGTACGGATCGGAATGGACTTCGAAATCGAACGGGCTGTATCGCAACTGCATGACGAACCTTCCGGCGATATCGCGGCGCGGGCGCGGGACCGCCGCTACCGATCCGCAACTGGAGCTGACCTAGTCAGACAGTAGCCGAAAAGGATTGGGAGCGTTGTGAACTCGGATTCAGCGGCGGAGCGCGTCGACACCACCAAACCACACCCGGCCCGCCGGTACGACTACTGGCTGGGTGGTAAGGACAATTTCCCCGCGGATCGCGAGTCCGCCGACGCGGTCGCCGAAGCCTTTCCGACGGTCCAGCTGGCCGCGGTCGAGAACCGGAATTTCCTGCGACGCGCCGTCGCCTATCTGACCGGTGAGGCCGGCATCCGCCAGTTCCTCGATATCGGCACCGGCCTGCCCACCGCGGGCAATGTGCACGAGATCGCCCAGGGCATCGCCCCCGAATCCCGCATCGTCTACGTCGACAACGACCCCATCGTGCTGGTGCACGCCCGGCACCTGCTCGACAGCTCCCCCGAGGGCCGGACGGCCTACCTGGACGCGGACCTACGCGACCCGAAACACATCCTCGACCACCCGGACCTACGCGCGACCATCGACCTGAGCCGGCCGGTCGCGCTCATGGTGGTGGCCGTCGCGCATTTCATGACCGACGACCAGCGCCCCTACGAGCTGGTCCGCACGCTCACCGACGCCCTGGCGCCGGGCAGCTACCTGGTCATGTCCCACGCCACCAACGACTACCTCGACGAGCACGATCTGGAGCGCTCCGCCGAGGCCAACACCCGCAGCGGCGTGCCGTTCCAACTCCGCTCGAGCGCCGAGATCGCACAGTTCTTCGACGGCTTCACCCTCGTCCCGCCCGGGATCACCGCGGTCACGCTGTGGCGACCGGAGGAGTATCGGCCGCATCCGCGACCCGAGGCGGTGTCCGTGCTCGGCGCGGTGGCTCGCATTCCCTGACCGGTCCGCGCCGAGCCGGAGGGTCACAGCCTGCCGACATCCTTGAGCACCCGCCGGGCCTGCGCGAAGAGCATGCCCACATTGACCGATTTGCGGCACACCACGACCACGACCACGTCTTCGCGGCTCTCGGTCCGCACGAACAGGTGGGTGAGGTTTTCACTGTTGACCAGGATCTCCTGGAAGTAGTGGCGCTCCAGGCGGATGCCGCGGCGCTCCTTCCAGATGTTCTCGATCATCACCACATTGCGGCCCTGGAACAGCTCCAGGGTGGCCGCGGCCAGGAGATCGAGCACTTCGGTGGGGTGGTTGTCGACGGTCTCCACGGCCAGCAACATGCCGGTCGACATATCGATGGCGCCCGCGGCGATGCAGTCGGGCACATCCGATCGCAGCACCTTGACCAGCGTCGCGACTCGATCCGTCATGCTGCCGGGTGCGCCGGCTCCGCTCGGATTGTTCATTGCGTCCTCTCTGATTTCCTTGGGGTGAGGCTTCGTTGGCCGCCGCGCAGCATGGGCTGGGGCGGACTGGGCGGGAGCGCGTCATTGATGCCGCTGGCCCCGCGCCGGCGGCGCGGCAGCAGGGTGCGGCCGGTCATGCCGTGCACGGGCGCCGGATCCAGCGGGGTCGGATCGGCTTCCACCGGTGCGATGACGAGCAGGTCGTCGTCGAGCATCCGGACCGCCTCGACGGTGACCGCGTACAGGCTGCGGCACAACAACTTCGCGATATCGCGGCAGCTGCGGCGGCCGTTGGACCACAGCAGGATCTCGCGGCGATGGCCGCTGCCCGGACCGCTGAGCAACACCCGGCCGCGTTCGGTGAGCTGCAGGTGATTGCGATGCGGGGAGATGCGGCCGTGGGCGAGCGCGCCCAGCCGCCGTTCGGTCTCCAGCAGGAGCCACCCGGGTTCGAAGCCGGGCGCCGTCGGCGCGGCGTCCTCGAATGTGCCGGGCGCGTCGGCGGATTCGGGGTGCGGGTCCGACTGCCAGAAGCAGTTGCCGATCCAGCCGGAGGTGATGGCGAAGCAGCCGTCCACCGCGGCCATCATGGTCACCACCCGCAGATCGGCCTCCCCGCTGGAGGTACGCCCGGGGCGCGCGAGCAGTTCGCGCACCCCGGGCGCGCCGGGCGAGTCCACCATCACCACCAACCCGTGGACGACATGGAGATCGCCGCCCGGCTCCCCGGTCACCCGCAGTACCCCGGTCCGCGTGGTGGCCGCGGCCTCTGCCAGTTCCCGGATCAGTTCGCGGGCCGATTCGCGGTCCAACGCCGGTAGGCGCCCGGGTCCGGCGACAGGTCCCGTAGTCATGCGCGAACTCCTGGGAAATAGGCAGGACGACATGGCACGAATGTGCGGCCGAGAGCGGCCGACAGCGAAACGCGCACGCCTGGTTGATATTTCGACGGCGAATCGCACCGACTCCGCTCACCGCGTGTGGGATATCGTGACAGCCCAGCAGTTTTGGAGCAATGGATTCCTGCGAATCGAGTACTTAAGTCCCTTCGCGGCTATCGAATTCGCTGGGCGGGATACCAGCATCACCAGCGCAAGCGATCCGCTACATGCGCGCCACCGGGTCAAGGATTATTGACAGAGGCGGCGCGGAGTCACAATTGTTCCCGACGGAATAATATTGCGGCACAATATGAACCGCCCGGTCGAATTGATTTGTCCGATTTCGAATCGGCGCGATTATCGAGGCGTCACCGATCGTGCGCGACGACGCATTCGGCCAAGGCGAGTAGATCCGCGGCGGGACGTCCTCCCAGCATGTCCGCGGCGGCGCGCATATGGCGCAGGGATTCCGCTTGCGCCCAGGCCTTTCCGCCCGCTCGCGCGATGAGATCCGCGGCGTGCGCCGCCGATTCCCGATCCAAGGCGGTGTCCGAGGCGTAGAGCTCGGCGAACTCGCGGCCCGCCGGCGTCGGCGACTCGAGGGCCGCCACCACGGGTAAGGAATGCTTGCGCCGCATCAGATCATGACCGATCGGTCGGCTCGGATTGCCGGGCTCACCCCAGATCCCGCGCAGGTCGTCACACAGCTGACAAGCGATGCCCAGCTCCCGGCCGAACCGATCCATGGCCGCCACCACCTCCGAAGGCGCGCCCGCGCACAACGCGCCCATGGCGCACGCGCACCCCAGCAGGGCCGCCCGCTGGTGACGCAGCGTCTCCAGGCACTCCTCGAGCGACCCGGCCGGAGCGGATTCCTGGGCCCGGTCGTGATGCCGGCCCAGGCAGAGTTCGATGACCACGTCCGCCAGCCGCGCGATGCTGTCCAGCGTCGCGGTCGCCGGGGCGTCGGCCAGGGTCCAGATGGCCAGGCTGTGCAGGGCATCCCCGACCAGCACCGCGTCGTCCACACCCCATAACCGCCACACCGTGGGACGCCCCCGGCGCACGGTGCCGCCCGCCACGATGTCGTCGTGGATGACCGTGAAGTTGTGCACCATCTCGACCGCGGCCGCGGCGTGCACGGCGGCGGCGGGCTTCGCGTCCAGGGCCGCGGCGGCCGCCAGCACCAGCGCCGGGCGCAGTCCCCGGCCCGACTCCCCCTCGGTCACCACACCGTTCGCGTCGCACCAGCCCACGTGGTACTCGGCCATCAGGCGCAGTTCACTGGGCAGGGTGTCGAAGGCGGTCCGCAGCAGCGGCCGGGTGAGGCGTTGGGCCCGCCGCAGCAGGTACGGGGCTCGCTCATCGGGCCCGATTCCGCTGTCCCGCGCGCCTTTCCGGTGGGAGAAGACGGGACCGGCCGCTGTCGACGAACTCATGGCAACCTCCAGTGAACTGCTGCGGAATCGTGGTCGCCGGACCCGGCACCGACCGGGTCGGCGCCGACCCGATGGGCGCCGAGGCCCGCGAGATGTGGGTGCCGACCGGCTCAGCGACGAGCCGCCGGGACGGCGTGCACGCTGACGAACGGCCCCGGGCGGCCGAGGGTCGGCCTGGGCTGCGACGCGCGCAGCGCTGCCTCGGAGTAGCGTCCGGTCCTGATGTGCCAGTGCAGGTTTCCGGCCATGTGATCACGCAGCCGATCGACGTGGGTCAGCAGCGCGGACCGAACCTCCTCCGACAGTTGATGATCGGCCATGAAGCCCGGAAGCTGATCGCGGACGACGAGTTCGAACTGCCGCAGCCGCTCGTTGGCCAGATCCACCACGATCGCCGACGCGCGTTCCCGTGAACAGCCGAGGAACGACTGCGTCAGATACACCAGATTGTGCAGTTCGTGGTCATATTCGATTTCCCGCTGATACGAGTACAGATCATTGACCAGACCGGCATAGTCCTGCGCCGAATGTTGCAGCTGCCGGACGATACTGGAGTCCGCGAGTTCCGCGACCGCCGGATCCGAGACAACTCCGGGCGAATGGAGAGCATCCAGCGCCCCGAACAAGGGACCACCGGAGGTGATCCGCCGCAATTCGAGATAGTCGACCGGGTCCGGCAAACGGTTCCGGGTCTCGTTCTCCAGCACGGTGATCCAGCCTTCGACGAGGTCGATCAGCGCCGCACGCAATCGATTCCGGCCGGTGTCGTCGCACACCTCCGACGTCTGCCGCCACAGCGCGGCCAGACCGAACTCGAGCGGACTGGACGGCGTCGGCGCGCTCTCGCTCAGCTGAAGGGGTAAGCGCCGCAGTTGATCCCGGCCCGAGACCGGATCGGCCCGGAACACCCGGGTCCCCAGATCATCGGCGTAGGTGCCCCAGGTGCACCAGCGCGAGCGCAATTTCAGGGTCTCCGCGTCGGCCTCGGGGTCGGCCATGGCCAGGAGCGCCGGAAAGTCCGTGTCCGCCAACGATTCCGCCGTCCAGCCCACCCGCGGATCCAGCAGACCCACCGACGCCGCCCACTCCGGGATATCGGCGCGGGCCAGCTCCACGTGTGGATTCACCCCCACGACGTAGGGCATCTCCAGCCCCTCGACCGGCAGCGGACCCGCGACCCGGGGCGGCGGCACCTGCTGATTCAGCTGCACCCGCAGGCCCGGCCGCAGCCGTGCGGCGGCGGTGCCCAGGCCGGTCGGCCCGCGATCGACGCCGCTGTTCATGTAGCGACTCGATCGCAGATGCCATTCGTGCCCACCGGATTGCCAGTCCTGCAGTCCCAGCGTGTAGCGCGCCACCGCGAGCTGCTCCTCGGGAGTGGCCGCGCGTTCGGTGAACAGCTGTGGCACCTCGACGAGCGCGGTGTGCTCGAACTGCTTGAGGCGTGAGGTGAGCACGTCATTGGTGAGCTCGGCGGCCGCCTGGGTGGGTAAGCCCAGGAACCGTTCCAGCACCAGCACCATGTTCGCGTTCTCACCTTCGACCCGCACCTCGCGTTCGTAGGAGAACAGATCATTGCGCAGATGCACTGCGTCGGAGAAGGTTTCGCACAGCACCCGCAGCGGGCGCTCCTCGGCGAAGCGGTCGGGCACCTCGGCGCCGCAGGCGAATTCCACCAGCGCGGCCGACCAGGGCGCGCCGCCCACCCGGCGGCGCATCTCGATGTACTCGACCGGATTGGCGACCCGATCGCGGGCGATATTGTCCAATTCCCAGAGGGATTCGACCATGAGGTTGTGGGTTGAGCGTCGCATGCGCCGCCGCCAGTCCTCCGACATGGCGGGCACGGTGCGGGCCCAGCAGTCGGCCAGCCCGGCCTCGGAGGCGTTCTCCGGTTCCGGTGCGGGACAACCTGGTTCGGCCATGAACTCTTCCAGGCGGGCCAGGTAGCGGGTGGCCTCGACACGGTTGCCTGTGCGCTTGTAGGCGTCGAGGAACCAGTCGTCGAAGTAGAAGACCCAGATGTACCACTCGGTCAGCAGGGCCAAAGTCTCGGCGTCGCAATCGGGATGGGTGTAGGCGCACAGCAGCGCGTACCCCATGCGCTCCAATTTCTCGGCGTCCCAGATGGGTTTGCCGTCGACCCCGGGCTCGCCGAGCATGCCCAGGCGCTCGGCCCACGCGGCGGCGTGGACGCGGGCGTAGTCGTGATGGGGATTGAGCCGGGCGGGGTGCGGAGAATAGAAATCGGGCAGGGTGAAGGGCTTCAATGCGGGGCCCTCTCGCTGGGCTGATCAATGAGGACATGCCGGTGAGCACTGCTTTTGGGGAAATATCGCTACTCGGGGAAAAGCCGAACGGGACCGCGTCGGAACTGCACTGCGAAGACGTGACTCTTACTGCGACAACGTGATCAGTGTCACAACCATGGTAAAGGCCCGTAGCCGTCTCGCCAACACCTCGCAATCTTCTCCGACCGACCGGTACCTCCCGGACCGGTCCCCGGAGCCGTTCCCGGGATAGCCTGAGCGCTGCCCCACCCACCCGACCCACCCCGCCCAGGAGGATCGTCCATGTCGAATCCCGCCGCCGACCGCGCCCCGATCCTGCAGCGGCTGGGCGATCGTGGCCGGGTCCGGGTGATCGTCGCCGGCGGCGGCACCGGCGGCCACACCTATCCGGCGGTCGCCGCGGTCCGGGCGCTGCGCGATCTGGCCGCCGAGGCCGGCGCCACCGCCGAGGTGCTGTGGGTCGGCGTGCCCGACAGTCTCGAACAGCGGGTGGCGGCCGAGAACGACATCGACTTCACCGGCATCAAGGCCGGAAAGCTGCGGCGCGACCGCAATCCGCTGAAGATGCTCAACAAGGACAATGCCCGCGACGCGCTGCGGGTGCCGGTCAGCGTGCTCACCGCCCAGGGCGTGGTGGGCCGCTTCCGGCCGGACGCGGTGCTGTGCACCGGCGGCTACGTCTGCGCCCCCATCGGCATGGCCGCCGCGCTGCGCCGCCGCCCGCTGGTGATCCACGAGCAGACCACCGGCATCGGCAAGGCCAATCTGCTGCTGGCCCGGATGGCCGACCGCATCGCGCTGTCCTCCGACGCCTCCCTCGGCATGCTGCCCGCCAAGGTCCGGGGCCGGGCCCTGGTCACCGGCAACCCGATTCGGCCCGCGCTCACCACCGGCGATCCCGCCGCGGCGGTCAAGGCCCTCGACTGGGACGGCTACGCCCCCGGTCTGCCGACCGTCTACATCACCGGCGGCGCGCAGGGCGCGGTGCAGATCAACGACCTGATCCGGGAGCTGCTGCCCGAACTGCTGCACTCCGCCAACGTGATTCACCAGTGCGGGCGGCTGTCCTACGAGCAGGTGCGCGACTTCGCCGCCACCCTGCCCGAGGACGTGCGCGGCCGTTACCTGGTGCGCGAGTTCATCGGCCCGGAGCTCCCGGACGTGCTGGCGCTGACCGATGTGGTGGTATCCCGTTCCGGCGCGGGCACTCTCGCGGAGCTCACCACCCTGGGCAAACCGTCGGTGCTGATCCCGTATCCGCATTCGGTGGGCGGCGAGCAGATCCGCAACGCGCGGATCCTGGCCGATCACAATGCCGCCCGCGCCCTGGTCGGCGAGGACGCCACCGCCACCAATCTGTGTGCCGCGCTGACCGAGCTGCTCACCGAATCCGAGACCCGCGCAGCCGTTTCCGCCGCGGCCCGCGCCCTCGGACACCCGGAGGCCGCCGAGCACCTGGCGCTGACCGTCCTGGACCTCGCCACGCGGTGAACCGGGTCGCCGCGCGGTGATTCCGGTCCCACGCGAGCGATCCCACAGGCGAGTCTCAGCCGGGGTAGGTATGGTCGAAGGTGTCAGCAAGTTCTCGGCTATTACCGAGAAGATTGGAGATGCCAGCCATGCAAATCCAGGTCTTCGCCGACAAGAACGTCGGTGGCGGCGCGATCGCCCAGGATGCAACCGATACCATCGCTGCGATTCTGGACCGGTTCGCGGATCATCTCACCCGGGTCGAGGCCCACATCACCGATGTGAACGGCCACAAGGGTGGTTCCGAAGACAAGAAGTGCACCCTCGAGGCCCGGCCCAAGGGCCAGCCGCCGGTCGCCACCACGCATCGTGCGGCCACCGTCGAGGACGCCTACACCGGAGCCGCCGACAGCATGGCACACCTGCTCGACAGCAGGTTCGGAAGACTGCATCACGCCAAGGGCGGCGAATCCATCCGCCACCTGGTTTCCGACTAGTCGATCGACTCACGGGGTTCGGGGGCCCGCCCCTGAACCCCGTTCCGGCCGGGAGGCACTCACGGTAGGAGCCCGAGGCGGCGTGCTCGCACGACCGCCTCGTGGCGATTGTGCGCGCCCAGTTTGGTCATGGCGCTGCGCAGATAGCTCTTCACCGTCTCCGGACTCACCGAAAGCCGCTGGGCCGCTTCCACATTGGTGCAGCCCAGGGCGATGTGGGACAGCACGTCCAGTTCCCGCGGAGCCAGCGTCACCGCGTCGTCGGCGGCGGCCACCCCCGAGACCAGGCGGGCGAGTTTCTCCGTGACGTCCCGCAGCCGCGCCCGCGCCGTGGCGTCGGAGACCACCTGGGTGATCCCCCGCAGTTCCGCGTGCAGATCCCGGAGTTGTTCGGTGGCAATCACATTGGCGCTGTTCATGGATTCGAGCGCGAAGGACAGTCGCAGCCGCCGATCCACCTCGTCGCGGATGGCGAGCTCCGTGCTGAGCCGCCGGGCGGCCTGCACCATCTCGTCGGCCACCCCGTCGCCGATCACCCCCGTTTCGCGATTGGCCACGTAGATCACCGCGCGCGCCTCACCCTTCACCACCACCGGCACCGCCACCACCGCGCGCAGGCCCTCGCCCAGGACCGGGACGTCGTAGTGGTGGGTGATGGTGGACGCCGAGCGGTAGTCGGCCACCGAGCGCGGGCGGCCCGTGGCCACCGCCGAACCGCCCAGCCCGGAGCTGTGCGCGACCGCCAGCCCCCGCATGCCGTTGGTCCGGGTCCCGACGAACTCGCTGAGCACCAGCGTGCCCGCGCGCACCTCGCCCCCGAAGACGACCGGCAGCTTGCTCAGGGCGGCGAGCGCGCGCAGCTCGGCGCGCAGTGCGTCGCCGTCGCTGGGGCGCAGGAGCCCGTCGGCGGCCGTAGTCATCGGGTAGCCCCTTTCGGGGGTAGTCGAGGCTGGGTGTGACGTAGATCCTACTGGTGTGACCGAGAGCACGAGCTACACCTTCGGAGTCTGGGACGCTCCCCTGCTGGGCGACACCATCGGGGCGAACCTGGACCGGACCACGGCGGCGCATCCGGACCGCGAGGCCCTTATCGACTACACGACCGGCATCCGCTGGACCTACCGCGAGTTCACCGACGAGGTGAACGCCTTGGCCCTGGGCCTGCTGAGGGCCGGGATCGGCAAGGGCGACCGGGTGGGCATCTGGGCGCCGAACTGCCCGCAGTGGACGCTGACCCAGTACGCGACCGCCAAGATCGGCGCGATCCTGGTGAACATCAATCCGGCCTACCGGGCCCACGAACTGCGCTACGTGCTGGGTCAGGCCGGGATCCGGCTGCTCGTCGCGGCGCCCGCGTTCAAGACCTCCGACTACGCGGCCATGATCGACGAGGTCCGTCCGGAATGCCCGGAGCTGGAGCAGGTGGTGCTGCTCGACAGCACCGAGTGGCGGGACCTGTTCACCACCGGGCGCGCGGCCGATCCGGACCTGCTGGCGGCGGCGCAGTCGGCGCTGTCCACCGACGATCCGATCAATATCCAGTACACGTCCGGCACAACGGGTTTCCCCAAGGGCGCGACGCTCAGCCACCACAACATCCTCAACAACGGGTATTTCGTGGGCGAGCTGTGCGGGTACACCGAGCAAGACCGCATCTGCATCCCGGTCCCCTTCTACCACTGCTTCGGCATGGTGATGGGCAATCTGGCCGCCACCACCCACGGCGCGGCCATGGTGATCCCGGCCCCGGCCTTCGACGCCCGCGCCACCCTGGAAGCCGTTGCGGCCGAACGCTGCACCTCGCTGTACGGGGTGCCGACCATGTTCATCGCCGAACTGGCCGACCCGGACTTCGACGCCTACGACCTGTCTTCGCTGCGCACCGGCATCATGGCCGGATCGCCGTGCCCGGTGGAGGTGATGAAGCAGGTCATCGAGCGGATGGGCATGCGCGAGGTGAGCATCTGCTACGGCATGACCGAGACCTCCCCCGTGTCCACCCAGACCCGTGGCGACGATTCGCTGGTGCAGCGCACCGCCACCGTGGGCCGGGCCGGGCCGCACATCGAGGTCAAGATCGTGGACCCGGTGACCGGGGTGACGGTGCCGATCGGCGCCGCGGGCGAGCTGTGCACGCGCGGCTACTCGGTGATGCTCGGCTACTGGGGTCAGCCCGAGAAGACCGCGGAGGCCATCGATTCCGCGCGCTGGATGCATACCGGCGACCTGGCCACCATGGATGCCGACGGGTATGTCGCCATCACCGGGCGGATCAAGGACATGGTGATCCGGGGCGGGGAGAACATCTACCCCCGCGAGATCGAGGAATTCCTCTACACCCACCCCGACATCCTCGACGCCCAGGTGATCGGCGTGCCCGACGCCAAGTACGGCGAGGAGCTGATGGCCTGGGTTCGGCTGCGGCCGGGCGCGGAGGAGCTGACCGCGGCGAGCCTGCGCGAGTTCTGCACCGGCAAACTCGCGCATTTCAAGGTGCCGCGATACGTGCACGTCGTCGAGGAGTTCCCGATGACGGTGACCGGCAAGATTCGCAAGGTCGAGATGCGGGAGATCAGCGCGCGACTACTGGGACTGACCGAGGAGAACGCGTGAACACCGCCAATACCGAGGCCTATCGCGCGGCCCGTGACGGGCTGCTGGCCGTCGCCACCGACTACGACGCGGCGGTGCGCGATTTCGCGTGGCCGCGACTGTCCGGCGCATTCAACTGGGCGATCGACTGGTTCGACGTGATCGCCCGCGGCAACGACCGGCCCGCGCTCTGGATCGTCGAGGAGGACGGGTCCGAGCAGAAGGTCGGCTTCGCCGAGATGGCCGAGCGCTCGGACCGGGTGGCCACCTGGCTGGCCGGGCTGGGCGTGGGCAAGGGCGACCGGGTGATGCTCATGCTGGGCAATCAGGTCGAGCTGTGGGAGGCCATGCTGGCCGTGGCCAAACTGGGCGCGGTCATCATGCCGACCACCGGCGCGCTGGGCCCGGCCGACCTGAGCGACCGGATCGAGCGGGCCGGAGCGCGTTTCGTCATCGCCAACCACGGTGACGCGGGCAAGTTCGACGAGGTGCCCGGCGACTACACCCGAATCGTGGTCGGCGGGGCGATCTCCGGCTGGCGGGACTACGCCGACGCGGCCGCCGTCGAGTCGGCCGGTCCGTTCCGGGCGGTCACCGAGGTGACCGATCCGCTGCTGGTGTATTTCACCTCCGGCACCACCAGCAAGCCGAAGATGGTGCAGCACTCCCAGATCAGCTACCCGGTCGGTCATTTGACCACCATGTACTGGATCGGCGTCCGGCCCGGCGACACGCACCTGGCCATCAGCGCGCCCGGCTGGGCCAAGCACGCCTGGAGCTGCTTCTTCACGCCGTGGCTGGCCGAGGCCACCGTCTTCGTCTACAACTACGCGCGTTTCGACGCCGCCGCCCTGCTCGCGCAGCTGCGCCGGGCCGAGGTGAACACGTTCTGCGCGCCGCCCACGGTGTGGCGCATGCTCATCCAGGCCGATCTGGGCGAGCGTCCGGCCGGGCTGCGCGAAATCCTCGGTGCGGGTGAACCATTGAACCCCGACGTCATCGCGCAGGTCGAGAAGGCGTGGGGCCTGACCATCCGCGACGGCTTCGGCCAGACCGAAACCACCCTGCAGGTGGGCAATACGCCCGGACAGCCACTGGTGCCCGGCTCCATGGGCCGTCCCGCGCCGGGTGTGCCGGTGGCGCTGGTGGATCCGATCACCGGGCAGCTCGCCGACGAGGGCGAGATCTGCCTGGACCTGTCCGCGGGGCCGGTCAACCTGATGACCGGCTACCTCGGCGATCCCGCACGCAATGCCGCGGTCATGGCGGGCGGGTACTACCACACCGGCGATGTCGCGGCCCGGGACGCGAACGGCTACATCACCTACATCGGCCGCACCGACGACGTGTTCAAATCCTCCGACTACAAGGTGTCGCCGTTCGAGTTGGAGAGCGTGCTCATCGAACATCCGGCCGTGGTGGAGGCCGCCGTGGTCCCGCAACCGGACGACACGCGGCTTGCCGTGCCGAAGGCATACGTTTCGCTGGCGGCGGGATGGGAACCCAACGCCGAAACCGCCCGCGCCATCCTCGAATACGCCCGCGACCACCTGGCTCCCTACCTGCGTGTCCGCCGGGTGGAGTTCACCGAACTGCCGAAGACCATCTCCGGCAAGATCCGCCGCGTGGACCTGCGCCACCGTGAGGAACAGGCGCACGCGGAAGGCGTCATCATCCCCACCGAGTACCGCTACGAGGAAGTACTGACCGACACCACCCGCTGAACCCGCCCCACCACGACCGCCCGCCCTGCCCCCGCGACAGATCGGAACACCCGTGTCCCACACCGTGGAAACCGCGACCGCCTACGTCATCGCCGCCCTCGAGGCCAAGGGAACCGCCTCCCGTGACGACTTCGACGTGTCCGGGATCGTCAGCGCCACCCACAACATCACGCAGACATGGGATTTCCGCGCGGTCGCCCGCGAGCGCTTCTGGGGTATCGCCGCCACCTTCATCAGAGCCTGACGAGCGGGCTGCCTCACAGTTCCGCGAATTCCCGGTTTCCGGCCCGGAATTGCCCGCACCATTGGCACGTGCACACCTCCGACTCCGTGTTGCTGCCCCGCTTCGTGCTGTCGCGCGCCCGCGCGGCGGGCGTGGATCCGGCCCGCCTGGCGCGGGCAGCGGGTATTCCGGGCTGGCTGCTGGCCGATGATGCCGCGAGGGTGCCGAGCCACTACTTCCCCCGGTTGTGGGAGCTGCTCGAGCGCGAGCTGGACAACCCCGACGCGACCCTGCGCGCCACCGGCAGCTACCGGCTGGGCGAGTTCGGGCTGATCGACTATCTGATCTCCACCGCGGACACCGTGGGGGCCGGCCTGACCGTGCTGGGCCCGTTCATCGGGTCCATCTCCACCAACTTCCGGATCGATCCCGGCGAGCAGACCGAGACCGAGTCGACCTTCGACGTGTACACCGTCAACGCCGAGGGCCGCGGCCGCGAGCTGTCGGTGCAGATGGCGCTGTCCTCCCTGGTCTCGCGCATGCGCCAGATGACCGGGCAGCCCATGGATCCGGTGAGCATCGAGTTCCGCGAGCGCGCGCCGCGCGATCTCGGCGCGTTCACCGAGCAGTTCGGCACGGCCCGCCTGGAATTCGGCGCCCCGGTCGACCGCATCACCTACCGCAACACCGACTTCGAGCGGCCGCAGATCACCGCGGACCCCATGCTGGCGGCTGTCTTGCGCCGCCACGCCGCAACCATGCCGCCGCCGCCCCCGCGCGCCACCGAATGGCCCGACCGGGTGGCCACAGTTCTGGCCGAGGTGCTCGACGGCACCGACGCGCTGCTGGAGCACGTCGCGCGGCGGCTGTACACCAGCCCCCGCACCCTCCAACGCCGCCTCGCCGAATCCGGCACCACCTGGCGGCTGGAGGTCGACCGGGCCCGCAAGCGGCACTTCGAAGGGCCCGAACCCGCGACGCCGCCCCTGGACGACGTGCTATGACGCCCGGGATCGGCTGCGGTACAGGATCTCCAGGCTCGAAGGCGGATGGGTGACCGGATCGGACAGCGTGCTGCTGGCGCGCTTCGTACTCACCCGGGCTCGGGCCGTGGGTGTGGATCCGGTGGCGTTGGCGCGGGCGGCGGGGATTGGGCCGAGCGCGCTGGACGCTTCGACGGGAAGTGTTCCGGGGCAGTGTTATCCCCGCTTGTGGGAGTTGTTCGAGCACAGGGTGGATGTGCCGCACGTGGGACTTCGAGCGGCCGAACGACATGGAATGGGGGAACTGGGGATGATGGATTATCTGCTCGCGACCGCGCCGACGGTCGGCGAAGGCTTCCGGGCCGTAGGGGAATTCGGGTCGCGGCTGTCGGGCAACCGCCGGGTGTCCGTGGTCGCCGAGACCGATCGGCAGGTCACGTTCGCGGCGGAGACGGCGGCGCGGGGCCGGGGCGCGGAGGTCGCCGCGCAGGCGAGTTTCGCCTTCCTCACCGGCCGGGCCCGGCTGGCCGCGCGGGCGCGGATCACGCCGGTGGCGGTCACCCTGCGGGCACGCGCGCCCCGACGGCACGGTCCCTACCGGGAGTTCTTCGGCACGGCGGCAGTGGATTTCGGGGCCGAGGTCGACAGCCTGACGCTGCGCCGCGCGGACCTCGACCGGCCGCAGCATTCCGCCGATCCGGGCCTGGCCGCTGTACTGCGGCGCGGCGCGGCGGTCGCGACCCTGTCCACGCCGCCCGCGCGGGCCTGGGTCGATCTGCTTGCGGCCGAACTCGATTCACTGAGCGATCCGGCCCCACCCGGACCGGATCGCGACACCGCGGACTTCCGGACGGCGGTGTCCCTCGACACCGTCTCACTATCCGACATCGCGCGGCGGCTGGACACCAGTCCGCGCACCGTGCAGCGGCGGCTGGCCGCGGCCGGCACCAGTTGGACTCGGGAGCTGGCGAACGCTCGCCGCCGGGCCACGTGGTGACGGTCGGCCGTGAACACTCGATCCGATTGTCACGACAGCATTCTCATGGCCCGGTTCGCGTTGGAGCGGGCGGTGCGGGCCGGCCTCGACGCCGACCGGATCGCCCGGGCGGCGGGCGTGCCCGCCTGGCGCGAAGGCGGTGAGGGCACCCGGGTGTCGTCCCGGTACTGCCTGCGGGTGTGGGAGCTGATCGAGCGCGAAACCGGGGATCCCGATATCGCGCTGCGCGTCTCCGACGAGAGCACCACCGGAGAGTTCGGTCTGCTCGAATATCTGTTCCTGTCCGCCGCCACGCTCGGCGACGCGCTCGAGGCATGCGTGCGCCATACCGGCAGTCTCTCCACGAGTTACGGATTCCGCGTCGAGCGCCGTGACGAGCAGGAGGTCTGCTACGAGGTGCGGTCCGGAGTGGAGGACTGCCGCGGCCGGGAACTGTTGATACAGGCCACTTTCGCGCTGCTCGTGGGGCGGGCGCGGGCCGCCACCCGTTTCCCGGTGGTGCCGGCGCGAGTGAGTTTCCGGCAGTCCGCGCCCGTCGATATCGCCGTCCTCACCGAGCTGTTCGGTACCCGCGCAATCGATTTCGACGCCCCGGCGGACGCGCTGACGTTGCGGACCGCGGATCTGGCGCTGCCGATGAAGTCGGCCGATCCGGAACTGACGGCGGTGCTGCTGACCTACGCGGCCACCCTGCCCGCCACCCCCGAGGTCGGGGTGACCTGGCTCGAGCAGCTCGGCGACGCCATCGATCTGGCTCTCGCCGATGGCGCGGCGACCCTGGAAGTGGTTGCGCGGCGGCTGCTGACATCGCCGAGATCGCTGCAACGCCGGCTCGCCGAGGCCGGAACCACTTGGCGGCGTGAGGTGGATCACGCGCGTCGCCGCAGATTGCAACGCGCCGAACACCTTCCACGCGCCCAGCAGGCGGAATTCCTGGGATACGCGGATCCGGCGAGCCTGCGACGGGCGGTGCAGCGATGGCGGGACCGGGCCGATCAGGAACCCGAAGACCCTCGTTGAGGAGCCGAAATCGCACCTACCGTACGGTATTCCGGCAACCTCACAGCAAGGTTGGCGTGTCCCGGACCGGTTTGGCGCTTTCGGAACTCCCGCGCAGGGCGGACGGAAATCAGACTGGTCGGAAACGCCAGGACACTGTCACGCGTTCCCCCGGACCGGTACTCGATTGGAGCTTCCTCGTGCCCCACACCGCAGAAACCGCCACCGCCTACGTCGTCACCGCCGTGGAGGCCAAGGGCACCGCCACCCGGCACGACTTCGATATCAAGTCCATCGTGAGCACCACCCACAACCTCACCGAGAGCTGGGATTTCCACACCGTGGACCCGAACATGTTCTGGAACATCGTCGCCACGTTCCTCGAGCACTGAGGTCGGTCCCGCGCGCGTCAGATGCCGTCGACCGAGAGCGTCGCGTTCATCAGATTCATGGCCGCCGCACACGGATCGGGCTGCGCGGTGTGATCACGGTTTCGCACCCACCAGGTGACGGTGCCGGTGTCGGCCACCGTCACCGCGCAACCACCGGGATCCGCCGGATCCCGCCAGTACATGCCGCCGAAGTTCCGCACCACGAGCCGCTCCACGCGGTATCCGAACCGGTCGGCGATCCGCACCTCCCGCGCGAGCGTGTCGTCCCGCAGCCAGGCATAGGTGATATCGACCGCGCCGCCACCGGGATTCGTGGCGGTCCAGTCGCACACCGTGGGCTCGCTCTGCCGCCGCATGCCGGTGACGCCGATCGCGGCGGCCAGCTTCTGATCCTCCAGCGGTCCACAGCCCGCCAACAGGTTCGGATCGGCCGCCGGGCGGGCATCGGTCTGCCGATCGGCGTGCGAACACCCGGACAGGGCGGCGATCAGCAAGGCCGCCACCGCGATTCGCACTCCCGGGCGCGTCATCAGCTCTGTCCCGCCCGCGTCAGGGTGGCCGCGGCCAGCTGCTCGATGCCCTGGCAGGCGCGCGGGCTCGACCGTTCGGACCAGTCGATGAAGTCGGTGTCGCCGAATGCCACTGCGACCTCGCAGGATTGCGCGCCCCGCCATTCGATGCCCGGCTGCCCGGCGATCCGGACGGTGGCGGGACTGCCGATGGTGACCTGGTCGCGGCGGTCCGGCAGCGAGCTGCCCCGGAACCAGTGGAAGGTGACCGCGTAGTCGCCGCCCGTGGCGGGCTGCCAGGCGCAGCCGACCGGATTGGCCGAAACCCGTTGCGTACCGGATGCTCCCGTGGCGTCCACCACCTCGGCGTCGGATACGCCACCGCACAGGCCGATGGTGTCGGGAGACGGCGCGGCCGCCTTGGGTGCGGCCGTCGTGGTCGTCGCGGCTCGCTGATCCGAGGAGTTCCCGCACCCCGCGATCGCCAGCCCGATCAAGGCGATCCCCACCGCCGCGCGCGTCGCTCTCGTCACGCGGACCAGACTAGGCGAATCGGACCGATCGTGGGCGGACACACTTTGACAATTCATCGGGGCTTTACTACGTTCGATAACGCACCTCGATAGGCGAGGCTCCTGCACGAACACAGGCCACTGATCTGACGACGTCGAGAGACGCCCAAGGTTAGGACAGATTTCCCCGGATTAAGGGGTAATCCAAAGTGGCTTTCCGATTCGGAACACGTCGTGCAGTGCCGAAGCTCTGACGAGAGGGGTGTGCGTCCTCCCCGGATTCCCGGGTCGACCTCCCCCGTGTGCGCTGATGAATCCGCGTATGAGCTGCGTGAGGAGGTGCCGGTCGGATGACAGCTGATGACGACCCCGGACCTCCTGTCGCGCACCCGTAATTTCCCGGTATTCGGCGACGCCACCATCACCCTTTCGCGTGATTCGGCGTGCGCCTATTTCCGCGCGCCCTTTTTCGATTAGATGCGGATTCATTCAATGACGCTCCAGATCACCATTCCCAACCGCCCCGGAACACGGCAGCCGACGCCGCGTCCGCGAAACCGGCTGCGCGCCGTCGACTTTCTGGTTCTCGGCGTGGCCGTGTTCCTGATCGCCGTGGCGCTGCGGCTGTTCCGCGATATGTCGGTGCCGTGGACGCCGGGCTCCGGACCGGAAGCGGTGTCGACCGATCCCCGGGAACTGCCGTACTACGCGGCGCGCACCACACTGCGGATGTTCCTGGGTCTGGCGGCCTCGATCCTGTTCACGCTGGTCGTCGGCCAGTGGGCGGCACATTCGCGGCGGGCGGAGAAGGTGCTGGTCCCGATGGTGGACGTGCTGCAATCGGTGCCGGTGCTGGCGCTGGTCTCCATCACGGTGACCGCGTTCGTGGCGCTGTTCCGCGGCTCCTTCCTGGGCGCGGAGGCGGTGTGCGTGTTCGCCATCTTCACCGCGATGGCCTGGAACATGACCTTCGCCTACTACCAGGCGGTGCGCACCCTGCCGCGGGAACTCGACGACGCCGCCCACATGCTGCGGCTCACCCGCTGGCAGCGGTTGTGGCAGCTGGAGGTGCCGGCCGCCATGGTGCCGTTGATCTGGAACGGGATGATGAGCTTCGGCGGCGCGTGGTTCATGCTCGCCGCGTCCGAGGTGATCACGGTGTCCGGGCGGGAAGAGGCGCTGCCGGGCATGGGCAGCTTCATCGCCGCGGCCACCGCGCAGGGGCAGGTCTCGCGACTGCTGCTGGGCGCGCTGGTCATGGTGGCCACCATCGTCGTCGTGAACGTGCTGTTCTGGCGGCCGCTCACGGCGTGGTCGGAGCGGTTCCGGGTGGAGCACACCGAAAGCGCCGAAATCCCACGCAGTCTCGTGCTGGACCTGCTGCGACGCAGCACCGTGCCGGCGCGGCTGGCCCGCGTGACACGACCGGTCGGCGAGGGGATCGATCGCGTCATGCGAGTCTTCGGACGCAGCACCCGGTCCGCCTACGACGACCGTCCCGGCAGCCGGGCCGGGGACGTGGTGTTCTTCGGACTGCTGCTGGCGGCGCTGGCCTGGGGCACCTGGACCTTGGCCGCCTACTTCGAAAGGACCGTCGGGCTGGCCGAATTCGGGCCCGCCACGCTCATGGGCCTGGCGAGTCTGAGCCGGGTGATCGTGCTGCTGGTGGTGTCCACCGTGGTGTGGGTGCCGGTCGGGGTGTGGATCGGGCTGAACCCGCGGGTGTGCCGGTTCGCGCAGCCCGTGGTGCAGGTGCTGGCCAGTTTCCCGGCACAGTTTCTGTTCATCTTCGTGATCGCGGCGCTCACCTGGACCGGGGTCTCGCTGAACATCGGCGGCATCGTGCTGATGGCGTTGGGCGCGCAGTGGTACGTGCTGTTCAACGTGATCGCCGCGGCCGGGCAGATCCCGACCGATCTGCGCGAGGCCATGGACGATCTCGGCGTGCACGGGTGGCTGCGGTGGAAGTCGTTGATCCTGCCCGCGATCGCCCCCGGCTACGTGGTCGGCGCGATCACCGCGTTCGGCGGGGCATGGAACGCCACGCTGGTCGGCGAGGTGGTCGAGGCGGGCGGCACCCATCTGGAGGCGTACGGGCTGGGCGCGTACATCACCGATGCCACCGCGGCGGATGTGTTTCCGAAGGTGCTGCTGGGCACCGTGGTGATGAGCGTCGTCACCGTGACCATCAACCGGCTGGTGTGGCGTCGGCTGCAGCGCCGGGCCGAACAGCGTTTCTCGTTGAACTGAAACAGTTTTCGAAAGGAGGGCAGCCATGTCCACCCCCATCGTCACCGTCGACCGCGTCAGCAAGCACTACACCGGGCCCACCGGTGCGCCGCTGCCGGTGCTCTCGGAGGTCTCGCTGGAGCTGCGCGAGGGCGAGATCGTCGCGCTGCTCGGCCGGTCCGGGTCCGGGAAGTCCACGCTGCTGCGCATCATGGCCGGACTGGTCGCCCCGACGTCGGGATCCGCACGGCTGCACGACGAGCCGATCACCGCGCCGCATCCGGACGCCGCCATGGTGTTCCAGAACTTCGCGCTGCTGCCGTGGCTGACCGTGCGGCAGAACATCGAGCTCGGACTGCGCGCCCAGGGCCTGCCGAGCTGGGAACGCGCCGAGCGGGTCACCGACGCCATCGACATGATCGGCCTCGGCGGCTTCGAGAACGCCTGTCCCAAGGAGCTTTCCGGCGGCATGCGCCAGCGCGTCGGTTTCGCCCGAGCCCTGGTGCTGCGGCCCGAGGTGCTGCTCATGGACGAGCCGTTCTCCGCGCTGGACGTGCAGACCGCCGAGAACCTGCGCGGCGAGCTCATGCGGCTGTGGGCCGAGACCGCCTTCCCCACCCGGACCATGCTCATGGTCACCCACAATATCGAGGAGGCGGTCATGCTCGCGGATCGAATCCTGGTGCTGGACAACGATCCCGGGCGGATCAAGGGCGAGATCCGGGTGCCGCTGGATCCGCCGCGCGACCCGCGCGCCACCGGATTCCAGGCGCTGACGGACCGGGCGTACCGGCTGCTGGTCGAGGACAGCGAACGCAAGCTCGACCGCGACGCGGCCTGAGCGGACTCGATCAGTCCGCGCGGCGGGCGCGGGCGCGGCGTTTGCCTTCGTGCATGGCCTGCACCCGCGCCACCGGGATGGTGTGGCCCTCGGCGATGAGATCCGCCGGGAGCGTTTGCGGTTCGGGCATGGCCTCGGCCCACGGATCGCGGTCGCCGAGGATGGCGGCGGCGGTGCGCACGGTGAAATCGCGCGGATCGATCTCCGGCAGGTCGGCCCAGCCGACCGGGAACGACACCGTCGCCCCCGGCCGCACCCGCGGGCTGTACACCGACACCACCGTCGCCCCGCCCGCCCGGGTGGAATCCAGGAAGACCTTGCCGCCCCGGTCTTCTCGAATGAAGGCCGTGGTGGCCAGGTCCGGGTCGAGCCGTTCGGCGCGCGCCGCGACGGCCCGGGTGGCGGCCGCCGCGTCCTCGATATCGATCCCCGCCCGCACCGGCACGAAGATGTGCACTCCCTTGGACCCGCTGGTCTTCACCGCCCCTGCCAGCCCGTCGTCGGCCAGCGCCCGCCGAATCAGCTCCGCCGCGGCGACCGCCTGCGAAAAAGGCTGTCCCGGTTCGGGATCGATATCCAGCACGAGATGCGTGGGCCCGCCGGAATAGTCGACCAGATCCTCAGCCAGCAGCAGGGTCACGTGGTACTCCACCGCCCGCTGGTTCCCGAACCACAACAGTGTCCGCACGTCATCGCACAGGGCGTACGACACTTCCCGTTTCGAGCTCCCCGCCCACAAGGTCTTCCGCCGCACCCACTCCGGCGTGTACTTCGGCAGGTTCTTCTGCATGAACGGCTCCTGCCCCGGCCGCACCCGCACCACCGACAACGGCCGCTCCCGCAGCGCCCCCACCATCCGCTCCCCCACCGCCTCGAGATAGTCGATCAGCTCCCCCTTGGTGGCCTCGGCCCCGTCGAACAGGGGACTGTCCAGACTGGAGAACTTCAGACCGGCCCGCGCGTCTTCGCCCATCGGCCCACCATGCGCCGCCACCGCACCCCCGTCAACCACCCCGGCCGTGTCCGCGCTCACCGGATGTGATCCGCGCCGGGATGGTTACTGCGTGTTTGGTTTTCCTCGAGGACCGCTCGAGCCGGGATTCACATACTCGGGACGCGAACAGCGACGTTCGGGATCTGACCCCGAGTAGCCACCGGCTACCTGCACGATTCGGAAGACATCATGAACGCCAATCTGATCGCGGCGGCCCAGCAGTCGGCCGCGCCGGGGGCACCGGACGGGCAACGACGGGTACTGGCCATGTTTCCCGGGCAGGGATCGCAGCGGGAGGGGATGGCCGCGCATTTGATTCGGGAACACCCGGAGACCGCGGGGGCCGTGTTCGAGCGGGCCGACGAGTGCCTGGGGCTGCCGATGCGGGCACTGTGCACGGAGGCGGACGCGGAGCAGTTGCGGGCCACCGAGGTGGCGCAGCCGGCGATTCTGGCCACGGCGCTGGCAACGTTCGAGGTGCTGCGGGCCGAGGGGTTCGCACCCGATCTGGTCGCCGGGCACAGTCTCGGGGAGTTCGCGGCGCTGGCCGCGGCCGGGGTGCTCGATCTCGCCGACGCGTTGACGCTGGTGCGCTTGCGGGGTGAGCTGATGGCCGAGATCGCCGCGGCGGTGCCGGGCGCGATGACGGCCGTGTCCGGGGTGGACGCGGGGCGGATCGAGGAGATCTGCGCGGGCGTGGACGGGGTCGTCGAACTCGCCAACTACAACGCGCCGGACCAGTCGGTCATCTCCGGGACAGCGGAGGCGGTCGCGGCCGCCACCGAGCTGCTGCGCGCCGCGGGGGCGGGCTCGCTGGTCGCACTGCGGGTCGGCGCACCGTTCCACTGCTCGCTCATGGCATCGCTCGAGGAGCGATTCGCCGCCGGGCTGCACCTGGCCGACTTCCGCGATCCCACCACCACCGTCATCAGTTCCGTGACCGCACAACCGATTTCGAGCGGCACAGAGGCGCGGGAACTGCTGCGCCGCCAGCTCACCGCCCCGGTCCGCTGGATCGAGGTGATCGGCACCGCCGCCGAACTCGGCTGCACCGACTACCTCGAGGTCGGGCCCGGACGCGTGCTGTCGGGGCTCGCCAACCGCATGGTCGGCGACGCCACCGTGCGCAGCACCCAGGACGCTCGCCGCATCGCCGCGGCCGTCGCCGAATACGCCTGAGCCAGGCCGGATCCGGCCGAACTCCCACCGATCACACCCCTGCGGCAGGCGCCGCGGGGGTCCCCGCCAACCCCTCACCGAGAAAGAAGGAATCACCATGCCCGAAACCACCACCGACTTCGCACCCGCCGTCACCGACGCGATCGCCGACGCCCTCGGCATCGACCAGTCCGAGGTGACCCTCGACGCCACCCTGATCGACGAGCTCGGCGCGGAATCCATCGACCTGCTCGACATCCTGTTCCGCATCCACCGCGACACCGGCGTCAAGATCGCCGTCGCCGACGTTCAGGAACTGCTGCAGGGCGGCATCCCCGACGACGAGTTCGGCGACGAGAACGAGATCGTCTCCGAGATCGGGCTCGCCCACCTGGAGAAGGTGCTGCCGCAGTTCGACCGCAGCAAGCTCAACGGCCCGCTGCGCGGCGAACAGGTGCTCGGGCTGGTCACCGTGCGCAACCTGGTCGACCTGGTCGCCCAGCGGGCCGCCGCACCGGCCGAGGCCGAAGAGGTCGCCTGATGCCGGAGCAGGATTTCGCAGGCAAGGTCGCGCTGGTCACCGGCGCGTCCCGCGGCATCGGCCGGGCCGTCGCGCTCACGCTGGCCCGGCGCGGCGCGGCGGTCGCGGTGAACTACCGCTCCCACAAGGACGAAGCCCTCGAGGTGGTCGCGGAGATCGCGGAGTTCGGCGGCCGCGCGGTCGCCATCGGCGCGGACGTGTCCGAGCTCGCGGCGGCCAAGGATCTGGTGGAGCAGACCCGGGATCAGTTGGGCGGCTTGCACATTCTGGTCAACAACGCGGGCATCACCCGCGACGGCCTGCTGCACGACATGGATCCGGCCGAATGGTGGAAGGTCATCCAGGTCAACCTGGGCGGCGCCTTCAACTGCACGCACGCCGCGGCCGGGCACCTGATGTCCCAGGGCGAGGGCGCGATCGTGAACGTCTCGTCGATCATGGGCGAGAAGGGCCTCACCGGGCAGTCGAACTACTCCACCTCCAAGGGCGCGATGAACGCGCTCACCCTGGCCTGCGCGGTGGAGATGGCCCGGTTCGGGGTGCGGGTGAACGCCGTGCTGGGCGGCGTCATCCCCACCGATCTCATCGGCGACCTGCTGCAACGCGACAACGGGAAGGGCCGCACCCATGTCCCGATGCGCCGCTACGGCGATGTGGGACAGGTCGCGGAGGCGGTGGCCTGGCTCGCAAGTCCGGCCGCCGACTACGTCACCGGAGAACTGTTGCGCGTCGATGGCGGCCTCGCGGTGCAGCTCAGCAACGGCCGCCTGGTCTCCCGCTGAACACCCCGGCATCCCGCTGAATCGGAAAGGACGTGACTGCCATGCGATTTCATCTCATCGACCGAATCGAGTCCTGGGAACCCCTGCAGCACATCACGGCTCGCAAACTCACCTCGGTCTACGAGAACGTCTGGCAGCCGTCCGCCACCGGCCCCGTGCTGCCCTTCGGCCTGGCCCTGGAGGCGCTGTGCCAGGCCGGGGCCTGGCTCGTGCTGCTCAGCTCGGCGCACACCAAACGCGCCGCGCTGCTCACCGTCGGCGAGGTCACCATGCACCGCGACGCGGTACCCGGTGACGTGCTGCGGATGACGGCCCGGGTGGTGCACGCGACGCCGGAGGCCGCGGTGGTGGACGGCTGGATCGAGGTCGACGGCGAGCGGATCATGGACGCCCGCAACATCATGTGCGCCCTCATCGACGCCGACCGGCTCGACGACCCGGCCGACACCGAACGGATGGCACGCCACCTGCTCGGCGAGGAGCTGGTCGGATGAGCACCCCGGCCGGACGCCGGCGGGTGGTGGTGACCGGCGTCGGCGCGGTCACCCCGCTCGGCGTGGACGCGCCGTCCACCTGGGACGGACTGGTGGCCGGGCGCAACGCCATCGGCCCGCTGACCACCTTCGACTGCACCACCTTCCCGGTCCGGATCGCCGGGCTGGTCCCGGACTCCTTCGATCCGGCCACCGCGATCCCGGCCGCCGCCGACCGGCGCTGGGTGTCCCGGCCCGGCCTGTTCGGGCTGGCGGCGGTCGGCGAGGCCCTGCGCTCCGCGGGCCTGGCCGACGAGCAGCCCTATCCGCCCTCGGATCGCGGCGTGGCCATGGGCGCGAGCGTGGGCCGACCCGACCTGGCGATGGTGCTGCGGGTCTCCGAATTGCGTTCCCGTACAGGGCAAGCCGACGCCTTCGTGCGGCCCGCGCCGTCCGCGACCCTGACCGGCAATCAGAACCTGGCCCTCAACGCCATGGTCCGGTTGATCGGCGCGACCGGTCCGATGGTGGGCATCCACACCGCCTGCGCCGGATCCGGGCACGCCCTCGGCGAGGCCTTCCGGCTGATCCAGGAGGGCGACGCCCGCATGATGGTGGCCGGCGGCTACGACTCGCTCACCACCTGGGCCGACATCCTCGGCTTCGGGCTGCTGGGCGCGATGACCGACCGCTACAACGACAATCCCGCCGCCGCCTCGCGCCCCTTCGACGCCGACCGCAGCGGGTTCGTGATCGGCGAGGGCGCGGTGTCCTTCGTCCTCGAGGACCACGACTCCGCGCTCGAGCGCGGCGCGCCGATCCTGGGCGAGCTGCTCGGCTACGGGTCCACCATGAACGCCTGGCGGATCACCGACTCGCCGCCGGACGGAGCGGGCGCGATCGAGGCGATGGAATCCGCCCTCACCGAATCCGGTTTGGGCGCCGCCGATATCGACTACATCGCGGCGCACGGCACCAGCACGCCCGGCAATGACGTCTCCGAGACCCGGGCCATCAAGAAGGTGTTCGGCGACGACGCCTACCGGCTGGTGGTGTCCTCGCCCAAATCCATGGCCGGGCATCTCACCGCCGGGGCCGCGGCCCTGAACCTGCTGGCGGCGCTGGGCGCGATCCGGGACGCGGTGGTGCCGCCCACCCTCAATCTCGACACCCCGGACCGGGCCCTGGATCTCGACTACGTCCCCCATCGCGCGCGCCGGATGCCGGTGCGCGCGGCCATGATCAACGCCCTCGCGTTCGGCGGTTCCAATACCTGCCTCGTGGTGGGCGCACCCCCGCACACCCCCGAGCTCAGGGAGCAGCCATGACCGCGTCCCACCCCGCGCCCGCCGACCTCCCGGCGGCGGGCATCGGCACCCCGGGATTCGATCGAATCCTGGTGGTGGAACCCGGCGTTCGCGCCGAGGCCCTGCTGAACGTGACCGGCACCCTGCCGTTCTTCGACAGCCACTTCCCGCGCCGCCCCATCCTGCCCGGCGTACTGCTGACCGAGAGCCTGATCGCGCTGGCCGTCATGGCCGCCGGCGATCCGCTGCTGCGGCTGCGCGCCGCCGACGGGCTGCGCTTCCGGCGCTTCATCACGCCGGGCGATCAGGTGCACCTGACCGTCGAAAGTGTCAGCGCCGGAACCGATCCGGACGAGTCGGTGTGGCGGGCGACCGCCACGGTGAACGGCAAGACCGCCGCCGCCATCAAGAACCTGCGCCTGGCGCGTCGGCCGATCGCCGCGGTGAACGGCGATTCCGCCGCGGCGATCGGTGACCGGGCTGTATCGGCGCCGGTCACGAACGGCCTTGCCGCCGAGGTGCAGTCGTGACCGCGCGGCGCGTGGTGATCACCGGCGTGGGCCTGGTCACGGCGCTCGGTGAGGGCGCCCGTGAGACCTGGGACGCGCTGGTGGCGGGCCGCACCGGCATCGCACCGCTGCGCGCCTACGACCCGTCGCCGCTGCGCACCCGGCTCGGCGCGGAGATCCCCGACTTCGATCCGGGCAAGTTCCTGTCGCTGCGGTCCATGCGCACCTCCACCCGCGGCGACCAGTACGGCGTCGCGGCCGCCACCCTCGCGCTGCGCGACGCCGGGCTCGAGCGCAGCGACCTCGGCCACCGCACCGGGCTGTATCTCGGTGGCAACAAGGACATCTGCCAGCGCGACGACTCCATCGCCGACATGGAGGCCATCCGCGGCGCGGACGGACAGCCGGACATGCGCAGGCTGGGTGAACTGGCCCGGTCGATCGTGCCGCCGCTGGCGTACGTGGAGGGTTTGCAGAACGGCGGGACCTACCACATCTCCTCGCTGTTCGGCCTGCGTGGACCCAATGCCTTCTACGCGGGCGCGGCCGATTCCGGCGCGACCGCGATCGGTCGGGCCATGCGCGCCATCCGGCGCGGGGAGGCCGATCTGGCCGTGGCGGGCGGCTACGACGACGCCACCAACTGGTGGGCCATGGCCAAGCTCGACGGCCTCGGCGTGCTGTCACCTCGAAACGACCTGGACACCAAGGCGTTCCGGCCGTTCGACCGCGAACACACCGGCTCCGTGATCGGCGACGGCGCGGCCATCCTGGTGCTCGAGGACCGCGATCGAGCGCTGGGACGCGGCGCGCACATCTACGCCGAGCTCGCGGGCTACGGCATGGGCAACGACTGCGTACGCCCGCCCGCCTCCGATCCCGGCGGCCGCGGCCTGGTCCGGGCCATCACGGCAGCGCTGTCGGATGCCGATGCGGCAAGCCCGGATTGCGTGTTCTCGCACGGCTGCGCCACCGCGCTCGGCGACACCAGCGAGGTGCGGGCGCTGCGCACCGCCCTCGGCGGGGCCGCCGACCGGGCGGCCGTGACCAGCGTCAAACCCCAGACCGGGCATCTGGTCGGCGGCGCGGGCGCGCTCAATGCCGCCCTGGCCGCGCTGGCCCTGGACTCCGGCGTGGTGCCCGCCACCGCCAATCACGAGAACCCGGCCCCCGGATGCGATCTCGACATCGTCACCGGTGCGGCCCGGCACGCACGACCGAGGGTCGCGCTGGCCCTGGCCCGCGGCCTGGAGGGCCAGGCCGTGGCGCTCACCCTCACCCAATCGAACTGATCGACAGGACTTTCGGCCATGCACGAAACCCATCGTCCGGCGCCCCGGCGCATCGTGATCACCTCGCTCGGCGCGATCACCGCCCACGGCGCCGGCGCGGAGGAACTGTGGCAGCGGGTGCGCGGCGGCGAGGTCGCCATCCGGCCGCTGCGCGAATTCGCCGTCGCCGGACTGCCCGCGGCCATCGGCGGCGAGATCCTCGACCCGCCACGCCCCAAATACGACTACCTGGCCCCGCTGGGCCTCACCGACCCCGAACCGGCCATCGACTACGCGCTCATCGCCGCCGAGGAAGCCATGGCGGGCGCGGGATTGGGCGTACTGGAGGCGGGCGCGACGCCCCGTCCGGACGCGCTACCCGCGCACCGGTGGGGTGTGGCCTTCGGCAGCTGCAACAGCGGGATCCGCAGCGCCGAGAAGGCGGTTCGCCGCGCGGTCGACGCCGGGCGCACGGTCGGCGCGGACGAACTGGGGCTCGGCGACGACCGGCACCTGCTGCTGGTGTCACCGCAGTTCTGCGCGGAGGCCCTCAGCGCGGCATTCGGCCTGAAAGGTCCGGTGCTGTCGGTCAATACGGCCTGCGCGTCCAGCGCCCACGCCCTGGCCCACGCCGTCGAGCAGATCCGCGCCGGACGCGCGGACGCCATGCTGGTCGGCGGCAGCGACGCGCTCAGCGAGATGGCGTACTACGGCTTCAACAGCGTCGAATCGCTGTCCTCGCGACCGGCGCGGCCGTATTCCCGTGACCGCGACGGCCTCTCGCTCGGCGCGGGCGCGGGCATGATGGTGCTGACCTCCGCCGAGGTGGCCCTCGCGGCCGGGGCCCCGATCGTGGCCGAGGTGCTCGGCTACGGCATGTCCGCCGACGGCTACCACGCCACCGCCCCGCATCCGCAGGGCGCGGGCGCGGCGCGGGCCATCCGCGCCGCCATCGACACCGCCGGGCTCACTCCCGCCGACGTGCCCTACATCAACGGGCACGGCACCGGGACCCCGAAGAACGACTCGGCCGAGAGCAATGCGGTCCGCGCCGCCCTCGGCGACGCCGCCCGGGATGTGGTGCTGAGCAGCACCAAATCCATGATCGGCCACCTGCTCGGCGCAGCGGGGGCGGTCGAAGCCATCGTCACCATCCTCGGCCTGCGCGACGAGATGATCCCGCCGACAGCCGGTTTCGCCGAGACCGACCCGGCCTGCGGGCTCGATCCCGCGCCGAACCAGGCCCGGGCCCTGCCCATGCGGGTCGCCGCCTCGAACAACTTCGCCTTCGCCGGGGCCAACGCCTGCGTCGTGTACGGGCGGCCCGCCGAAACCCACGGCGAGCTCGTGTCCGTCGCGGCCGACGTGGTCGACGAGGTCGTCGTGACCGGGATCGGCGTGCTCATGGGTGCGGCAGCGGACGCCGAACAGCTCTGGGCCGCATGGCAGGCCGGGGCCGGAGTCGCCGAGTCGCACCGCGGGTTGCGGGTGGTGCGAGTGGGCACCGATCCGGGGGCGACCATTCCGGCGAAGGCGCGGCGACGCATGGACCGACTCGGCCAGTTGGCCGTGGCGACCAGCGAGCAGGCGCTCACGGCGGCCGGGCTCACCGCCGACGAGAGCGTGGGCGTGGTGCTCGGCACCGGTGTCGGGCCGATGAGCAGCATCTCCCGGTTCTTCGAGCCGACGGTGCTGGGCGGTCCGCTGCAAGGAAATCCGGCGATCTTCCCCAATACCGTCTTCAATGCCGCCGCCGGGCAGGTGGCGATGGCGCTGGGCGCGAAGGGGCCGACCTCGACGCTCACGTCGGGTCACGCCGCGGGCGCGGCCGCGCTCGGCACCGCCTTCGACCTGCTGCGGGCCGGACGCGCCGACGCCGTCCTGTGCACCGGCGCGGACGAGCTCTCGCCCTACGCGCTCGACGCCTACCGGGGAGCGGGAGTGTTCACCGGCCGTCACGGCCGCGAATTCCAGCTCGCCGAGGGCAGCGTCACCCTGCTGCTGGAACGGGCCTCGACGGCGCGGGCCCGCGGGGTCACCCCGCTGGCCGGGCTCGCGGGCTACGCCACCACCTGCGATGCGCTCGGCATCGCGCGCTGGGATCCGCGCGGGCACGGGGTGGAGCGGGCCATGCGCGAGGCCCTCACCGCGTCCGGGATGAAACCGGAAGACGTGACCGCGGTCTGGACCGGCGCGGCGGGGCTGCCCGCGGTGGACGGTCCCGAGCGCCGGGCCGTCGACCGGCTCGGCCTGAACCCGGCCTGCGCCCGGCACGAGCCGAAGCGGGTGCTCGGCGATCCCATCGGCGCGGGCGCGCAGCTGGCCGCCGCGCTGGCCATCACCTCGTGGGCGCACGGCGCGGACCACGGGCCGGTGCTGGTCAACGGCTCGTCGCTGGGCGGCACCCACACCAGTTTCGTGCTGACCCACCCCGCGGCCGCACCGCGGTGACCCGACGCATCCACCAACTCGTGAACGCACACCTCGAATCGTGAACGGAGACACCATGCCGAACCTCGACACCCGCCACGTATCGATCCTGTCCACCGGCTCCTACCTGCCCGGCGACCCGATCGACAATGCCACCCTCGAGCGCCTGTGCGGGCCCATGCCCGCCGAGGTCCTCGACAACATCCAAGTGCGGCAACGGCATTGGATCATCGACCCGGCCACCGGCCGCCACACCACCGGTACCTCCGCCATGGCCACCACGGCGGCGCGGCGCGCGCTGGCCCGCGCCGGCATCGACCCGGCGGAGGTGGATCTGCTGGTCATGTCCTCCGCCAGCCCCGAATATCAGCTGCCCGCTGTCGTCACCTACGTGCAGGAGCAGCTCGGGCTCGCGCACTGCGCGTCCATCGAATTCCGCGCCGCCTGCACCGGTTTCGTGCAGGGCCTCGACTACGCGCGCCGCCTGCTCGCCGACGGCACGTACCGGACGGCCGTCGTGATCGGCGCGGAATCCATTTCGCCGCTGCTGGTTCCGATGTACCTCGGCATGGACCCCGAGCTGGTGCGCATGCGCGACCGGCTGGTCATCAACTCCTTCGGCGACGGGGCCGGGGCGGTCGTGCTGCGCGCCGGCGAACCCGGCAGCGCCGACCCGGACGGTGAATTCCGTTTCGCCACCGCCTGTCTCGGCGGCGACCGCAAGCCCGGCATGCAGATCGTCGGCGGCGGCACCCACGAGCCGGTGTTCGATCAGGCCAAGCGCAAGCGCCTGGTGGAGATGAAGCTCGACGTGAACGGGACCGCCACCTTCGGGCCGCAGGTGTTCGTGGCGGGTATGAAGGACATGCTGGCGCGCACCGGGCTCACCGTCGCCGAGATCGACGCCTGCGTGCTGCCCGAGGGCAATGCCGACTACTTCACCGCCGAATTCGACGCCGCCGGAGTCTCTCCCGAGGACCAAGCGGTGCTGGCCAAGAACATTGTCGAGAACCTCGCCACCGTCGGCGCGACCGGCTCCGCGGCGGTACCGCTGGCCCTCGACGACGGCTGGGTCCAGGGCCGGGTCCGGCCCGGCGACCAGGTGCTGCTGCTCGCCGTCGAGGCCAGCCGCTACCTCTACGCCGGTCTGTCGCTGCGCTGGGAAGCCCCGTTCGCCGAATCCGCCGAGGTGATCGACCATGTCGCCTGATCACGTGTTCACAGCCGAGGAGAACGCGCGCATCATCCGCCGCGTCTTCGACGAATTCGTCAACCAGGGCGACTTCTCGGTGGTCGACGAGATCTACTCCCCCGACATGGTCGACCACCAGCCGCTGCCCGGCGCGCCCGACGGCACCGCAGGCGTCAAGTACACCATCGCCGGTCTGCGCGAAGGCTTCCCGGACCTGCACGTCACCATCGAGGCGCTCAGCGCGCACGCCGACTACGTGGTCATCCACAACACCTGGCGCGGCACCTTCACCGGCGAATTCCTCGGCATGGACCCCACCGGCGAGGCCGTCGAGTTCAAGGGCGTGGTGGTGTGGCGGCTGGCCGACGGCCTGATCCACGAACGCTGGGGCATCGGCGTGGAATCCGCCATGCTCGAGGCGCTCGGCCTGGGCTGGCTGGTGTCGGGTGCGCTGGGCCGCAAGGGCCGACGCCGCAAGGGCGGCGGCATGGACCTCGCGGAACTGGCGGCCACCGTGTCGTCCCTGACCGACGCGGCGGCCCCGACCGAAGCGGGCCGGCCGTGACGCAGCGGCCACTGACGGTACTCATCTCCGGCGGCGGCATCGGCGGCCTGGCCGCGGCCCTCGCGCTGCGGCAACGCGGCCTACGGGTGCGGGTCTTCGAACGCGCCACCGAACTGCGCGACGGCGGTGCGGGCCTGCATATCTGGACCAACGGCACCATCGCGCTGCAACGCCTCGGCGTGCTGGGCGAAGTGCTCGAGACCGCACCGATCCAACAGATCACCCACTTCGGGACCTGGCGCGGGGACCTGTTCGGCGCGTGGCCGGTCGGCGGGTTCATCGAGAAGTACGGCTGCCCGACCATCGCGGTCGAGCGGTCGGTGCTGCACCGGATCCTCAGCGCGGCGGTCACCGCCACCGGCGACGACGCCGAGATCCGCACGGGCGCGGCCGTCGTCGGCTTCGAACAGGACGACACCGGCGTCACGGTCGAGCTGTCCGACGGCGACCGGGTCCGCGGCGACGTCCTCATCGGCGCGGACGGCATCAACGGCATGGTCCGCAACGGACTGCTCGGCATGGCAAGGCCGCGCTACACCGGCTACATCGCCTGGCGCGGCAAAGCCGAACTGCGGCACGAGAAGATCCGGCCCGGCACCTTCTACGCGCTGTTCGGCCCCGGCACCCGATTCACCTTCTACGACGTCGCCCCCGGCGTCGTGCACTGGATGAGCGTGGCCAACGGCGCACCCGGCGGCCACGACGACGGCGACCCCAGAGAGCTACTGGCGCAACGGCATCGGGGCTGGATGGCCCCGGTCGAAGAGATCCTCGCCGCCACCCCGCCCGAGGCCGTCATTCGCGGCGACGTGCTCGACCGGGCCCCGGACAAGCGCTGGGGCGCCGGCCGGGTCACGCTGCTCGGCGACGCCGCCCACCCCATCACCTTCAATATCGGTCAGGGCGCGTGCCAGGCCCTCGAGGACGCCCTCGTCCTGGCCGAGGAACTCGACACCACCGACCCCGCGACCGCGTTGCACCGCTACGAGAAACAGCGCCGCGCCCGCACCGCCGGACTCCAGAAAGTGGCCTGGCGCATCGGCCGCCTCGGGGCGGTGGAGAACCCGCTGCTCATCCGGCTGCGCGAACTCGGCATGCGGCTGGTGTGGCCGTGGCTCGTCTTCCGCATCGCCGAACGCGACCAGATCGCCTACGCCACCCGCTGGCGCACCCCCGAACCGACCGCATCACTGCAGAAAGACGGTGTCTGACATGAAGCAATCCCAGACCGAGGCCGACTTCTTCGGCGACTTCGCCGAATCCTGGTGGGACGACGACTCCGCCATGAAGGGGCTCACCTCCTTCCAGCGCCCGCGCTTCGAGTACTTCGACAGATTCGTCCAGGACTGGGCGGGCAAGAAAGTGCTCGACGTCGGCTGCGGCGGCGGATTCACCACCGAATACCTGGCCGGGCGCGGCGCCGAGGTGAGCGGGATGGACCCCTCCGCCCGGCTGGTCGCCGCCGCCCGCGCGCACGCCGAATCGACCGGCAAGAACATCGAGTACTCCGTCGGACGGGCCGAGGCCCTGCCCTACGCGGACCACACCTTCGACGTCGTCACCTGCGTGGACGTGCTCGAGCACGTGGACGACCCGGCCATGGCGGTGCGTGAGATCGCGCGGGTGCTCAAGCCCGGCGGAATCTTCTGCTACGACACCATCAATCGGACCCTGCTGGCTCGCATCGTGATGATCTGGATCCCGGAGTACATCACCGGCATGGTGGCCCGCGGCACCCATCATCACCACCAGTTCATCAAACCCGCCGAGCTGGCCCGCCACCTCGACGCCGCCGGGCTGACACCGCTGGCCAAGCAGCGCGGGCTGACCATCCTCGGCAAGAAGCGCGACGGCAACCTGATCATGTTCACCACCGCGGACCTGTCCTCCACCTATATCGGTGCGGCGGTGCGCTCGTGAAGGCGGTCTTCTACCGGCGCTACGGCGACGCGTCGGTCCTCGAATACGGTGAGCTGCCCATCCCGAAGATGGCGCTCGACGGGGTGCTGCTCGACGTGAAGGCCGCCGCGGTCAACCCGATCGACTGGAAGGCCCGCGAGGGCTACCTGGATCCGTTCGCCGACACCGTCTTCCCCATCATCCCGGGCGCGGACGTGTCGGGCGTGGTGCGCGAGATCGGCATCGGCGTCAACGAATTCGCGGTCGGCGACGAGGTCGTGGGCTGCGTGCGCGAGGACTACCTGAGCCGCGGCAGCTTCGCCGAGGTGATGCCCGCGCCGGTGCGGGCGCTGGCGATCAAACCGCCGAACATGGGCTGGGCCGAGGCCGCCGCCATGCCGCTGGCCGCGCTCACCTCCTACCAGGCCCTGGTGCGGGTGCTCGACGTGCAGCGCGGGGAGACCGTGCTGGTGCACGGCGCGGCCGGTGGCGTCGGCAGCGTGGCGGTGCAGATCGCGGTGCACCTGGGTGCGCGGGTGATCGGCACCGCCAGCGAGCGCAATCACGAATTCCTGCGCGAGCTGGGCGCGGAACCGGTGAATTACACGGTGGGACTGGCCGATTCGGTCCGCGCACTCGCCCCCGACGGGGTCGACGTGCTGCTCGACGCGGTCGGCAAACGCATCCAGCGCACCGTGCTGCCGCTGCTGGCCCCGCACGGCCGGTTCGCCTCCGTGGTCGATCCGAAGGCCCGCGAACTCGGCGGCTCCTACGTCTTCACCCGGCCCGACACCGGCGACCTGCCCGTGGTCGCCGCGCTCGCCGCCAAGGGCGTGTTCCGGGTGCCGGTCGGCGCGGTCTTCCCGCTGCCCGAGGCCGCCGGCGCGCATCTGCTCAGCCAGGGCGGACACGCCCGCGGAAAGGTCGTGGTCGCCGTGGACGAGGCCGCCTGCCAGGAGGAAAACCCTTACGATGAACGGTAATTCGATGCTGGCCCACCGCCGTGTGCAGGGCATGGTGCGGCAGATGGCCTGGTCGCAGGCGCTGGCCCGGATCGCCATCGGCACCGGCATGCTCACCCAGCCCGCCACGGTCTCCAAATCGTGGTCGGGCGAATACGACGACAACGCCTCCTCGCTGCCCACCCGCGCGTTCGGCACCCGCGACGTGGTGATCGGGCTCGGCACCGTGTGGTCGCTGCGGCGCGGGCACCCGGTGCGGCACTGGTTCGTGCTCGGTGTCGCACTCGAACTGGTGGATGCCACGGTGACGCTGAACAAGCGCGGGCGCCTCGGCGTGACCGGGCCGCCCGACACCTGGGAGTTGCTCACAGCAGCGGGATTGGCCGGCGGAATTCTGGTAGCCGCGGCGTTGCGGGAGTAGCGAACCCCTACCGCCCCATAACCGATCACAACGCGCGCCGGGCGAGAACTGGCCATCGCCACAATCACATTTCAGTGAAATGTCTTGCACCACACGGTGCAACATAATGTTCACGACAATTTGGGACGATCACCACTACCGACGCCGAGGTGGAGAATCGGCGGCAGCCGTTCTCGCCCTTGGCCATTCGCCGAGGATTTGCTAATGGAAATTCTATTCCAGTCAGCCATAGGTATTTCAATTCTGACGACCGCGGTCGTCTACGGCACCGATTTTTTCTGCGCCCTGGTGCTGCGGACGGCCTTCGCCCGCATCGACGACCGCGCCCTGGCCGCCGTCACCGGCCGGATCCACGAGGTCGCCGACAAACGCATGCCGATCCCGGGCGCGGTCGGCGTGGTCGCCGCAGTCGTGGCCACCGGCCTGGCGTTTCTCGACGGCAAGACCGCCGCGGGGGGCTTCGCGGCACTCGCCGTCGCCGTCCTGGCCGTCTGGCTGGGCATCTACGCCCGGATCAGCGCGCCGGTCAACAAGCAGCTCACCGCCGCGGTCATCGCCGACCGCGTCCCCGCCGACGTCCGCGAGATGCAGCGCACCTGGGACAGCGTCATCGTCGTCCGCGTCGTCCTGCAGGGAATCGCCCTGGTCGCACTCTTTCTCGCGGCGCTGTCCATGTAATGGGCTGCGCCGCAACCAAACCAGGGGGGAAGTTAGGCGTGACAATGATCCAGTTCAAGCTCCTGGGCCCGATACAGCTCCACGTGCACGGCAAACCCGTCGACCTCGGGCCGCCCCGGCAGACCAGCCTGCTGGCCGCACTGCTGGTGGATTCGGGCCGGCCACTCTCCATCGACACGCTCATCGACCGCGTGTGGGGTGATTCCCCGCCGGTCGCCGCCCGCGACGCCGTCTACACCTACGTCGCCCGGCTGCGGGGGGTGCTCACCGAGGCCACCGCCGGGCACGGCGGCCCGCCCGTCCAGGTCAACCGCGGCTCCGGCGGCTACACCCTGTCCACCCCACCGGATTCCGTCGACCTGCGGCACTTCATGGACCTGGTGGACCGGGCCCGCGCCACCGACATCGACGACCCCGGCCGCGTCGAACAACTCGCCGCGGGGCTGAACCTGTGGAACGGCAGCGCCATGACCGGACTGGACAGCGAATGGGCCCGGCGACTCAGCGACTCGCTGCACCGGCTCAAGCACGAGGTCACCGCCGACTGGGCCGACGCCGAGATCCGGCGCGGCAACCATTCGCTGGTGATCAACCGGCTGCACACCGCCCTGCTCGAGGAACCACTCGTGGAAGGGTTGCAGGAGCGGCTGATCCGCGCCTACTTCCTCAACGGCGAGACCGCGCAGGCGCTGCGGCAGTACGAGCTGGCGCGGCGGCTCATCGCCGACGAACTCGGCGCCGACCCCAGCCCCGGCATGCGGGAACTGCACTGCCAGATCCTGCGCGGCGACCCGCCCACCGTCACCCTCGGCATCGCGCCCGACATGGTGCCGCTGGCCCCGCTCGGATTCAGCGGGCGCGACGCCGAACTGGCCACCCTCACCGGCATGCTCACCGACGAGCCCTCCCCGCGCCCGGTCCTGGTGACCGGCGGCGCGGGCGTCGGCAAGACCGCGCTGGTGCTGCAGGCCGCCGACTTCCTGCGTGACCGCTTCCCCGACGGGATGCTGTACGCCGACCTGGCCGAGGTACCGAACACCACCACGGAGACGGTGCTCGGCCGGCTGCTCACCGCGCTCGGCCTGCCCGCCGACGCCATCCCCTCCACCCTCGCCGAACGCGCCAACCTCTACCGGGCGCGGCTGGCGCGGCGGCGCGTGCTGGTGATCCTCGACAACGCCGTCACCGAATCACAGATCATCCCGCTGCTGCCCGCGGGCGGATCCAGCACCGCGCTGATCACCAGCCGATTCGCTCTGGGGCTCACCACCGTCCGCACCTACGTCCTGCACGAGCTGTCCCGCACCCAGGGCCTGCAGATGCTGGTCGCCACCGTCGGCCGGGCGCGGGTGCTGCCCGAATGGGAGGACGCGGGCAGCGTCGCCGACCACTGCTCGGGCATCCCGCTGGCCCTGCGCGCCGTCGCCTGCCGCATGTCGGCGCGACCGCACTGGACCTTCGCCCGCATGCTGGCCCGGATCAGCGACGAGCAACGCCGCCTCGAAGTCGTGTCCTACCAATCCCTCGACATCCGCGCCAGCCTCGACCTCACCTTCGACCGGCTCGACAGCACCGCCGCCGGCGTCTTCCGCGACCTCGGCCACCACACCTCCGCCGGAACCGAATTCATCGCTCCCGACCACCCCGAACTCAGCGCCGACGAGGTCGAGGACGCCATGGACCGGCTCGTCGACGCCTACCTGCTCTCCGAGGTCGGCCGCGACGACGCCGACCGCGCCCTCTACCGAATGCTCGACATCCACCGCATCTACGCCAAGCACCTGGGAGACTGACCATGCCGCGTTCCGTGCAACACACCACCCCGTACCCGTACAGCGATATCCAGTTCCACCGCGCCCTCGGCTCCCGGGACTACTGGGAACAGCGCATCCGCGAAATCGACGGCGCCGACGCCGAATTGGCCGCCTTCGAGGTCACCCCGAACCGCACCCTGGTCACCGTCAACACCGTCATCCCCGCCTCGTCCCTGCCCGGCCCGGCCGCCAAGTTCCGGCCCGACGGCGTGCGCTACACCTACAGCGAGACCTGGTCCGAACCCGCCGACGGCATCGCCCGCGGGCGGATGGACGGGCAGATCCAGGGCATGACCATCAAACTCGGCGCCGACCTGGTGCTGCGACGCACCGACGACGGGTGCGAATTCACCATGTCCGGGCAGATCGAAGCCCGGGTTCCCCTGATCGGCAGGCTCATCGAAGCCGATATGGGCAAGACGTTCACCAGCACCGCGGCCGCCATCGACGAGTTCACGATGAAGTGGCTGGAGAACGCGGCATGAGCCTTCCCGTTCTCATCACCGGCGCGACCTCGGGGCTCGGCCTCGAAACCGCGAAGATCCTCGCCGCCAAGGGTGTTCCCCTGATCCTCGGATGCCGTGACACCGAGCGGGCGGAGGCCGCTCGGCAGCGGATCCGGGAACACGCGCCCACGGCCCAGGTGGAACTGCTGGAACTGGAACTGGCGTCGCTGGATTCGGTCGGGGCGGCGGTGGAAACCCTGCACCGCCGGGAACAACCGCGGCTCGGCGCGATCGTGTGCAATGCCGGACTCCAGATCGTGGACCAGGTGCGCAGCTCCGAGGACGGCTATGAATTGACCTTCGCCGTCAATCATCTCGGGCATTTCGCGCTCGTCACCGGATGCGCGGACCTGCTCGACGCGGGATCGCGGGTCCTGGTGGTGTCCAGCGACGTGCATCAGGGACCGCGCAAATCGATGGGGTTCCCCGCGCCGCGGTGGCGCGCACCCCGCGAACTCGCCACTCCCGGTGCGGGTTCCGGACGCGACGGGCGGGTCGCCTACGCGACCAGCAAGCTCGCCAATGTGTACTTCGCCTACGAACTGGCCAACCGGTGGGGCGATCGCGGGATCACCGTCAACGCCTTCGACCCCGGGCTGATGCCGGAAACCGCTCTCTCCCGGGGCTATTCGGCGCCCGCCCGGATCGGATTCCGGTTGCTCGCGCCGGTGCTCATCCGGGTCATGCCCATCGCCCGCACCGTCGCCCGCTCGGCCGCCGACCTGGCCTGGCTGATCACCGGACCCGACCTCGCCGACACCACCGGCAAATACTTCACCGGCGCGACCGAAGTACCCAGCGCGCCCGAGTCCTACGACCCCGAGCGGGCCGCGGAACTGTGGCAGATCTCCGAGGACCTGGTCCGGACCGCGCGACGGGTGCCGCCCGCCGAACGGCGGTGATCGCGCGTGCTGCTCGCCATCGCCCACTTCGCCCAGCGTCGCGCGCGTGCCGTCCTGGTGCTCGCGGGGCTCGCCGCCATCCTGTGCTACGCCATCGGATGGTCGGCGCCGATGCATCTGAAATCCGGCGGGTTCCAGGCGTCGGACTCCGAATCCACCTGGGTCGACCGGTATCTCGAAGACCACTTTCCCGGGGCGGCGCCGAATGTCGTGCTGGTGCTCACCGCGCCCGACGGGATCGACACACCCGCCGCCACCACGGCGGGACAGCGGATCACCGATGAACTGAAGGCGAACCCGGATCTCCAAGGGGTGCAGTCATATTGGAGCGTCCCCACCGAGATGCGCACCGCGCTGCGCAGCACCGACCGCCACAGCGCGGTCCTGGTGGCCTACGCGCGCGGCGACGACACCGCCGCACCGAAACTCGCGGGCGCCCTGGCCGACAAGTACAACGGCGGCCAGGACGGGGTGCAGGTCCGGGCCGGCGGTGAGGCCGTCGCCCTCGCGCAGATGAGCAAGCAGGTCACCCTCGACCTGGTACTCATCGAATCCATCGCGATCCCCCTGGCGGGCATCGCGCTGGTGCTGGTGTTCGGCAGCCTCGTCGCGTCCATGCTGCCGTTGCTGGTCGGCGTGGTCACCATCGGCGCGGCGCTGGCCGTGCTGCGGGTGCTGGCGGCGGTCGGCGACGTCTCCATCTTCGCGCTCAATATGACCACCGCACTGGGGTTCGCGGTCGCGCTGGACTCCAGCCTGTTCATGGTGAGCCGATTCCGGGAGGAGATCGCGGCGGGCTCCGACCCCGTCGACGCGGTGGCCCGCACCGTCCGCACCGCCGGGCGCACCGTGCTGTATTCCGGTCTGACCGTGGCGCTTTCGCTCGCGGCGCTGCTGGTGTTCCCGCTGTACTTCCTGCGGTCGTTCGCCTACGCGGGACTGGCGGTGCTCGCCGCGGCGGTGTTCACCACACTGCTGGTGCTGCCCGCGGCGCTCGCGCTCATGGGCACCCGGGTCGAGGCGCTCGACGTTCGGCAGTGGCTGCGCCGAAGACTCGGGCGGCCCGACCCCGTCCCCCAGCCGGTGGAACGGGACCGGTGGTACCGCTTCGCCATCGGCGTCATGCAGCGGCCGGTCCTCGCCATCGCGGCCGTCGTCGCGGCCTTGCTGCTGCTCGGGGCGCCGTTCCTCGGCGTGCGGTTCGGGTGGGCCGACGATCGGGTGCTGGCCTCCGGCTCCAGCCGGGAGGTCGGCGACGCCTCCCGCACCGGGTTCTCCGAGAACCTCACCGCGGGCATCCTCGCCGTCCTGCCCGACACCCACGGGGACACCGCGCGCGTGGCCGACTACGCGCGCGCCCTGTCCCAGGTCCCGGGCGTGAGCTCGGTGCTGTCCAGCGGCGGCGTCTACGCCGGTGGCCTGCCGGTCGCCGGGCCGCAATCCGTCATGGCCGGGGACTCCGGAACCTACCTGCGCATCGGAACCCGACTCGACCCGTACTCCGCCGCCTCGACCGAACAACTCGACCGCCTCCGGGCGGTTCCCGCCCCCGGACCGGTGAAATTCGGCGGCCCCGCCGCCCGCAACGCCGACTCCGTCCACGCCCTCGGCGCACGAGTCCCGTTGGCACTGGCCCTGATCGCGATCTCGATGTTCGCCGTCCTGCTGATCTTCACCCGCAGCGTCGTGCTCCCGATCAAGGCTCTCGTCCTCACCGTGCTGTCCCTGGCAGCCACCTTCGGAGCCATGGTCTGGATCTTCCAGGACGGCCACCTCTCCGGCGTCCTGGGCTTCACCCCCACCGGATACCTCGTCCCCACCATGCCGATCCTCATGTTCTGCCTGGCCTTCGGCGTATCCATGGACTACGAGGTGTTCCTCCTGTCCCGAATCCGTGAGGAGTACCTCGAATCCGGCGAGACCGGGCGTTCGGTCGCGGTCGGCATCGCGCGCACCGCACGAATCTTCACCGCGGCAGCGGCGCTGCTGGCCATCGCCTTCGTGGGCATGGTCTTCGCCCACGTCTCCTTCGTCCAGCTCTTCGGCCTCGGCCTCACCCTGGCCGTCCTGGTCGACGCCACCGTGATCCGCACCATCCTGGTCCCGGCCCTGATGCAGACCATGGGCCGTCTCAACTGGTGGGTGCCCGGACGCGCGAAAACCGCTGCGCCCGAACCGGTATCCACCGACGCCCGCTGAGCCCGGCTGCCGGTCACGCTCGGCGTGACCGGCAGCCCCATGGGACGAGACCGGGGCCATCCGGCCGTGAAATAGGGTTGATGGCCGTGGGTAAGCCGAATCGCAAGCACCGAGCCGCCAAGTTGCGTGCGCAACTGGGTGACGTTCGCTTCCTGACCGGCGAGGGCGACCAGCCGACCGCGCAGGGGGTCGGGAACGCCGTGCTGGCGGCCGCGATGACCGCGGCGCGGGTGGGCGCGGGGAGTAAGACGGCTCGGGGAGATTCCGGGATCGCGGGGCGGTTCGCCGACGAGGTCGCGGCGAGCGGGCTGCCGGATCACATTGTCGGATCCGGGGTACACCTGGCCGGGCGGCACGTCATTCGGCGGGTGTTTCAGCACGGGTGGCTGCCGGGGGATGTGCACGAGGCGGCGACACGGCGGGTGGACGAGTTCGCGGCCGGGTTCCTCGTCGATGTAATGGCCGATCATGTGCGGCCCTTCACGGCCGAGACCATGGACGAGACGTGGGTCGAGCAACTCGACGCCATCGAGGCTCGGGTCTGGTGGTCGGACTCGGAACCGTTCTTCGGGCAGTGGGCGGCCGAGCACATGCTGACCTCGCGGGAAGCGATCACGACCGTGGTCGAGGCGCTCGCCTTGCTGTTTCTGCTGCCGGAATTGGAGCTGATCAGACCGTTGCCGGGCAGTGCGCGGCCGCGGGCCGGGGTGCATCACCACGTCGACGAGAAGGTGCTCGGGCGGGTGCGGGGGTTGCTCGCGAAAGCCGAATCGACCTCCTTTCCCGAGGAGGCCGAGACCTTGTCGGCCAAGGCGCAGGAGTTGATGACCAAGTACGCGCTCGATCGGGTGCTGGTCGATGCCGACACCTCTGCTCCCGATCTGCCTGGGGCGCGGCGGATCTGGCTCGACACCCCCTATGTCGACGCGAAGGCGCTGCTGGTGGACGTGGTCGCCAAGGCCAATCGCAGTCGCGCCATCGTGGCCTCGGAGTGGGGGTTCGTCACCATCGTCGGGGACGACGCGGATCTCGAGGCCATCGAGTTGCTCACGACCTCGCTGCTGGTGCAGGCCACCCGGGCGATGATCGCGAGCGGACAGGACACCCCCGACGACGGGGCGCGCAGCCGGATCTTCCGGAAATCGTTCCTGGTCGCCTACGCCACCCGCATCGGGGAGCGGCTCGCGGCGGCCACCGCGGCCACCATTGCCGAATCACCCGACTCCGAACGGCTGCTGCCGGTGCTGGCCTCCCATCAGCTCGCCGTCGACGCGGCCTTCGACGCGCTGTTTCCGCAGGCCCGCAATCGCGGCATCACCATCCGCAGCGCCGAGGGCTGGGACGCGGGACGGGCCGCCGCGGACCGCGCGCAGCTCGACGCCCGGCGGCCGATCGGCCGGTAATCAGTACTACGATCCTGCCGGTCGGTCTCGAATCCATGACGGCGCGCGCGAACATCGCAAGAACACGTTACAGTCCGGCCGTGAAATATCTTGTGGGATGCGCAATGGCCCTGTCGTTCGCGGCGACGGGTTCACCGGTAGCGCAGGCGGATTCCGCACCGACGTGTACCGACACCCCGAACTCGTACACCGCCGGCTGGCAGACCGGATGGGCGTCGTACCAGGCCTCGGAGAAGAGCGGATCCTCCGGTTCCGCCTCACGCACGGTCGACCTGCCGATCACCATCAACGCCCCGATCGACAAGGTGTGGACGGTCTACTCGAACCTGCGCAACGATATCGGCCGCCACCCGTTCCTCAAGGACATCATCACCCACCGCACCTGCAGCGACGGCGTCAGCACGACCATCGATTTCACCGCGCTGGAGAACGTCCCCATGGGCTCGGTCGACTACCCCGCGAAAACCCAGGCCGAACAGCGCCTCTTCCCGGCCGACCGGTACTACCTCACCGACAGCTACGACACCCCCGGTGTCATCACGCATCAGAAGGTGACGTTCACCGACAACGGCAACGGCACCACCGCGGTGAACGAACACATCACCTTCAGCTGCAACCCCCTGCTGCTCAACTTCACCGTCAGCAACGGCGTCTCCTCCCACCAGGCGTACCAGGCTGCACTGAAGCGGGACATCGAGAACGGCACGCTCTGACCGCCACGCGGCGTCGCCACCGAAAAGGCCCGGTCCTGCTGGACCGGGCCTTTCTCATGCGACGCCGCGGGACGCCTTTCTCCGAGCCTCTTCCTCAGAGGCACCAAACCAAGTCTGCGGATCCCGGCAACGGGATGGTGAAACAGATGCCGACCGATCCGTCCACGGGCGTAGCCTGCGGTTCGCTGGCCGACGCCGCCGACGCTCCAGCGAGGCCCAGCGACAGCATGATTGCAGTCGCGGCTACGGTCCCGGCGATTCTTGCTTTCATTTGATCAACTCCTTGCACCATTTTCCGAGGAAGGACTTCCTCTTCAACGTTAGCTAGCAGTTTCCTCAGCCGTAACTGGTGACACCGACCCTGAATAGTGGTGGACACTCGTCAGTACCTCCACTGGGGATCACACGAAGCGGAGCGGGCTCACTTCTGAGCGGAACGGGCACCGCGCCGCCGTGGCTGCATCCGGTGCAGGCGATACCAGGCCAGCGCGAGGAAGATCGCGGCGAGACCGGCGAGGACTCCCATATCGAGCAGCCAGGTGCCGATGGTGTGTTTCCACAGCGGGTCCGGCCCGCCCTCGTGCGGCGTGATGGTGTCGAGGTCGATGCTGGCCGCTCCGGCGCCGTAGCCCCAACGGGACGGCGACAGGAAGGACAGCTGTTGCAGGACGGGCGTGCCGGGCAGCCGCACCAGCCCGCCGGTGAGGACCAGTTGCGCCATCGACAGCACGATCAGCAGGGGCAGTGTCTTTTCCGAGGTGCTCACCGAAGCCGATACCAGCAAGCCCAACGTCAGCGATGCGATGCCCAGCATCGCCATCGCCAAGATCAACTCCAGCTGGACCGAAGTGAATATCCCGCTCGGCGGGAAGCTCGTGCCGATAGTGCCGATCACGAACAATACCGCCGCCTGAAGGATGGTGATCACACCCAAGACCAGCAGTTTCGACATCAGATAGACCCCCGCCGACAGTCCTGCCGCGCGTTCTCTGCGGTAGATCGTCTGTTCCTTGACGATCTCGCGAATCGCGTTGCCGGTGCCGACGAAGCAGGCACCGAAAATCAAGATCATGAGCTTGGTGGAGGCATCTTCGTTGGTTCCCGGCGCCCCGGTGAAACCCGCGCCCGCCGGCACCGCGGCGATCAAACCGCCCAGCAGCAGCGGCATCGCGCCGAGTAGCGCCAGATAACTGCGGTCCGAGGCGATGACCGCCAGATACCGCCGGCACAGGGTGCTGAGCTGGCTGAGTTTGGACTGCCGCGCGGGCGGCGGTACTGCCGGTGTGTGTACTTCCGCCGGTCCGATGTCGTTGGTCGGCGCGACATCGACGTAGTGCTCGAAGCGCGGGGAGTTCCGGAACTCACCGGCCCAGTCGCGGTCCTCGTCCCGGTCGAATGCCTGGAACACCTCGGCCCAGGTGCGCTGCCCGAACTCCTGCAATCCCTCTGCGGGCGGTCCGTAATAGGCGAGCTTGCCGCCGGGCACCAGCACCAGAAGGCGGTCACAGGAATCGAGATTCGCCACGCTGTGGGTCACGACGATGACGGTCCGCCCGTCGTGGGCGAGTTCGGACAGCATTTCCATGACCGTCTTGTCCAGGCCGGGATCCAGGCCGGAGGTCGGTTCGTCGAGGAACAACAGCGACGGTTTCGTCAGCAGTTCCAATGCGACGCTGACCCGTTTGCGTTGCCCGCCGGAGAGCCGATCGATGCGGGTGTCGGCATGCCGCGTCAAGCCGAGTTCGTCGAGGACTTCGTCGACTCGCTGCTCGCGCTCCTCACGGGCGGTGTCACCGGGGAAGCGCAGCTCGGCCGCGTAGAGCAGGGCGCGTCGCGTCGGGAGCTGGTTGTGCAGGATGTCCTCCTGCGGAACCAGTCCGATCCGGTGTCTCAGCTCGTCGTAATCGGTGTACAGGTCGCGGCCGTCGTAGCGGACGGTCCCCTCGGTCGCGGGCCGCATCCCGGTGACCGCGCCCAACAGTGTCGACTTGCCCGCTCCGCTGGGTCCGATGACCCCGACGAGTGAGCGCTGCGCGATGGGGAAGGTCACGTCGTCGAGCAGCACTTTGCCTTCCGGTGTCCGCACGATCAGGTTCTGGACACAGACCGAGATGTCACCGGTGTCGACGGACTCACGCAGTTCGTTGCCGACGAGCCGGTAGGTGGTGTGTCCCATACCGATCAAGTCGGATTCGGACAGGTCCGCGGTCTCGATCCGGTGGCCGTTGACATAGGTGCCGTTGTGACTGTCGAGGTCGACGACTCGATATTTGCCGTCGGCGATCACCTGTAGTTCGGCGTGATGGCGAGACACCATGAGGTCGGCCACGACGATGTCGTTGTCGGCGGCTCGTCCGATCCGGAGCGTGCCCGAGACGATCCGTACCACCGCGGTGGGCTGGGTGGCCGGAGGCGACGTCCGCGACACTCGGCGGGGCAGGCCCGGCTCGAACAGGGTGACTGTGGCTTCATCGTCCAGGTCATAGCCAGGATTGGGGACGACCATCGTGTCCCCACCGAAGTCGTCATCGGGTTCGGGCTCGGGGGCGGGGTTGGGTGATTCCAGCGAGCAGGCCAGCTGCGCACCATCTTTGGCATGCCCCAGCTGGAACGTCTCGTCGTGGTCGATCAGCATCCGCTCGACGCGATGGCCCTCGAAAAAGGTGCCGTTCAGGCTGTGCGCGTCCTCGATTTCCCAACCGTTCGATCCGCGCTCCAGCACAGCGTGCACGGCCGAAACACGCGGATCGGTGACATGAATATCGGCGGTCGGATCGCGGCCGATGTTGTACACACCCCCGGCGCGCAGCCGATAAACGTGTTCTCGCGTCTGCACCACGAGAACAGGCGACTCCGGAAATTCCGTGGAGGACCGCACATCCGCCATAACGGGAGTATACGACCCTGCCGAACTGCCGCGGCGAATGCTGACGGGGTTCGAAATACCAATGCGAGTGAATCCGAAGCAAGATCGAAGCCGAATACTTCTCAACTTGTTTCATGCGCCGAATTCCGTTACCTCATATGCGAGCTCACCGGGGGCGGCTACTGCGGCTTGAGCTTCGAACCGTAATACGTCAGTACAGATTCCTTCGTCACCACCACGCCCGTCAGCATCAGGATGGGATACATGCTGGGTCGGTATTGGATGAACTGGACTGGCTTGTTGTCGCGAACGAACAAGTAGTACCCATCCGATGGGCGGTCGGACATGGCAGACGTGGGGGGCAGGCCCTTCCAGCAGTAACCGGGCGTCTGGGCGCGGGAATTCAGTTCGGCCTGGTTCGTGTGCTCGCCGACATCGACCATCCGATCCCACTCGTCGGACCAACCCGCGGCGTGGGTGATATCGAGAACAGGGATCGTCTGCTTGTTCTCCTGGGCCTCCAGCATCTTCTGATAAAGAGCCTTACTGGAGCCCAGCGGCTGCGCCGCGCTCGAAGCACCGAAGTCGAAGGTTCCGCGACTACAATCTCGCGACTCCTGCTCCTGCACATGCGATTTCGGCGGTCCGGCCACTCCACACGAAGCAACCAGCCCAACCAGAGCGGTCGACAGTGCGGCCCGCATGAGCGTCCTCATCGGCGTCCTCATTTCGTCGCTGGTAGGGGAATGCCGACACCGGGACCCACGATCGTCTTATCGGTCGGGGTGTCTCTGCTCCATGCGAGCTGTGGCGACTTCCCGTCGGGACCGGCCACGATCACGACGGCCTTGCCGTTGTCGATCGTATCCAGCACCTGGGCACGGAGAGTGGCGTCGTCGGTGTTCTTGTCTTGCCCGATGTCACGGCCGAGATGGTTGTTGTAGAGATCCATGGCTTCGCGGGCCGCCACGTTACCGCCGGTTTTCTCGTGCGCGGTCGTGTACCTATCGGTCCAGTCGGCACCGAACTCCTGCGTCATCCGGGCGTTCCAGTACATGTGGCGGGCAGCGTCGCCCTTGCCGTCCTGCGATATATACGACCACCGGCACGCGGTCACCCGCGAACTCATCAAGTACATCGTCGATCCGAACGAGCGGCTCGACACCGATCTGTTCGTCGAGGCAGTCGAGATCCTGAAGGCCATCAAACGGTTTTGGGCAGGCATCGTGGTGTACACGACGATCGACAACCCGGCGGAAGTCGATCTGGATGAGGTTTTCACGCTCGACATGATGGTACTGCAGCAGTGTGTGGACGCAGTGATCGAGGGGCCACGGGAACGCGCCGGCGAGTAAGAGCGACCGAAATTACTGCGCGCGCCGACGCATACCCTTGTCACTGAAGCCGACTGCTCTTGTCGGGGCGGTTCCCGAGCCTGGACTCCCACGTGAATACGGTCGCATGTCCAGCAGTTCCAGGCGGCGATCGAATTCCGGCGTCGCCCGGGGACTGCGTGGTGCTCCGGTTATCGTCGGCGGCCACGCGGTAACCGCCGCGCAGGTCCGTTGCGTGGTCGTCCGGCTGGCAGACACCGGCTACACCGGTGCCACACGGTTGAATCACAGGCAAAGAGGTACGCTCGAGTTGCTACAGGTTTGTTGGCGGATAGCGCCGACTCTCGACTGTCTGGCCTGGCTGAATCGACGAGGGTGGGGTACCAGCTCGGGCGGGGGTTGGATCGCAGGCAAGTACACCGTTTGCCAGTCGGGTGGTCACGGGACGACATAATGGACGACACGTCAGTTGGTGGCAGAGACACCACCTCAGCGGAGGTGTTCGGGCGCTATCGGCTGTTGTCGCTGCTGGGGCACGGTGGCATGGGCCAGGTGTGGCGGGCGCATGATTCGCTGACCAACCGGGTGGTGGCGGTCAAGGTGTTGCCCGAGCGCTTCGCCGATGACGAGGAGCTGCGCGAACGGTTTCGCCGGGAGTGTCGGGCGGTGGCGCAGTTGGCCGAGCCGCATGTGATCCCCATCCACGATTTCGGCGACATCGACGGTCGGCTGTATCTGAACATGCGCTTGATCGAGGGCACCGACCTGCGCGCGGTGATCAGCCGAGAAGGGGCCTTGTCGCCGCGGCGGGCAGTGGCGATCTGCGTACAGGTGGCCGCCGCGCTGCAGGCGGCCCACGACGTCGGGCTGGTCCATCGCGATGTCAAACCCTCCAACATCCTGCTGGGGGCCGATGAGTTCGCCTACCTGATCGACTTCGGGATCGCCCACGCCACCGATGACCGGACGCTGACCACGGTCGGCGAGACCCTCGGCACCGTCGCCTACATGGCGCCGGAGGAGATCACCGCGGAGGTCAAGGCCGATGCCCGAGCGGACGTGTACGCGTTGACGTGCGTGCTGTATCAGTGCCTGACCGGCCAACCACCGTTTACGAGCGCAGCGGGCGTGCAGGGTGTGATCGCCCATCACCTGCATACCCCGCCGCCACGACCCAGCACCATTACGCCCGATGTACCGGCTGCGTTCGATGCGATCATCGCCAAGGGAATGGCCAAAGAGCCCGACGATCGTTACCAGACAGTGCGCGAGCTGGCCGCGGCCGCCCGCGCCGCGGTGGGCGATTCCGCGGTCGGCACCACCGTGGCCGTGGCAGCGCGCCATGGGCGGCGAATCAGATTGTCGCCCAAGACCGCCGGGCTGCTCGCCGCCGCGGTCGCGGTTACTGTGGTGGCCACCATCATCGGCGTCCGCCTCGGATCAGGCGGTGGCAACTCGCCCACGCCTATCACCGCGGGCTACTCGGCACAGACTCCACTGCCGTTCACCGGCGTCAGCTTGCCCACCGATGTGGCTGTCGACGCGGCGGGCACTGTGTACGTCACCGACATGGGTAACGATCGGGTGATGAAATTGGCGGCGGGCGCATCCACGCCGACCCCGCTGCCGTTCACCGGCCTGAATAATCCCCAGGGCGTGGCGGTCGACACGGTGGGCAACATTTACGTCACCGACACGAGTAACAATCGGGTGATGAAATTGGCGGCGGGCGCATCCACGCCGACCTCGCTGCCGTTCACCGGGCTCAAGGATCCCCAGGGTGTGGCGGCCGACACGGCGGGAAACGTGTACGTCAGCGACCGGGGTAATGATCGGGTGGTGAAGCTGGCGGCGGGCGCATCCACGCCGACGCCGTTGCCGTTCACGGGGCTCCAAGACCCCCACGGGGTGGCGGTCGACACGGCGGGAAACGTATACGTCACCGAATTGAGTACCGAGCGGGTCCTGAAATTGGCGGCGGGCGCGTCGACGGCGACCTCGCTGCCGTTCACCGGGCTCAAGGATCCCCAGGGTGTGGCGGTCGACGCGACGGGAGACTTGTACGTCGTCGACTGGGGTAATCAATGGGTGGTGAGGTTGGCGGCGGGCGCATCGACACCGACCCCGCTGCCGTTCACCGGCCTGAAGAATCCCCAGGGTGTGGCCGTCGATAGGGCGGGAAACGTTTACATCACCGACCAGGGCCCCGATCCGGTGGTGAAACTCCCGGTCGGCTGAGCCCCCCGTTCCGCGTTGAATGATCACCGAAGTGCGGTGCATGTCCCCGGCCGTACCGGCTGGGAACATGCACCGCGGTAGCTCTTGTTCAGCGGTTGGAACCGAGGCTGCCGGGCAGGGAGCTGCCGGTGCCGGTGCCGGTGCCTCCGGTGGGTGCGACGGTGATCGTTACCGTAGTGGTGGACGCGTTGACCGTGCCGTTGCCGGAGTAGTCGGCGGTGATGATGTGGCTGCCGGCGGTGGTGGGGGTCCACGTGATGGTGGCGGTGCCGTCAGCGCCGACCTGGGCGGTGGTGCCGATGACGGTGCCACCGTCGGTGAAGGTGATGGTGCCGCCCGCGTTTGCGGGGCTGACCTTCGCCGTCAGGGTGATCGCGGTACCGACGGTGGCTCCTGTGACCGGGTTGACGGTCACAGTGGAATTGCTGTCGGCCGCAGCGACGTTCACCGGAGTTGTGGTGTTGGATCCGGTGACACCGTCACGCCCCGAGAAGGTCGCGGTCAGCGTGTGCGCACCAGCAGCCGAGGGAGTCCACTGGAAGGTCGCGGTCCCGGTCCCATCGACCTGCCCGGTCCCCAGAACCGTAGTGCCGTCAGCGAATTCGATGGTGCCTCCGGCCGCGGCAGGGGTCACCGTCGCGGTCAACGTGGTCGCGGTGCCCACCTTCGCGCCCGTCACCGGATTGAGGACGGTGGTGGAAGCGACATCGGCCGCGGCAACGTCCGCCTGTGCCGTGGTGTTGGATCCGGTGACACCGTCACGGCCCGAGAACGTCGCGGTCAACGTGTGCGCCCCGGCAACCGAAGGAGTCCACTGGAGGGTGGCGGTTCCGGTCGCGTCGACCTGCCCGGTCCCCAGAATGGTTGTGCCGTCAGCGAACTGGACCGAGCCACCCGCCGCGCCGGGAGTCACCTTGGCTGTGAGGGTGGTCGGGGTACCGACCTTCGCGCCCGTCACCGGGTTGAGGACGGTGGTGGAAGCGACGTCGGCCGCGGCAACGTCCGCCTGTGCGGTGGTGTTGGATCCGGTGACACCGTCCCGTCCGGAGAACGTCGCGGTCAACGTGTGCGCCCCGGCAGCCGAGGGAGTCCACTGGAGAGTGGCGGTACCGGTCCCATCGACCTGCCCGGTCCCCAGAACCGTAGTGCCATCGGCGAACTGGACCGTGCCACCCGCCGCTGCAGGAGTGACCGTCGCAGTCAACGTGGTCGCGGTGCCCACCTTCGCACCCGTCACCGGGTTGAGGACGGTGGTGGAAGCGACATCGGCCGCAGCGACCGATACCTGCCCGGTGGTGTTGGACCCGGTGACTCCGTCACGCCCCGAGAACGTCGCGGTCAGCGTGTGCGCACCAGCAGCCGAGGGAGTCCACTGGAAGGTCGCGGTCCCGGTCCCATCGACCTGGCCGGTCCCCAGCACGGTTGCGCCATCGGCGAACTCGACCGTGCCGCCGGCCGCGGCGGGAGTCACCTTGGCCGTGAGGGTGGTCGCGGTGCCCACCTTCGCGCCCGTCACCGGGTTGAGGACGGTGGTGGAAGCGACATCGGCCGCGGCAACGTCCGCCTGTGCGGTCGTGTTGGATCCGGTGACACCGTCACGCCCCGAGAACGTCGCGGTCAACGTGTGCGCACCAGCAGCCGAGGGAGTCCAATGGAGAGTGGCGGTACCGGTCCCATCGACCTGCCCGGTCCCCAGAACCGTAGTGCCGTCAGCGAACTGGACGGTGCCACCGGCCGCGTTAGGAGTCACCTTGGCCGTGAGGGTGGTCGCGGTACCGACCTTCGCACCGGTCACCGGGTTGAGAGTGATGGTGGAGGCGACATCGGCGACGACGTTCACGGTCTGCGGTGCGGACTGCGATGCGTTGGCGAACGCGGTGCCTGGGTACTGCGCGGTCAGGGTGTGGTTGCCGCCCACCGTCGGTGTCCATTGGTAGGTCGCGGTGCCGGTGGCGTCCAGGGTGCCGGTACCGATCTGGGTGCCGCCGTCGGAGAAACCGATCGTGTCACCGGCCGAGCCACCGGTCACCGTGGCCGTCAACGTGACCGGCTGGCCCGCGCGGGCGCCCGAGACCGGGGCCAGGGTGGTGGTCGTGGCGTTCTTGCCCACCGTGATCGACGGGCCCTGAGTGCCGTACGACCCCGAGCCGAGCGACCCGCCGTAATCCATGCCGGTGGTCATAGCGGCCCCGCGGGCACAGCCGTGACCGACCTTGTACTGCACGCTGAAGGTCGGGGAGCTGTGGAAGCCCGGCCGGTTCTGGACCACCCAGGAGGTGGCGCCGAACGACGCTCGCACGTAGCCGCCGCCGTTGCCCTCGTCGGCGACTACTTCGGGATTCGACACCGCGCTGCCACCCATGGTGGCCGAACCCGGTACATAGGTGGTACAGGCCGGGTGCCGGTCCTTGATGTTGTAGATGTACTCGTCGGTCCAGCTGTTACGGCTGAACTGGGTGGAGACCGTGATGGTGTCGCCCTCGGCCGGGGACACGTTGCTGATGGTCCGGGTGAACTGCGAGGAGCCGTCGGACCACGTGATGTTCCCGGGGTTCGCGTCCGCGGCGCCGGTGCCGAACAGCGCCAGAGCGCTCGCGGCCGTGGTGGTCGCGGCAAGTTTGCGGGCGACATGTCGATTTGTCATTGTTATTCCTGGAGAAGAGAATTCGGGGCGCTCGTTCGGAATTCGATCGCGGGCAGCGGGACGGAACGCGCATCGCCCCACTGGGCGCTGGTATCCGGAAAGGTCAAATCCAGCGATCATCAACAACATTCGATCGCTGAATCACGCAACGCCGGCGGTTACGCAGACTCAGGGGTTTCAGCGGAGGCTACGACCGAGAGATTTCGGAAGCTTTGCTCTCGGCATTTGTTCTGATCCGTACTGCTGTGATCTCCTATGATCTCGTCTGGGGCAAGCGCGCTCACCATAGGTTGATCCATTCAGAAATATCGTCGTTTCACAAAATTACCGGCGGGTTCGACGCCGATTTTGGACATCTGCCCAGTTCGGCCGAAGGTAACGATCCGGGCACGTCGGCAAATACTCCGCTCGATTGCCCGGCAAGACAGTGGATGCGCCGTTCTTCCGGCACCCGCTGGCCACTCCGGCGATCGTCCCGTGCGGCGCCAGGCGGTCGACACCTAGGTCTCACCAGATTGCGGCCGGGTGACTCCGGGAGCCGGCGACTGGCCACGCCACCCGACACGACGGAACGATGAACATTGAATCGAAACCGCGGGTAAGCGCGGGGTAGGCGGAACAAAAACAGGTCAGGCCCGGTACAAGACCGGACCTGACCTGAATCAATGGGTGGAGCTAAGGGGACTCGAACCCCTGACCCCCACACTGCCAGTGTGGTGCGCTACCAGCTGCGCCATAGCCCCGTGTTCACTTTTCTACCAGCCGGGCGTTGCCCCGCTTGCTTGAACGAAGTTACACGACCGGTGGCGTACAAACCAAATCGCCTGGACAAGAGCTGGCGGCGGCGATCTTTCGGAGGTAGTCTCGAACGCATGTTCGATAGCCGAGAGGTGGAGGCGATGGGCGAGGACGAGCTGGTCGACGCGCTGCGGCGGGCACATGGGGCGGCGGCGTTCGCACAGGCGGCGGAAATCACAGCGGTGCGGGAGGTGTATCGCCGCCATCGCGCCGCGAACGCCGCACCGGGCGCCGGCGGGGTGCGGGCTGGGGAGTTCGCCGCGGCGGAGATCGCGGTAGCGGTGCAGGTGCCGGAGGGGGTGGCGGCGGCGCTCATCGACATCGGGCTCGCGCTGGACTCGCTACCCCAGACCAAACTGGCGTTCGCGGCGGGCCGGATCGATCTGTCGCGCGTGCAGGTGATCACGGACTGCCTGCGGGGGATGCCGCGGGAGATACGAGAAGTCCTGGAGCCCAAGCTGATCGACGCGGCGCTGCGGTCGGACCCGGTCCGGTTGCGGCAGACCGCGCAGCGCTGGGTGACGCGGCTCGATCCCGACGGCGAGACGCGGCGGCGCGAGGCGCGGGAACAGGATCGCGACGTCCGGATTCGCGCGGTGCAGGACGGGATGGCCGTGTTCGACGGGCTGCTGCCCGCCGCGGGAGCGCAGGCGCTCGCCATGCGGCTGCGGGAGATGAGTCTGCAAGTGTGCGAGGACGATCCGCGCACCATGTCGCAGCGCCGGGCCGACGCGCTCATCGCCCTCGCCGACGGTTCGGGCCGGCTGCACTGCGAATGCGGCAAGGAACTCGACTGCCCCAAGGCCAGCACCCCCACCACGCCTCGCCGTCCGCTCATCCAGGTCGGGGTGTCCGCCGAAACCCTCCTCGGCCTGCGCGACGACCCCGCCTTCCTCTCCGGCTACGGCCCCATCGACGCCGCCCTGGCCCGCTCGCTCGCCGAACACGCCCGCTTCCAGGTCATCCCCGAGTACTTCCCGGAGGACGCCGCTCCGGGCCCGAGCGAGGACGACGCCACCTCGTCGCCTTCGGCCGGGTCAGCGAAATCGACGCCCGAGGAAAGCACTTCGGAGACAAAGGAATCCGTCAGCGTGGGCGTTCCGAGTCCGCGCCGGACCCGGCGGACGCGGATCGCCGCCGAAGCCCCCTGGGAACGAGCGGCCGCCGCCCACCTCCGTCAGCGTCGCACGCAGGACGACGCCCCCACCACGCCCCGGGTGGATCGCGGCCGCCTCACCACCGCCGACAGCCCGGCAGCACCGGAACGTCCCGCCCGGCCCGCCGAACCGGCTCCCCCGTCCGCGCCACTGCGCAAACGCGCCAAAGTCGCCGCGGTGCGCCCCTTCTCGAACGCCCCGGCCCGCGAGGTGCGCGCCCTCGACGGCTTCTGCCGCTTCCCCGGCTGCACCATGCCCGCCGCCGAGACCTCCCTCATCCAGTTCGGCCCGCTCCCCCACCTCCCCGCGCAACCGAACTCCGGCTACCGCGCCGTGCTCTGCACCCACCACAACCGCCTGAAGTCCCTGGCGGACAAGGGCAAACACCCCTGGCGCGTCTACCTCGCCGACACCGACCGCATGCGCTGGATCGACCCGAGCGGCGAAACCCACGAAACCATCCGCGAGGGCGCCCGCTACCTCTTCCCCCACACCGACATCGACGCCCCCGCCAAGCCGCCCCACCTCCGCCCGGTCCCCACCGAACCCGCCACGGCCGGAAGCTATTTCACCACCGACCTGGCCTACCCCCTCGAATCCCACGTCCTCATCCACCCCCAGCTCTCCCGCACCACAGCCGACAACGACATCCCCGAATCCCCCACCCACCCGGTCCCCCACTGACCGTCCACCACCCCGAACCAAGGGACCGAGCCCCCGGCTCGGCCCCCTGCCCGGGGTGCGGCTCACCGTCCCCGTTCCCTTGATGGGCCGCACCCCACCCAATCGCAGTGGATACCACCGCAGGAGACAGGCCGGGCCGCCGACTCGCAGGAGTCGGCTGCCCGGCCTGAACCGGTTGTTCGAAGACCGCTGTTCCGCAGCCTATTTCGCGGCGCTGAGCACCCAGTCCGCGTTGCCGCGGTCGATCTTCTTGCCGTCGAGGAAGACCGACGGGGTGGCAGCCGGGCCGTTCAGGGCGTCACCGAGGGCCTCGAGGGCGGCGGTGGCGTGGGCCCGGGCGGTGTCGGCGCGGTCGCCGGAGGTGATGCACTTGGCGACGGAGTCGCTCGCGCCCGCTTCCTTGGCGATGGCGGCGAGTTCCTTGTTGTCGTGGTCGGAGCCGCCTTCGGAGGGCTGCTTCGTGGTGAAGAGCAGCTCGTGGAACTTGGCGTACACCGGGCCGTTCCCGTCCTGCGCGACGCATTCGTTGGCGGCGACGGCGCGGGTGGAGTAGTCCTTGCTGCCCGAGCGGGAGTCGAGGAAGTTCACCAGCCGGTACCGCACAGCGAGCTTGCCCTCGTCGACCTGCTGGGCGATCTCCTGGCCGTTCACCTTCTCCATCTGGCCGCACGCCGGGCACAGTGGATCCTCGTAGATGTCAAGGGTTTTCGCCACCTTGGGCTTCCCCAGCACGATGGCCCCGTCGGAGTCCAGCGCCACCTCCACGGCCGGATCGTGCGCCGACCCGTACCCGTCGTTGCGCACCGCGTCCCCGCCACCGCGGTTCCACTGGAACACCGCGAACACGATCAGCAGGATCACCACCACCGCCACCCCGGCCAGCGCATAGGTGGTCTTGCTCGAGACCGGCTGCGGCGTGTGCTTCGAAGTCGGATTGCTCACCCGCACCACTCTGCCCGACACCCCCACCCCACCGATACCCACCCCTAACGGTCGACGGCGAGCGCGGCTTCCTTGCGGCGCAGCGTCTCGGGCACGACCAGCCAGACCGCGGAGGCGGAGGCGAGGAGGATGCCGGTGACGCCGAGGGCCACGCCGTAGGAGACGCGGTCGGCGAGCAGGCCGATGGCGTAGGGGCCGAGGAAGGTGCCGAGGTCGGCGGACATCTGGTAGCCGGCGAGGACCGGGCCGCCGCGGCGGCCGGGGCCGATGATGTCGGCGACCGCGGCCTGCAGGGCGGGCGTGAACATTCCTGATCCGACGCCTGCGAGGGCGGAGGCGGCGAGGAGCCAGGGCAGGGTCGAGGCGAGGCCGATGCCCGCTGTGCCCACGGCGCAGACCAGGGTGCCCGCGATGAGGAAGGGTCTGCGGCCCAGGGTGTCCGACCAGCGGCCGGAGAGGAACAGGACCGAGGCGTTGCCGAGGGCGAAGGCCGTGAGGGCCACGCCCGCCAGGGCGGCGTCCTGTTTCAGGACCTCCACGACGATCAGCGGGACCAAGGCCATCCGGACGCCGAAGACGGCGGCGCCGTTGCCGAAGTTCGCCCACAGGGCAGCGCGATAGGCGGGGCGGGCGACCGCCTCGCGGAAGGACATGGTGGGCGCGCCGTCGGTCTTCTCCGGCAGCGCGAGCGGGGAATCGCGGAGGGCCACATAGACGATGAGGCTGGCGATCAGGAGGGCTACGCAGTAGATCAGGAACGGGGCGCGCAGACCCAGGAAGGACAGGGCGCCGCCGACCAGCGGGCCGCTGATGGACCCGATGAGGAAGCTGGTGGAGTAGACGCCGGAGACGCGGCCGCGTTCGGCGGGCGGGGACATGCGGATGACCAGGCCCAGGGAGGACACCGTGAACATGGTGGATCCGATCCCGCCCAGCGAACGCAGAACCAGGAGCTGCCAATAGCTTTGCGCGAGGGCGCACGCGCCGGTGGAGACCGCGACGATCAGCAGGCCGGTCAGGTAGACCGGGCGCTCGCCCAGTTTCTGCAACAGCCGCCCGGCCATGGGCGCGAAGATCAAGCGCATCAACGCGAACGCGCTCACGATGAACGAGGCCGCCGCCACGCCGACGTCGAAGCTCCGCGCGAACTGCGGCAGGGCCGGTGCGACCAAACCGAATCCGATGGCGATGGTGAAGGCCGAGCCCACCAGCACCCAGATCTCCACGGGCAGCCGCCGTGACTGCGCCACTTCCACCGATTCACTCACCGGTACACACCTCACGCTCCGATAGTCGCGCGATCGCCCCGGCACACCTCGACATCTCCACCGCACACACCGATCCACTCAACGCCCGGCTCAACGCCGTACTACTCACCGGACAACGCGTGTCCGACGATCTCCTCCGCGGCCGCCTGCACCTGCACGAGGTGCTCGGGGCCCTCGAAGGATTCGGCGTAGATCTTGTACTTGTCCTCGGTCCCGGAGGGCCGGGCCGCGAACCACGCGTTCTCCGTGGTGATCTTGAGCCCGCCCAGGGCCGCGCCATTGCCGCGGGCGCGGGTCTGGATGCCGGTGACGGGCTCGCCGGCGATTTCGGTCGCGGTGATCATGTCCGGCGTCAACGCCGCGAGGCGGGTCTTCTGTTCCGCGGTGGCGGTGGCGTCGACCCGGGCGTAGGCGGGTGAGCCGTAGCGCTTCTCGAGTTCGGCGTAGCGGGTGGACGGGCTCTGCCCGGTGACCGCGGTGATCTCCGCGGCGAGCAGGGCCAGCAGGATGCCGTCCTTGTCGGTGGTCCAGACGGTGCCGTCCATGCGCAGGAACGAGGCGCCCGCGGACTCCTCGCCGCCGAAAGCCAGGCTGCCGCTGAACAATCCGGGCACGAACCATTTGAACCCGACCGGCACCTCGTACACGTCACGCCCCAGCACGCCGACCACCCGGTCGATCATGGAGGACGTCACCACCGTCTTGCCGATCTTGGTCAGCGCGTCCCAGCCCATCCGGTTGGCGATCATGTACTCGATCGCCACCGCCAGGAAGTGGTTCGGATTCATCAGTCCCGCATCGGGAGTCACGATCCCGTGCCGGTCCGCGTCCGCGTCATTGCCGGTCGAAATGTCGTAATCGTCGCGAATCGCCACGAGTGAGGCCATGGCGTAGCGCGAGGACGGATCCATCCGGATCCGCCCGTCGGAGTCCAGCGTCATGAACCGCCACGTCGGGTCGACGAACGGGTTCACCACCTCGAGCTCGAGATCGTAGCGCTGCCCGATCTCCTCCCAGTAGTCCACCGAGGCCCCGCCCATGGGGTCAGCGCCCAGCCGAATCCCGGCGCCGCGAATGGCGTCCAGATTCAGCACGTTGGGTAGGTCCGAGATGTAGCGGTCCAGATAGTCGTAGCGCTCCACGTTGGTGGCCAGCGCGTGCGCCAGCGAGGTGCGCCTGACCTCGGCGAGCCCGGTGCGCAGCAGCTCGTTGGCGCGGGCGGCGATGGCGTCGGTGGCGATGGTGTCGGCCGGGCCGCCGTGCGGCGGGTTGTATTTGAAGCCGCCGTCGCGAGGCGGATTGTGCGAGGGCGTCACCACGATGCCGTCGGCCTGATGCCGGGTGCCGCCCCGATTGTGGCGCAGCACGGCGTGACTCAAAGCCGGTGTGGGCGTGTACCTGTCGCGGGCGTCGATGACCGCGGTGACATCGTTGGCGGCGAGCACCTCCAGGGCGGTGGTCCAGGCGGGCTCGGACAGCGCGTGCGTGTCCCGCGCCAGGTACACCGGCCCGGTGATGCCGCGCGAGGCCCGGTATTCCACGATGGCCTGCGTGATGGCCAGGATGTGCGCCTCGTTGAACGCGCAGTCCAGGCTGGATCCGCGATGCCCGGAGGTGCCGAAGGAGACCAGCTGCGCGGGATCGGCCGGATCCGGGATGCGGCTGTAATAGGCGGTCACCAGGTGTGCGATGTCCTCGAGGTCCGTGGACCGCGCCGGTCGTCCGGCTCGATCGTGGGCCATGCCCGCACCTCCCTTCCGTATCGCCTGCGCCCGGCTGGTCATCAGGATCACGGCCGTACCCACTGCCCGAGTTGGACACCGAGGTAGGCCGCGGCCAGGCTCGCGCCGACGCCGATCACGACGTTCGCCACCGCATAGCTGTAAGCGCCCTCCTCGGCCAATCGAACCGTTTCGTATCCGAACGTACTGAACGTGGTCAGCGCGCCGCAGAAGCCCGTTCCCGCGGCCGCGAAGAGCCAATGGTTTGCTCCCGCACCGATCAACGCGCCCAGCAACGCCGAACCGCCCATGTTCACCGTCAGTGTGCCCAGGGGGAGAACACTATCGAATCGAAGGGCCAACGCGCGATCCACCAGATATCGGGCGGGCGCACCGAGCAGCGCGCCCAGGATCACCGCCAGCGCGGTCACCGCCGCACCCCGTCGAAGAGTTCGACGGGCGAGAGCGCGACGGTCAGCGAATCCAGCAGGTCCGCATTGGTTTCCACGAAAGAACGCAACCGGTCGGTGTCGTCGATGATCATGACCATCACCGGCAGCCGCTCGGCCAGATCGAGCAGTCGGGTGGTGTGGATCTGGGAGGACACCCCGTACCCCTCGACGCCGCGCCACACGCTCGCCCCGGCCAATCCGGCATCCCGGGCACGCCGCACGATCTCGTGGTAGCGGGGCCGATGCCGATAGGTGTCGTCCTCGCCGAGCAGCACCGTCAGCCGCGACGCCGGTATCCACCGCCGGACCGCGTCGGTGTCGGACTCCGTGCTCATCGTCCTGCCCCCAATCGTCGCGCCGTTCCCGATATCCATCGTGTCGCACCCACGCCCAGCACGACCGCGATCAGCCCGGTCACCACCGTCCCCCCGAGGTAGCCGAGCCCGTAGCCGATTCGGCCCGATTCGAGCAGTGTACGAACTTCCCCGGCATATGTGGACATGGTGGTGAATCCGCCCAGCACACCGACCCCGAGGAACGGCCGCAGCAGCCGGTGCGCCGCCCAGATCTCGGTGATGCAGACCATGAGTACCCCGATGAGCAAGCAACCGATCGCGTTGACCGCCAAGGTGTGCCAGGGGATCGGACCGCGCTGCGGCAGCAGGACGCCCACCCCGTAGCGCGCCTCCGCCCCGATCGCGCCGCCCAGGGCGATGACGCCGAGCAGGGCGACGTCGACGCCCGCGGAGTTCGCCGCCATCACCCTCCCTTCGATGTGCCTGGCCCAATCGCCGCTGTCTGGCGTGTTGCTGAGACCGAACAGCAGCCCGGAACTGCGAGGATAGTGCGGCTTGCCCGGTGTTGTCCCATCGGCCTCGAGGAGAGCCAAGTTGGCGGTGCGCCAGTCGATCAGAAAGATGCTGGTCCAGAGCTTCGGAATCGCCACGGTCCTGGTGGCCGTCATGGCGGCCGCGCCCGCGGCGCACGCCGGGGCGATTTTCCCCGTCCCGGATCCGGACGGGTTCTACTACGCCGCAGGGAATCTCGACGCCGCCCAGAACGGCGACGTGCTGAACTCCCGCCAGGTGCCCATCCACCCGTTCCCCGGGGCGACGGTGTGGCAGATCCTGTTCCGCTCCACCAATTCCACCGGCGCGCCCATCGCCGCGGTGACCACGCTGATCTCCCCCGGCCCCGGGCCGCGGCCGCTGGTGTCCTATCAGCCGTTCGTGAATTCCCTGGGCCTGCAATGCGCGCCGTCGCACAGCCTGTTCGACGGGGGCATGAAGGAGGCGTCGGCGATCCCGTTGCTGGTGGCCAGGGGCTGGGCGATCGCGGTGCCCGATCATCTCGGGCCCGACAGCGCCTACGGCGCGGCCCGCATGGGCGGCCAGATCACCCTGGACGGGATTCGCGCGGTCCAGCGGTTTACCCCCGCCGGACTGGGTGTCGGACCGGTCGGCCTGGCCGGATACTCCGGCGGCTCGATGTCCACCGGATTCGCGGCCGCCATCGCCCCCGATTATGCGCCGGAGCTGCCGATCGTCGGCGTCGCCATCGGCGGCGTACCGGTCAATCCGGGCAGAATTGCCATCCAGGCCGGGAACACGCCGCAGCCGCTGTTCGGACTCGGCTTCGCGGTCGCCGCGGGCATGGAACGCGAGTACCCCCGCGAGATGGAGCTCGACAGCTCACTCACACCCTACGGCTTCTGGATGCGCGACCGGATCGCCAATTCCTGTGTGGAAGACATCATTGTGGTCGGCGCCAACCACAGCATCGGCGAGGTCTTCACCCCGGGTAGGGAGAACGATCCGGCGCTGATCCGCGCCCTGGAGGAGAACGCGCTCGAGACCGTGCCCGAGCTGATCCGCCAGCCGCTCTACCAATGGCACGGCGGCAACGACCAGGTGCCGCTGGATCTGGCCCAGTACACCGCGGGCCGCTACTGCGCCGCCGGGACGCCGGTCCAGTTCGACGTCATCCCGGGCGCGGACCACGGCACCGCCGCGTTCCCCGGCACGGTCAACGCCGTGAACTATCTGTCCGACCGGTTCGCGGGCCTGGCCCCGCCCTCCAACTGCCGCTGATCGCGGTAAGCCGGAATACGAAGCGGCCCCGCTCACCTCGGTGAGCGGGGCCGCTTCGCTATCCGGAGCGCGTTGTCCAGGGGTTCGAATCTCAGTGCGCGAGAACGGGTTCGCCCTCGGCCGGGACCGGTACCTTGTTCGGCATGATCAGCCCGGTGACCACCGCGCCGACCACGAAGATCGCGGCGGCCCACCAGAAGGTGGTGGTGTAGCTCTGCACCGCCGCCTCGGCCAGCACCCGCGGCGACGGCGGAACGTGCCCGGCCACATAGTCGTTGAACGAGGTCGCGGCCAGCGTGCTGAGCAGCGCGGTGCCGATCGAGCCGCCCACCTGCTGGCTGGTGTTCACCATGGCCGAGGCGACGCCGGCGTCGGCGTGCTCCACGCCCGCGGTCGCGCCGCTGAACGCGGTGGACATCGCCATACCCAGGCCCAGGCCCATCAGCAGCAGGCTCGGCAGGATGTGGCTCGCGTACCCGGTGTCCACGCCGATGCGGGTCAGCAGCGCCATTCCCAGTGTGGCGAGCAGGAATCCGGTCACCACGGTCACCTTCGGACCCACCCGCGGGATGAGCAGCGCGGGCACGGTGGTGGAGGCGGCGACCATGCCCGCGACCATCGGCAGGAACGCGACGCCGGTGCGGATCGGCGAGTACCCCAGCTGCTGCTGCATGTAGTAGGTGAGGAACAGGAACATGGCGAACATGCCGATGCCGATGGTGAACACGGCGACGTAGGACGCGCCGCGGGTGCGGTCCAGCACCACGCGCAGCGGCAGCAGCGGGTGCGCGACACGCTGTTCCAGCCACACGAACACGCCCAGCAGCGCGACGCCGCCGATCAGGAAGGCCAGGGTGAGGCCGTTGGTCCAGCCGTCGGATTCGGCGTGCGAGAAGCCGTAGACGATGCCGAACAGCGCGGCGGTCACGGTCACGGTGCCGGGCAGGTCGAGCTTGGGGCGGGTGGTGGCGGTGTGCTTGGCCAGCAGCAGGATCGCACCGACCAGCGCGACGGCCGCGAAGACCAGGTTCACGTACATCACCCAGCGCCACGAGGCCCATTCGGTGAGCGCGCCGCCCAGCAGCAGGCCGAGCGCGCCGCCCGCGCCCGCGATGGCGCCGAAGATGCCGAATGCCTTTGCGCGCTCGGCGGGTTCGGTGAAGGTGACGGTCAGCAGCGAGAGCGCGGCGGGCGCGAGCAGCGCGGCGAACACGCCCTGCGCGACGCGGGAGCCGACCAGCACCTCGAAGTTGCCGGCCGCGCCGCCGACCGCGGAGGCGACCGCGAAGCCGATCAGACCGGTGATGAAGGTGGTGCGACGGCCGAACAGGTCGGAGAGCCGTCCGCCGAGCAGCAGCAGCGAGCCGAAGGCCAGCGCGTAGCCGGTGATGACCCACTGCCGATCGCCGTTGGAGAAGCCGAGGTCGGCCTGCGCGTGCGGGAGCGCGATGTTCACGACGGTCGCGTCGAGCACGACCATCAACTGGGCGACGCCGAGTACGGCGAGCACCCACCAGCGCAGGGCGTGCGATCCGCGCCGCCCTGCCTTGTCCTCGGTCGCAGCCGGGGCTGTGACATCTTTCTCGAGCGCTGTAGTCATGGTTGGTGTCCTCGTCCCCTAGACTTAGTGGAGAAACCATCTCCGCTTACCGATCAAGCTATCAGCTAAACGGAGATAACTCCTCCGGATAATCCCGATTGCTGATAGGATTAGCCTGTGAATCACGTCACCACCGCGCCCCCACCTCGGCGTCTGCGCGCGGACGCCGCCCGCAATCAGCAGCGCATCATCGCGGCCGCCCGCGAGCTGTTCGCCGATCGCGGGCTGGACGTCACCCTCGACGATGTGGCCGAGCGGGCAGGTGTCGGCGTCGGCACGGTCTACCGTCGCTTCGCCAACAAGCAGGAGCTCATCTCCGAGGTCTTCGAGCAGATGGTCACCGAACTGGCCGAGGCCGTGAACGTGGCGCTGCACCACCCGGATCCCTGGGAGGGCCTGACCGACCTGTTCGAGTACTCCTGCCGGCACATCGCCGCCAACCGGGGCTTCAGTGAGGTGATCCTCGAGCTGCACGACAGCATGGATCGCTTCGTGTGCATGAAGGATCAGATCCGGCCCGGCATGCAGGCGGTCATCGCGCGCGCCAAGGACGCGGGCGTGTTGCAGCCCGACATCGAACCGGCCGATTTCTTCGCCATGGTGAACATGGTCGACGGCATCGCGGGCTTCGCGCGGCCGGTCAATCCCGAAGTGTGGGAGCGCTACATGGCGGTGATTCTCAATGGCGTGCGCGGCGACAGCGTGCCTCGCCTGCCGCTCACGCAGCCTCCGCTGTCCGAGGACGAGGTCGAGCGAGCGAAGGCGGCTGCCTTCAACCCGCGCAAACGGTAGCGCGCATCACACTCGCGGTTTAAAGTTGGTCGCATGACCAACTCTTGGGTGAACTGGGCCGGGGATCAGAGCTGTACCCCGGCGTCCATCGCCGAACCGAGCTCGCCCGAGGACGTCGCGGCAGTACTCGCTCAGGCCGAAGCGAACGGCCACACCGTCCGGGTCGCCGGATCCGGGCACTCCTTCACCGAGACCGTGCTCACCGACGGCACGCTCATGCGGCTGAACCAGCTCGACAAGATCCTGCACGTGGACCGCGCCACCGGCCTGGTCCGCGCCGAGGCCGGCATCACCCTCAACGCCGCCAGCAACGCGCTGCACCCGCTGGGCCTGGCCTTCCCCAATCTCGGCGACATCGACGTGCAGTCGATCGCCGGCGCCACCGCCACCGGCACCCACGGGACCGGATCCAAGCTGCAGAACCTCTCCGCCGCACTGCATTCGGTGGAGCTCATGCTGGCCGACGGCAGCCGGGTCGAACTCAACGAGCAGACCGACCCCGACGGCTGGCGCGCCGCGCGCGTGAATATCGGTGCACTGGGCGTGGTCACGGCCGTGACGCTGCAGATGGTGCCGTCGTTCGTGCTCGAGGGCATCGAGCGGCCGGTCCCGGTCGAGGACGTGCTGGCCGATCTGGACACCTTCGTCGAGGGCAACGAGCACTTCGAGTTCTACATGTTCGCGCACAGCCCGCTGGCCATGACCAAGCGCAACAACCGGGTCGACCTCGCCGAGCAACCGCGCGGCAAAGCGGTCGACTGGTTCTCCGACATCCTCATGACCAACTACACCTTCGACGCGCTGTGCAAACTCACCCGGTGGCGCCCCAGCCTGATCCCGATGATCCAGCGCAGCGCCGCCTACGCGGGCAGCTACCGCCGCCAGGTCGAACGCTCCTACAAGGTCTTCGCCAGCCCCCGGCTGTTCCGCTTCACCGAGATGGAATACGCCATCCCGCGCGAGCATTCGATCGACGCCATCCGCGAGATCAAGGAGGTGGCCAAGCATTTCGACACCCCGATGCCGATCGAGGTGCGCTGGGTCGCCCCCGACGACGCCTTCCTGTCCCCCGCCGGTGGCCGCGAGACCTGCTACATCGCGGTGCACCAGTACGAGGGCATGAACTACGAGCCGTATTTCCGCGCCTGCGAACGCGTTTTCGACCGCTACAACGGCCGCCCGCACTGGGGCAAGCGGCACTTCCAGACCGCCGAGACGCTGCGTGAGCGCTACCCGGAGTGGGACCGCTTCGCCGAGGTGCGCCGCCGTTTCGACCCCAAGGGCCGGTTCACCAACGCCTACATCGAACGCGTCCTGGGCCCGGTGAACTGAGTACGCCCCAGCCTAGGACAAACCGACTAGTATCGATTGCTGAAAGATCGCTGCTCTTCCGGGCGTGACCACCCACGTAGGAGGTTCCGATGAGTTCTTTCAGCGACGGCAACGAGGCGGGCGGGAAGCCCGAGGACGCCAGGGAATGGGTCGAGAAGGCGGGCGACGAGGCCAAGGAGTGGGCCGAGAAGGCCGGTGACGAAGTCAAGGAATGGGCGGGCGGCTTGGCCGACAAGGTCAAGGGGATGTTCGACCGCGGATCGAAGTAGGGGTCCGACCATGCCGACCAACGACGATCTCGGCGACGGCGCGTCGAAGTTCGAGGACGCGACCGAACGCCTGGCAGACGACCTGCGCACCACCGCCGACGACCTGACCACCGATCTCGGGGTCACCGCCGCCGACCTGCGCGAGCGGGCCGGGGCGGCGACCGGGCAGCTGGCCGAACGGGCCAGCGGCGCCGCCGCCGAACTGGCCGATCGAGCTCAGACCGCGGCCGCCGACCTCGCCGATATGGCGAAGTCCTTCGCCGACAAGATCACTCCCGAGGACTTCCAGGCCACCCTCGAACAGGTGCGGGCCAACCTCGACCACGCCGCACAGGACGTGCTGGCCGCGGTCAACGAGATCGTCACCGCGCTGAAGAACAGGGCCGGAAAGTAGTTCAGCCAACCCCGGTTCCGGGCCGCGCGGCCCGGAACCGGGGTTGTTCGCATGTGTTCGGCAGGTAGATCGCAGCAGACGACGACCGCAGGGGGCACCGCACGTGAGCACAACCCGCCATACCTCGACCGAGACGGTTCCGGCCCATCATCGAGTGGCGGTGGCTCCCCGGGTGTTCTGGCCCTCCGCCATCGTGGTGACCGCCTTCACCGTGTACGCCATCGTCTTCCGCGACACCGCGGCTCAGCAGGCGAAAGCGCTGCAGGACAATGTGATCGGCGGCTTCGGCTGGTACTACATCCTGATCGTGAGCCTTTTCGTGGTGTTCGCGATCTGGCTGGGACTGGGCCGGTTCGGCGGCATCACCCTGGGCGAGGACGGCGAGAAGGCCGAATACTCCATCGGCGCTTGGCTTTCCATGCTGTTCGCGGCGGGTATGGGGATCGGCCTGGTGTTCTGGGGCGTGGCCGAACCGTTGTTCCACTACGAGGACCCGCGTCCCGGGGTCGGGTCCACCCCGGCACAGCGCGCGGATTCGGCGATGGTGCAGACCTTCCTGCACTGGGGCATCCACCCGTGGGCCATCTACGTGGTGGTCGGGCTGGCCATCGCGTACTCCATCCACCGCAAGGGCAGGCCCGTGTCGATCCGCTGGTCGCTGGAATCGATTGCGGGCGACAAGGTTCGAGGCTGGCGCGGAGACGTCATCGACGTGGTGGCGGTGATCGGCACCGTCTTCGGTGTGGCGACCTCGCTGGGGCTGGGCGTGCTGCAGATCTCGGCCGGGCTGAATCATCAGGGCTGGCTGCACGAACCGGGCAAGGGCCTGCAGGTGACGCTGGTCGTGGCGGTCACCACGCTGGCCACGGTGTCGGTGGTGACCGGCGTGGACAAGGGCATCAAGCTGCTGTCCCAGCTCAATATGGGTGTGGCGGGCGCGCTGATGCTGTTCGTGCTGATCGTCGGGCCGACGCTGTTCATCGTCGACGATCTGGTGCAGAACGTGGGCCAGTACCTGCAGTCGCTGCCGCGGATCAGCATGTACACCGGCGCGACCGAAGGCCCCACCGGGACGGCCTGGACCCAGCAGTGGACCGTCTTCTATTGGGGCTGGTGGATTTCCTGGGCCCCGTTCGTGGGCGTGTTCATCGCGCGCATCTCGCGCGGTCGCACGGTGCGGGAGTTCGTGGCCGGGGTGCTGCTGGTGCCGACGCTGCTGACCTTCGTGTGGTTCGCGGTGTTCGGCGGGGCGGGCCTGCACCGCGAGATGTTCGGCGGCGGCGGGCTGGTCGGTCCGGACGGGCCCGATCGCGACAGCGCGCTGTTCGAACTGCTGAACACCCTGCCCGGCGGATCGATCACGGCGGGGCTGGCGATCCTGGTGATCGTGCTGTTCTTCGTCACCTCCGCGGATTCGGGGGCGCTGGTGGTGAACATGCTGTCCTCGGGCGGCAATCCGGAGCCGCCGACCTGGAGTCGCGCGTTCTGGACCACCGCGCAGGGTGCGGTGGCGGCGGCGCTGCTGGTGGCCAGCGGCACCGGCACGGCCGCGCTGACCACGCTGCAGACCGTGGCGATCCTGATCGCCTTGCCGTTCAGCGTGGTGTTGCTGGCCATGTGCGTGGCGCTGGTGAAGACCTTCCGGGCCGAGCACGCGAGCTCGACGCCGGGCCGCGGGAGCTGATTCGGAACCTTCCGGTTTGCCAAATGTGTGCCAGTACCTTCCGGCGAACCGGAGTGATACGCGTCAAGGGGGGTGTGCCATGTGCACACGAGGCCCCGACCAGCATTTAAACTCCCATCCGGAACATCACGAAAACGTCTCGGATTGGAACTGCGCGCATCATGCTCAAGGGCTTCAAAGACTTCCTGATGAGGGGCAATGTCATCGATCTCGCGGTGGCGGTGGTCATGGGCACGGCCTTCACCGCCATCGTCACCTCGGTGACCAAGGGCGTGATCGAGCCGCTGCTCGCCACCCTCGGCGGGAACAAGGAGTTCGGTCTGGGCTTCCAACTGCTGGCGGACAAGCCGTCCACCTTCGTCGCCCTCGGGCCGATCATCAGCGCGGGCATCAACTTCCTGTGCGTCGCGGCGGTGCTCTACTTCGTGCTCATCCTGCCGATGAACACCCTCAAGAGCCGCTTCGCGAAGGCCGAGGAGGAGAAGGTGGCGACCGAACTGGAGCTGCTCACCGAGATCCGCGACCTGCTCGCCAAGCAGAACGCCGGCCGGTAGTTCCCCACGGTCGAGCCAGGGTTCCACTCAGCGCCTCGACTAGGCTTAGCCAGGCTGTTGCCGACAGCCGGACAGAGGTCTAGTCGAGGAGGCGGGAACCGTGGGCCGCATTCCACCCCGGGAACAGGCGCGGGATCTGGCGGACCCGGTGCGGCCCGCACCGGCGAGCCGGTGGGCCATGCTCGCCGTGCTCTGCGCGAGCCTGCTGCTGGTGGCGATGGACGCGACCATCCTCAATGTCGCGCTGCCCTCGCTCATCGATCACATGGCGCCCACCCCCATGGAGCAGCTGTGGATCGTCGACCTCTACGGCCTGGTGCTGGGCGGTCTGCTGATCACCTGCGGCGCGATCGGCGACCGGTACGGCCGGAAACTGCTGTTCCTGCTCGGCTTCCTGCTCTTCGGCGTCGCCTCGGTGATCGCGGCGACCGCGCACTCCCCCGCCCAGCTCATCGCGGGCCGCGCGCTGCTCGGCGTCGGTGGGGCCATGGTGATGCCGTCCACGCTCTCGCTGATCCGCAATATCTTCACCGATGACCACGAACGCACCCTCGCCATCGGCATCTGGGCCTCGGTGGCCGGTGGCGGCGCGGCCATCGGCCCGCTGGTCGGCGGTCATCTGGTGGAGGCGTTCGGCTGGTCGGCGGCCTTCTGGCTCAATGTGCCCGTGGTGATCCTCACCGTGGCCGCGGGACTGTGGCTGCTGCCGGAGTACCGGGCCCCGCAGCACGGCCGGCTGGACTGGGGCAGCGCGGCGCTGTCGGTGCTGGGCATCGTGGCGCTGGCGTGGGGCATCAAGCATGTGGCCAAGGGCAATCCGGCCCCGGTCGATCTGATCATCATGGTGTCGTCGGTACTCCTGCTGGGGCTGTTCGCCTACCGGCAGTCGAAGTCGCCCGACCCGCTGCTGGATGTGCGGTTGTTCCGCAATCGCGCCTTCACCGCCGCGGCGCTCGCCACCCTGCTCGCCATGCTGGCGATCGGCGCGGCCCTGTTCCTGATCTCCTTGTGGCTGCAATACATTCACGGCTACTCGCCGTCGGAGGCCGGTATGCGCACCCTGCCCGCGGCGCTGGCCACCCTGTTCGGTTCGCTGGCCACCCCCTGGCTCATGCGGCGCGTGGGCGTGCGCGCGCTGATGGGTTTCGGATTGGGCGCGCTGGCAGCGGGTTTCGCGGTGCTGGCCGCGATTCCCGACACCACCTACCCGATCGTCGCCCTGGTGCTGCTGTGTCTGGGCATCGGTGACGGCATCGCGATCACCACGGCCGCCGCCGTCCTGGTCGCCTCGGTGCCCGCCGAGCGCGCCGGGCAGGCGGGGGCGGTCGAGGAGACCAACTACGAGCTGGGCATCGGTCTGGGCGTGGCGCTGCTGGGTAGCATCCACGGCCGTTTGTTCACCGGCCACATGACCGGATTGCCGCTGCACGGCGACGATCTGACCGAGGCGCAGGGCTCGGTGGGCGGCGCGGCCCACGTCGCCGAGCGGATCGGGGGACCCACCGGCGACGAGGTGCTGCGCATCGCTCAGCACGCCTACGACGCGGCGCTCACCACCACCTCCTGGATCTCGACGGGGCTGGTGGGCGCGGTCGCGGTGCTCACCGTGATCCTGGTTCCGCGCGGCTTCAAGGCGACCGCCGCGCACTGAGACCCCCTGTCCGGGATGTATCCGGCTATGCCAGTGCGACTTTCAGTTGCGCGAGGCCGGAGCGGATGCGGGCCTTCACGGCGGGCAAGCCGATCCCCAGCCGGTCCGCGACCTGCGGGTAGGTGAGCCCGCCGTAGAACGCCAGCACCACCGACTCGCGCTGATTGGGGGTGAGGGTGGACAGGCCGCGACGGATTGCGCGCTGCTCCTGGCGGCGCAGGATCTCCTCGGCCACCACATCGATGGCGGGGCGGTAATCGCCGACGCCCCAGCGGTGTTCGTGCCCGGCGGCGCTGCGCTCGCGCCGGACCCGGTCCACCGCCTGATGGTGGGCCAGGGTGGTGAGCCAGGTCAGCGCATTGCCGCGGGCCGGGTCGAAGTTCGGGGCGCTGCGCCAGACCTGGAGGTAGACCTCGTGACAGGTTTCCTCGGCATATCCGGTGTCGTACAGGATGTTCAGGACGCGGGAGTAGATGAGACCGCGGGTGCGGCGGTAGAGCTCCTCGTAGGCGGCGCGGTCGCGCTCGGCGATGCGGCGGACGAGGCTGTCGAACTCGCTGCCGCGCCGGGTGCGGCGGGCAGGGACGGTCGTGGGTCGGACGGGGTGGGCCGATGACGGACGGACTGCCGGATGGGCAGCGGAACGATGTGGTGCACGTGAGGAATTCACGATTGCCCCCAGGTCGACGAAGCGAGCGGATCGACGGTGTCCGGATACGGATATGTCGAAACGAGCCGTCGAGGACTGGGACGGCCACTACGGAAACCGGCCGGGGACAGGGGCTTTCGGTTCCGCCAAGAATCCAGGCTACGCCCCGGGGGCCGATGCCCGCACCGATCCGATTAACCGGACGCCATCCCGGCAAACCCGGCCGACCGGGCGCGGATCAGATCCGCAGCCCCAGAGCGACGATGCCGTGCGCGACCGCGTGCACCGTCACCCGATTGCGGCGGGCGTGCGCGCGGATCAACTCGAACGCCGCGTCGGGGGTGGTGTGGTGGGCATGGGCGAGCACGCCCTTGGCCTGTTCCACCACGATGCGGGTGGTGAGCGCGTGCTGGAGCTGCTCGGTCACCCGCTGGTGGCGGCGCACCAGATCGGCGGTGACGATGTGCCCGGCGGCCATGCCCGCCAGCAGCGTCGCCACCGACAGGTCCTGGCCGGTCCAGTGCCGGGCCTCGCGCGAATACAGGCTCAGCACACCGGCTTCGGTGGCGTCCAGGCGCATGGGGACGGCGGCGACCGAGGCGATCCGATGCCGCCCGGCCAGGGTCGTGTACTCCGGCCACAGGTCGCCGTAGCTGCCGATGTCGGTGACGGTCACCGGCGCTCCGCAGGCGTGGGCGACCACGCCGGGTCCACGGTCGTGGTCGCGCTGGCAGACCTCGAGGTCCAGGAGGTCCTCGGGGATACCGGTGAAGAGTTCGGACCGGTCGCCTCGTAGTCGGGCGGACAGTGCCACCGTCACCCCGCCCGGCTCCAGCACATCGATGGCGCTGCGCATCAACTCGTCCAGAATCTGGGGCAGTTCGCCCGCCGCCGGTAGCAGCCGCGCGAATCTGGCCAGCACCGTCACCAGCAACTCACTGTCGGACACCGCATTCACCCCGCATCAGCGAACGCCGGGCGCCCGCCACGAAAGTATTCCTGTGCCGCTCTTGCCGTCAGCCCATGGTATTTGCCGGGCGGGGTGTCGCGGAACAGTTGCGCTCATTCGGCCTCGATCCGAATGCTGCGCTCCACCACCCGCCGTGCCACCTCCACCAGCGAAAGTCCATGCGTGAAGGCGTATCCGCGCAGGCGGGCGTAGGCGTCGGGGATCTCGATGCCGAGTTGTGCGCTGGTCATGCCGGCCGCCTGGTGAATCCATCTGCTGGACAACGGCTGTGCCCATTGCCGGGCGTCGTCGCCGGTGGCCAGCACCAGGCTGGCGGTCACCAGATCGGCGATGTGCAGCGCCGCCGACACCAGCCGCGGCCCGGGCCGCCCGACGGATTCGCGATACAGGTCGACCGCGCCGAGCCGAATCGCGCCCAGCCGCAAGGGCACCGCGAACAGCGAGCCCGACAGCGGGGTACCGGAGAGCGCTTCGGCGAAGCCGGGCCAGTGCTCGCAGTCGGCGCTCAGATCGGTGACCACCACCGGCATCCCGTCGGCCACCGCCGTGACCGCGGGGCCCTCGCCCGCCGTCGCCTGCGCCCGCTCCACCCGTTCGGCGAATTCGTCACTGGCGCACCAGGGTTGCATACCCGCGTCGCGTTCCTCGAGCACGATGGCGGCGCGGCGCACCGGTAACACCCGAACGCACGCGGCGCACACCGCGTTCAATCCGCCGCCCGCGTCGCGCACGGCGCGCAGGAACTGTCCTGTCAGCTGATCGAACTGCGACGAAGCCATCACCATCGAACCGCCCCACAATCATCGCCCGGCGATGAGTTATTCGGTGCCCGAGGCCAGTATCTCCGTCACAGCTCGACAACGAACAGGGCCGAAAGTCACTGTGGGTCAGCGCCGACGGTGACCGCGACCGGCCGGTGCGGCACGCCGAGCCGGTACAGGCCGCGCAGGTCGTAGAGGTGCGTGGCGACCGCGCCGAGCACCGATCCGAACGCCAGCCCGAACAACGTCATCCAGATCCCGGTGCCGAGTCCGGCCTCGAGGTGGCCGTCGAAGAACAGGATGGCGCGCACCGACAGATAGATCTGGTGCATCGGTTCGAAGCTCGACAGGGAGGCGATCCAGCGCGGAATCGCTTCCACCGGAATCGAGCCCGAGGACGAGGGCAGGCCCAGCACCACGAACACGATCATATTGATCAGCAGGCCCGCGGTGCCGAAGGCGGCCAGCACCGACAGCCCGGTGACCGACACCGCGATGATGGCCAGTGTGCCGTAGAGGAACAGCGGCAGCGGCTGGTCGATGGGCATGCCGAATATCCGCGCGATGCCCATGAACATGCCGGACAGGAACGGCGCGGTGATCGCGGCGATGGCCCACTTCACCAGCAGCGTGCGCCAGCGGCTGATCGAGGCGGGCGCGGGGGCGCGGAACCACGGGCCGTATTCGGCTGGGACGTAACCGAGCACGTTGTCGATCATGGAGTGGATGATCATCGCGCCGCTGAAGCCCGCGAACAGCAGGACCAGGGTGTAGAAGAACGCGGACAGGCCCTGCCCGGTGCCCGCCGGGAGCGGCCGGTACGGGCTGGTGACCACGTCGATGGGCTGGGCCAGCTGCAACCGTGCCGCGCCGGACAATTCGGTGGCGGGCGCGCCCGGCTGCGGTGCGAGCTTGGCCTTCACCTGGTCGGTGAGCTGCGCGCCGACCGTCGAATTGACCTGCGCCATCGCTCGATCGGCGATGCGCTGGGTGATCGAGGAGGCGTAGGTGCCGGCGCGCGGATTGGTCTGGACGGTGATGACCGGCCGTTCCACATCACCGGGCACCACCGAGGCCGCGGCGAGAATCGAGAGCCGCTTGGTGAAGTCGCCGGGAATGATGATGGCGCCGTAGACCTGGCCGTTGCTCAGCTGCTGGCGGGCCTCGCCGATGCCGACCACGCGCAGGTCGATCTTGTCGGCCGGGATGCGCTCGGTGAGCGCGTCGGCGATCTGGTCGCCGATATTGACGGTGCGGCCGTCCATCACGTCGCCCACGTCCTGATTGACCAGGGCGACCGGGAAGTCGTGCAGGTTCTTCTCCGGGTCGGAGGTGTAGCCGAGGTACATGGTGCCGATCAGGGCCGCGAGCAGGCCGAGCACCACCATCGGGCCGATCCAGCCGCGCAGCGGTACGGCGCGCTGGACCGGGTTCTCAGTAGCCATGGGCACGAATGTAGGCAGCGACAACAAAGTAGTCAACGCCAACATCCCCGAGTGTGTCCGATATCCTGCTCTCACCATGAGCATCACCAAGCGCAAGGCCCGGGCGGTGGCCGAGCGCGCCCGTTCCTACCACCACGGGGACCTGCGCGCCGAACTCCTCCGCCGCGCCGAGGAGACCCTGCGCGGCAGCGGAATCGAGAGTCTGTCGCTGCGGCAGCTGGCCCGCGACACCGGGGTCAGCCACGCGGCGCCCGCCCGGCACTTCCGCGACAAGCAGGCGCTGCTGGACGCGCTGACCGTCGCCGGATTCGAGCGGCTCGGCGCGGGATTCGAGAAGGCGGCGGCCGCGGGCACCTTCCTGGAACGCCTGCGCGCCATGGCCCACACCTATCTGCGGTTCGCCATCGACAATCCGGAACTGCTGGCGCTCATGTTCGCCCGCAAGAACAGCCCGACCCCGGCCATCGGGGAGGCCGCGGAACGCGCGTTCACCGTGCCGATCGAGATGGTCACCGACGCGCAGGCGCTCGGGGAGGTGGTGCCGGGCGAGCCGCGCCGCATCTGCCTGTCGGCGGTGGCGGCGCTGCAGGGGCTGGCCTCGATCCTCGGGTCGGGGCTGGTCGACGCCGCGGAGGCGGACGGACTCTTCGACGAGATGGTCACCCACATGCTGAACGGTTTGCGTCCGCGACGCTGAAACATTTGCGTCCGCGACGCTGACGCGCGGTTCACCGAACGCGGCACCGCGCCGCCGCCCCCGAAATCGGTGGCCTCCGCACCCGTAACCTTTCAGGCGTGACGATCGAGAAACGACAGTGACGATCGAAGGCAGGCAGTACGGCGGACGCGCCGTGACCGAACGAAAAGCCGAGCGCCGGCAGCGTTTCCTCGACGCGGCCATCCGAATCTTCGGCGAGCGCGGCTACGCCAACTGTTCGCTGGCCGATGTGTGCGCCGCGGCCGGACTGTCCAAACGGCAGTTCTACGAGGAATTCCAGACCCGCGAGGACGTGCTGGTCGCGGCCTACGACCAGATCCAGGACCAGTCGGCCGCCGCCCTCGCCACCGCGTTGAGCGCCATGGGCCCGAATCCGGACCCGACCGAGACCGTGACCCAGGCCCTCTCGGCCTTCCTGGCCTCGATCGGCTCGGACCCGTTCCGCGCCAAGGTGGCCTTCGTCGAGGTCGTCGGCGTGAGTGAGCGCATGGAACAACACCGCCGCGCCCGCCGCCACGGCTGGGGCGACATCCTCCGCCTGGCCGTGCAGCCGCTGGCGGGCGAGAACGCCGCCCTGCGCGGCACCCCCGAACTCGCCACCAGCGCCCTGATCGGCGCGATCAACGGCCTCGCCCACGAATGGCTGCTCTCCGAGCCTCGCCCCCCGGTCCGCGACCTGGTCGAAGTGCTCGTCCCCATGACGGTCGCACTGATCGTGCGCGACCCGGACTAGCCGCCTCGCCGGAATCGCAGCCGCCCCCGCAGCGGCGGCGTGCATTCCGACCACCGGCGACGCCACCTGCCCTCGGCGTCGGGACTCCGGTGCACGGCCGCTGCGGAAGCGACCCCGCAATCTGTCGGTGCCCGACGGCAAGATCATGGGAGTGACCGAGGACGAGCGGCGCTGGGCCGACCCGCACGCCACGGAGGCGGTGCGGAAGCTGCTGCGCCGGCATCGAGCCGCGGTGGAGACCGTGCTGACGGCGGCCCGGGTGGACGGGCTGAACGAACTCGCCGATGCCGCCGCCGAATACGTCGGCGCGCCGGAACGGCCGGGGACGGCGGCGGGCGCGGCACTCGCCTTCGCCATCGCGCAGCACGCGGCGGTCGCCTATCGGACCGGGGCGCGGCGGGAGCAGGAGTTCATCGATCGGTTCATCGACAGCTGGATGATCGAGCGCGGGCACGCCTTCACCGCCGAGGTCGCCGAAGCCCGGCTGGCGGTGCGCGTGGAGGATCCCGATCCGCGATCGGGCCGGATGACGCCCTGGCTGCGGACCACCACCGCGGGCGAGGAGCCCGAGCCGGCCGCCGACGCGCTGCGCCTACGGGTTCGCGCCCGCCTGGGGACCGTGCCCGAGGATGCGGGACCGGGCGGTGCGCCACCGAACGGCGCACGCCGCGATCCCACGCGCCGGGCGCCGGAGCCGAAGTCGGTGACGACCGATCAGATTCGGCGGCTCGAGGCGGCCATGGTGGACGGCAGGCGGTGGCGGGCCGCCGCGCATCGGCGATTGGTGCTCGAGGATCCCGCGCTGGGGCCGGCCGCGCGGCTGCTGGTGTGGGCGGTCTTCGATGCCCGCGGCGAGGTGACGGGGGCGTTCCGGGTGGACGAGGAAGGCGTGCCGCGCACTGTCGAGGGCGAGCCGGTCGAACTCGCGGACCAGGCGTTGGTGGGTGTGGCACACCCGATTCAGCTCGGTGCGACGCTCGCGGCCTGGCGGGACCTGTTCGACGACAATCGGTTACGGCAGCCGTTCGAGCAGCTGGAACGGCCGATCAACCTGCTCACGACGGAGGACGCGGAGTCGAATCGACTGTCCCGCTTCAGCGATCGGTCGATTCGCACGGACCGGGTGTTCGGTCTGCAACAGCTGGGCTGGCAGGTGTCGCGGGAGGTCCTCACCCGCCGGTTCGGACCGGTCCGGGAGGTGATCGTCACGCTGGATCCCGGGCTCGAAGGCGGTTTCCGCGACGAGCCCGAGCTGCAGCGGGTGCTCTCGGTGGAGCTCCGGGGCGGCACGTTCGATTCGCTCGACGCCGTGACCGCCTCGGAGCTGATCCGTCAGTTGGAGCGACTGGCGGCGTGACGTCCGGCGCGGCGGCCGAAGAACGAGCCCGCGCCGAGCTGGGTGCCGCTGGAGTAGCCCTTGCCGTCCTGGGCCAGGGTGGAGGCGGTCGCGCCCGCCGCGTACAGGCCGGGGATGGGTGATCCGTTGTCCCGCAGCACCTCCGAGTCGACGGAGGTGCGCAGCCCGCCGAGGGTGAAGCCCGCGTAGAGCGCTTTGCCGAGGGTCAGGTCGAAGGCCGCCCACGGCCCCTGGTCCTGCGGTTGCAGCCATTCGGCGGCCTTGTGGAAGTCCGGGTCCTCGCCGCGGGCCGCGTTCTCGTTGTACCGGTCGAGCGTGGATCGCAGTGTCTCGGCGGGGATTCCGAGCGCGGCGGCCATCTCGTCCACGGTCTCCCAGCCGTCGATGAACGGCGCGAGCGGGAACATGGGCCGTTCCATGTGCTCGGAGTCCACGATCAGGTAGGCGACCGCACCGGGCTGATCGAGCACGTACGCGGAGGTGCGCGCGTGGTAGGAGTCCTCGGCGACGAACCGTTCACCCTTGTGGTTCACCACGATTCCGGTCAGCAGCTTCGACGGCGGATACACCGGCGCGGTGACGAACGCCTGGTCCATCATGCGGGTCACGCCGCCCGCCGACACTCCGAGCCGGATGCCCAGCCCGTCGTCGAACGGCGTCCCGAGCACGAACGGCTTCTCGGTCAGCCACGGCACGTGCTCGGCCACCATGTCGGTGTTCATGACGAAGCCGCCCGCGGCCAGCACCACCGACTTCGCTTTCACCGCACCGGTTTTGCCGAGGCTCTTCCACTCCACCCCGACCACCGCGCCGTCCGCGCCGGTGATCAGGTTGGTCACGCCGGTCTCGTAGCGCACCTCGACGCCGAGCGTGGCGGCCCGCTTCACCAGCAGGTCGATGATCATGGCCGCGCCCTGGGTGTCGCCGGGCACCGGAACCTTGTGCCCGCGGGGCGCGGGCACGGCCTGTTCCCGGTAGGGCCACACCTTTTCGTTGCCGGTGTACATCAGCCCCTGGGTACCGGGCTGGATGACCGCCTTCTCCGGGTAGTAGCTGCGCTCGAACTCGAATCCGAGGCTCTCCAGCCAATCGAAGTGCTCGACGCTGCCCTCGCAGTAGGCGCGGATCTTCTCCGGTTCCGGGTCCCGCGCCACCGACAGCAGATACTTGTACATTTCCTCGACCGAGTCCTCGTGCCCGGTCGCCCGCTGCACGGCGGTGCCGCCGCCCAGGTAGAAGTGCCCGCCGGCGAGCGCCGTGGTCCCGCCCGCGACCCCGGCGCGTTCCAGCACCAGCACACGGGCCCCGCGCGTGGCCGCCTCGACCGCGGCACACCCGCCCGCGATGCCGAATCCGGCGACCACCACGTCGACCTCGTCGGACCATTCGGTAACGGACTCCGCCGCAACGGTTTCCGGAATCTGCGTGCTCACTGCGCACCCTTCTTGATCTGCTCGAAGAACGCCCGCATATTCGGCCCGATCTCCGCGAGTTCGATGTACGGCACGCCCGAGTCCGCGCCGTCGAGGTAGGCGAACCGCATCTGCCCGCCCATATCGCCCTGTTGTACCACCGGAATCCCCCGGGCCTCGGCGTCTTTCAGCGCGGCGTCGAAGTCCTGGGGCTCCAGGCAGATGTGGTGCAGCCCCGCTCCCCCGCGTTCGAGGAATTCGGTGTAGATGGAGCGCCCGTTCACCGGCTGGATGAGTTCGAGCTGCATGTCCCCGCTGTACCCGAGCGAGATGTGTGCCGTGAAGTCCGCGGCCTCGCCGCGATACACGCACTTCTCGGGCCCGAAGTGCACGTCGGGCATCCGCATCCAGCCCTTCACGCCCATGATCGTCGTCAGGAACCGTTCCCCGGCCTCGATGTCCTCGACCACCCACGCGATCTGGGTGACGGGCCCATCGGCCACGCTCGTGCTGTCCACTTCGGCAGTTAATCACAATCGCTTAATTTGGCAAGGGCTATTCGTCGTCCGGATCGGCCTCCGACGGCGCGGTCCACCCCTTGTTGCTCAGCCCGTAGAACGTCGCGACCAGCAGATACAGCACCAGCGCGGCGATCGGCGAGAGGAATCCGACCCCGATGCACGCCGCGTAGACCAGAATTCCCGGCCAGGCCCGCCAGCTCTCCCGCCGCGCGTAGTCCGCCCCCAATCCGGACTTCAGCATCTCCGGCCGTTTCGCCAGCCGCCACCACATAGGCGCCCACGGCACGGTCATCAGCACCCCCACGATCCCGTACAGCGCCACCGCCGCCACCGCGTCCCGGTGCGTCCCGTGCACGACGTTCTCGGCCACCACCATGGTCGGGAACGGCACCAGCGAAATCCCCAGCAGCAGAAGCAGATTCCACCACCGCAGGACATGGTCGATCCGCCGCAACCGCCCGAAGAAGGTGTGGTGGTTCATCCACACCACCCCGATCGTCATGAACGACGCCAGATACGCCACATACGACGGCCAGATGTGCCCGAGCGCCTGCAGCAAGCGCCCGGGCTCGTGCTCGGGCACCCGGATCTCCAAAATCAACAGGGTGATGGCAATCGCCATCACCCCGTCACTGAAAGCTTCCACCCGAGCGGTTCCCGCGAGCGTGCGTTCCGGAACCGATCCCTCACTCATGCATCGCAGCGTAGACCGGTTCGGCGGTCGGCTCGATTCGCTTGACGCGCTTGACCGTTCGCACGGTGATAATGACCATGACGGCCGTGACGCCGATCATCAGCACGCTCGACAGCCAGGTCATGGTGTGGATGGGCAGGCGGTAGACGAGCACCACACGGAGGGCCGATTCGCCCATGAGGCCGACGCCCCACATGAGGGCGATCCGGTTCAGCAGGCGACGGACCACGGGGTTGGTGCGGAACTTGTGGTCGAGCTGGGCCAGCCGCTCGGGCGATCCGGCGAGGCCCTTACGGGCGGCGACGTAGGTGAGGGGCTTGCCGAGCAGGGCGCTGATCAGGAAGGCCAGGCCGATCGCGGCGGTGGTGACCGAGTCGCGGACGATGATCATCCGGGCATCGCCGCTGATCAGCGAGGATCCGATGCCGAAGGCGAAACCCGCGAGGATGAGCGCGGCCAGGGCATCGATCTTGCGGGCCCGGATCACGCCGACCAGCACCACGGCGCCGGAGAACAGCGCTCCCGCCAGCAGCGCGATGAAGTCGGAGTAGCCGGCGGCGTGCAGGGCGTAGTAGGCCGCGAGGGGCACCGCGATGTCGCGGAGGGTGGGGGCCAGCATGCGGAGCACATTCGGCCGGGCGGCGGGCGCGGCGAGCGTGTTGTCAGCCATGATGCGAACTCCTGTAATCGGTTTCTGCGCTACAGGAATGACGCTACGGAGACCGCCGCCGCACCGAATCTGCCAACCATCACCTCCCGGCCATGACAGTTGTCATGCCGCGACCGCCGTCCCGGCTGACACGCCGTCTCCCGCCATCCGCGCGTCGAGCGCGGGCGGCGGCGATGATTTCCGGTGCCGAACGTCGTCTCCATTCGCAGCGGCCGAAACACCGAGCGAACACCGATTCGAGGAGTTGACCATGTCGTACACAACCCAGCCCGGCGATCCGATCTGGACCGATATCTTCACCACCGACCCCGAGGGCGCGATCGCCTTCTACGGCGAATTGCTCGGCTGGACGGCCGAGATCGCGCCGGAGCACGGGAACTACATCACCTTCCGCAAGGACGGCAAGGCCGTGGCGGGCGGGATGGCCAGTGACGGCTCGAGCGGACCGAGCCAGTGGATGGTGTACCTGGCCAGCACCGACGCCGAGCGGACGGCCGAGAAGGTGACCGCGGCGGGCGGCATGACCGTGGTGCCGGTGATGCCGGTGTCCGAGCTCGGGAAGTTCGGGGTGTTCGGCGACAACGGCGGCGTCGGCATCGGTGTGTGGGAGCCGGGCACCATGACCGGTTTCGAGCAGCGCGGCCTCGTCGGCGACGGGCACTGGGAGGGCCATGTGGGTGCGCCCTCGTGGTTCGAACTGCACACCCGCGGCTATGACGACGCGCTGAAGTTCTACCGCGAGGCGTTCGGCTGGCAGGATCCGTTCACGATCGCCGACACCCCCGAATTCCGCTACACCACCATCCATTCCGTGAGCCCGATGCTGGGTGGCGTGATGGATTCCTCGGGCTTCCTGCCGCCGAGCGTGCCCGGCTATTGGACGGTCTACTTCGGTGTCGAGGATGTGGACGCGGCGGTGCGGAAGGTGCAGGAGCTGGGCGGCAGCGTGGTGCGCCCGCCGGAGGACACCCCGTACGGCCGGCTGGCGGCGGTGGCCGATCCGGCCGGTGTGCGATTCAGCCTGGGCGGCAACAAGTCCTGACCCCGGAACGGGACGAACGGCCCGGTCTCCACAGCGACCGGGCCGTTCGAATCATCCCGTGGCGACGTGGTCTGCGCCCCAGCAGCGCGTCCGGCGTCGTCGTGGGAAGTCTGTCACCGCAGCGGGTTCAGCCGCGGACCCCCGTCGCCAGGGTCTGCTGCCTGCCCAGTCCGGCCACTTCCGCGACGACGACATCGCCGTCGCGCAGATAGGGTTTCGGCTCCGGGCGGCCGACCGCGACGCCCGCGGGCGTGCCGGTGAGCACCAGATCGCCGGGTTCCAGGGTCATCAGCGTGCTCAGGTAGCGCAGCACCTCGCCGACCCCGGCCACCATGTCGCCGGTCGAACCCGCCTGCCGCTGTTCCCCGTTCACCCACAGCTGCAGGCTCAGCGCCTGCGGTTCGGCGATCTCGTCGGGTGTGACCAGCCACGGCCCGATGGGGGTGAAGGTGTCGAAGGACTTGCCCTTCACCCAGGTTGGTTCGCCCGCGATGCCATCGCGTTCGGTGACGTCGTTGGCGGTGACGTAGCCGCCCACCGCCCCCAGCGCGGTGGCGGCGTCGGGGCAGTCGCGCAGGCGGCGGCCGATCACCACGCCCAGCTCCACCTCGTGGTCGGTGGTGGCGCTGTCACGCGGCAGTTCGATGGCGTCGTAGGGACCGCTCACCGTGGTGCCGGGCTTGAGGAAGACGACGGGCCGTTCCGGAATGGCCGCGCCGATGGCGGCGGCGTGGTCGGTGTAGTTGAGGCCGACGCCGATCACCTTGCCGGGCCGGGCGATCGGCGCCCCGATCCGCGCGGCGGGGTCCACCTCGGGCAGCGTGCCGGAGGCCAGCGCCCCGAGGATCGCGCCGAGCGCGACCGGATCGCCCAGCAGCGCCCCGTCGATGTCGGCGGTCACCGCGGACACGTCGTGCAGCACGCCGTGCTCGTCGATGGCCGCGGGCCGCTCGGACCCCTTGGGTCCTACTCGCAGAAGTTTCACGCGTCGCCTCCGGACTGCTCGGATACCGTGGCGGCCACGCGGCGACCGCCCGGCAGGTACTCGTCCGCGATGCGAACGCCCAACTGCTGCAACAACATCAACCCGGCGCTCAGGCAGCGCTGCTCGTCGGGCTCGATCTCGAGCAGCGAATACACCGCCGCGAAACCGGCCGCGTGAGAACGCTCCGGCGGCAAGGTGTTCCGGCCGCACACCGCGACCACGGGCACCCCCGCCGCCCGCGCGGCCGCGGCGACACCGGCGGGCGCCTTGCCGTGCAGGGTCTGCTCGTCGAGCTTGCCCTCACCGGTGACGACCAGGTCGACCCCGGCCAGTCGTTCGTCGAAACCGACCAGTTCCAGCATCAATTCGATACCGGGCCGCAGGGTCGCGCCGAGCACCGCGAGCGCGGCGAATCCGACGCCCCCCGCGGCGCCGGCCCCCGCCACGTCGCGCCGATCCGACCCGAGTTCGTCGGCCAGCCGCCGCGCCCACTGCCCGAGCGCGGCGTCCAACTCGGCGACCTGGGCCGGATCGGCGCCCTTCTGCGGTCCGTAGACCGCGGCGGCCCCGGAGGGCCCGGTGAGCGGATTGTCGACGTCACAGGCCACGATGACCTCGACGCCGGCCATCCGCTCGCGCAGGGCGGTCAGGTCGATGGAGTGCACCCGGGTGAGCGCCGCCCCGCCGTCGCCGATGGGTCGCCCCTCGTCGTCCAGCAGCAGGGCGCCGAGCGCCTCCAACAGTCCTGCGCCGCCGTCGGTTCCGGCGCTGCCGCCGATCCCGAGCACGATGCGGCGGCAGCCGGCCGCCACCGCCGCCGCCATCACCTCGCCGGTGCCCCGGCTGGTGGCGGTCATGGGGTGCGGGCGGCCTTCGGGCAGCCGCACCAGTCCGGACACGTCGGCCATTTCCACGACGGCGAGGTCGCCGCGGCGGGCATAGGCGGTCAGCACCGGTTCCCCGGTCGGGCCCGAGGCGGTCAGCGGGACCGCGTCGAACCCGGCCGCGAGGGCGGCGGCGACGGTGCCGTCACCGCCGTCGGCGACGGGCACCACCGATACCGAGGCGTCGGGTCGCCCGCGCCGGATTCCGGCTCGCACGGCGGCCCCGACCTGCGCCGCGGTCAGCGAGCCCTTGAACTTGTCGGAGGCGATCAGCACACGAGCCATGGGAATCCTCTAGTCCAGCGGAACGGTGGCGGTCGGGGCGTCCGCGAAGGCGGAGGCCAGTTCCTCGAACTCCGTGATCGCGTCGATCCCGGCCGCGCCCATGGACACATTGGTGACCCGCTCGAGAATGCACTCGACCACGACGGGAACCTTGTACTCGGCCATCAGCGATTTGGCCTTCTCGAACGCGGGACCGATGTCCTGTGGCTCGAAGACGCGAATCGCCTTGCAGCCCAGTCCCTCCGCGACCTTGACGTGGTCCACGCCGTAGCCGTTGACCTCGGGCGAGTTGATGTTCTCGAAGTCCAGCTGGACGTAGTAGTCCATGTCGAACGCCCGCTGCGCCTGCCGGATCAGGCCCAGGTACGAGTTGTTCACCAGCACATGGATGTACGGGATGTTGAACTGCGCGCCGACGGCCAATTCCTCGATCAGGAACTGGAAGTCGTAGTCACCCGAGAGCGCCACGACCGGCTCGTCCCGCACCGCGGTGGCCACACCCAGCGCGGCGGGCAGGGTCCAGCCCAGCGGCCCGGCCTGACCGGCGTTGATCCAGTGCCGCGGCTTGTACACGTGCAGCATCTGCGACGCCTGGATCTGCGACAGCCCGATCGTGGTGACGTAGCGGGTTTCCGGGCCGAACGCCTTGTTCATCTCCTCGTATACGCGCGCCGGCTTCAGCGGCACGTTCTCGAAGTGGGTCTTGCGCTGACCGGTCGCGCGCTTGGCGCGCACCTGCTCGACCCACTCGCGGTGGTCGGTCAGACCGCCCACCTGGTCGAGGGATTCGGCGACCGCGATGAACTGCTCCAGCGCGGCGCCGGCATCGGAGACGACGCCGTAGTCGGGTGCGAAGACCCGGCCGATCTGGGTCGGCTCGATGTCGACGTGGACGAAGGTGCGGTCCTTGGTGTAGACGTCGAGCGCCCCGGTGTGGCGGTTGGCCCACCGGTTGCCGATGCCCAGCACGAAATCGGCGGCCAGCAGCGACTCGTTGCCGTAGATGTGGGAGGTCTGCAGACCCACCATGCCCGCGTTCAGCTCGTGGTCGTCGGGAATCGAACCCCAGCCCATCAGGGTCGGGACCACCGGAACACCGGTCAGCTCGGCGAGCTTCACCAGCAGCGCGTCGGCGTCGGCATTGATGACGCCGCCGCCCGCGATGATCAGCGGACGCTGGGCGGCGTTGAGCATCGCCAGCACCTTGGCGGCCTGTGCCGGGGTGGCGGCGGGGCGCACGACCGGCAGCGGCTCGTAGGTCTCGATGTCGAACTCGATCTCGGCCAGCTGCACGTCGATCGGCAGGTCCAGCAGCACCGGGCCCGGACGGCCTTCGCGCATGAGCCAGAACGCCTTCTGGAACGCGCCCGGCACCTGCGCGGGCTCGAGCACCGTGTGCGCCCACTTGGCCAGCGGCTTGGCGATGGAGGCGATGTCGACGGCCTGGAAGTCCTCCTTGTGCAGCTTGGCCACGGGCGCCTGGCCCGTGATGCACAGGATCGGAATGGAATCCGCGGAGGCGGCGTACAGACCGGTCACCATGTCGGTGCCCGCGGGACCGGAGGTTCCGATGCAGACGCCGATATTGCCGGGCCGGGCCCGGGTGTAGCCCTCGGCCATGTGCGAGGCGGCTTCCACGTGGCGGGCCAGCACGTGCTTGATGCCGCCGTGCGCCTTCATGGCGCTGTAGAAGGGGTTGATCGCGGCGCCGGGCAGGCCGAAAGCCTGTGTGGCCCCTTCCTTCTCCAGGATCAGGACCGCCGCGTCGACGGTGCGCATGCGCGCCATGCTCAGTTCTCCTTGTCCAGGGTGCCGCTCAGGCGCTCGACGCCGCGCAGCAGGGCAGAGTGGTCCAGGTGGCCGTCGCCGTTGGCGCGGGCCGAGGCGACCAGCTGCGCGATCAGCGAGCCGGCCGGGGTCACCAGACCGGCCTCGCGGGCGGCGGTGGTGAAGATGCCCATGTCCTTGTGGTGCAGGTCGATGCGGAAGCCGGGCGCGAACTCGCGGTTGATCATCTTGTCGCGCTTCTGGTTCAGCACGGCCGAACCGGCCAGGCCGCCGCCGAGCACGTCCAGCGCCGGGCCCAGCTCGACGCCGTAGGCCTCGAGGAAGACCACGGCCTCGGCCACGGCCTGGATATTGGTGGCCACGATGAGCTGGTTGGCGGCCTTCACGGTCTGGCCCGCGCCATTGGCGCCCACGTGCACGACGGTCTTGCCGACCTTGTCGAAAAGCGGCTGGGCGGAGGCGAAGTCCTCGGCCGAACCGCCGACCATGATGGACAGGGTGGCGTTGACCGCGCCCGGCTCACCACCGGAGACGGGGGCGTCGAGCAGCCGGAAGCCGCGCTCGGCGGCCTGCTTGGCCAGCTCCTGGGTGACGTCCGGGCGGATGGACGAGAAGTCGATGATCAGCGCGCCGGGCTCGGCGGTCTCGAAAACGCCCTTCTCCCCGGCCAGGACCTCCTGCACGTGCGGGGAGTCCGGCACCATCACGGCGATGACGTCGGCGCCGCGCACGGCGTCGGCGATGGAGGTGACGGCCCGGCCGCCCGCGTCGACCAGCGGCTGTGCCTGGGCCGGGTTGCGGTCGAAGCCCTTGACCGAGTGGCCCGCGTTCTGCAGGTGGACGGCCATCGGGCTGCCCATGATGCCGAGGCCGATGAAAGCGATGTTGGTCATGATCTGTTCCCTAAGTGGTTGTCTGTCAATAGTTTTCGGTCTACTTGGCGACGCGGCGCACGCGCGGCAGCCATTCGAAGGCGTCCTCGGAACGACCGGAGGGCTTGTACTCGAGGCCGACCCAGCCGCGGTAGCCGCGCGCGGCGAGATCGGTGAGCTGGAGTTCGAGCTGGAGTTCGCCGGTGCCGGGCTCGTTGCGGCCGGGGTTGTCGGCGATCTGCACGTGGGCGATTCGGTCGGTGTGCTCGGCGATCACCTTGTCCACGTCGTCGCCGTTGACGGCGAGGTGGTAGAGGTCGGCGAGCAGGCCGATGTTCGATACCCCGGAGTGCGCCTGCACCTTGTCGATGACGGCCAGACCGTCGGCGGCGGTCAGCAGCGGGTAACGGGGTGCGCCGGAGGCGGGTTCGACGAGGACGGTGGCCCCGATGCGGGCGGCGGCCAGGGCCGCGGCGGAGAGGTTCTCGACCGCCAGCTCGTCCTGCCGCTCGGCGGTGGTGTCGTCGACGCGGTTGCCGTACAGGGCGTTGAAAGCCTTGGCGCCCAGGCGCTCTCCGATGCCCACGGTGACATCGATATTGTCCGTGAACTCCGTGGCGCGAGCCGGCCAGGAGACCAAGCCGCGGTCGCCGCCGGGCATGTCACCGGCGAAGAAGTTCAGGCCGATCAGCTGCACTCCGGCGTCCTGCACCGCGGCGACGAAGGCGTCCACGTCCCGGTCCGACGGGACGGCCTCGGCGAAGGGCCACCAGAACTCGACGGCGTCGAATCCGGCCCGGCGCACGGCTTCCGGGCGCTCCAGGATGGGCAGCTCGGTGAACAGCAGCGAGCAGTTCACGGCGTAGTTCAGCGTGTGGGTCATCAGGAATCCCTCCAGTCGTTCCCGCAGGTTCTCCGCTGTTTTCCATAATGCGGAAATGTTTTTTCGGGATATGAAAATGCTAGAGCTCCCGGAACAAGCCCGTCAAGAGAGTTCCGGGAGCTACCGGCCGGTAGAGCGGGAAATATACGAAGTTGCGGAATCGGGCGCGGATCTCGCTCGACTCAGTCGCGGATGTCGTCGTCCAGGCGTTCGCCCAGATCGTCCTTCCGATCCTCGACCGCGGCGAATACCGAAGCGCCCGCCTTGTTTCCGCGCGTGATCTCGTTGAACACCAGGTTCAACACGATCGCCACCACGGCGGTGGCACTGATCCCGGAGTGCATGATCACCCCGAGCCAGGTCGGGAACTTGTCCCAGAACGTCGGCGCCGCAATGGGAATCAGGCCGACGCCCAGAGCCACCGCGACGATGACCATGTTCAGGTTGTCGGTGAAATCCACCCGCGCCAGCGTGCGGATGCCGCTCGCCGCCACCGATCCGAACAGCACGATGCCCGCACCGCCCAGCACCGGATACGGGATCCCGGCCACCACCGCGCCCACCACCGGGAACAGGCCCAGCAGCACCAGCACCAAACCGCCCGCGGCGACCACGAATCGGCTCTTGATGCCGGTCAGCGCCACCAGCCCCACGTTCTGTGCGAAAGCGCTGCACGGGAAGCTGCCGAACGCCGGCGCGACCGTGGTGGACAGCATGTCGGCCCGCAGGCCGGCCGCCACCCGCGCCGAATCCACCTCGGTGCCGACGATCTCGCCGATGGCGAGGATGTCGGCGGTGGTCTCGGTCATGATCACCAGCACCACGATGGTCATGGACACGATCGCCCCGACCTCGAAGGTCGGCCCGCCGAAGTGCAGGATCGGCGGCAGCGCGACGATTTTCGCCGTGCTCACCGCACCGAAGTCGGCGTGATGGGTGAGCAGCGCGATGACCGTGCCGACCGCCAGGCCCAGCAGGATCGACAGCCGCGAGATCGCGCCCTGGAACACCCGGCTGATCACCAGGATGATGAGCAGCGTGAGCCCGGCGAAACCGATATTGCCCATCGATCCGTAGTCGGCGGCCTTCGGATTGTTGCCCATCGCCCACCGGAACGCGGTGGGCAGCAACGAGAGCCCGATCACCGTGATGATCGTCCCGGTCACCACGGCCGGGAACAGGCGCACCAGCTTGGCGAAGAAGCTGGACAACACCAGGCCGATCAGTCCGGCGACGATGATCGCCCCGAATACCGGCCGGAGTCCGCCGTCGCTCGCGATGGTCACCATCGTCGAGACGCTCGCGAACGAAATGCCCTGCACGATAGGCAATCTGGAGCCGATCGGCCCGATGCCCAGGGTCTGGAGCAGGGTCGCCAGGCCGGAGACGAACAGGCCCGCTGTCACCAGCAGCGCCATGTCCGACACCGAGAGCCCGGCCGCACCGCCGACGATCAGCGGCGGCGCGATCACGCCGCCGTACATCGTCAGAATGTGCTGAGTTCCGTAGATCGCCAACTGCCCCAACGAATGTCGCGCATCCTCGGGTCGGGTGACGGTCACTGACACGCGGCTCTGGTCATCACCCATCGCCGCACCTCCTAGATCAGGAAGAGGGGGATCAGGCTCTGCCTGGTCAGCAAAAGCCGGGGGTGGCGAGCCAGGCGTTGCCGGACTCACGAGCGTCGTCGCGCTCGACGGTGGCCTCGATGAGGCCGTAGGGGCGATCCGCGGCGATGAAGACCTCGCCCGGGTTCTCGACGTTGAACGGGCTCAGGTCCACCAGGAAGTGGTGCTTGTTCGGTGCGGAGAAACGGATCTCGGCGACCTCGGTGAACTGCTCGAGCACGGCGCGGCCCATGGAGTACAGGGTCTGCTGCAGCGCGAAGGAGTGCACCACGGCGAACTGCCGCAGGATGGTCTTGAGGATGGCGTCGTAGGTCTTGTCCCAGTCGACATCGGTGTGGTTGTAGCGCCACTTGGCCACCAGCGAGGTCGCCATGATGCGGTCGTTCGTCGGCTGCAGGGTGGTGTACTTGTCCTTGAAGAAGCCGTGGAACTCCGAGCCCGTGGTCTTGAGCAGAGTGAGGTCGCGGACGCCGGATACCACGTGCGCCACCCGATCCGGGCCGACGCCGTCGACGTTCACCACGGTGGTGCGGATGCCCTGACCGGACTTCACGAACGAATGGTCGTGGCCGGAGCCGTCGACCTCGATGCGGTCCCAGGCGTATTCCTCGATCTCGACGCGCGCGCCGGTGGCGGTGGGGGCGCGGGAGATGAAGTGGTCGGCGAGGGTGAGACCGAACTCCTCGATGGAGTGCACACCCTTCTCCTTGGCGAAGGAGAAGGCGGTGTTCTTCTGGGTGTCGGTCGGCAGCACGTCGCCCTGGTCGCCGGTGATGTGGGCGTCGGCGAAGTCGCCGCGCAGCGCCGAGGAGACGTTCAGGTCGCGGATCTGGTGGCGCGGGGTGTCGCGGTAGACGCGCACGACCCGGTTCTCGGCCTTGCCGTACTGGTTCTGTCCCAGCTTGATTGCCATAGGAGTTCAGCTTCCTCGATAGGTGGAATAGGCGAAGGGGCTCATCAGCAGGGGCACGTGGTAGTGCTCGCCCGGCTCGCCCGCCACGGTGAACGTGATCGACACCGTGGGATAGAAGTAGGTCTGTCGCGTTGCGGCGGAATAGGACTCGATATCGAAGGTGAGCCGGTAGTGCCCCGCCGCCAGCCCCTCGGGGCCGAGGTCGCGGATGCGGCCGTCGTCATCGGTCTTGCCCTCGGCCAGCACCCGGGTCTCGGGGCCGAGGTGTTCGAGCCGGACCGGGACGCCCGCGGCGGGCTTGCCGAGCGCGGAATCCAGGATGTGCGTCGTAATGGTGCTCATTGTTCGAAGACCTTTCGCAGGCGCAGGACGGCGATCTTGCGCAATTCTCCGGCCACCACGGCCGCCTCGGTGGCATCGTCGTTGGCGAGGCGCTCGTGCAGGTTCGTGAGGATCTGCTCGGCCGACAGGCCGGTGGCGCAGATCAGGAAGACCCGGCCGAATCGCTTCTCGTAGGCGCGGTTTCCGTCCAGCAACTGGGCGGCGATGGCCACGTCCTGCCCGACCCCGGCCTGTTCCTGGCGGGACCACGCCGATCCGGTGCCGGTGCCGGTGACCCGCTCGCCGATCCGGGGGTGCGCGGCCAGGGCGCGGTCCACGTCGGCGCCGGACAATCCGGCGGCCAGTTCGTCGGCTCGCGCGAGCACGCCGTCGATATCGGCGTAGGGCCGGTCCGCCAGCACGGCGTCGGCCCATTCGGGCACGTCGCAGCAGGTCAGCAGATCCGGCCGGAGTCGTTCACCGGCTGTCGAATTGAATTCGCTCAACGTCACCATCGGCGCTACCTCTCTCGGATGACGGAAGGGTGATTCCGCCACCCGAGAAGAGTGTCACGGGCCACAACAACTCGTCAACAGTTTGTTGAAAATATACACGGTCCGCAGGTCAGGGCGCTGGTTTGGCTCAGGCTGAGGGTGCCAGGGCGGGGGTCGTGCGCGAGCGGAACAGCTGATGCAGCACCAGGGCCGTCAGGCAGCCCGCACTGATTCCGGACGCCATGATGATCGACATCGGGCCCGGCAGACCGGCATAGAACGACGGGGCCACCGTCGGGGTCATGCCGACGAACAGCGAGACGCCCACGATGAGCGAATTGATCGGGTCGCCGAGATCGGCCTTGGCGAGGGTGCGGATGCCACTGGCGGCCACGGTCCCGAACAACACCAGTCCCGTCCCGCCCAGCGCCGGTTTGGGCACCAGCTCGACCACCGCGCTCGCCACCGGGAAGAGGCCCAGCAGCACCAGCAGCGCACCGCTGGCGGCCACCACGAACCGGCTGTACATCCTGGTCAGCGCGACCAGGCCGACGTTCTGAGCAAAAGCGCCGCACGCGAATCCGCCCATCACCGAGGCCAGCATGGTGCCCAGTCCGGCGGCTCGCAGACCGCCCGCCAGATGGTGTTCCTCCACGGGCCGGTCCACGATCTCGCTGAGCGCCATCATGGTCGCGGTGGACTCGGTCATCACCACGAGCATGACGATGCACAGCGAGACGATCGCGCCGATCTGGAACTGGGGCACGCCGAAGTGCAGCGGCGGAATGAAGCCGACCAGCGCGCTGGAGCGCACCGGTCCTGTATCCAGCAGTCCCAGTGGCCATCCCGCCAAGGACCCGGCGACCAGTCCGATCAAGAGGGCGAGCTGCCGCCCGAACCCTGTCAGGAAGCGATGACACAACAGCACCACGACCAGGGCGATCGCGGCGACGAGGAGGTTCTTCGACGGCACGTGCGCCTCCCCCATCGCACCCTCCCCCGCGCCGCTGATCCAACCGAGCGCGACCGGCAGCAGCGACAACCCGATCAACGAGATGACGGTGCCGCCCACGATCGGCGGGAAGAACCGGTGCAGCCGTGAGAAATACGGCGCGGCGAACACCGCCAGCATGCCCGCCACCAGGGTCGCGCCGAAGATCACCGGCAGCGCCTCCCCCGGCGCGGCGTCCTTGGCGATGGCCAGGATCGGGCCGACCGCGGCGAAGGAGCCGCCATTGATCAGCGGCAGCCGCGCGCCGAACTTCCACCAGCCCAGCGACTGCAGCAGGGTGGCCAGGCCCGCGGTGAACAGGCTCGCGGTGATGAGCAGGACCGTGTCGCCGGTCCCCAGCCCGACGGCCGCGCCGACGATCAGCGGGGGCGCCACGACTCCGGCGACCATGGCGGCGATGTGCTGCAGGCCGCCGGCGACCAGCTGCCAGGGCGGTGGGATGACGTCGACCGGATGTCGTTCCGGCGCTTCTGTTTCCATGGGAACGCAGCCTCTCTCGGATCGCGGAAGGGTCATTCCGCTAGCCGAGAAGAGTGGCATGGGCCACACTGGTCGTCAACAGTTCGTTGAAGATATACAGAGATCCCCGGTCAGCGCCATGACCCGCGCCGCGGGACCGATCAGGCGCGCTCGCGGTTGAGGTAGTTGTAGACCGTGAAGCGGGTGACGCCCAGCGCCGCCGCCACGGTCTCCGCGGACTTGCGGAAGGTGAACGCGCCGCGCTCCTCCAGCAATCGCACGGCACGCTGCTTCTCGGCGCGCGGCAGTTCGGCGAGCGGGCCGCCCAATTCACCGGCCACCTCGTCGAGCAATCGTTCCAGGCCGCCCAGGCTGTCGGCCTCCGGCTGACCGAAACGCACGCAGGCCAGCATCTCGCCCTCCCAGACCAGTGGGACGTCGTCGGCGGCGGCCTCACCGGCGGACACCAGCCGGCCGCCGGTCTTCTCCAGCAGGGGCGCGAGGGTCACCAGGACCGGGTGTGACGCGTCCACGGGCGAATGTTCAGTCATCCTGCTCGACCTGCATGGTGACCCGGGTCGCGCCGTGCGCGAAGGCGGTCACCATGATCTCGCCCAGCACCGGCAGCAGCCGCTCGTCCGACCCGGCCACCGAGGTGCCGAGCGGACCGAAATCGCATTCCAGACCGGCCGATTCGGCGAGCTCGAGCGCCGCCAGGGCATGCGGCGGGGCCTCCCCTTCGCCGTGGAACGGTTCGGTCGTGAACTCCGCGCGTAGCCGCATGCGCCCCAGGCTACTATTCCGGCATTCGGAAAAACTAAGGAGGACCGGGGTGCCCGCAGCGAAGCAGCCGAAGGGCAGTTCCGGGGGTGTGCAATCCATCGAGCGCGCGTTCGGACTACTGGAACTCATGGCCGACGAGGGCGGCATGATGGGCCTGTCCCAGCTGGCCACCGAATCCGGGCTACCGCTGCCCACCATTCACCGACTGGTCCGCACCCTGGTCGACCTGGGCTACCTGCACCAGGAGCCGTCCCGCAAGTACGTACTCGGCCCCAAGCTGATCAAACTCGGCGAGAGCTCCTCCCAGATGCTGTCCGTCCTCGCGCGCCCGCACCTGGCGCGACTGGTCGACGAGCTCGGCGAATCCGCGAACATGGCCATGCTCGACGGCGACCAGATCGTCTATGTGGCACAGGTGCAGTCGCGCCACTCCATGCGGATGTTCACCGAGGTGGGACGCCGCGTCCTGCCCCACTGCACCGCCGTCGGCAAGGCGATCCTGGCCGGATCCCCGCCGGACCTGACCCGAGAGTTGTTGCGGCGCACCGGAATGCCCCGCTACACCGACACCACCATCACCGACCCGGAGGAATTCGCGCGCCAGCTCGAGCAGGCCGCCCGGACCGGCTACGCCATGGACGAGGGCGAGCAGGAGCTGGGCGTGCGGTGTGTCGCCGTCGCCGTCCCGAAAGCCCCGGCCCGGCTGGCCATTTCGGTATCCGGCCCGGTGGGCCGCATGACCGAGGAACTCGTCGAGCGCGCCGCGCCGCTGCTCACCGAGGTGGCGGCGGCGCTGTCCGACGACCTCCGGTAGCGCCCCGACGACTCAACGAATTCAGGACCGTACCCACAGTTTTCGTGTGGCGGTGTTGTTTCGCGCGGCGGTGCTATTGCACGTCGAATGTCGCGAAACCCGGCGTGTAGGTGCCGCCGGGCGCGAGCAGCACCGCCACCCGCCCCGGGCCGGAATTGATCGTCGCGGCCGAGGGGATTCCGTTCAGGCCGTCGGACAGCACAACCACACCCGTCGCACCGGTCGACAGATTGATCCAGCGGACCGGCGTGGAAATCGTGCAGCCCCAACCACCTGGCTTCGCGCCGGTGATCACGACAGCCCCGGGCGTTCCACCCAGTACGGCCGCACAGCGCGCCGGGAAGGCGTCGAAACTGCCGTTCGGATTTCCGAAGGGCGCGGCATCGATTTGAAAAGGAATGGCGACGGTGTCGGCCGCGGCCGTCGCGACCGCCGGCAATCCGCACATCGCGAACGCGGCACCGAAAACAGCGATCTTGCGAGCAAACGTCATCGTCGAATCTCCTACGCAGTGATCTCACCGATGGTTCACGGCCGATTACCAGACTGCGGTGTCGTAATCGACCAGACAGGGTCCGCGAAACCTCGCGGACCAGGCAATTCGAAAAGGATTCTGCCATGACGACACCCGACTCGGCCGCCGCCCCGGAGGAGCCCCGAACCACCGAGCTCCCCACCCCGGCCGCCGACACCGCAAACACTCCGAAGCCCGCGACACGTCCGCCGCACAATATCGGCTGGGCCGTCGCCGCCCTCCTGTTCTTCTGGCCCCTGTCGTTCTCCGCGTTCACCCACGCACTCAATGTGTCCCCGCTGTGGAGTGACGGCGATGTCGAGGGTGCCCGGTACGCCTCCGGCCGAGCCCGCTATCTCGGCATCCTCTCGCTGTGGATCGGTGGCGCCCTGTTCGTCGTATTCGCCGTCCTCTATCTGCTGTTCATTCTGGTGCTGATCCATCACGGCCATCACGGGCACCACAATTGGGGCGGTCCCGGCCCGCGTATGCGGCGCGGCTGACGGGGCCGGGACCCGCGGATGACGAGCGCGGGTCCCGTTCCGTTCCAAAAATTTGCGATCGGGACATATCCGAACAGGCTTCGGTTTCGAATTCAGATGCGGAATAACATCGAACTTCGGAATGAGGTTTCCTATGGGCCTTGATCAGCCCAAAAGTCCTGTTCGTCCGGCATTTCGGCACGCAGCCAGGATCGCTGTTGCCGGAGCCCTCCCACTGTCCCTCGCCCTGCTGGGCACCGGACCCGCACTCGCCGAGGAGGCGCCCGCGGCGGTTCAGCCCGCCGCCGACATCCCCGATTCACAGATCCACATCGGCACGGTCCGGCTCGACCAGCCGTTCTTCCTGACCCCCGAGCAGACCCAGCAGATCAACGCCGTCACCTCGAGCGCGGAATCCGTGCTGGTACAGGCCCTCGAGGCAGCGGGCGTCGATCATGCGCGTTCCACGCACGTGGCGAAGTCGGTAATCGGCGATGCCGCGATCGGCGCGGCCGTCGGTGCCACCGTCGTGAGCCCGATCGCCGCCACCGGTGCGGTGGTCGGCGTCGTGGCGGGGCTCGTCGCCGGGCTTCCCTTCGCTCCGATCGGGCTGGTGGTCGTTCCCGTGGTGGGCGCGGCCCTCGGCTACGCCTTTGTCGCCGCGCCGTTCGCGGCCCTGGGCGCGGCTGTCGGCGCCGTGGTCGGCGCGGCCGACGGCTTCATCAGCCCGGCTCCGGCGACCGGCCCTGCTCCGGCGACCGGCCCGGTCACGGCGGCACAGCCCGCCTGAATCTCGGTGCAAGCCGAATTCTATTGAGACGCTACATGTTCCAGAAGCGCGTACAGCTCGCGCCGCTGCCGGTCGTCCAGCACGGCGAGAGCGGGGACCGAGCCGAAGACCTCCTCGTCGAGCTGTGCGCGCAGCATCTCCCTCGGTCCGGCATTGCCGACCGCGGCCAACTGAGCGCGCGACCGGGAACACCTCTCGGTTTCCTCGGAACCGTGTGATCAGCGGATAGGCTGGCGGGGATCACCCGGGGCTCTCCGCAGGTCGGCCGAGAGGAGTTCACGATGAGCGCCGAAGAAGCCGCCACCGTACCGGCCTGGGCCGGCGATCTGACGGGCATCGTCGGGCAGCACCTGATCTACACGTACGAGAACGGCTGGAAGTACGAGCTGTACGTCCGTAATCCCCAGACCGTCGCGTTCCGCTGCCTGATGGGTCCCATGTTCGGTCGCTGGTCCACCGATCAGGCGGCGAAGATCGTCCAGCTCGGCGACGACCTGTTCAAACTCGCCTGGGTGGAACCGACCGGCACGGTCACCGTGGTCATCGCCTGGCTCGCCGAACGCCGGGTCCACACCACCATCTGCTATCCGCAGTGGATGCTCGACTACCCCGAATTCACCCTGGGCCGCTACGAGGACAACATCCCGGAGATCACCGCCGCCCGTAATCGCGGCCCCGCCTACCCCCAGACCATGGTCGCGGCCACCGGACACATCACGTTTCTCGAGGCCCGCAGCCCCGATGACGACACCGTCATCGACCGTCCCCCGGGCAAACTCCCCCACGATTACGCCAACCGCTCCAACTGACTTGGGCCGCCACCGATGAATTCCGCGCGCTGATCCCGTCCTCACTGTCAGCACGCAATCTGTGAGCCGGTCAGGAGGACCTCCGTGAGCACCCAGCCCTTGCCACCGATCGTCGACGCCGCCACCTGGCGCAAAGAACTCGAAGCCCTGCGCATCCGCGAGAAGGCCGCCACCCGTGAGCTGGACGCCATCGCCGCCCAGCGCCGCCACCTCCCGATGGTCGAACTCCCGACCTACACCCTCGAAGGCGAGGACGGCCCGATCACTCTGGCCGAGATCTTCGACGGCAAATCCCAGCTGATCGTCTACAGCCACATGTGGTTCGAGGGCAAGGAATGGCAGTGCCCCGGCTGCACCGGGTTCACCGCCCAGTTCACCCGCTTCAACTTCCTCGACAACTACGACGCCCGCTTCGTCATCATCACCCAGGGCCCGATCGACGAGGCGCTCGCCTACAAACGCCGGGTCGGCAACCAGATGCCTTGGTACTCAACGGCGAACAGCACCTTCGGCAGCGACGTCGACGCGCCGCCCGGCGGCGGCTTCGCCGTGAATGTCTTTCTGCGCGACGGCGATACCGTCTACCGCACCTGGCACACCAACGGCCGCGGGGTCGAACAGATCGCCCACACCTTCCCCCTCATCGACCTGCTCCCCTACGGCCGCCGGGAAGAATGGCAGGACTCCCCGGCCGGGTGGCCGCAGTCGCCGACCTACTCCGGCTGGACCTCCTCCGAGGACATCGCCGCCGCCTACGGCGACCCGAATCCCTAGGACTCCGCCGCGGCCGTGATCGAATGTGGTCATGTTGTTCCGGCAGCTCGAGTACTTCGTCGCCCTCGCCCGGGAGCGTCATTTCGCCCGAGCCGCCGCCGCCTGCTACGTGTCGCAGCCGGCCTTGTCGGAGGCGATCCGCAAGCTCGAACACGAGCTGAAGGTGCCGCTGGTCAAGCGGGCGCGCACCTTCGAGGGGCTCACTCCCGAAGGGGAGCGGCTGGTGTTGTGGGCCCGCCGGATCCTGGCCGATCGCGATGCGCTGCAACAGGAGGTCGTGGCCCTGCAGACCGGTCTGACCGGTGAGCTGCGGCTGGGGGTGATTCCCGCGGCCGCGGCCACCGTCGCCCGGCTCACCGATCCGTTCTGCGCGGACAACCCGCTGGTGCGGGTGCGGGTGGACACCGGCTTGGAGTCGGCCGACATCGTCGACCGGCTGCGGCGCTTCGAACTCGATGCGGGACTGGTCTATCCCGACGGCCGGGATACACCGGACATGACCGTGACGCCGTTGTACTCCGAGGACCATGTCGTGCTCGCCGCGGAGGGACTGCTGACCGGTGCGACCGGGTCGGTCGACTGGGCCGAGGTGGTGGAACTGCCGCTGTGCCTGCTGCGTCCGGGGATGCGCGGGCGCGAGCTGATCGACGACGCGCTGGCCGGTCACGGGCTCACGGCCGACCCGCGGCTGGAGACCGATTCGGTCGCGACCCTGTTCGGTCAGGTCGCCACCGGACGCTGGGCCACGATCGTGCCCGAGTCCTGGCTGCGCGCGACGCGGCCACCGGCGGGTGCGCGAGTACTGCGGCCGCGCGATCCGGTGACCGCGACCGTCGCACTGGTCACCTTGGCGACCGAGCCGGTGCCGCTGATCATCCGCGCCTTCACCGAGACCTCGCGGCTCGTCCGCCTCGACGGCGGCCCAGGCGGCGACCTCGGTTGATCGGCCGCACCTATCAGCCGGTCGAAGCCACGTCTTGGACGCCGGACCCCGCTGCGCCGAACACTTGATCTCTACATCCGCCGGACTCGATCGCCGCGGGTACCGAGCGAGAGGCGGGGTCGGAACGTGCGTGCGGTGCTTGCGGTTCGCGAGGCGACGACGGGGTTGTTCACCGTCGGGCCCTCCGCCGACCACACCCGGCACGCGCTGCGCGTCGCGACGGGCCTGGTGATCCCCGGGTCGGTGCTGCTGGTCCTGGGCCGGACCGACTTGCTGATCTTCGCCATGTTCGGCTCGTTCGTCGGCATGTACGGGCGTGACGGATCGCGGCGCGAGCGGGGGCGGCAGCAGCGGTCGGCGGCCTGGCTCATCGGCGGCGGTGTCGGGATCGGCGTGCTGCTGGCGGCGACCGGAGTCGCGCCGCTCGTGCTGGTGATCGTCGAGAGCGTATTCGCGGCCGCGGCCTCGCTGCTGGCCGATCGCCGCGGAATCCGGCCCGGGGGCCCGTTCTACGCGATCTTCGCGCTCGGGGCGGTCTCGTTGACACCGGCGGGCTTGGCGAAACCCCTTCCGGCGCTGGGGGTGTTCACGATGACCGCGGTGTTGTGCATGGTGCTCGCCGCCCTCGACGGCGAAACCATCGACGCGGCAACCGTATCCGCACGCCCGGGCGTGCATTTCGGTGCGCGGCACGCGACACGCTACGCCGTCGCGGTATCCGGTGCGGGGCTGGCCGGCCTGGGATTGGGTGTGGGCCATGCGAATTGGGCCATGGCGTCGGCGGCGGTCCCGTTGGCGGCCCTCGACGCGGGCACTCACCTCTCACGGGGGCTGCACCGGGTGGCGGGGACCTTCCTGGGACTCGGGCTGTCGGCGGTCCTGCTGATCCCCGGCCCGCGCCCGGTGCTCACCGGCGCCCTGGTGCTGGCGTTGCTGTTCCCGACCGAGCTGTACATGGCCCGCAACTACGCGCTGGCGCTCGGATTCTTCACACCGCTGATCATGTTGACGACCAGTCTGTCGGTCACGACCAGCCCGGGGCGGCTGCTGATCGATCGCGGCGTGGACACGGTTCTGGGTGTTGCTGTCGGTGTGCTGGTGGCCGTCGGCCCTGAACATCTACGCTGGCTATCACCGACTGGATCCGCACCACACCGACCGCAGGCACGTTGTCGAAGGGATCTGTGATGGCCATCGATCACACCGACCGGACCGAGTCCGACGGCGGGCCGAGTTTCCACCCGTACGACCATCCCGCTGCGGGCTGGGGTGCGGCCAAGTCCGTCACCGAGTTCATGATCGGGCAGGAGCGCGAGCCGATCCTGGGCACGCGCGCGATCCTGAAGATGAATCACGAGAACGACGGGTTCGACTGTCCGGGCTGCGCCTGGCCGGATTCCATCAAGGGCATCCATCTCGACATCTGCGAGAACGGGATCAAGCACGTCACCTGGGAGATGACCCACAAGCGGGTCGACCGGGAGTTCTTCGCCGCGCACACCGTGACCGAGCTGTCCGGCTGGAGTGACCACGACCTGGAGAACCAGGGCCGACTCACCGAGCCCATGACCTACGACCCGGAAACCGACCGCTATGTCCCGATCGGATGGGAGGCGGCGTTCGAGCTGATCGGACGCACCCTACGCGAGCTGGACGACCCGAACCGGGCCGCGTTCTACACCTCCGGCCGCCTCGGCAACGAGGCCACCTTCCTGTACCAGCTGATGGCCCGCGAGCTGGGCACCAACAATTTGCCGGACTGCTCGAACATGTGCCACGAGGCCAGCGGCCGCGCCCTGCAGGCCGCGCTCGGCACCGGCAAGGGCACCTGCGATCTGGCGGACTGGGAGGCCACCGACGCGCTGTTCATCATGGGCGTCAACGCGGCCTCCAACGCCCCGCGCATGCTGACCGCGCTCGCCGAGGCGGATCGCCGCGGCGCCCAGATCGTGCACATCAATCCGCTGATCGAGGCCGGTTCGCGGCGCACCATCATCCCGCACGAGTTCCTGCACATGGCGACCTTCCACGCCACCCCCACCGGCACCCTGAATCTGCAGACCCGTATCGGCGGCGACTTCGCGGTGATCCGCGGTATCGCCAAAGCCGTTCTGGAACAGTCGAAGACCGATCCGAAGGCACTGGACCACCGGTTCATCGAGCTCCACACCACCGGGTTCGAGGACTACCGGGCCAAGGTGGAGGCCACCCCGTGGGCCGAGATCGAGGAGCAGTCGGCGCTCACCGAGGCCGAATTGCGCCGTGCCGCACAGATATACCGGGAGGCGGACCGCTCGATCATCAGCTGGTGTCTGGGTGTGACCCAGCACGAGCACGGCGTCGACACCATCCGCGAGATCGTGAATCTCCTGCTGCTGCGCGGCAATCTGGGCCGCGAGGGCGCGGGCCCGTCTCCGGTCCGCGGGCACAGCAATGTGCAGGGCAACCGCACCTGCGGCATCGACCACCGACCGAAACCGGAGTTCCTGGATCGGCTGGGGGAGGTGTGCGGCATCGATCCGCCCCGCGCGCACGGCCTCGACACGGTCGCCACCATCGAGGCGATGCACGCGGGCAAGGTCACCGTATTCGTCGGCATGGGCGGCAATTTCGCGCTCGCGGCCCCCGACACCGCCTACACCTCCGAGGCGCTGCGCCGCTGCTCCCTGACCGTCCAGGTCAGCACCAAACTCAACCGCAGCCACCTGGTTCACGGCGCCCGCGCCGTCATCCTCCCCTGCCTGGGCCGCACCGAACGCGACGAACAACGCGCCGGCTTGCAGCAGACCTCCGTCGAGGACGCGATGGCCATGGTCCACCTGTCCAAGGGCATGAAGAAGCCCGCCTCCCCCCACCTGCTCTCCGAGCCCGCCATCATCGCCGGCGTGGCGAAAGCCGCTCTCCCCCGGACGAATACCCCCTGGGACCACTACGTCGACGACTACGACCGCATCCGCGACACCATGGCCGAGGTCATCGACGGCTTCGAGGACTTCAACCGCCGAGTCCGCCTCCCCCTCGGCTTCCGCATCAAACAACCCGCCCGCGAACTCGTCTTCCTCACCCCCTCCGGCCGGGCCGAATTCTCCACCGCCGACCTCCCCGACCTCACCCCCGCGCCCGGTACCCTCACCCTCGCCACCATGCGTTCCCACGACCAGTGGAACACCACCATCTACTCCCACGACGACCGCTACCGGGGCATCAAGAACCTCCGCACCCTGGTCTTCATGAACCCCGAGGACATGAAAGCCCGAGGCCTGGAACTCTTCGACGAAGTCGACATCACCAGCATCGCCCGAGACCAGACCACCCGAACAGTCCACCGCTACAAGGCAATCCCCTACGACATCCCCCCAGGCTGCGCCGCCGGCTACATGCCCGAACTCAACGTCCTCTGCGCCATCGGCGACTACAGCACCCAAAGCGACCAACCGATCATGAAGAACGTGAAGGTCACCATCGAACGCTCGTCCTGACAACGCGAAAGGTCCCTCACCCAGGGTGAGGGGACCTCGCTCAGCGCAGCACGTTGGTTGTCGGATTACGCGACGTCGAGGGCCGCGGCGATCTTGCGGGCCATGGCGGCCACCGCCGGGCTGGGGTCGCCCTTGGCCTGGGCGGTGGCGTCGACGGCGACGAGCACGGTGTCGCGGAAGTTGGCCGCCTCGGCGGGATCCTGCTTGCCGAGCAGGGTGATCGCCGCGGTCAGGGCGGGCAGCACCTGATCGGCCAGTTCGGCGACGTTCTTACCGTCCAGGTGGACGTCCCGTGCCCGGGTGGAGAGCACGTGGCCGACAACACCGGTCGCGGAGGTGAGGGCGACGGAGCCCTGGCTGCTGCCCTTGTGCGGCGCCCCGGCGGCGGAAAGCAGCGCGACCGCGCCGTAGGCGGCGGTGCGGATGGTGCTCTTGTCCTGGTCGGTCAGCGTGATGGTCATGTCGTGTCTCCTTCGAATCTTCGGTTTTCCCAACCGGTTCGGTCCCGGTCGTTTTGTTCGATGGACACACTTTCGCCGGGCAGACTGACAGCGCCCTGACAACAACCTGACATGTCCACTGACACGCGCCGACCCGATGTTCGCCGCCGTTGTCCCGATGATCAGGACGGAGCCGGGCGGGCGTAGTAGGTGCGGCTAGCGTCCGGCGCATGAGTGATGCGACAGAAGTCATCGGACTACTGCACCGATACGCGGACGCCCTGGACCGGCGGGACTGGGCGGCGCTGGATACCGTGTTCAGCCCGGATGTTTCGGCCGATTACGCGGGCAGTGAGATCGTCTCGGGGCGTGACAATTTGGCCGGGATGATTCGCGGGTATCTCGACGGCTGCGGGCCGACGCAGCACCTCATGGGCAACGAGTCGGCCGCCATCGAAGGCGAAACCGGCACGGTGACAGCCAAGATGCGGGTTCACCACATCGGACAGGGTCGGCCGGATCTGCAATACGAGGTGTTCGGCTGGTATCACGCCACGGTGCGGCGCCGCCCGGAAGGCTGGCGCATCGTGTCCTGGCGCCAGGAGGTCACCCATGAGCTGGGCACGCATGAGGTGTTCGGCCGCGGCTAGCGACGCATGAAAAAGGCTCCCGACCTGGATCAGGCCGGGAGCCTCGAGGTGGAGCTGCCGGGAATCGAACCCGGGTCCTCCGCCGCATCTTCAGGGCTTCTCCGTGTGCAGTTCGCTATGCCTCTGCTTGGATCTCTCGGTCACGCGAACAAGCCGAGATGACGATCCCAGTCGCTGTTTGATGTTCCATCCGACGCCGCGACCGCGCCGGACGGTAGAGCCCTCTAGCTGATGCCAGGGACCGGGTCGAGGGCGAACCCGGGCTGACAGACACGCTTCGTTGCTTAGGCAGCGAGAGCGTAGTCGCGCTGATGAGAATCGGCGCTTATAGGGTTACAGCGACGCTTATACGGTGGTCTCCTGCCTGCACCGACACGCTTCCCCTGAATCAACGTACGCAGTCGAAACCGTTCAGCCCCGTCTGTGTTCACCGATTCAGATGAACTTCCCGGCTCTCACCGGGCTACCTATCCTAACACCGCACAAACCTTGGTTCATTCCATTAACGCGCGGGCCGATCGGTCAGCCGCGCATGCCCTTGATGCGGCGGCCGAGTTCGCGGGTGACCTCGCGTTCGGCGTCGCGTCGGGCCAGGTCCTGCCGCTTGTCGTAGTCCTGCTTACCCTTGGCGAGAGCCAGTTCGACCTTGACCTTGCCGTCGGAGAAGTACATGGACAGCGGGACCAGGGTGAGGCTGGACTCCTTGGTCTTGCCGAGCAGCTTGTCGATCTCGCGACGGTGCAGCAGCAACTTGCGGGTGCGACGCGGGGCGTGATTGGTCCAGGTGCCGTGGCCGTATTCGGGCACGTGCAGGCCGCGCAGCCACACCTCGCCGTCGTCGATGGAGGCGTAGGCGTCGACCAGCGAGGCCTTGCCCTCGCGCAGGCTCTTCACCTCGGTGCCGACCAGCGCCACGCCGGCCTCGAACGTCTCGAGGATCGCGTAGTTGTGCCTCGCCTTCTTGTTGCTGGCGATGACCTTGCGCCCCTTTTCCTTCATGTCTCCTCTATCGTCCCGTCGCCGGTCGGAATTCCCAACCAGCTTACGGATGGTCCGGACGGGTTCCGGTGGCCGGGACGCGCCCAGTCCGGACCGGGCGGCCCGGTGTTACTCATGAAACCGGTGCTGGCGTGAGCCAGTTCACAGCGACTCTCCTCGAAAGGACCTCCGTGCATACGGCTTTCATCCGCATCAAGGTCGATCCCGCCGCCGCCGACCAGGTCGCGCAGGCCATGCTGACGCTCACCGCACCGACCCTGGCCGAGCCCGGCTGCCACACCTACGAGTTCTACCGCGACAACGACGACCCGTCGCTGTTCCTGTGCTTCGAGCACTGGGATTCACGCCAGGCCCTCGACGATCACGGCTCGACCCCGCACGTGCAGGCCTTCCTCAGCGAGTTCGGCCCGCACATCCAGGTGTGGGAGCAGAACCACACCACGGCCCTGGCCTGATCCGCCGCGCTACCCGGACCGGCCGTCGAGTGCACGTTCGGCACGCAACTCGGAGGCCGTCTCCTGGTGCGCCTGCGCGGCGCCGCCCGCGGCCGGATTGGGCAATCACCCTCAGACGTTCTCGCGCGAGTCGAGGACGACCTTAGCCCCCGACGCCGCGGCGACCTGCAGGGTGCGCAGGCGCAGCAGCACCGGGTTGTCGGTGAGCAGCTTGGCCGTGTTGGCCAGCGACCGCAGCGCGGCCGCCTCGGCGCGGGCCCGCTCGAGCTCGGCGCGGCCGCGCTCACGGGCCAGGACCGTCTCGAGGGCGGCCTTGCGGAGCTCGCCCGGGAGCATGAGGTCCTTGACGCGCACGGCGTCGACCCGGATGCCGAGCCGCTCGACCGCGGCCGCGACCGTCGCCGTCCCGGAACCGAGCAGCGCGCGATCGGCGACCAGCTCGTCGAGGGTGTGCGCGGCCACCAGGTCGCGCGCGACCTCCTGGACCGCGCCGTACAGCACCACTTCGGCGTTCTGCGCCTCGACCGTGAACGCCACCGGATCGGTGACCGCCCAGTCCGCGGCGAAGCTGACGCGCAGCGACAGGCCGTCCGAGGTCAGCAGCTCCTGGCCGCCGACATGGAGCATGCGCGGGCGCATATCGATGGCGACGAGCTTGCAGCGCTTCTCGTCGTAGCGGTGGCGGCCCGGCTCCAGCGTCCGCTCCAGGACACCGTCGCGGTACAGCAGGGTGCGCTGCCAATCCATGACAGTCGCATACGTCTTCGTGAACATCGTCTTCGTGAACATCCCAATCTCCTTCCCTCGCTTGGCATCGGGGCACGACCGGACACGCCCTGACCGATCACGGCACGCGGCGGGAGCCTCCCCCGTCCGGAGACGGAGAGCTCGCAGAGCCGCGATGCCGCCCACGACCGGTCAGGGCGCATCACGTCAAGGAGTCGAACCTCGGCAGATGGAATCTGCGTCACCAGGGAGTAGCCACCCCCGATGCGGGGAACGCGGTCCGGAGATTCCGGTGCGCCCCTGAGTAGCGGCCGAGATCAAAGGTAGCCACCGCATCGCGATGCGCGCCAACGATTTTCCGGGCGCGGGAACGAGGGCCGTGAAATGCGAAAAGGCCCTTCAGTTTTCACTGAAGGGCCTTTCACAGTAGTCCCGACGGGATTTGAACCCGCGCTACCGCCTTGAGAGGGCGGCGTCCTAGGCCGCTAGACGACGGGACCAGGTCGCTCGCTGCGATCCGTGGACCGCGGCAGCTCCGAAAGCTTATCCTGCCGCCGCCCAGCAACCAAATCGCCTGTTGACAGGCCTGCGGTGCGCCACCGGACCCACCCGAGATCAGCTCTCCGGGACCTCGTCACGCCAACCGCGATCGAAGATCACCGCGAGCTTGTCCGCGATCGCGGCGTCGAGATCGATACCGAGCTCCTCGGCGGTCAGCCACGCGCAGATGACCACGTCCGCCAGCTCGGCCCGCATCTCCTCGAATGTGCCTGTGCGGCGGGCCTGTCCGGACCAACGGCGGTACGCGCCGACGAACTCGCCCGCCTCCTCGGCCAGGGCGAGAACCTGCCGGTTCCGCGACCCCTCGGCCGGGAACCCGGCCGCCCGCAGGTGCGCGAGGATTTCCGCCGCGACCTGCGGCATGTCGTGTCTCATCGGCAAGCCCGATCAGTAGTCCGGCGGCAGGTCGTCGAATTCCGGCGGAGCCTCGTCCGGCCAGGGGATGTCGTCGGCCGGCGCGAAGGCGGACGGCGCGGAGCTCGCACCCCGGCCCGCGGCGGTCGGCGCGCCGGAACCGGATGTACGCCGCGACTCGGGTGCGGCGGAGCGCGGCGCGGACCCGCGGGCAGATGTTCCGGCCTCGCGCGCAGCGCCGCCCCGCGAACCGGAATCCTCGGCGAACCGGGAACCAGACGCGGTGCGTGTGCCCCGGGAAACCGTTGCGGAGCTTGCCGTCTCGACAATCGCATCGACAGCGGGAGCACGGGTCGCGGAGGCTGGTGCCTCGGCCTGCAGTGCGGACGCGGAGTTTCCGGATGACTCGCCGGTGCCGCCCTCACCCGCGACGACTTCGAGCACGCCTTCGCCGTACTTGGCGCGCTTGTTCTCACCGATGCCGGAGATGCTCGCGAGGTCGGCCAGGGACGCGGGCTTACGGGAGGCGATATCCCGCAATGTCGCATCGTGGAAGACGACGTAGGCGGGCACCCCCTGTTCCTTGGCGGTGGCCGCTCGCCAGGCGCGCAGCTTCTCGAACAGGTCGGTATCGGACTTGCTCAGGTCGCCGGCCGCGAGGCGAGAACCCTTGGCGGGCTTCGAGGTTCGGGCCGCCTTGGTGCGTTCGGGCTCGCGGCGCAGCATGACTTCACGCTTCTCGAACAACACCTGGTTGCTGGATTCGGTGAGGGTGAGCACCCCGTAGTCGCCGTGCACGGCGAGCAGCCCCTGCGCCAGCAGCTGGCGGATCACCCCGCGCCATTCGATATCGCGCAGCTCGGTGCCGATGCCGAAGACCTTCAGCTCGTGATGGGCGTGCTGCTCCACCTTCGGATTGCGCTTGCCGATCAGGATGTCCACGATGTGCCCCGCGCCGAAGCTCTGCCCGCGTTCCCGCTTGAGCCGCAGCACGGCGGAGAGCACCTTCTGCGCGGGCACGGTCCCGTCCCACGCCTCGGGCGCGTTGAGGCAGGTGTCGCAGTTGCCGCAGCGCTCCCCCGGCTGGCCGAAGTAGGCGAGCAGCTGGACCCGGCGGCACTGGACGGTCTCGCACAGCGCGAGCATGGCCTCCAGGTGCAGTTGCAGCTGGCGGCGGTGCATGGCGTCGCCGTCGGAGGAGTCGATCATCTTGCGTTGCTGCACAACGTCACTGAGGCCGTACACCATCCACGCGGTGGACGGCTGCCCGTCACGCCCGGCGCGGCCGGTCTCCTGGTAGTAGCCCTCCACCGATTTGGGCAGGTCCAGGTGGGCGACGAACCGCACGTCCGGCTTATCGATACCCATGCCGAAAGCGATGGTGGCGACCACGACCAGGCCGTCCTCGCGCAGGAACCGCGACTGGTTGGTCGCGCGGGTCCGGTTGTCCAGACCGGCGTGGTACGGCACCGCTTCGACGCCGTTCGCGGTGAGGAACGCCGCGGTCTTCTCCACCGAATTGCGCGACAGGCAGTAGACGATGCCCGCATCGCCGGCGTGCTCGTTTTGGATGAACGAGAGCAGCTGGTGCTCGGCCCGGTTCTTGCCCTCGATCCGGTATTGGATATTGGGCCGGTCGAAGCTGGCCACGAAGTGCTTGGCCCCGCGCCCCTCGAGCAGGTCCAGCCGTTCGGCGATCTCCTTGCGGGTGGCCTCGGTGGCGGTGGCGGTGAGCGCGATGCGCGGCACGTCCGGCCAGCGTTCGTGCAGCATGGACAGGCCCAGATAGTCGGGCCGGAAGTCGTGGCCCCACTGCGACACACAGTGCGCCTCGTCGATGGCGAAGACCGAGATCTTGCCCCGGTCCAGCAGCTGGGCGGTGGATTCCAGCCGCAGCCGTTCGGGTGCGAGATAGAGCACGTCCAGCTCCCCCGCCACGAATTGCGCCTCGACCGTGCGCCGTTCGTCGGGGAACTGCGTGGAGTTCAGGAACCCGGCCCGCACGCCCACCGCGGTGAGCGCGTCGACCTGGTCCTGCATGAGGGCGATGAGCGGCGAGATGACCACGCCGACGCCCGGGCGCACCAGCGCCGGGATCTGATAGCACAGCGACTTGCCGCCACCGGTGGGCATGAGCACCAGGGCATCGCCGCCGGAGATCACCTGTTCGACGATCTCCCGCTGCGGCCCGCGAAAATTGTCGTACCCGAACGTCTTCCGCAAAACCTGGTGTGCCGGATCACTTCCGGCATCACCCAGGTTCCCGTCAATGGTCTCGACCTCCGGCGCACTCACGACGGCAATCCTACGGACACCATCCGACGACCGGTGCCCGCTCGAGAACTTCGCACCCCGTCACTCGCGCACGTAGTACCGCAAGGCGACATACGCGGTGAGAGCGGCGAATCCGATACCGATCGGTGTGACGACCATGGCCACGGCCGCGATGTCGTCGCCGGTGATCCGCGGCAGCACCTGATCGTTGAACAGCGACCCCAGCGCCCGGTTGATCACCAGCGGCTGCGCCACGAACAGACCGCCCACGGCCAGCACCGAACCCACCAGCGCGGCCAGCACGGCTTCCAGCAGGAACGGCAACTGCGTGTACCAGCGCGTGGCGCCGACCAGCCGCATGATGCCGACCTCGGTCCGCCGGGCCAGCGCCGCGACCTGCACCATATTGGCGATCAGCATCAGGGCGGCCAGGGCCTGCAGCGCCGCCAACCCGAAGGCGGCATTGCGCAATCCGACGAAGAAGCTGACCAGTCGGTCCACGATGTCCATGTCGTTGAGCACGGTCATGACGCCGGGCCGCTTGGAGAAGTCGTCGTAGATGGACCGGTACTTGGTGACGTCGTCGAGCTTGACCCGGAACGAGGCGGGCAGGCCGTCCTTGCTCACCTCGTCGGCGAGTCCCGGCTGATCCTTGAAGGTGGTCTCCTTGACTTCCTTCACCGCGTCCGAGCTATTGATGAACTGCACGTTCGCCACATAGTCGTGCTTCTTCAGATCCGCCATGAGCGCGGCGCACGGCTGTCCGGTGCAGTCCGGATCCGTCTTCGACACCTGGTCGTCGAGGTACAGCCGGATCTCCACGCGCTGGACGTAGTAGTCCTGGATCTTGTCCGCCATGCGGACCGCGAGCAGACCGCCGCCGAGCATGGTCAGCGACACCGCGGTGGTGAGGATCATGGCGATGGTCATGGTGACGTTGCGGCGCAGGCCGGTGAAGACCTCGCTGAACAGGAATCCCGCGCGCATTATCGGCCCACCCCGTAGACGCCCATCTCGTCGTCGCGCACGATGCGTCCGCGATCGAGTTCGACCACGCGCCGACGCATCGCGTCGACGATGGTGTTGTCGTGGGTGGCCATGACCACCGTGGTTCCGGTGCGGTTGATGCGTTCGAGCAGCATCATGATGTCCTGACTGGTCTCCGGGTCGAGGTTGCCGGTCGGTTCGTCCGCCAGCAGTACCAGTGGCCGGTTCACGAAGGCGCGGGCGAGCGCGACGCGCTGCTGCTCACCACCGGACAGTTCACCGGGCAGCCGGTCGGCCTTGCCCGCGAGTCCCACCATGTCGAGTGCCTCGGGCACCGACCGATTGATGAATGCTCGCGATTTGCCGATCACCTCCAGCGCGAAGGCGACATTCTGTTCCACCGTCTTCTGCTGCAGCAGCCGGAAGTCCTGGAAGACGCAGCCGATGCGCTGGCGCAGCTTGGGAACCTTGCGCCCCGGCAGCCGGTCGACCCGGAAGTCGGCGACCCACACCTCACCGGTGGTCGGCTTCTCGTCCTTCAACAGCATCCGCATGAACGTGGACTTTCCGGAGCCCGAGGGCCCGATAACGAAGACGAACTCGCCTTTTCCGATATCGACGGAGACATTGTCCAGCGCCGGCCGCGTCGAGGTCTGATACGACTTGGTGACGTTGCGCAGGGTTATCACGGGGAGCCAGTGTAGCCAGCACGTCCGCGCGGCCGACTACACCGCGCGGACGCGGGGTCAGCGCTGCGTGTGCTCCGATGTGTTTGGCAGATAGTTGCTGAGCACGGTATTCACCATCGGCGGGGCGTTCTTGGGCTCGTGTCCGGCGGGCTTGACGACCACGTAGAGCGCGAACGTGGCGACCCACACGGCCATCAGGATCGCGGTGGACTTACGGATTCGCTTGATCGACACCGACACCCATACCCTCCCGGCGCAGTGCCGCGGCCACCCGCACACGGAGCTCGCGCCCGACTTCGAACTGTTTGCCCGGGAGCGTCCGGGCCACCATCTTGATGTTCATCTGATTGACGGTGAGATCTTCGACACCCATCACGCTGGGCTGGTCCAGCAGCAGGGCCTTGAGCTTGCGATCGGAGAACGCCTTGGCCCCGACATCGCGCAGGACTTCGTTGACCTTGTTGATGTCGGATGTGGCGGGCACCGGCACATCGATGGCGGCGCGCGCCCAATCCTTGGACAGATTGGTCACTTTCACGATCTGGCCGTTGGGAACGATGACCACTTCGCCGTCCGCGCTGCGCAAGGTGGTGATGCGCAGCGTGACGTCCTCCACCGTACCCTCGGCCTCCGCGGAGTTCCCGCTGACCGCGATCCGCACGACATCGCCGAAGCCGTACTGCCTTTCGGTGATGAGGAAGAATCCCGCGAGCAGATCCTGCACGATGCGCTGCGCGCCGAAACCCAGCGCCGCGCCCAGCACGGCGGCCGGGGCGACCAGTCCGCCCAGCTCGAATCCCAAGCGCCGCAACACTTCCAGCGAGACCAGGAAGTAGACGATGGACAACACCACCCAGGTGATCACCTGGGCCAGCGCGTGCCGATGCTTGGACGCCTCCGACCGCACCAGTGAGTCACTGCTGCGGAATCCGGCATCGATGCGCCGGGTGATCCGGTCCCGCACGTAGTTCGCGCCGCGGCTGAAGAGCATGGTGCCCACAATGAGCAGCACGATCTCCAAACCGCTGGACCGCAGCCAATTTCCGAACTCTGTATCCAATTTGCCTCCGCTCCGCTCCGGCGGTTCGCGGCCCTCGTAACCCCGGTCTTCCCTCCTCCGCTCCTCCGCTTCGCTCCCCCGCTCCGTCAGTCCAGACCGGGGCGGGCCGCGAACACCGAGGGAAGCAACAGGATCAGCCTAATTCGCCGACTGCTCTCGCATGCGCCAACGGATTCCGGCTTCGATGAAAGCATCGATGTCGCCGTCGAGCACGGCGGAGGGGTTGTTGACCTCGTAGTTGGTGCGCAGATCCTTGACCATCTGGTACGGGTGCAGCACGTAGGAGCGCATCTGGTTGCCCCAGGAGGCGCCCTCGTTGGTCTTGAGCGCGTCCATCTGGGCGCGCTCTTCCTGCCGCTTGCGCTCGAGCAGCTTGGCCTGCAGCACGCGCATGGCCGAGATCTTGTTCTGCAGCTGCGACTTCTCGTTCTGGCAGGTGACCACGATGCCGGTCGGGATGTGGGTCAGGCGGACCGCGGAGTCGGTGGTGTTGACCGACTGGCCGCCCGGGCCCGAGGAGCGGTACACGTCGACGCGGACCTCGCCCTCGGGGATCTCGATGTGGTCGGTGGTCTCGACGACGGGCAGCACCTCGACCTCGGCGAAGGAGGTCTGGCGGCGGCCCTGGTTGTCGAACGGGCTGATACGGACCAGTCGGTGCGTACCCATTTCGACCGACAGCGTGCCGTACGCGTAGGGCACCTTCACCGCGAAGGTCGCCGACTTGATGCCCGCCTCTTCCGCATAGGAGGTGTCGTAGATCTCGACCGGGTACTTGTGCCCCTCGGCCCAGCGCACGTACATGCGCATCAGCATCTGCGCCCAGTCCGCGGCGTCCACGCCGCCCGCGCCGGAACGAATGTTGACCAGCGCCTCACGCTTGTCGTACTCGCCCGAGAGCAGCGTCCGGACCTCCATCGCCTCGACGTCGGTGTGCAGGCTGGCCCGCTCGGCGTCGGCGTCGGCCAGCGCCGCGACCTGGTCCGCGCCTTCCTCGGCTTCGGCGAGCTCGTAGAGCACCGGCAGGTCCTCGAGCCGCTGCCGCAGGTCGCGCACCCGCCGCAGTTCGGCCTGGGCGTGCGACAACTCGCTGGTCACGCTCTGCGCGTGCTCCTGGTTGTTCCACAGCTCCGGGTCGGCCGCCTGGTGTTCCAGCTCGTCGATGCGGCGAGCGAGCTCGTCGATATCGAGCACCGACTCGATGGTCTTCAGAGTGGTGTCGAGTTCGGCCAGATCAGCGGAGACGTCAGGATGCACGGTGTTCAAATCTACCGTCCCGCCGCACCGCGCCCTAACTTCGGCGGGTGCGGGGGTGCGTGGTTCAGCCCGCGACCGCCCGCAGACCGCCGGGGCGGCGGCCGACGAGCCGGTCGAGGGCGGTCGCGGTGGCGTCGTCGGCGGGGAGATAGACGATGAGGGTCTGGTCGTCGTCCGCGGAGAAGTGCAGGGTCTCGTAGGCCAGGCGCAGCGACCCGGCCTCGGGGTGTTCGAGGCGGCCGACGCCATTGGTGTCGGGCAGGCCGGGGATGGTGTCGAGCCGGTCGGTGAATTCGGAGCCGAGGGTCTCGGCGAGTTCGTCGAACAGGGCGTTCACGTGTGGGTCGGCGCGGCCGGGTCCCTGTTTGAGGGTGGCGACCACCTTGTCCGCCTTGTGTTCCCAGTCGGGGTAGAACTCGCGGGCGCGCGGGTCGGACAGCACGTAGCGGGCGTAGTTGCCGGGCAGTCCGTCGTCGAGCATGCCGATCGGTCCGAACAGGGCGCGGTAGCCGTCGGTCACGGCGAGGATCTCGGTGAGGCGGTTCATGACCGCGGCGGGCGCGGGTTCGAGCTGATCCAGCATGGCCTGCACGGCCGGGCGGATGCGGCGGTTGGGTCCGGATGCGCCGCGGCAGTTGAAGTTCGGATCCCCCGCCTTCGCGAAACCGAGCAGGTGCACGCGCTGCGCGGGGGTCAGTCGGAGCGCATCGGACAGCGCGATCAGCACCGGTGACGACGGATGCCGGTCGCGACCCTGCTCGAGCCGGGTCAGGTATTCCACGGAAACACCCGCGAGCGTGGCCAATTCGGCCCGGCGCAGTCCGGGCGTGCGCCGCCGCGGACCGGTCGGCAGGCCCACCTCCGCGGGTGTGACGGCCTCGCGGCGCAGGCGCAGGAACAGTCCCAGCTCGTTCTCACTCACGTTTTCGACGGTAACAACCGGGGCGGCCACTGAGGGTGTCCCTGCCACTACCACCCTCAGCGTGGTCTCCCTACCGGTCTTGCGAACTCGCAGAGTTGATCCCGAGCGGCCGACCGGCCGCACCGGATCCCCCAAGGAGACCATCATGACCAGCACGTCCCTGCGCCTCGCGGTGATCATCGGCAGCGTTCGGGAAGGACGCTTCGGACCGGTGGTGGCCGACTGGTTCGCCGCGCGGGCCCGCGTCCACGGCGCGTTCGAGGTGGATGTGATCGATCTGGCCGACTACAACCTGCCGCACGAACTGCCCGCGATCCCGATGGCGATGGAACCGAATCCGGCCCGCCCCGGCAATGGCGACGAGCTGGCCGCGCGGCTGGCGGCGGCGGACGCGTTCGTGGTCGTCACGCCCGACATCAATCGCAGCTTCCCGTCGTCGCTCAAGACGGCTATCGATTGGCATGTCACCGAATGGGATCGCAAGACGGTCGGATTCGTCGGCTACAGCGGCGGGTCGGGCGGGCTGCTGGCGATCGAGGGTCTGCGCGCGGTGTTCAACGAGTTGAACGCCCACACGGTGCGAAACTACCTCTCCTTCTCCCGCTACTACCTGCTGTTCGACCAGTCCGGCACATTGATCGAACCCGCCGAGTACGAGGAAGCCGCCGACCGCCTGCTGACCCAGCTGCACTGGTGGGCAACAGCGCTCAACACCGCCCGCCAGGCCCCCATCCCCGCCTGACCCGTCGAGCGGCACACCATGGAGGGAAAATCGGGCAAATCTCCGCACTGGTGTGCCACTCGGTGTTCGGGACGTGAGACACCCGGTGTTAACGGGGGAGGACTAACGTGCTCGGGGTGACCGGATACTCCGCTGACCTGGAACTTGCGCTGAGGCTGGCCGACGCGGCCGATGTGATCACCCGTGAGCGGTTCGGGGCGCTCGACTTGAAGATCGATTCGAAACCGGATCTGACGCCGGTGTCGGACGCGGATCTGGCGGTCGAGCGGATGGTCCGGGAGGTGCTCGCGGCCGAGCGCCCCGACGATCTGGTGCTCGGCGAGGAATTCGGCGGGGACGCCGAGTTCACCGGGCGGCAGTGGGTGATCGATCCGATCGACGGGACCAAGAACTTCGTGCGCGGCGTGCCGGTGTGGGCCTCGCTCATCTCGCTGCTCGAGGACGGCGTGCCGGTGGTGGGCGTGGTGAGTGCGCCCGGTCTGTCGCGGCGCTGGTGGGCGGCGTCGGGCCACGGTGCGTGGAGCACCTTCGAAAAGGGTGAACCCAAGGCGATTTCGGTGTCGGCGATCGCGGAGCTGGGGGCGTCCAGCCTGGCGATCTCGAGCCTGTCCGGCTGGCGGGCGATCGGCCGCCGCGCCAAGCTCATCGCGCTCACCGACGAGGTGTGGCGGGTGCGCGGATACGGCGACTTCTACGGCTACGCGCTGCTGGCCGAGGGTGCGGTGGACATCGTCACCGAGCCGGAGCTGTCGCTGTGGGACATGGCCGCGCTCGACATTCTGATTCGCGAGGCGGGCGGCACCTTCACGTCACTCGACGGCAATCCCGGACCGCACGGCGGCAGCGCGGTGGCGACCAATTCGCATCTGCAGGACCAGGTTCTGGCGGCACTGCAGGCCTGATCGGAGAAATTCGAGGGGTACCCGGCGCGGGCTGCGGTCCCGCTGCCGGGCGCGTCACTGCGCCCGCTCATGCCGGCGTGGCGACGCCTGGGGGGTCATCAGCCCAGCGGAACGCAGACCGAACCGAGGTCGAGGAACGGGCCGCCGGGGATGGACGAGCCCACGCCGACCGAGCCGAGGCCGATCTCGGTGCCGACGCCGGTGCTGCACCCGCTGGTGCCCGAGCCGGTGCCGATGCCGGAGCCGGTGATGCCGATGTCGATGTTCTGCAGCGGCACTTCGGCATTCGCGGCGGGGGCGGTGAGGAAGAGACCGGCGGCGATGAAGCCGACCGTTCCGAGCGCGATCTTCATTATGTACGAGCCTCCATCAGGATCGGGTTATGCGCCGACACCTTAGCCCAGCTCGCCGTCGTTTGAAGTGTGTTTGTTTCACTAGATCCGGGTTACGTCATAGTCATGTTCGAGCCACCGCTCTGACCTCGTGATTCGACAACACTCGACGACAGTTCTTACTCTGAAGTAAGATAGTCTTACTCAGGAGTAAGATTGCTGGGCAGGATCACCCACCTCCTCGATAGAAACTTGGTGATTATGAGCACTCGAGACACCGCAACGAAGCGGGATACCTCCGCCGTTGGCCTCAACCCGGTCAAACGCGACTGGATGGGCGCGGCGATGCGGGTCATGACGACCATCACGGGGTCCGACCTGGCCGAGAAGTACAACCTGCGCAAGCCGATCGAGCGTCTCACCTATGAGGGCACCAAGACCGGATTCCGCACTCTCGGTGCCGCGACCCGCGCGTTCGAGAAGGTCGCCGGCGGTGGCGCTCCGAAGCGTCTGCCCGCCAACGAGTCTCGTAAGAAGGACTACTTCGACCTGACCCCGACCGACGAGCAGCAGATGATCGTCGAGACGGTGCGCGACTTCGCCGGCGAGATCCTGCGCCCGGCCGCGTACGAGGCCGACAACTCGGCCAAGGCGCCGCGCGACCTGCTGGAGCGGGCCGCCGAGCTGGGCGTCACGCTGATCAACGTGCCCGAGGAGCTCGAGGGCGCGGCCTCCGAGCGCGGCGCGGTCACCAATTCGCTGGTCGCCGAGGCGCTGGCGTACGGCGACATGGGCCTGGCGCTGCCGATCCTGGCGCCGAGCGGTGTCGCGGTCGCGCTGTCGCAGTGGGGCACCGACGCGCAGCAGAAGAGCTACCTGGGCGCCTACGCCGGCGAGAACGTGCCGCAGTCCTCGGTGGTCATCGCCGAGCCGCAGGCGCTGTTCGACCCGTTCGCGCTGAAGACCAAGGCCACCCGCTCCCCCAGCGGTTTCCGCCTCAATGGTGTGAAGACCCTGGTCCCGGCCGCCGGTGACGCCGAGCTGTTCATCGTCGCCGCCGAGCTGGACGGCCGCCCGACCTTCTTCATCGTCGAGTCCGACACCGAGGGCCTGGTGATCGAGGCGGACCCGAGCATGGGTATGCGGGCCGCGGGTCTGGGTCGCCTGATCCTGAACAATGTCGCGGTTCCGGCCACCGCCCTGCTGGGCGACTCCGAGGGTGCCGTCCGCGCCGAGGAGTACGCCGACGCCGTGCGGCTGGCTCGTCTGGGCTGGGCCTCGCTGGCCATCGGTACCGGTCAGGCCGTGCTGGACTACGTGATTCCGTATGTGAAGGAGCGGGAGGCGTTCGGTGAGCCGATCGCGCACCGGCAGGCGGTCGCGTTCATGGTCGCGAACATGGCGATCGAGCTGGACGGTCTTCGTCTCGTGACACTGCGCGGTGCGTCGCGCGCCGAGCAGGGTCTGTCCTTCGCCCGCGAGGCCGCGCTGGCCAAGAAGCTGGCCACCGACAAGGGCATGCAGATCGGCCTCGACGGCGTGCAGCTGCTCGGCGGCCACGGCTTCACCAAGGAACACCCGGTCGAGCGCTGGTACCGCGATCTGCGCGGTGTGGGCGTCGCCGAGGGCGTCGTCCTCCTCTGACCCGACTTCTCAACGGAGAGACCACTCATGATCAATCTCGAACTCCCCAAGAAGCTGCGGGCCAGCGCCAACCAGGCCCACCAGGTCGCGCAGGAGATCTTCCGTCCCGCGTCGCGCAAGTACGACCTGGCCGAGCACGAATACCCGGTCGAGCTGGACACCATGGCCGCCATGGTCGAGGGCCTGTCCGACTCCGGTTCCGCCGATGTCTCGGGCGCCACCGGCGGCCGTAAGGCCGGCGAGTCCACCGAAGGTGACAAGCACGCCACCGAGCTGCTCGGAAACACCAACGGCGGCAATATGTCCGCGCTGATGAACGCCCTCGAGACTTCCTGGGGCGACGTCGGCCTGATGCTGTCGATCCCCTACCAGGGTCTGGGCAACGCCGCCATCGCCGCGGTCGCCACCGACGAGCAGCTGGCGCGTTTCGGCAAGGTGTGGGCCGCCATGGCCATCACCGAGCCGTCCTTCGGCTCGGACTCCGCGGCGGTCACCGCCACCGCCACCCTCGACGGTGACGAGTGGGTCCTCAACGGCACCAAGATCTTCGTGACCGCGGGCTCGCGCGCCACCCACATCGTGGTGTGGGCGTCGGTGGACCGGTCCCTGGGCCGCGCCGCCATCAAGTCCTTCGTGGTTCCCCGTGATGCCAAGGGCCTCACCGTGTCCCGCCTCGAGCACAAGCTCGGCATCAAGGCGTCCGACACCGCCGAGATCCGCTTCGAGGACTGCCGCATCCCGAAGGACAACATCCTCGGTTCCCCGGAAGTCAACGTGGAGAAGGGTTTCGCGGGCGTCATGCAGACGTTCGACAACACCCGCCCCCTCGTGGCCGCCATGGCGGTCGGCGTCGGCCGCGCCGCCCTCGAGGAACTCCGCACGGTGCTGACCGACGCGGGCGTCGAGATCTCCTACGACACCCCCGCCAACAACCAGCACGCCGCCGCCGCGGAATTCCTCCGCCTGGAAGCGGATTGGGAAGCGGCCTACCTCCTCTCCCTCCGCGCCGCGTGGATGGCCGACAACAAGAAGCCCAACTCCCTCGAGGCGTCGATGTCCAAGGCCAAGGCCGGCCGCATGGGCACCGACGTCACCCTCAAGGCAGTCGAGCTGGCCGGCGCCACGGGTTACTCCCAGCGCACCCTCCTGGAGAAGTGGGGCCGCGACTCGAAGATCCTCGACATCTTCGAAGGCACCCAGCAGATCCAGCAGCTCATCGTGGCGCGCCGCGTGCTCGGGCTGGGCAGCGACAAGCTGAAGTAGGTACTGGCACAACGAAACCCCGGTGCATGGCCCAACGGCCCCGCACCGGGGTTCTGCTTTTGAACACCGGCTATGTGCCGTCCAGCGGCGAGGGCGGAGAGCACGACCGAGACGGGCCCCTCGTTCGCGGATAGCTCTGTTCCGGCGATACGGCGATCAGCTCGAGCCTTCCTGAGATCGACGCCGGAATTCCGCTGTTCTCGAGATGCGTGAGGTCGGGAACGATTACGGCCTCGGCATCGAGCCGCGTCGCCTGTGCCTTCAACCGCGCCAGAGGCGGACGGCCGCTCAACGGGTCGTACACGATGATCGCGGCAAGATCAAAACCCAAGTGCGAGGCCGTCTGACGTATCCGACTCTCATCCCATAGCTGGACGATCCCGGACACATCTGTCCTCAGATATCCCAATGCCGTTGGCCTGTAACGCATTACTCCCCCTTACAGTCGCCGTCATCGCCGTCGCCGTCATCGCCACATCCGAACCACTCGAGATAGGCCCCGGCCTCCTCGTCGTCCTCGCTCCCATAAGCCTCGATTTCCAAGATGCCGCCGGGAAATACGAAGAGCCTTGTCTGTCCAGCCACTTCAGCCTCCATCCACCCTGATAGGAGTGGTTCTATAGAAGCATCATCAGACCGATAGATCAATAGGGCCGGTTCTATTAGCTGGTCCTAGGAGCTACTCAAGTTAGGGCTACTCTTAAACTTGTGCAGTTCGCACCAACGCGGCGAGGGAGCCCCTGAGCGACATGAGCGGATACCGGGAAGTAGCGGACCACCTGCGCGAAGGCATCAAGCGGGGCGAATACCCATCTGGATCAACACTTCCCAAGCAGGATGTGCTGGCAGATCGCTACGGAGTCAACATCAAGACGGTTCGTCAGGCGGTCGGCATGCTCGAGGCCGAAGGGCTGGTGACCGCGATCCGAAGGCGTGGCACCGTCGTTCGGGAACAACCACCGCTGCAGCGCTTGGGCGTCGAGCGCTACTCGAAGAAGAAGTGGAAGTACGGCGACACTGTCGCGTTCATGGCCGACCGTGAGGCTTCCGGTCGGCCATGGCAGCGGACGGATCAGACACAACGCGTCACCCTTGTCGAAGCGGATCCGGAAGTAGCGGAAGCCTATCGGCTACAACCTGGTTCGCACGTGTACGAGCGCGCCCGTACTGTTCGGAATGCCGGTCGCCCAACACACGTGCTCACCAGCTACTACCTTCCGGAGACGGTTGAAGGCACACCGCTGGTCGACCCGACACCCGGCCCCGCCGGTCCCGGTGGGGGTTTCGCGGTCCTCACGTTGCAGGGCTACGAGCCGGACCACATGTCCGAGACGATCTTCGCGCGGATGCCGACCCCCGATGAGACCAAGACCTTGGAACTGCCTGCGGGCGAACCGGTGATGATCCTGACGCGACGTACGTACACCGCGAACGATGTCCTGATCGAGTTCGCGCGGGGCGTCCACGCGGCCTCTCGCTTTTCATGGACCTACGATTTCAAGCTTCCCGAATAGAGGACCTGCCGATGCCAACGACGATCCTGCCCGCCCAGCACCGCTCAGACGTCGAGATCCTCTGGGACTACAACCAAATGCATCACGATCCGCGGCCGGTCGATCTCGGTATCGGCCTGGGGGGCCACGACATCGGAGTCGCCACCTACGCGGCTGACCTCTACCGGGCAGGCATGCTCCCGCTCATCGTGTTTACCGGCGCGAATGCACCCACCACCGTGGACCGGTTTCCCCGGGGCGAAGCGGTCCACTTCCGTGAACGCGCAATCGGGCTCGGCGTGCCGACCGAATCCATCCTGATCGAGCCCAAGGCGACGAACACGGGCGACAACATCGATTTCACTCGAGCCCTGCTCGACGAGCATGGCCTGCTGGACTCGATCAAATCCGTCGTGCTGATCTCCCGCCCGTACCAGCAGCGACGCAGCTTCGCGATCTGCCGCAAACGATGGCCTGAGGTCGAGGTGGTCTGCGGATCACTCCCACTTGCCCTCGACGACTACGTAGCCAGCATCGGAGACGTGGATCGCGTGATCAACATGCTTGTCGGCGATACCCAACGAATCTGGGTCTACCCGGAAAGAGGCTGGGCCATCGAGCAAGAGGTCCCCAGCGAAGTCCGGAAGGCGTATGCCAACCTGGTCGAGGCCGGATTCACCCGCCGTCTGCTCCCCGGATAGCAGCACCCGGCGGCCCAGCCCAATCGTGCTGTGACCTGGTCCGGCAGCAGTACGCTGCGCCCTATGGGCCGACGTATCGACTACCACCGGGATCCGAACGCACCCACCGCGAACAGCGTCCGACCGAGTGCCGGCGCATTCGTCCGCCGCGGCGATGAAGTCCTCCTGATCTGCCGCTCCGACAATGGCAACTGGTCCATGCCGGGCGGCGCTCACGATCCAGGAGAATCGCTGAGCCGCACAGCTGTCCGCGAGACCCAGGAGGAGACCGGCGTCGATGTCCGGCTGACCGGCATTGTCGGAATCTTCACCGACCCGACGCACGTCATCCACTACACCAGCAATGACGAAGTGCGGCAGGAGTTCACCATCATCTACCGCGCCGAGGCCATCGGCGGCGAGCCGACCACAAGTAGCGAGAGCACTCACGTGGAATGGGTTCCCGTGGAACAGATTCCGACACTGAGAATGGATCCGAGCCAGCGCAAGCGGATCGACTGGGGCCTCACGGAATCCGAGCCCTACCTCGATCCCGAGGACCTCTGAACAGACCCGCAGAACAGCGGATCCAAGCCGCATCGGTGCTCATCTGGCCACTCGCGTGGGAGGGCGCTCGCGACCCGTTGCCGAAACTGGCTATACAGACTCAAGGGCGGCGGCCTACCGGCCGCCGCCGCCACGCCGCGGCGTCCTCGCTGCGGGCCCTCCCTGCGGCGCCGGTACGTCGGCCACGACCGTCCGGCCACTCGCCCCGAGCCCTCGAACAGCCATCCGCGCAACTACTTCGGGAGCTGAGCGCGAAGGCCCGGCTCAACCTGCGTATGCGGTGGTCCTGCCTCCTCATCGGCCCATTGTCTCGCTCCACTCGGACGAGTAAGGGCGCTCCTACGTCGCGTCGCTCCGCGATGCCTACGGCGCCCTTGACACGCCCTTCCTCCACTGAGGGCAGCCGGTATGAGGAAGCGGCGAAGAAAGTCGCCAAATTCGATAATCGTGCTGAAACTGGCCTACTCCGAGCCTCTCCCCCGGGCAATAAGCTCATCGATAAGCCTGTGTACCCTCTGGATCTCCGAATCCAGCTCCGCGGCATTAGCGACCGCTCGACCATGTATCAGTTCGTTTCGAGTGCGTCGCGCATGATCTAAACTGCCACGCAAGTCTGCATCGATAATTCCAGCCTTTAAGAGATGGGCGATAATTGCCGCCGGATTCCGATGCCCCCAATCAGAGCCAGCCAGGACGCCAAGTACTTCTTCCAGCCGCCGCCACTCAATTACATAGTTTCCGAAAAGTCTACGAGTATCAGCATCTTCGTCATATTCGACAGTCTGCACCCGAACTTCAGAAAGGATTCTCTGATATAGATCAGTGTGCTCAGGATGTTGAGCCAAGATTGCATCCACGATCTGTTCAGAGAGCGCCCTCTCTTCAAGATTTCCATGCAGGGAGGTCAGGTATGGCTGCAGAGTCTCCGGAGTGTTCAGATCCAGTCTGCAAATGAATACGTAGAGAACATCCACACGGCCGAGGCCGATGTCAATTATCTCCTGATCAACTCTCTCCCGCTTCAATAGATAGGTCGCAAGCTCATAGCGATTAGAGAATGGACGAGAAGAGTTTTCCACTCTCCGCTCCCCAGCTCTCTGAAGCAGTTCAAGCGCGACCTCACCAGCATGTACGAGCCCACTCAGTTGATCCAGAGATGCACGCTCGTCTTCAGAAAGTTCTCCATTCACGGGCTTATAGGAGAGGTCGTGTTCGACCTCCGACCAAGCATGCATCAGCACTGAAGCGACTTGTATCTCAATTTTTGCTTCGGAGTATCTCTTGTCTGCATCCGGAAGAGGATCGGACTTCAATTTGACACGATAGTGCAGCGCCGAATATCCCGGGAACCGCTTCTTTTCTGACGGCTCTGGAGGATTGATAATCTCACGTCGAACATCCGTCTGATCGAATAAGTCATCAATCATCTTGTCAACCTGCTCAGATTCCGTTGGAAAATAGAGAGCCACACGGACGCCTGCGAGATCGGCTATATCGGCAGTGATATCAGCGAATGTTCCATATCGTCCATCTTGATTTCGCTTCCGGCATTTATCCTTCAACCGATCAATCGCTTTAGCTCGACTAGTGACGATGCATCTGATGCCAGCAGAGCTCAAACGCTGTTCCAGAGATTCTCGAGCTAGCCTCGCGGCACGCTCATAGAAATCAATCTCCCTAGTATATTGAGCGACGAATTCATCGATGATATCCAACGAATACCCCTGCATTTATGACTCTGTAGTTATTCCGCGACAGCACGGCTGTCTGTCCACCTTAGTGCCTGTTCGGCAATTGGGCTGCACGTTCGTCACCCGACGGCACCACTACCCGCACCTACCACGGCACAACCTAGTAGAACCACACCTCCGCGGTTCCGGAACACGTGTCTCGGACCTCCTGCCGACCGGCACGCCCTCGTGGACGCCAAGCTTTACAAGCCAGCCCGCCACCAGGCCGTAGAAGTACGGAACCTGGGCGGAGCCAGGTAGATGTCGAGGGAAGTCCTAACCCAGCTCAAAGGTCCTATTCGGAACATCTCTTGAGGTCAGGGGGATCGGCTGCAAGATCCTACATCTTCGAGGGCACCCAGCAGATCCAGCAGCTCATCGTCGCCCGCCGCGTGCTGGGGCTGTCCAGCGACAAGCTGAAGTAAGTTCCGGCACAACGGAAAACCGGTGCGCGCCACGCAAGTGGCCCGCACCGGATTTTTCGTTTCAGCGCGATGGGCCCTGTCGGCTAGGTTGATTCCGAACACTGCAGGCGCTGCAGTCTCCCGGGTCGAGGAGCGGACATGAGCGGTGAGCCGAACGTCATCGGCGAGATCCTGGTGACCTCCCGATCGCTTGCCGAGTACCAAGCCATGTTCGGGTTGTCCGACGCCGACTTGCGCGCGTCCATCCTGGACTGCCCTGCCGGAGCCGCCGGATTCGTCGCCGAAATCAATTCCCGTGGAGGCGATGCGCTCGCGTGCGATCCCGTCTACGCCGAGCGCGACCCCACGGAAACCACCGCGCTCGCGCTCGCGGACATCGACCGCGCGAACCAGTACCTGCGCAGCCATGCCGACCAGTACGCGTGGACCTTCTTCACCGACCCCGAACATCATCGGCAGTCCCGCTCGGAGGCCGCACGCCGCTTCGGCGCCGATATCGCCGCCCACCCGGCCCGCTACATCGCGGCAGCCCTCCCCAACCTCCCCTTCGCCGATGCCAGCTTCGATCTGGTCCTCAGCTCCCACTTCCTGTTCAGCTACGCAGACCGTCTCGACCTGAACTTCCACCTACGCGCAATCCTCGAGCTGATCCGAGTAAGCCGCCGCGAAGTCCGCATCTTCCCCCTCACCCCCATGGGCGCACCCCACCTCTACCGAGAACTCCCCACCCTCATCGACAGCTTGACTGAGGCCGGAATCACTACGGCGATAAAGGATGTCGGCTACGAGTTCCAGCGCTTCGGAACGCAAATGCTCGTCTGCACCCGCGAAGGAACGGAGTGACCGACCCGCCGGGCGTTGCGGGGTGGCGGCACTATCCGAAGAAGCCCAGCATTCGCGCGGTCAGCTGTTCGGGCTGTTCCTCGGGTACGAAATGGCCGCAGTCCGGCAAACTTTCGAGCCGCATGGCGTCGGCGAAGGCGTGGTAACTGTGCGGGATTCCGCGGCAGAGTGGGTCCCGGGCGCCGTTGAGGTGCAGCGTGGGGACCCTTGGCCGCAGTGACCGGTAGTTCCGCAAGAAGTACGGGACCTCGCGCAGCACGACGTTGCGATTGAACGCGACTGTTGCGGCGTATGCGGCGGGGGTGTGCATGCGCTTCTGATAGACCGCGATCTCGTCGGGGGTGAACTGTCCACGATGTCGCCATGCGTGGAGGCTGCGTTTACTGATCCAGTCCTGCAATATGCGCGAATCACCCTGCAATGCAAGTAGATACACATGCCATGGACTGATGATGGCGGCTGGTCGGACGTCGTCACCGGTCCACGGGTGAACACCGGCCAGGGCGACGAACTGCTCGAACCGCTCGGGGTGGTCGAGACAGGCACGATACCCCGTCACCAGACCCCAGTCGCGGCCGACGATCCGGGTCCGGGGCAGCTGCAGGTGATCCATCAAGTCGATCACGTCCTGCGCCATCCGCTGGAAGGTAAATCCGTCGGCCCGTCCCTCGGACCAACCCAGCCCGCGCAGGTCGGGACAGATGACGCGATAGCGCCGGGACAGCGGGCCGATGACGTGGCGCCACTCCCACCAGTGCTGCGGCCACCCGTGCAACAGGATCAGCGGTTCACCGGCACCCGCCTCCGCGTAATGGATGCGCAGGCCGTCGATCTGCACAAAATGGTGCTGCACGTCGGCATCGAGTCGTTGGTCGGGTAGTTCCGCCTCTAGGTGCGAGGAAGGGCTTCGGCTCGGCGGCGGATCTCGATCATGTGGTTACGTGGTGTCCACGCATCACGCCATTCCGGTACGGCGATAGTCGGCTCGGCGACACCCAGGTCGCCTCGGGCGGCGACACTGAATTCCTTGCGCAGACGGTATGACTCGCGAACGATCAACAACCAATCCGTGTCACCGGCAAGCTCGCCGTAGGCGAACCATTCCAATGTCCATGTGCACCTGTTGAGTTCGTCGCCGATCGCCACTGCCGCCGGACTGCCGAGCAGTTGCACCTCCTGCCACCGCTGGGTCCGCTCACGCTCGAGCTCGCCCAGCTGAACCAGCGCTTCCTGCAATGACATACCGTGCGGATCAGCCTCACCGGCCCGCAAGCGAACCATGCGCGCGGCCATGGTGTGCATAGCCCTGGTGACGATGAGATAGTCCGAGTACGCCTGCAGCCGACGTTCATCCCAACGGGCGGCCTTGCTCCGAACCCACTTCGATCGTTCGTTCACGTATGACGCCAGAAAGGTGATCGCGCCACCGATCACCACCCCGCTCAGCGTGCCGAGCAACTGCGATAACACTCCCAAATACTATCCGCGACAACGAATCCGTCGCGGGGCGTACAGCTCTCAACTTTGCTTGGCGCGCGTTCAGGCGGATGGAAGCTCGAACCGGTGCGCGTTACCCAGGAGACGCCCACCGGCCGGTGATTCCATGACGGAACTAGAGTCCGAGCGCCTTCAGCACGTTGCCGACAACCGGGAGAGAGTCGGCGCTGCCGGTACTCGTCGGCTCAGCCGTGACGTTCACCGCCAGGGTTGCGGTCGGCGGACGGGAGCCGGGCCATCCTGCACCGCTGGCACAGCCATACGCTTCGATGGTGTGGGATCCGAGAGTGGTTGGCGTCCACTGCACAGTCGCCAGCAGGTTCGAACCCGCTGCGATGTTGTCTCCGCCGAGGAGCTGGCTCGCGTCTGTCGCCGAGTAAGGATCCAGATCGATCGCCACGGCGAGGGTGCCCTGCACCTGGCAGTGCACCGTGATCGTGTAGGTGTGATTGACGATGAGGTTGGTGCCCCCGGCCACGGTGATCGACGTCGGCGCTGTGTCTGCCGCTGCGATACCTGCTCCGAATACACCGGCGATCGCCAGCGCCGACGCGACTCCCCCGCCGATCAAACGGCCGCGTGTTGTCGTGCTCATTATTCTCCTGTATCTCCTTAGCCCAGGTAAGGGCCGCCGCAGACTAGCACCGGAGGAATCTCGGCGGGGCCTATCAGTTGGGGGCTGTATCCGTCAGCGAATCGGTTGCGCTACACAGATCGGGTGAAGGTGGCCGATGACGCCGTTCACCACGTGATACGTTGCCCGCGTTTGCTTTCGGGAGCCACGCGGGAGTGGCGTCGGCTCCTCGGGTTTCGGGGAGGGTCCTGTGGGTTTCGGTGCTGCTATCAAGAGTGTTCTGTCGAATTACGCCACGTTTAGGGGGCGGGCCCGGCGTAGCGAATTCTGGTGGTTCGCGCTGTTCTTCTTGCTGATCATCTTTGGTGTGGCCGGCGTCAACATCGCCCTGGCCGACCCTGACGGCGGCGGAACATCCGTGCTGGCCACCGTTCATGGGCTCGTCGTGCTTGCACTTATCGTGCCCTCCTTGGCCGTCCGGGTACGTCGCCTGCACGACGCCGAATTCTCCGGCTGGTGGATCCTCATCGCCTTCATCCCCTTCATAGGCATGCTCACCCTGCTCGTCCTCTCCCTCATCGACGGCACCCACGGCCCCAACAAATACGGCCCCGACCCGAAGAACCGCACACCCCAGGACCTCGGCCCCTTGGCCTACTCCTGACGCAATCGCATGGATACTCGCCTGATGGCTAATCGCTGGGTCGGGGTGACGATCGATTGCGTTGATGTGCAACAGGTTGCCTCCTTTTGGAGTGCGCTGTTGGACCGTCCGCAGGGGCCGTCGGAACCTGGTTGGATTTACCTCGGACATTCTGATGATCCGGAGCCGCGGCTGGTCTTTCAGCCTGTGAGCGAACACAAGTACGGCAAGGTGCGCCTTCATCTCGATGTGGCGGTGGATGATGTCGAGCAGGGGATGGCGCAGGTGATCGCGCTCGGGGGCAGGTACACGGGTGAGCGGCACGATCATGATGGCGGAGTGGTCGTTGTGATGGCCGATCCTGAGGGGCACGAATTCTGTTTGGTCCAGTACTTCTGAATCACAGCCACGTTGATCGGCCCTTGCCGCTTCGGTGGAGGTGGGGACAATGGGGGCATGGTCGATCTCGTGCTGGTTCGGGGGGATATCACCGAGCAGGACGTTGATGCCGTGGTGAATGCGGCGAATTCTTCGCTGCTCGGGGGTGGGGGTGTTGACGGGGCCATTCATCGGAAGGGGGGTCCGGCGATTCTGGCCGCGTGTCGGGAATTGCGGGCGTCGCGGTACGGGAAGGGGCTGGCGACCGGGGCGGCTGTTGCGACGACCGGTGGGAATCTGCCGGCGCGGTGGGTGATTCACACGGTGGGGCCGGTGTGGTCGGCGCAGGACGACCGCTCGGAGCTGCTGGCGTCGTGCTATCGCGAATCGCTTCGGGTGGCCGATGAGCTGGGTGCGCGGACGGTGGCGTTCCCGGCTATCTCGACCGGCATTTTCGGGTGGCCGATGGATGACGGTGCCCGGATCGCGATCGAGACGGTGCGAGCGGCCGACACCGCGGTGCGGGAAGTGCGTTTCGTGCTGTTCAGCCAGAATGCTCACGACTCTTTCACCAGCGCACGCGGGTCATCGGCCGGGTAGTGCGGCGATCGGAGCCGCGGCTGGTCTTTCGCTCGAAAGGCTTCAGTCGAGGCAGAATTCGTTGCCCTCTATGTCCTGCATGACCAGGCATGACTCGTTGACGTCGTCGGCACGCAGCAAGTGCAGGCGGCGGGCGCCGAGGGCGACCAGTCTTGCGCATTCGGTCTCGAGAGCGGCTACGCGCTCCTCGCCCACGAGGCCGGTGCCGACGCGCACGTCGAGGTGCAGACGATTCTTGACGAGCTTCTCTTCGGGCACACGTTGGAAGTACAAGCGCGGGCCTATGCCTGAGGGGTCGACACAGGCCGAATCCTGCTGCTCGTATCCCAGTACCTGGCACCAGAAATGGGCGAGCCGCGCGGGGTCCGCGCAGTCGAAGGTGACTTGGATTGTTCTGACGGACGCCATCGGCGCTCCTAACGGGGGTCTCGGCGCATGCACCAGGTGCGGAGGCCGTTGTCGGCGAGCATGATGTCGGCGGTTACTTCGAAGCCCAGGTGTTGGTAGAAGCGGACGTTGGCCTCGCTGGAGGTTTCCAGGAAGGCTGGGTAGCCGGCTCGGGCGGCTGCTTCGAGGCCTGGGCGGAGGACTGCGGTGCCGAGGCCTCGGCTCTGGTGTTCGGGGGCCACGGCGACGGTGTGGAGCATCCATGCCGGGTCATGGGGGCGGTAGGGCTCGATGGCCGCTTCGGAGGCGGCGGCTGCTTCGGACCGGTTGCCGATGAGGTCGGACAGTTCGGCGGCGAGGTCGGCGAATGCGGGCGTGGGGTCCTGGTCGGGGGTGGACCAGGCGGCGACGGCGTAGCCGTCATCGGCGATCCAGACCTTGCCGTAGAGCATCGCTATGCGGGTGAGGCACAGTTCCTGGTAGCGGCGGATTCGTTCCAGGTGATTGTCGGCGTCGATCACGTACCGGGTGTAGGGATAGTCGGCGAACGCGCGGGCCAGGGTGTCGACCGCGGTGGGGACGTCGGCGTCGGTGATCAGCCGTACGGTGTTCGTCGATGAGGTCATGTCCTGCCAACGAGCGCCTCGGTGATCTCGTTCCGACCGGTTGAGGAGGCGGGGATCGATCAGATTCCGGAGCCGGTGATTCGGAGTTGCGAGTTCACGTACTCGACTCGGAGCCAGCGTTTCTCGGTCTGGGTTTTGCCGGTCGTGTAGGTATAGGTGAGGGTGGCGGTGCTGGTTCGGTAGTCGGTGTTGGTGATGGAGCCGACTTGAACCGTGGTGACGGTGGACCAGAACTTGGTGTAGCCGGAGTAGCCGCCGCTCTGGGATTGGTAGGACGAGGAGAGCTGGGCCCAGGCTGATTCGGTGCCTGACGGCAGTTGGGCGTAGTAGCTGCGGATGAAGCTGGCGATCTGGTCCGCGGAGGGGCCCTTCGATTCCTGTTTGCCCACATCCTTTCCGGATCCCACTTCATTGCCGTTGCCGGTGACGACGATGGTGGTGTCCGCCGGCTTGTCGGACCCGGCGCCGAAATGAATGTTGCCGAAGGCTCCCGCCGCGATGAAAGCCGCGGCGATGGTGGCGGCGGCGCCGATGACGGCTACTGCGATCGCTACGCCTGCCCGTTCGGACATGCGCGCCTCCCCTGGTCGATCACGCATTGTGGCCGCTCGAGCGGAGCGGCAGGATCAGGATACTGCTGGTATTCAATCGATCACAGGGAATTCTCGAGGTTCGGTAGCGGTCGGGCGACCAGGTGAAATAGGAGGAACCGGTGGCGCGGGCGCGGAGCGTCGGTTGCCGAAATATGATCTGCGCGGATAGGTTTCGGCGGTGCGCGGATTCAGTAGGCGAATGCTATTGGGGGCGGGGGCTCTTACGGCGGGTGTGTTGATCCCGGCGGGGGTCGGCCGGGCCGGGGTGCCGGTGGTGGGGCCCGCGTTCGACGCGCAGTACCGGGCGGTCACCAGAGTGGCCGGCGGGCGCTGGCATTGCCTGGTGACCGATCTGGGGTCGGGGACGCCGGTGCCGGTCGTGGAGGAGGACGCCGACTTCGTGATCGAGGGCGCCAGCGTGCAGAAGCTGGCGGTGATGGCGGCCCTCATGAGCGAGGTCGACGCGGGTCGGGTGAAGCTGTCGGACACCACGACTCTGGACGCCGATATCATCGCCGAGGGCAGCGGGCTGTATCTGAACCAGGCCGCGTTCGGGGATCAGCTGACCGTCGCGAATCTGCTGACCACGATGTTGCAGGTGTCGGACAACACCGCGGTGCGGCTGCTGTCGCGGTTCGTGCCGGGTGATCAGGTCAACGAGACGCTGGATCGGCTGGGGTTCAAGCAGACTCGCGTGGAGCCGCTGCCCGGGGAGAGCCGCTTCTATCTGGGCGTCACCACGGCGCGCGAGAACAACGACCTGTTGTACCGGCTGGCCTCGGGGACGCTGCTGTCGAAGGAGTCGACGCAGGCGGTGCTGCGGATCATGACGTGGTCCTCGGTCGGCTACACCGACGGTGTCCGGCGCAATATGTCGTCGGACGAGCGGGCCCGTTTCGCCGTCAAACACGGTGCGTCCGACGACAAACGGCACGAAACGGGCGTCATGTTCGACGCGGCCGGGGCCCCGTCGGTGGTGTTCTCGTTCTTCGCCGATCAGGCTCCCGACGCCGACAATTACGGGGCCACGAATCCGGTGGTGGAAGCGCACGCCGCGCTGGGACGGTCGTTGCTCGACACGTACACGCATCTGTCGCCGTTGCAGGCGTTCATCGATCCGAAGAAGATCGCGGCGGGCGGGCACTGAGCGGGACGCTCAGCCCGCCAACATGTTTCGCATGGCGGTGAACACCTCGGACGCGCCGCCCAGCGACCAGCCGCCGTCGACGGGGATGATCGCGCCGTTGACGTAGGCGGCGTAGGGCGAGGCCAGCCACAGGCAGCAGTCGGCGATCTCCTGGGCGGTGCCGTAGCGGCCCATGGGCACCGATCCGGTCACCATATCGGCCATCTGGGGTGTGGGCGCCAGCCGCGCCATGCCCTCGGTGTCCTCGATCGGCCCCGGCACCACCGCGTTGACCCGGATGCCGTGGTGCCCCCATTCGAGCGCCGCGCATCGGGTGAGCATGTCGACGCCCGCCTTGGCCGCGCACGCGTGCGCCTGCATCGCCATCGGAAGGGTCGACTGCGGCGCGGAGATGGTGATGACCGACGCCCCGGGCGCGCGCAGATGCTCGCGGCCGGCGCGCAGCACATTGAAGGTGCCCTTCAGATCGATGTCCACGACCGCCGCGAACGCGCCCGCCGACATGGTGTCCGCCGCGGCGGGGAAGTTCCCGGCGGCCCCGGAGACCAGCACGTCCAGTTCCCCGAGTTCCCCGCAGATGGCGGCGATCCCCTGCTCCACCCCCTCGTAGTCGCGGACGTCGGCGGCGAAGCCGAGCACGGTGCCCCCGCTCTCCCCGATCGAGTCGACGGCGGCGCGCACCTTGTCCGGTGAGCGCGACAGCACCCCCACCGAGGCCCCCGCCCGCGCGAACGCGCGAGCCACGCCGAGATTGATTCCGCTGGTGCCACCGGCCACGAACACCGTCCGGCCGGAGTAGTCGAAGAGGTCGCTCATCTCCTGATTCTGCGGCGATTCCCCCGCTCCGGGGTCGGGTTCACGCGGTTCGATGCAGGCTCGCGACCGGTTCGGGCCGAGATCCTCGTCGAGCTCGAGCCCGGTCAGGCGGCGGCGAAGCGGACCGCCAATTGGGTGCGGCTGGTGCACGCGGTCTCGGCCAGCACCCGGCTGAGGTGTTTCTTCACGGTATCCACACCGATGAACAGCCGTTCGGAGATCTGCCGGTTGGTCAGCCCGCGCGCGGCCAGGTCGGCGACCTCCCATTCGCGCGGGGTGAGCTGCCAGGTGGCGGTGGCGGCCCGCCGTTCGCGGTCGCGGGCGAGCTGTTCGCCGACCAGCGGCGCGAGGTGGCGGCGCAGCGCGTGCAGCAGCGCCACATCGCGTTCGGGCACGCTCGGCGACTCCGCGACCGCCATGCCCACGCACAGCACTCCCGCGGGTCCGCCGTCGACCAGCATGGCCGCCTTGTCGGTGATTCCGTTGGGGTGCAGGAACTCCGCGCGGAACGTGTCGGACCCCGGCACCTCGCTGAGCCGGATGACGCCGCGGGCGCGCAGCAGGTCGGGGACCAGCGCGTTGCGCAGCGGGTCCACCGCCGCCCAGCGTGCGGCGTAGTCGGCCATGAATGCCGCCGTGTATCCACCCTGCACGCCGCAGCCTTCACGGATCGCCTCGTCGAGCGTATCCCCGTGCAGCACAGCGACTCCGACGAATCCGAACCAGCTCTGCAGGGCGAGCACCAGCCGTTCCCGGAACTCGCTCAGGTCCACGGCCCGGTCGACGGCTTCCAGCACGCCGATCAGCCGCCGGTGATCCTCGGCGGTCAGCGGTTCGCCGTCGGGCAACGGCCGGGGGCGGCGGTGCGGATCGAGCAGGGCTCCAGTCACTCCAGCCATTTTCCACCTTTGGGCCATACCGGGCGATGCCGCGCGCCGCGACACTGGACGCGACCGCCCCGGGTGAATTCGCCGGGGGCACAGCGACGAAGGAATGGAATGAGTGCACAGAACCCCCGCCGCTGGCTGATCACCGGCGCGAACAGTGGTTTCGGCGCGGCCATCACCGCGGCCGTGCTGGCCGCCGGGGACGAGGTGGTGGCCGCGGTGCGCCGCCCCGAGACGATGGCGGAAGTCATTGCGACGCACCCGGATCAGGTGCAGGTGGTGACGCTGGACGTGCGCGACGGCGAGGCCGCCGAGCGCGCGATCAAGGAGGCCGGTCGCATCGACGTACTGGTCAACAATGCCGGGTACGGCATCGTCGGCGCGATCGAGGAGACCAGTGAGGCCGATCTGCGGGACGCCATGGAGGTGATGTTCTTCGGCCCGCTGCGCCTGACCCAGCTGGTGCTGCCGCAGTTGCGGGAACGCCGCTCCGGCGTGATCGTGCAGCTGACCAGCATGGGCGGCTTCATGTCTTTCGCGGGTGTGGGCGCGTACAGCGCCGCGAAGGGCGCGCTGGAGCTGGCCAGTGAAGCCTTGGCGGCCGAGGTGAATCCGCTCGGCATCCAGGTCCTGATCGTCGAACCGGGTGAGTTCCGTACCGGTTTCGCCCGGCCCGACGCCCTCACGTTCGGTTCGTCGATCCCCGACTATGCCGGGACCGTCGGCGCGATCCGCGACGGCCTGCCCGCCTCCGATCAGCAGCAGACCGGTGATCCGGCCAAGGCCGCGGCCGCGGTGCTGGCCACGGTCGGTCAGCGGGACGCCCCGCTGCGCCTGGCCCTGGGCCCGGACGCCGTGGGCGCGATCCGCGCCAAGCTGGCCACCGTCGCCGCGGAGCTGGACGCCACCGCGGCACTCGGCCTGAACACCGCCTTCGACGAGGCCTGAGCACCCCCGGAAACGCGAACAGCCCGCCGGTCCCCTCGGCGGGCTGTTTCATGCGTTCTGCCTACAGCGCGGTCAGCGCGGCACTCCCGGTGCTCATGGCGGTGATGATGTTGGCAAGCACGGCGAGAAGTTCCATTTGAGTTCCTCATCAATTCGGGGCGGGAAACACGCAGCCTGGGCGATGAGAGTGACGTCCGCGCGACGGCAGGGTTAACAATCCGGGGAATTTCGCGAATAATACCGATGCCCGATGTGACCGAAAATGTGTAACCGGCGTCACATACCCCTGTTACGGTGGCGCTACCGTCGTCGGGTGGGCGGCGAGCGTCTCGTCAACGGAGGTGGTCCGCATGGCCTCGGTTCTGCATTCGACTCGGCAGCGCATGGCGCACACCGGCGAGGCGCTCAGGGGATTGCGGCGGTTGCGAGAATTGGGGTTGAGCGACCCGTCGGATCCGGTGGAGACGGTGCGATTGCTCAGGGACGCACGGGTTTTCGGCCCGCCCGCCACGGCGGTGCGCCGCGCGGCCCGCATGTTCCCCGATCAGCCCGCCCTGGCCGACGAGCGGGGTGAACTCACCTACCGCGAGCTGGATCAGCAGTCCAACGCGCTGGCCCGCGGCCTGCAGCGCACCGGCGTCCGCCCCGGCACCGTGGTGGGCGTGCTGGCCCGCGACCACCGGGGCCTGATCCTCACCATGGCCGCCCTGGGCAAACTCGGGGCACGGCTGGCGCTGATGAACACCGGTTTCGCCAAACCCCAGTTCGCGCAGGTGTGTGAGCGCGAGAACGTGCGAGTCGTCTTGCACGACAGCGAATTCCTCGGCCTGCTCGACGCCCTGCCCGAGGAGCTGCCCCGCATCCTGACCTGGGTCGACGAGGGCGCCGAAATACCGTCCGGCGCGAAGACTCTGGACGAGCTGGTCGAGTCCAACGCGAAGACGCCGCTGCCCGCGCCGAAGAAGCCGGGCGGGTTCATCATCCTCACCTCCGGCACCACCGGCCTGCCCAAGGGCGCGCCGCGCGACCGCACCGGGCCGCTGTCGACCGTGCAGATGGTGGACCGCATCGATTTCCCGCAGCGGGGCACCATGGTGATCGTCTCCCCCATCTTCCATTCCACCGGCTTCGCGACCTGGCTGACCGGGTGCGCGTTCGGCAACAAGGTGGTGACCGCCCGCCGCTTCGACGCCGAGCGCACACTGCGCCTGATCGCCGAGCACCGGGCGGACATGCTGGTGGCGGTGCCGACCATGCTGCATCGAATGGTGGAGCTGGACAAGGAGATTCGCCAGAAGTACGACACGTCCTCGCTCAAGGGGATCGTGCTGGCCGGGTCGGCGTTGTCGCCGGAGCTGTCGACGCGCACGGCCGAGGTGTTCGGCCCGGTGCTCTACAACCTGTACGGCTCCACCGAGTGCGCGATCGCCTCGGTGGCGCGGCCGGAGGATCTGACCGTGGCCCCGGGCACCGCCGGGAAGGCCCCGCTCACCTGCGAGGTGGCGTTGTTCGACGACGACGGCCGCCGTGTGCTGGCCAAGAATGTCACCGGCCGCGTCTTCATCCGCTCCGGTTCCCCGTTCAAGGGCTACACCGACGGACGCAAGAAGGAGGTCATCGACGGCTACATGTCCAGCGGCGACGTCGGGCATTTCGACGACCGTGGACTGCTGTTCATCGACGGCCGCGACGACGACATGATCGTCTCCGGCGGCGAGAACGTCTTCCCGCAGGAGGTCGAGAACCTGCTGCTGGAGCGGCCCGACATCTTCGACGCGGCCGTGGTCGGCGTGGACGACGTCGAGTTCGGCAAGCGGCTGCGCGCGTTCGTGGTTCCCGAGCCGGGCGTGCGACTCGACGCCGAGGAGATCAAGGCGCACGTGAAGGCGAATCTGGCCCGATACAAGGTGCCGCGTGACGTCTTCTTCCTCGACGATCTCCCCCGCAACGCGACCGGCAAATTGCTGCGCCGCGTCCTGGTCGAATACGAGCCGCCCGCGGCCTGAATCACGGGCGGCGCTTACACACACCTTCCCGGTCCCGATCACCGCGACACGGTGGCAATCCTGGGATTCACACCACGAGCTGCGAGGTTTATTCGTAACCGTGAGTAACGGAGACCTCGGCCACATCCTCGCTGCCTGCGCTTGCTAGGGTTAGCACCGCACTGGATCTCGATGTTGTGGTCCGTCGGCGGACTCGTCCGGCCAGGGGGATCGCGGAAGGTTGTACCCATGTCACTTCCATCGGCGGGCTCGGTTCTACGCAAGGCCGGCGATACCGCACTGAGCGTCAACGCGATGGTCCGAGGGGGACTGTTCAATCCGCTGCGCCCCGATCACGCGGTGCGCTCGGCGATCAACGTGTTGAAGTTCGGCCCCTTCGCGGGCGCGGTCGTGCACGCCGCCAACACCAATCCGAAGTCCGCGGCCATCGTCGACGAGCGCGGCGAGCTCACCTTCGAGCAGCTCGACAAGCAGTCGACCGCGCTGGCCCGTGGCCTCGCCGCGCAGGGCCTGGGCCCCGGCGACGTGATCGGCGTACTGGCCCGCGACCACCGCGGCATGGTGCTGAGCCTGGTCGCCGCCGGCAAGCTGGGCGTGCGCGCGGTGCTGATGAACACCGGTTTCGCCAAGCCGCAGTTCACCGATGTGGCCGCCCGCGAGAACGTCAAGGCCGTGCTGCACGACAGCGAGTTCTTCGATCTCATGTCGGCCATCCCCGCCGAGATTCCGCGCATCCTGACCTGGGTCGACGAGAAGGACAATGCCGACCCGTCGATCCCGACCATCGACTCGGTCGCGGCCGGTCAGTCCACCGCGCCGCTGGCGCCGCCGGAGAAGCCGGGCGGCATGGTCATCCTGACCTCGGGCACCACCGGCACCCCCAAGGGCGCGCCGCGCGACAAGGTGTCGCCGTTCATCACGGCCCAGTTCCTGGATCGAATCCCGTTGCCGCGCAACAGCACCGTGGTGATGGCCGCCCCGATCTTCCACGCCACCGGCCTGTCGCAGTTCACGCTGTCGATCGCGCTGGGCAACCGGGTGGTGTTCCAGCAGCGCCGCTTCGATCCGGAGACCACCCTCGCCAACCTGGTGAAGTACCGGGCGCAGGGCCTGACCGTGGTGCCGACCATGCTGCAGCGCATCCTCGACCTGCCGCCGGAGACCCTGGCCAAGTACGACCCGAAGCGGACCCTGCGCGTCATCTTCGCCGCCGGCTCGGCCATCCCGCCGGACGTCGTCACCCGCACCCTCGACTACTTCGGCGAGACCCTCTACAACGTGTACGGCTCCACCGAGTGCGCGGTCATGACCGTGGCCACCCCGAGCGAGCTGCGCAAGGCCCCGACCACCGCGGGCAAGGCGCCGGTCGGTATCCGCATCGCGCTGTACGACGAGAACCGCAAGCGCATCAGCGGCCCGAACGTGACCGGCACGATCTTCATCGAGAACGGGCACTCGTTCAAGCAGTACACCGACGGCCGCACCAAGGAGTACGTGGACGGCCTCATGTCCTCCGGCGATGTCGGCCACTTCGACACCGACGGGCTGCTGTTCATCGACGGCCGCGACGACGACATGATCGTCTCCGGCGGCGAGAACGTCTTCCCGCAGGAGGTCGAGAACCTGCTGTCCAACCGGCACGACATCCTCGAGGCCGCCGTGGTCGGCGTCGACGACCGCGACTTCGGCAAGCGGCTGCGCGCCATCGTGGTCCCCGGCCCCGAGTCCAAGCGCGACGTGCAGGAGATCAAGGACTACGTGAAGGAGAACCTGGCCCGGTACAAGGTGCCGCGCGAGGTCATCTTCCTCGACGAACTGCCGCGCAATGCCACCGGCAAGCTGCTGCGCAAGCCGCTCATCGAGATGGAGGTCACAGAGGGCTAGCCGAATCCCCGCGCGCCCCGGCCGCTTTCGTCCGGGGCTGGGAATTCGCTGGGAGCCCTGTGGCTATTATCAGCGCGTGAGTTTCGAATCCGGCCGCCGTACGGCGCAAATCCGCAGCGATGCTGCGGTGCTGCGCGGTGGGGCGGCCGGTTCGGTTTCCGGGGCGCTCGCGATGGCCGCGCACGGCTGGATCTCGAGGGCCGCGCCCCTGGAATCGGGGCCGTTGACGCTGCTGGTCGCCGCCTCGGCCGCGGTCGGCGCGGCGGTGGCGAGCGTGCACGCGCTGCGCTCCACCGTGCCGGGTCTGGTGGTCGCCCTGATCGGCGGGCAGCTGCTGGGCCACTTCGCCATGATGTGGGGTTCGCCGGGCCGCATGCACCACATGCACCACAACGCGTCGATGTGGAGTCCGGCCATGCTGGCCGCGCACATCACGGCCGCGTGTGTGGCGGCGGTGGTCATCCTGGGCGCGGAGGCGGCCTATCGGATCGGCACCACGGTGCTGGCCCGGGTGCTGCCGCTGCCGGTTTCACTGCCGGTGCTGTCGGGGCCGCCGCGGCTGCCCATCGCGCACCGGGATCTGGTCGTGCTGCGGATCTTCGCGGCCGACGTATTCCATACCCGCGGGCCGCCCGCGCTCGTTCGAGGCTGATTCCTTACTTTCACCCGGGCACACGGACTTTCGCGTTCGTGTGATTTCGCCGTACGGCCGTGACCGGTCGCGGTGGTGTCCGGCATTCCCATGACCGTTGTGCGCGCCCGCGCGCCGTGAGGGGGTCATGGGTGCCGTCTCGACACGCCGTCGACAGGTCCTTCGCGCCCCGGGTGTTCCCTCGAACCCGAAAGACCTTTGGTGACAATCACTGACAGCGGTGTCGCGACGACACCGCCACCCTCCCCTGCCCCGACGCCGGAGCCGGCGTCCGGGAAGGCCGCGAAACGTGGCGTGGGCAATGCCTTCCAGGCGCTCATGCTGCGGCTGCACTTCTATGCGGGCGTCTTCGTGGCGCCGTTCATCCTGATCGCGGCCGTGACCGGTGCGCTGTACGCGATCTCGCCGACGCTGGAGAACATCACCTCCAGCGATCTGCTGCACACCTCGTCGACCGGGCCCGCCAAGCCGTTGAAGGAACAGATCGCGGCCGCGCAGGCCGTCGAGCCTTCGCTGGCGCTGGTGGCGGTGGCCCCGGGCCAGAACGCCGGTGACACCACGCGGGTCATCTTCAATGATCCGTCGCTGGGCGAGTCCGAGCGGCGCGCGGTGTTCGTCGACCCGGTCACCGCGCAGACCGTCGGCGACAGCGTCGTCTACGGCAGTTCGGGCGCGCTGCCCATGCGCACCTGGATCGACAAGCTGCACAAGGACCTGCACCTGGGCAAGGTCGGCCGTTTCTACAGCGAGATCGCGGCCTCCTGGCTGTGGCTGGTGGCCCTGGCCGGGCTGGTGCTCTGGTACCGGCGGGTGCGGGCGCGGCGCGAGAAGCGCTCGGCGGCCTGGCTGGTGCGCCCGGATCGGTCGCGGCCCCGCGCACGCACGCTGAATTGGCATGCGGTGGTGGGCGTCTGGATCCTGCCCGTGATCCTGCTGCTGTCGGCCACCGGCATGACCTGGTCGAAGTACGCGGGCGAGAACGTGACCGAGCTGCGCAAGGCCATGAGCTGGCAGACCCCCGCGGTCGACGCCAAGCTGCCGGGCACGTCGGGTCCGGCGATGCCGGCGGGCGGCGAGCACGCCGGTCACGGCGGCGCTCCCGCCGCCACTCCCCCGGCCGGGAAGGCGGCGCTGGCCGACACCGTGTACGGCGTCGCCCGCGCCAACGGCCTGACCGGGCCGCTGGAGATCAGTGTTCCGGCCAAGGACGGCACCGCCTTCGTCGCGCAGGAGCTGCGTCGGCCGTGGCAGTTCAGCCGCGACGCCATCGCCGTCGACGGCGCGACCGGCAATGTCACCGCCAAGCTGCCCTACGCCGAGTGGCCGCTGATGGCCAAGCTCACCAACTGGGGCATCCAGTTCCATATGGGTCTGCTGTTCGGCCTGGTCAACCAGCTGTTGTTGCTGGTCATCATGGTCGGGCTGGGCACGGTGATCGTGCGCGGATACCTGATGTGGTGGCGGCGGCGCCCGACCAAGGAGTCGAAGCTCGCCGTGGGCAAGGCTCCGCGCCGGGCGATCGCCCACGCCCCGCTGGTCGTGCTGCTGCCGCTGGCGGCCGCCGCCGCGGTGGTCGGCTGGTTCGCGCCGATGATCGGTCTGCCGCTGCTGGCCTTCCTGGTGATCGACGCGCTCGTGGGAGTGGGAGCCCGCGTGCGCGCCAAGACTGCCTAGGCGCACCGAAATCCACTGAGCGACACGGCCTCTTGGCCGTGCCGCCGGATCCTGACACCCTTTCGCAGCTCGCGTACGCGACCTGCGTCCTCTCGTGCGGACCCTGCCGCACCAACGAAAGATCGAAACCTGATGAAGCTCAACAAGTTCGCCGTGTCCGCCGCCCTCGTGACCACCGCCCTGGGTGTCACCGCCGGAACCGTGAACGCCGCGCCCGCCCCCGCGGACGCCATCAACTACACCGCCACCGCCGGCGAGAAGGACGTGGTCATTCGTACCGACGCCGGTTCCATGGGCGTCGAGAACGGCGTGTTCAAGATCAAGGGTGCGGACGGCACCACCGTCGCCGGCACCGAGTTGTCGGTCCGCGTGGACGATTTCGTCTTCCCCGTCGCCACCGAGATCAAGGACCGTGTCGCCACCCTGACCCCCCAGATCGACCTCGCGCACGCCACCTACCAGCCGGTCGCCCTCCCCTTCGAGAACAGCGCTCCCTGGAAGACCGACTACGAGCGTGAGCAGGCCGCCTGGAGCCGCATGACCAGCACCCTGTCCATGGGCGCCACCATCGGCACCCTCACCGGCGGCCTCGGCGGCGCGGCCCTCGGCTGCCTGATCGGCGGCGTCGCGGGCGCGAGCCTGGTCACCATCGGCTCCGCCGGACTGCTGGCCGCCCTCTTCGTCCCCCTCCTGGGCGCGGCGGGCACCGGCTGCCTCATCGGCGCGAGCGCCGTCGGTTTCCTCGGCACCATCGCCGGACAGGTCCTCGTGACCGCCCCGGTCGCCGTCGCCGCCGCCGTCCAGTACTTCACGACGATCACCCAGCCGACGATCCAGCCGGCGAAGTAACCCGAAACCCGCTGCCCGCCACCCGATCCCCGCATCCGCGATCCGGTGGCGGGCAACAGATCTCCCCGCGTTCACGGCCTCAGCACTCCCGCGACCGCCTGGTCATCGCCGTGCGGCACCGGTCAGGCCAGGCGGTGGGCACCGGCGGACGGTATGGCGGTGAAGATGTGGGGGCTGGGGAATCCCTTGGCGATCAAGGCTTCTCGAATCCGGCGGGAGACCGGGACAACTCGGTTCTCGTCGATGAGGGCGAGGATGCTGCCGCCGAAGCCGGCGCCGGTGAGGCGGGCGCCGTGGGCGCTGGCGGTGAGGGCCGCGGCCACGGCTGTTTCGAGGGGTGGGGCGGAGACTTCGAAGTCGTCTCGGAGGGAGGTGTGGCCGGCGGTGAGGAGGTGGGCGATGGTGCGGGGGTCGGTGGTGGAGCGCAATTGTTCGGTTATTCGCAGGACGCGGGCGTTTTCGGTGATCACGTGGCGGGCGCGGCGGCGGAGGACCGGGTCGGGGAGGCGGTCGATCTCGGCGGCGGTGGGGACGTCGCGGAGGGTGGGGACGTCCAGTTGGGCTGCGGCGGCGGCACATTCGGCTCGGCGGGTGGCGTAGGCGCTGTCCATGAGGCGGTGCGGGGCGCCGGTGTCGACGATGAGCAGGGTGAGGCCGTAGCGCGCGAGGTCGAACGGGATGTGTTCGGTCTTGCCGATGCGGGTGTCGAGGAAGAGGAGGTGGCCGGGCGTGCAGAGCAGCGCGGCGGATTGGTCGAGGGCGCCGGTGGGGACGCCCGCGTAGACGTTCTCGGCGGTGCGGGTGATGTCGATGAGTTCGGCGGTGGAGACGCTGGGGGCGAACAGATCCCGCACCGCGATGGCGACCGAACAGGTCAGGGCGGCCGAGGAGGACAGGCCCGCGCCGATCGGGACGGTGCTGTCGAGGCCGATGTCCATGCCGGGGATCTCGTGGCCACGGCGCTCGAATTCCCGGATCACGCCCAAGGGGTAGCGGGACCACGCCGGGAAGTGGGACCAGCCCGCGGTGGAGAGGTCGGCGGTGGTGGTGTCGATCGTGTCGCCGGGCGCCTGCTCGGATGCGATGCGCAGCACGCCGTCCGGTCTGGCCCGCGCGGTGCAGGTCGTACCCAGCGGCAGCGCGAGGGGCAGGACGTACCCGTCGTTGTAGTCGGTGTGCTCGCCGATCAGGTTGACCCGCCCTGGCGCCCACCAGCGTCCCGCTGTCGATTCCACGTGTCGGGCTCCTCTTCACCGGGGCGTGCGGGGCGTACGGTTCGATCTGCGGGGAGCATAGCGAGTCTCCCGAAAGCGGCCCTGCGGGTTCGCCGAACTCCCATCCGGACCGCCCGCTTTCATGTCATGATCGGTTCGGTTGCCCAATAAGTGGCAGCGCCTTTCTCGACCGGGCACTCTGCCACCGCAGTGCGGGGACCTATGCTCGTACCGCAACACACACGGTTGATGATCGGCGGTGTCTTTTCGAGTACTGCTCGGACAGGGGGGCTGGTGGGAACAGAAGTACAACCGGCCGAACGGCCGCGACGCTTCAACATCTGCTGGCGCACCGTCCTGTTCATCTGCGGCGTACTGATTCTCGGCCTACCCCTGGTGATCGATTCCAAGGCCGTGGCGCTGGGCACGCTGTTCGTGTCGGTGGCCATCAGTCTCACCATGATCGGCATGGGGGTGCGCAAGTTCCGCCCCCGCCATCCGCTGCCGTGGTACCTGCTTTCCGCGGCCGCCGTGCAATTCGCCATCGGCACCGCCCTGCGTCACGTCTCCGACTCCCAGCGGCACCCCTTCGACGACCTGTTCACCCTCAGCGGCTACTGCTGTGTCGGAGTGGCGGCGGTGCTGTGGTTGCGCCCGCGCCAGAACAGCACCGACCACGATCTGCTGCTCGATTCCGGGCTGATCGGGCTGGGCGCGCTGCTGCTGTCGTGGACCTTCCTCATCTCGCCGGTGCTGCACATGTCCCGGGACCTGGACTTCACCACCATCACCTGTGTCGCGGACCCGATCGTGGACGCGCTGCTGCTCACGGTGATCGTGCATTCGGTGATCACCTCGGCGCGTTCGGAAACCTCACTGCGCCTGGTGCATCTGGCCATGCTGGTGATCCTCGCCGGTGACCTGGCCTACAACCTGGAGACCGCGGGCTCGGCGGTGATCGGCCGCCAGATCCAATTGCTGCCCTTGCAGCTGGGATTCACGCTGATCGGCGCGGCCGCGCTGCACCCCAGCATGGTGGTGCTCGGCGGGCCGCGCGATATCCACCCGCACCGGTCCCGGCAGCGGGCCAGCATCATCGCCATCGTCATGATCGTGGCCTCGCTGGTACCGGTGGTCGGCTCCAGTCTGGACACCCTGGACCGCATCGTGGTCTCGTCGCTGTTCGCACTCCTACTAGCCGGAGTGCTGCTACGCAGCGAGCGCGCCATCGAACGCAGCGCCCGCAGCGAGCGGCGCGCGCAGTATCAGGCAGACCACGACATGCTCACCGGACTCCTGAACCGCGCCGCCCTGCTGCGGGCGCTGCATCGTAATCGGGACCGGTGGGCCGGACAGCCCCTGGCACTGCTGTTCATCGACCTGGACGGATTCAAGCGGGTCAACGACAACTACGGGCACGCGGTGGGTGACGAACTCATCGCCAATGCGGCGGCCCGGATCCGCCGGGTGATCCGCCGCGACGACGCGGCCGCCCGCTACGGCGGAGACGAATTCGTGGTGCTGGCCCCGCTGGCCCGGCCGCACGCCCTGCAGCTGGCCGAACGCCTGCTGGCCACGCTGGGCGAACCATTCGAGTTGAGCGCGGCCGAGGTGCGTATCGCGGCCAGTATCGGCATCGCGTGCTCCAAACCGCGCGAGACCGAGACCACCGTCTACGAGCTACTGCGCGAGGCCGATTCGGCCATGTACCACGCCAAGGAATACTCCCTCGGCTACATCTTCCACGACGACTTGCGGCGCAACCGCCCCGAGGCGGGCCCACGCACCTGGCAGCGCGAATCCGCGGTGTGAGCACGCGGTAGGAGTTGTGGCCCAACCCACACGAAAAGGGTTGGGCCGTCGGCCTTCAGGCCGGAGTCCGAACCATCGGGCCCGAACGCGGACGCTCGAGCCGGTCGGACGCCGCTCAGGCCAGGTCTTCCAAAAGCCGGCGGGCCGACTCGAGTTCGGCCTGTAACTGCTCCACCTTGGCCTGCTGGGCGGACCGGACCGACTCGTGGATGGAGTCGACGACCTCGGCGAATTCGGGATGCAGGATCTTGGCTGCCTGGGCGACAGCGGAACTGGTGACCACCAGGCCCTTGATGGCGCGCTTCTTGCCATTCACGACATCGAGGGTCCACTCGCCTTCGGCGGTGCCACTGAGGGTGACCGTCACCTCGGGCGTCTTCGGCTTCTTCGCGGCGGCGGCGGCATTGCGGGCCGGGCGCGAGGCCTTCTTGGCCTCGGCGGCGGGCTCGCCGGCCGGCTGCGGGGTGGCTTCCGGAGCGGGCGGGGTGCTCGGCGCGGCGGCCGGCATCGTCGCGGGGGACGACATCGTCACGGTCGGTTCCTTCCTGGTTGCCGTTCTGGGGGTTGCACTCGCCGGTTTGGCGGCGGACGCCGGCGCGGCGGCCGGCTTGGCCGGGTTCTGCCGGGCCGGCTTGGACAGGGTCACCTCGGTGGGACCGAAGGACAGCACGTCCTTCGAGCCCGTCGGCTTCACCTGCAGGAAATCGCCCTCGGACGGATCACCGAGGGACATCACCTTGCCGGAACGACCTTCCGGGACACCGACCGCCGCCGCGGTGAACCACACCATAGGCGGTCTGCCAGCGTCGATTTCCGCGGCGATCTCCCGAATCTCGGTATCCGACAAGGGCTGTGGCTTGGTACGGGTCGACATGGGCACTCCGGGGCGGACGGGGCGGACAGCTGCGTGCCAAGAGCATGCACCATGGCACCGACAAATCCACATCCGGAGAACGCGCCTGGTCACCCACGCACGGTCAGTGATCCTTCAGCTATTCCTACTGGTGCGGCCCACGGAGCATGGCCGGCGCTGGTGATCCTAGGCGTCCGCCCCTGTCCCCGCGCAACTTTCGTGACGGACCCATCCGACCCGCGCCCGAATAGCGAGTATCGATCAGAGCTGCTCGACACCACGCAGCACACACCGCACGGTCTGTGGCCGGGCCACCGGATCCAGCAGCGTCTCGGTGGTGAAGTCCTGGGTCGCGCCGGGCGCCACCAATACCTCGGTGCGCGTGCGTTCCAGATCCGCGGACTCGGGCGTCTGGAAGCTGATCACCACCAGATACCGGTGCTCCACCACATCGCGGTTGCTGACCACGGCGGTCGCCTGCCAGCCCGCGGAGGTGCCCGCGCAGGCGGTGACGAAGGCGCTGCGCTGCATTTCGGCGGTATCACCGACGGACTGCTCGGCATTGGACTGGTGCGCGTGCGTGGGTTCAGCGTGTCCGCCGTGCGCACAGCCGGTCAGTAGCGCCGCGCAACCTGACACGACACCGACTAGACCTCGGCCGGGGGTGATCATGAATCTCCCATTCCACCGCGCACTTCCGCCCCCGCACTCCTGTTGCGGCTGATTAGCCGCGGGCCGAGACTACCCCAGCTCGACCGCGTGTCGTCACATGACGGCATAGGCGTGTCGCACTGGAAAACCGGCCGTATCCTCGCCTTTCGCGGGTGTCGGAGCCCCTGCATACGATCTAGTACGTGAAGGTACTGGGAGCATGCCCCCTCGACTGCCCCGACGCCTGCTCCTGGGTGGTGGACGTCCAGGACGGCCAGGCCGCCGGCCTGCGCGGCAACAAGGAGCATCCGGTCACCCGGGGCGCGCTGTGCGTCAAGGTGAACCGCTACCTCGAGCAGGTCCACTCCCCTGAACGCCTCACCCGTCCGCTGCGCCGCGTCGGCCGCAAGGGCGAGGGCCGCTTCGAGCCGATCAGCTGGGACGAAGCGCTCGACGAGATCGCCACCCGTCTCACCGCGGTCATCGCCGAGCACGGCGGGGAAGCGGTGTGGCCGTTCCACGGCACCGGCAGCCTCGGCTTCATCCAAGGGCTGGAGGGTCTTTCCGGGCGGCGTTTCTTCAATGCGCTCGGCGCGTCCGGGCACGACCCGACCATCTGCTCCGTCGCGGGCACGGTCGGGTTGCGGTACACGCTGGGCACATCCGGCGGCATGGATCCCGAGGACCTGGCGAAGTCGAAGCTGATCCTGTTGTGGGGCACCAATCCGCTCACCTCCGGCCATCACGTCTGGAAGTTCATCCAGGACAGCGGCGCGTACACCGTCGCCATCGACCCGGTGCGCACCAAGACCGCCGAACGCTGTGACGAGCATCTCGCCCCGCTGCCGGGCACCGATGCCGCGCTCGCGCTGGGCCTCATGCACGTGATCGTCGGGCTGGGCGCGCAGGACGAGGAGTTCCTGGCCGACCACACCGAGGGCTGGCCCGAATTCCGCGCCCGCATCGCCGAGTACCCGCCCGAGCGGGCCGCCGCCATCACCGGCGTGCCGGTGGAGCGCATCGTGGCGCTCGGCGAACGGATCGCCACCACCCGCCCCACCGCCATCCGCGCCTCGCAGGGTATGCAGCGGCACGCGGGCGGCGGTATGGCGCTGCGCACCCTGGCCTGTCTGCCCGGCGTCACCGGCGACTGGGCGATTCCCGGTGGCGGGCTGCACTATTCGACCAGCGGCCACTTCCGCCTGGACATCGACGCCCTGACCCGTTTCGATCTGCTGCCGCATCCCGTGCGCACGCTGTCGATGACGCGGATGGGTGAGGCGCTGCTGGCCCCGGACGGTCCTCCGGTGCACGCGTTGTTCGTGATCAGCGCAAATCCGGTGGGCTCCAACCCCGATCAGCGCCGGGTGGTCGAGGGCCTGTCGCGCGAGGATCTGTTCACCGTGGTGCTGGAGCACTTCCCGACCGACACGGTCGACTACGCCGATATCGTCCTCCCGGCCACCATGCAGCCCGAGCACCTCGATGTGCTGGCCGCCTACGGCAATCTGTATCTGGTCTGGAACGAGCCCGCCGTGGCCCCGCCCGGCGAATGCCTGCCCACCACCGAGACCTTCCGGCGGCTGGCCCGGCGCATGGGGCTGACCGAGCCGGCGCTCTACGAGTCCGATGAGGAGCTGGCGAACCAGCTGCTGAAACAGTACGACGTGGACCGGCTGCGCGCGGACGGGTTCCTGAAGATCGAGCCGGGCCCGGTGCCCGACGGCAAGCTCCGGTTCGTCTCGGACCAGGTGGCGGCGGTGGGACACGATCCGGTGGCCGGATACACCCCGCCCGCGGATCCCGGTGACGGCCTGGTGCTCATCTCGGCGGCGTCACACTACTTCCTCAATACCGGGTTCGGTTCGAATCCCGAATTGCGTCGCCGCGCAGGCGAACTCCGCGTCGCCATCCATCCGGACGACGCGGCCGCGCGGGGTATCGCCGACGGCGATCCGGTGACCGTCGGCAATGACCGCGGCAGTTTCGAGGCCCTCGCCGAGGTCTCGGACATGGTCCGCCCGGGTGTGGCCGCGACCCCGAAGGGCCGCTGGGCCAAGCATTCCGGCGGCGCGACCGTCAACGCCACCGTCGCCGAACGGGATTCGGATTTCGGCGGTGGCGCGGTGTTCCACGACAACCGGGTGTGGATCCGCCCCCGGAACTGAGCGGTCAGGACGCGGCGAGCTGCTCCAGCACCCGCCGGGCCTGATAGTCCGCGCCCAGCTGGTTGGGGTGGAAGGGGACGGCGAGGCCGACCGGGTTGCCGGAGAACGGCAGCAGCCCCTCCACCCAGCGGGTGCCGACGGGCTGACAGGCGTCGTGGCCCGCGCTGCCGGCGTAGGTGTCGACGAATTCGACTCCCGTGCTCGAGGCGACCCGTTCTAGCATGGTGTGCAGTTCGATCAGCTTCTGCCCCAGCCAGACCGCGTCGCCGTCGGAGATCGGGATGACCGGCCAGCAGCCGCCGTCGAGGCCGATGCCCTCGAAGTAGTCGAGCAGCAGGATGCGGGCGTGCGGCGCGCGTTCGCGAATGCCCGCGATGGTGGCGGCCACGCGCGGCTCGGTCCGGGCGATGTTCTGCGACATCCGGTCGACGCCGTCGGCGACCATCGAGTTCAGGCAGGGGCTGATGGCGGGGTCGAGGGTGATGCAGTCGGTGACGATGGCCGCCAGATTCGCGTCGTTGCCGCCGATTTCGAGGGTGACCAGGTCGGTCGACTCGGTCAGCGAGTCGAACTGTGGTGCGTTGGACCCGAGCGCGGTGTGCTGCGGCTGGGTCATATTGGCGGTGACCGCGCCGCCGCAGGTGGCGTCGCGGAAGACCGGCACGGCCAGCGCCGCGGCCACCTGTTTGGCGTAGTTGTGGGCGCTCTGCGCGCAGGGCGCGGGGGTGAACGCGGTGCTGAGCTGGCTGAGGGTGGCGTCGGCGGCCCAGGAGTCGCCCAGGGCCACATATTCGTTGATCGTGGCGGCGGGCGGTTCGGCGGACGCGGCCCCCGCGGGCAGGACGGCGGCGAGGGCGGCGGCGGTGAGCAGTGCGCGCGAGGTCTTCATGTCTGGTCTCCCCTGGATCAGTCCCAATACCGAAGAGGGGACTGTTTTCAGTGCGGAACCTAGCAGTTGGACCGTCGTCCTGCTCGCCGAAGTCTCAAACCCGGTCCGCCACCTCCCGCAGCTCCGCGCCCACCATCTCCCTGCGGTCGACGCTCGCCGCCTCCATCCGCTCGTACCCGAGCAGGACATCGTGCGCCACTTCGCCGTCCGCCACGGTGACCCGGCTGAAGGCGGCCGGATAGCCGCGGGCCATCACGGTGTAGCGGCCCTCGGCGAGATCCGGCACCACGTAGTGGCCGGTGTCGTCGGTGCGGGTGACAGCGATCAGGTCCCCGGCCTCGTCGAGCACGGTGATCTGGGCGTCGGGGATGCCGTCGCCGCGCTCGTTGCATGCCGATCCGGCCAGGACCGCGCGCGGCGCGAGTTCGATGTCGTGGCGCAGCATTCCGCTGTCGGGCACGGTGAGGGTGACCGCGGACGGCCGCATGTGCTCGGCCACCGCGACCAGCGTGTAGGTCCCGGCCAGCACGCCGCGGCAGATGAAGTCGCCGTCGGCGGTGGTGACGGCCGAGCCGACCACGTCACCGAAGTGATCGGTCAGGGTGATGGTCGCGTCGCCGAGCGGCGCGCCCCGGCCCGCCGACCGCACGACGCCCGACACCTCGCCGGAGCCGAGCAGGGCGACATCGAGCCGATGCGGGCGGCTACCGACCGAAATGCTCACCGCGGCGGGCTGATAGCCGTAGGCGGACACGATCAGCACGTACCCGCCCGTCCGAGGCGCACCGATCAGGTACTCGCCGTCCGCGTCGCCGACGGCCCGCGAGACCTGACGTCCGCGCTGGTCGATCAGGGTGAGCACGGTGTCGGGCACCGACTGCCCGTCCTCCCGGTGCACCCGGCCCGACACCGACAGCCCCGGCGCCTCCTCGAACACGAACTCCGGCTCCGCGTCGAACTCCGGGTCCGGTTCGAGCTCCGGCTCGACGAGCTCCTCCTCGGCCACCGCGACCGGTACCGGAGTGTCCTGCAGCGGAATCTCTTTCATGAACAGCAGCACGACCGCCGCCACCACCGCGACGGCGGCGGCCACCGCGAACACCCCGCCCATGGCGTGGGTGAATCCGGTCAGAATGGGTGTGCGCACCTGCTCCGGCAGGTCCGCGATGCCGCTGGTATTGGCCTCGATCCGCCCCAGCTGCGCGGCGTCGAAGCCGGGTGGCAGCTGACCGCCGAAGGCCGCCAGGATCTTTCGCGGCAGCAGGTTGAACAGGATGGTGAGGAACACCGCGACCCCGAGGGTGCCGCCCATCTGCCGGAAGAAGGTGGCCGACGCGGTGGACACGCCCATGTCGGCGCGCGGTCCGGCGTTCTGGGCGGCGATGATCAGCGTCTGCATGCAGCCGCCCAGGCCGAAACCGATGACGCCGCAGTACAGCAGCGGCTGCCACAGCGGGCTGTCGAAGCGGACCAGCGCGAACAGCACCGATCCGGCGGCGATGATCAGCGAGCCCAGGATCGGCAGCGCCTTGTAGCGCCCGGTGAACTTGGTGACCAGCCCGGACAGTTGCGCGCCCAGCATGATGCCCAGCACCAGCGGCAGCATGAAAAGCCCGGAGCGCGTGGGTGAGTACCCGCGCACCACCTGGAAGTACAACGGCACCAGCACGATCGCGCCGAACATGGCGACGCCGACGATGAACCCGCCCAGGATGGCGATGCTGAAGGTGCGACTGCGGAACAGCCGCAAGGGAATCAGCGCGGAGTCCTTCATGAGCAGTTCCACGATGAGGAAGGCGGTCAGCCCGGCGGCCGCGATGCCGTAGCAGAGCAGCGCGTGCTGCGACCTCCACCCCCATTCGCGCCCCTGCTGGGCGACGATGAGCAGCGGAACCGTGCCCGCCGCAAGGGTTATCGCCCCGAGCCAGTCGGTGCGGTGGCGGTGCCGTTCGAAGGGCACGTCGAGCACCTTGCCGACCACCACCAGCGCGAGCGCGCCGATCGGCACGTTCACCAGGAACACCCAGCGCCAGCCGGACAGTCCGAGGATGTGGTCGGCGTTGGAGAAGAAGCCGCCCAGGACGGGGCCCAGCACCGTGGCGATGCCGAAGACCATCATGAAATAGCCCTGGTACCTGACCCTTTCGCGGGGCGGCACGATATCGCCGATGATGGTGAAGGCCAGCGACATGAGCCCGCCCGCGCCGACGCCCTGCAGCGCGCGGAATCCCGCCAGCTGGTACATGGAGGTGGCGAAGGTGCAGGCCACCGAGCCGAGTACGAAGACGCCGATGGCGATGAGGTAGCAGGGTTTCCGGCCGTAGATGTCGGCCAGCTTGCCGTAGAGCGGCGTCGAGATGGTGGCGGTGATCAGGTAGGCGGTGGTGGCCCAGGCCTGTTTGTCGAAGCCGTGCAGGCTGTTGGCGATGCGGACGATCGCCACGCTGACGATGTTCTGGTCCAGCGCCGCGAGGAACACCCCGAGCAGCAGGCCGGACAGGATGGTCATGATCTGGCGGTGCGAGAGTGTTCTCTCGGCCGGCGCCGAGGGCTCGCTCGGCGCTGATTTCTCGGTGGTCGGTGCGACCCGGACCGGCGCTGCCACCCGCGACGGGGTGGATACCGATGCCTGGGTAGAGCTGTTTGGCATGTTTGGGGCCCTTGTCGGATTTCGGCTTGCCGTACGTGCGGTGCTACTCGAAAAGACCTCGCCATGAAGCAATTCGGGCAGCTTACTCCCGCCGATCGGGGCCCCTCACAGGAGGTGGTGGTTACGCCTCCGTTTGCGCGTAGAGCGGAATGCCGGTGTGGAAGAAGCGAATGAGGCGGCCGATGCGCACGCAGTGGTCGGCCGCGCGCTCGAAGTGGTGGGCCAGCAGGGCGATGTCGATGGCCATGGCCGAGCCGTGCGCCCAGCCGTCGTCGGCGGCGAGCTCCACCAGGCGGCCGCGCAGGCGCTCCAGGTTCTCGTCACGCGGGATCAGCACGCGGTCGCGCGGCGGGTTCTGCGCCGCAATGACTCTCACCGAGCCGGTGGCGAGATGCGTGACCGCGCCGGACATTTCCACCAGCAGGTCCAGGACGTGCTCGGGGGCCACCGGGTTCGGGTAGCGACGCACCACCACGTCGGCGACGCGGCTCAGCGATCGGCTCACCGCCAGCAGGTCGTCGGCGATCTGCATGGCGGTGATGACCTGGCGCAGATCGCGGGCCACGGGGGCCTCCAGAGCCAGCAGGATGACCGACCGGTCCTCGCATTTGGCGTGCTCGATCTCCACTTGCTCCTCGAGCGCGAACACCTCGTACGCGGCCGTCAGGTCGGCGCCGAGGAGCGCCGCCGTGGCCCGCTCGGAGGCCTCCTGTGTCAGCTGCGCCATATGCGCGAGCTCCTCGGTCAGCGCCATCAGTTCGCTGGAGAATTTCGTGCGCACTCGCATATCTTGGCCGCCCTCCCGCATGCCTGCACACTATCGCGGGAAAACCTTTCTCTCCGAATGGGTCTCGGTTTCGTTCATCAGAAGTAAACAGACCGTCCAGATTTGTCAGATTTGTCCACCAAAAGTTCGATTTGACCTGCTTCGGTGGGTCGTAACCGGAAAGACCCGCCGGTAACCGAGACTGGCCCGGTGGCCGCCGACACTCCAGACCCGCCGCAGCGGACCGCCATGCCCGCGTGGCTCCCCCGCGCCATGGTGCTCGCGCTGGCCCTGCTCGGACTGTTCGAGCTCGCCAATTGGGCGGCGCACCAGCTCATCGGGATCGCGATCATGATGACGGTGGCGTTCTTCGTGTCGCTCGCCATGGAGCCGGCGGTGGACGGGCTCGCCGGGCGCGGGGTGAATCGCGGACTGGCCACCGGACTGGTGTTCGTCATCGTGTTCGCGTGCACCGCGGGATTCCTCGCGACGCTGGGCGTGCTCCTGGTCGAGACCGTGTCCCATGTGGTGAGCGAACTGCCGCGGCTGGTCGGCGAATTGGTGGATTGGGTCAATCGCGTATTCCACCAGAATTTCACCTTGGATCAGTTGCGCGATCGGCTGTTCAAGGACTCGGACATCATCAGTTCCTATGCCGCGCGTGCGGCCGACAATGTGTGGGGGCTGTCGAGCACGGTGCTGGGCGGGCTGGCGCAGTTCATCACCATCGCGCTGTTCAGCGTGTACATGACCGCCGACGGGCCCAAGCTGCGACGCTCGGTGTGCTCGCTGCTGCCGCCCGCGAAACAGGGTGCGGTGCTGCATGCCTGGGACCTGGCCATCGACAAGACCGGTGGGTATCTCTATTCGCGGGCGCTGCTGGCGGTCATCTCCGCCGTCGCGCACGGGGCGTTCCTGTGGCTGCTCGACATACCCAACGCGCTGGCGCTGGGCATCTGGTTCGGTGTGGTGGCCTCGTTCGTGCCGACCATCGGAACCTATATCGCGGGTGTGCTGCCGATCCTGGTGGCGCTCACCATCAGACCGCTCGACGCGGTGTGGATTCTGCTGTTCGTGGTGGTCTACCAGTGGATTCAGGACTATGTGCTGCAGCCGCGGATCACCGCGCGGACGGTGGACGTGAATCCGGCGGTGGCACTGCTGTCGGTGATCATGGGCGGGGCGCTGCTGGGGGCGGTGGGGGCGCTGCTGGCCATTCCGGCGACCGCCACCTTGCAGGCGTTCCTCGGGGAGTACGTGAAGCGGTACGAGGTCAGCGAGGATCCGCGGATCGAGCGCAAGGGCGGGGCTCGCAAGCAGCGCAAACTGGACGAGGCCGCGGCGAAGGAGTCCGAGAAGTCCGGGGACTAGGCGCGGACCGGGACGGCGTCCTCGGGCCGCTTGGCCCGCGCGGTGCCCAGGATGGAGCCCAGGATCACCAGCGGGAAGCCGATCGCCATGCCGGCGGTGAGCGGCTCGTTCAGCAGCGAGACGCCGATCAGCAGGGCCACGGCCGGATTGATGTAGGTGATGACCGTGGCGCGGGACGGGCCGACCTCGCCGATGAGGGCGAAGAAGACCACGAACGCCAGCGCGGTGCACAACAGGCCCAGCCCGACCACCGACCAGGTCGCGGCCGCCGGGAAATGAGACGGCAGGCGCCACAGCGCGAACGGCAGGTACAGGGTGGCCGCGAAGACCAGCGACGCGGTGACCACGCCGATCGGCGGTAGCTCTTTCAGCTTGCGGTCGATGATGATCGGGCCCAGGGCGTAGCCGATCACGCTGACCCCGATGGCGGCCAGCGCGCCCAGATTCGACATATCGATATCCAGACCGACCAGTGCGGTCACACCCGCGAAGCCGATCACCAGGCCGAGGACGCGGCGTGTCTCGAGACCCTCGTGTCCGAGGCGGGTGGTGATCACGATCGCGATCAACGGGACCGCGGCGATGAGCAGCCCCACCGTCGAACTGGTCAGCCGGGTCTCCGCGTGCCCGATCAGCAGCCACGGCCCGGTGATCTCGACCAGCGTGTAGACCAGCACCCACCGCCACTCCCGCAACACCGGCCACAGCACCTTCGTGAACAGCGCGACCGGCAGCAGCACCAACGCACCCAGCAGCGTCCGCCCGAACGCCACGAACACCGGATCGAACTCCCCCACCGCCACCCGGATCATCGCGTACGGCACGCCCCAGATAACGCCCATACCCAGGAACAACAGCCATCCGCGCCTACTCACCGCACACTCCTTCCGATCCCGGGAGCGTAGGGCACGCCGCCGACACGCTGAACCAGTCGTCCGAACTCGGCCGCCCGACGAAGTATTTCGGTGAGGGATGCGAGACCGGCAACCGAGACGAACCCGGTGCCGAGAGCGAGACACTCGTGGAATCGGGTCGGCGCCGTTGTCGCGGTCACGGCGGCCGCGATCGGCTCGAGCGTCACCCCGGCCTGGGCAGCCCCGATCGACAGACCACCAGAGTCCACCTCCGGGCCGGCCCGGCACAGCGGGACAGGGCAACTCTCCGAACGGCCACATCGCCTCGGAGCCGCGCTGACATCGACCACACTCGAACCGGTGCTGGACTGCGTGCCATCACCGGCCCAACCGAATCCCGTTGTGGTGCTGGGCGGTTTCGGGGCAGTCGGAGACATCCGCGGCACGCTGGAAATGCAGATGTCCGGAATCACCACCGGCATAAGAGATCTCGGCGGCTGCCCCTTCATCTTCGGCTACGGAATCATCGGCCCGATGCAAGCAGCGGCACCGGTAGCGGAGTCAGCGGACCAACTGGGGGCGTTCATCACGAAACTGCTCGCCACCACCGGAGCCACCCATGTCGACATCGTCGCCCATTCCTCAGGCGCCCTGGTAGCGAACTACTACCTGAAATTCCTCCACGGCGGCCCCCACGTCGACCGCGCAACCTACCTCGCCCCGGTCACCACAGGCACAACCGCCGCCACCCTGATCGGCGGCCTCGACCTCCCAGGCTCCCCCGAAGGCCTCACCGCAATCCTCGACAACCCCGCAGACCCCCTGCGCTCCACCATCTTCGCCGGAGTAGCAGGCGCCCTCGACTGCCTAGCCGGATCCCAAGTCACCCAAGCCCTCCTCACCGACGGACTAACCGTCCCCGGCGTCATCTACGCAGTCCTCGCCACCCACCGCGACCAAGTCCTCACCCCACCCGGCCCAGCCTCCTTCATCAACGACCCCCGCGTAGAAAACGACTACTTCGAAGACCTATACCCCCAAGCGAGCCCCTCCACCCACGCCACCCTCCCCATGCAACCCGAAGCAGCACAATGGGTCATCAAACAACTCCTCACCGAATAGCCAGACCCCTTCCCCGGCCAGCCCCGTCGCGATGGACGTGGTCATCGGACAAGCCGCACTGCACCATCGCGAAGGAGTACGAGCGTGAATAGCGAACTACCCGTGCCGAACTGGTTCAAAAGCAGCTACAGCCAACCCCAAGGCGAATGCGTCGAAGTCGCTTTCCTCGACTCCGGCAGAATCGGTGTCCGCGACTCCAAAAACCCCACCGGACCGGCCCTTACCTTCAACCCCAGCGAGTGGGACGTCTTCACCCTGGGGGTCAGAGACGGCGAGTTCGACCGACCGTAGATCTTCTGTGGGATACCGGAGGTGTGGTCGCGCGGCATCCGAAATGCTGTGTCGGTCAGGGCTTCAGGATGATTTTGCCGTGGGTGTGTCTGCGTTCGAGTTCGGTGTAGGCCTCGCGGACCTGCGTTAGGGGGTAGACGTTTGCGATGGGGACTTCCAAGTGGCCGGCGGCAATCAGGGTGGCGAGTTCGGTGAGGATCTCGGCGCCTGGTCTGGGGTTGGGGCCGGGCTCGGTTTTGACGCCATGTTTCGCGGCTGCTGCGAAGTCGGCGATGGTGTTGATCCGGTCGCGGGGAACCCCGAGGGTGAGGGCCAGGTCGACGTAGCCGGTGCCGTGGGTGTCGATGAAGGCGTGGATGCGGTTGGGGGCGGTGGCCTTCAGGCGGTCCGCTACGGCGTCGCCGTACTCGAGGGGGATGACGCCATGGCGTCGCAGCCACTCGTGGTTGGGCTTGCTCGCCAGGCCGATGACCATGGCACCGGTACGGCTTGCGAGTTGGACGGCGAGGGAGCCGACTCCTCCGGCTGCTCCGGAGATCACGACACACTCGCCCGGCTCCAGCTGAACGGAATGGACTGCGCCCCAGGCTGTCACGCCGGCGACGTAGAGGCCGCCCGCCACCTCCCAGGAGACGTTCTTCGGCTTGGGGACGAGTTTGTCGACGTCGACCAGGACCAGCTCCGCTTGGGCGGACCGCCGGTCGGAGAATCCGATCACCTCGTCGCCGACTGCGAATCGGTCTGCTCCGGAACCGATTTCGGCGACGACTCCGGCGAGATCGCTGCCCTGGCCGGATGGGAAGGTCGAGGGGAAGATGTGCGCCATCACGCCGGTGCGGATGGCCGCCTCACCGGGGTTGATGCCGGCGGCCCGCACCTCGACGAGGACTTGCCCGGGGCCGGGTACGGGGCGGTCGACCTCGTCGATCCGCAGGACGTCGATCCCTCCGAATTCGTTGTACCTGACTGCCTTCGGCATGGTCTTCACCAGGGCACCACGCCGGCGTCGTCGAAGAATCCGCCGGTCGGGCCGTCGTCGGGCAGGGTCGCCAGGCGGATCGCGATCGCCGCGCCCTGCTCTGGCGTGCGGATGCCTCGGAAGCCGTTGAGGTCGGTGGCGGTGAAACCGGGGCAGCCGGAGTTGATCAGGATATTGGTGTCGCTCAGTTCCTTGACGTATTGGATCGTGACGGCGTTGAGAAACGTCTTCGATGCCATGTACGCGGTGATGGCAAAGGAACCGATCTCGGTACTGGGCAGGCCGGGCGTGGTTTGCAGGGTGAGAGAACCGACGCTGCTGGACATGTTCACGATGCGCGGAGAGGCAGACACGCGCAGCATCGGCAACATCGCGTTGGTGACGCGAACGACGCCGATCACATTGGTGTCCACTACGTTCCGCAGGATCGCGGGATCCACCGTGGTGGGTGTCTGTGGATGATCGCCGGCGACCGCGGCATTGTTGACCAGAACGTCGAGCCCTCCGGCTTGCTCGGCGATCAACTCGGCCGCGGCCGCCACACTCGCGTCGTCGGTTACATCGAGCGGCACGCCGAAAGCGTCGATCCCCGCCGCACGCAGCTTCTCCACGGCGATGTCGCGGCGTTGCTCATCCCTCGCGCCCACACCGATTCGCCAGCCGAGAGCGCCCAGGCCCGCGGCGATCTCGTATCCGATTCCCTTGTTCGCGCCGGTCACCAGCGCGATCTTCCGATCACTCATACCGTCGACCATGCGGCAAATCTGGTTCGGTCGTCCAAGACCGATTGGGTGGACGGCGATACCGCACGGGTATCGGTCGTGGTAGACGCCGGATTCGATAACCTGATGGAGACGCGCGAATTGCGATACTTCGTCGTCGCCGCCGCCGAGGAACGTCGGCGATCTCACGCGCCGTCCAGGGCCGCTTCCCGGATCCGCGGGTCGACCGATTCGTCCATGGACGGGATCATCGCAGCCCCTCCTCGTCGTCGATGACGTCCTGGATCGCGTCGATCTGCTCCTGAACGACCTCGGCGCGCGCCACCAACTCGACGCGGTCGGGCTCGGTGAGGCTCTCGGCACCGAGCTTCTCGAAAACGCAGGAGAGCGCTGACCGCAGATCTTCCAGCTTGCTGTCTGACTCCACGGGACCTCACCCTACGTCCGAACCTGGCGCACATCCGCTCCTGCGACACTCCTGTCGCGACGCTCACTCTTGAACACGTTCAAAAAATGACCTAGCCTCCTAGTTGAACACGTTCAAATCAGCGAGGAGCTGGGGAAATGAACCTTGTCGTCGTCACATACGCGGCCTACACGACCATCAGCCTGGCGGTCACCTTCTGGGTGGCACGGGTCCTGCATCGCACCGGCGCACGGTTTCTGGTGGATGTCATGAACGGGGACAGCGACCTCGCCGAGGCGGTGAATCATCTGTTGGTCATCGGGTTCTGGCTCGTCAACGCGGGATTCGTGGCACTGGCCTTGCGCATCAGCGTCCCGGTCGACGACGCGCGCGTGGCCATCGAGGAGCTCGCCAGCAAACTCGGCCTGGTCCTGCTCGTTCTCGGCGGCATGCACTTCGCGAACCTGATCGCCCTGAACAAGATCCGGCGCAGCAGGCACAACGAGCAGCAGGCCGATGTCCCCCCGGTCGTGTTCGACGCCGCCCAACTAGCCTGAGCCCCATGCCCCGCCCCGAGCCCGCGACCGCGCGCGGCGAGGAAACTCGCCAGCAGATCATCGACGCCGCCCTGCGCCTGTTCGAGCAGAACGGCTTCACGAAGACCACCATGCGCGCGATCGCGGGCGAAGCCGGTGTCAGCGTCGGCAACGCCTACTACTACTTCGCATCCAAAGAGCACCTGGTCCAGGGTTTCTACCAGCACATCCAGGCTCTCCACCAGCAGCGGGTCGAGCAGGCTCCGCACAGCGACTCCCTCGCCGACCGATGGGAGACGATGGAATTGTCCTTCGTCGACGTGGCCGCGCCCTACCACGAGTTCGGCGGCAAGTTCTTCGCCATCGCTGCCGAACCCACCAGCCCGCTCAGCCCGTTCAGCGACGAAAGCCTGCCCGCCCGACAGACATCCACCGCCATCATGGGCGACCTGGTCATCGGCACGGACGTCAAGGGCGACAAGCGCCTGCTGGCCGAGCTGCCGAATCTGCTGTGGCTGGCCCACATGGGCATCGTCCTGTTCTGGGTCCACGACCGCAGCCCCGACCAGCAACGCACCCGGCTGCTGATCCGCCGCACCGCCCCCCTCGTCGAACGCATCGTGGCGTTGTCCAGACTCCGCCCACTGCGCCCCGTCCTCTACCCGGCCCTGGACCTCATCCAGGACCTCAGCAACTGATCAGCCGCACCGCCGACGAGTCGATACTCACCGCACGCTGAGCGCGGTCGGCGAGTCGATATGGGTCAGCTTCTCCGGGTTGCGGACGAAGTAGAGCCCGGTGATGCGGGTGTCATCCATCCGGAAGGTCAGGATGCCGATTTCGTCGTCCCAGCGCACGACGAGCGCCGGGTTGCCGTTGACGACAGCCGGTTCGGTGCTGAGCGTGGCATTGATCTTGCCGAAGCCGACCAGCAGGTTCCGCAGCACCCGCTCGATGCCGACGATCGGTACTCGCGCCGCGGTCTTGATTCCGCCGCCATCGGTGAGCAGCACGACATCCGGGGCGAGCACGTTCAGAAGACCTTGCGGATCACCGGTTTCCAACGCCGTCCGAAACGACTCCAGCGCCGCCCGCGCCTGGTCGGGGGAAACGACCGAGCGCGGGCGGCGGGCCTCGACGTGCTGGCGCGCGCGGCGGGCGATCTGACGGACCGTCACCGTCGACTTGTCGACCGCGGCGGCGATCTCCTCGTAGCCGACGTCGAAGACTTCGCGGAGCACGAACACCGCGCGCTCGGTCGGCGACAGCGTCTCCAGCACGAGCATCAACGCCATCGACATACTCTCGGCGAGCTCGAAATTCTCGGCCACGTCGGGTGCGGTGAGCAGTGGTTCCGGCAACCAGGGCCCGACGTAGGACTCCTTGCGGCGCTTCATGGTTCGAAGCCGATTCAATGCCTGCCGAGTAGTGATCCTGACCAGGTAGGCGCGCCGGTCCTGCACCTGCTCCATATCGACCTGCGCCCACCGGACCCAGGTCTCCTGCAGCACGTCTTCGGCGTCGGCAGCCGAGCCGAGCATCTCGTAGGCGACGGTGAACAGCAGATTGCGGTAGGCGACGAACGTGTCGGTCGCCGAGTCGGACGTTGTGCTGCTCACCTTGCTCCTCATACCCGGCCACAAATGCCCGGCAAGGCTACAGGCTCAGCCGGCGAACGGTTCGAGGACGAACCGACCCCACACCACGAAGGCCGCCATTGCCAGATAGACCACATTCGCGGTGATCACCTTGTATTCCCCGTCGCGAATGTGGGTGATCATCGCGCCGACCATCAGCAACGACCAGCACACGGCGGTGACAGGAACCGTCGTGGGAGCGATGTCGAGCACGGCAGGCAGAATCAATCCGATCGCGGCCAGAACCTCCACAGCCCCCAGGGTTTTGATGACCCCGGCGCCAGCGGTGGCTGTCCACTGCCCGCCCGGCGCCTGAGCCAGCTTGGCCTTCGGCGTGAACATTTTGATGTTGCCGCTGACGAGCGCGACGACAGCCAGCAGTCCGGTGACGATCCACAGTGCGATGTTCATGATGTTCTCCTTGCTCGATGTTCGAGCCTGAAGACACCCCACCCCCGACCCCCGTGACATTGCGTGACACAGGTCACTACCGCGCGCCACTCGCCCGCCGCGGAGCGTGCTTGCAGGGTCGCTACCGGCAACCACGTGACCCGTTCGACCATCTTTGTGGTCGACACCGGGCTCCTGGATCACCATCAACCCTCGGCGCGGCGCCGAGAGTTGATGTGGAGTCGAATGCCCTTGTACACCACGGCGTTCGGTAGATCGTCGTCGTCCGGGTCGCCGGAGTCCGAGGGGTCCGGGAGTTCCGCTCTCTCCTCGATGACGATCTGAGCTCGGGCCGCGCCGGGGTCGAACATCTCCTGGAACGGTCCGACGAACGAACCGCCGAGGCCGCGGTGCTTCGCGCGAACAGCCGCCCATCCGAGCACTGCCAAGGGGCCGATGGTGGCGATCAGCAGTAGCAATTCCCCGCCCATGGGCACGAGCGTACCGATGGGATCCTTTGCTCCGCTGGGGTCGCGGTTCTCCTTCAGGAAGTCAGGCGGAGGTCGACTTCGGCGGCGGCGCGGTAGCCCGATCGCACGGCTCCGTCCATGTAGCCGTTCCACACGTCGGAGGTCTCCGCGCCCGCCCAGTGGATGCGGCCGACCGGCTCCGACAGTGCCGCGCCGTATTGGGTCCAGACCCCGGCGCCCAGTCGGCCGCCGTAGCACCCGCGGGTGTATTCCTCTTCCATCCAGTTCAATTCGAGGTAGTCGACCGGGTCCGCGGCTTGTGTTCCGAACAGCTTGGTCAGGGTCGCCACGACGGCCGCCCGGCGTTCGTCCGTGCTCCACCGGCCCGCGATCCGCGCGTGGGCTCCTTCGAAGAATCCGACGATCACACCGCAGGTTCCGTCCGGCGGGGAGTTGTCGAGGGTGACGCTGATCGGATCGTCGAGGCTGAAGGCGAAGCCGCTCAGGCCCGAGTCCCGCCAGAACGGCGTCGGGTAGGCGACCTGGATCTTGATGACGGATCCCATCGGGATCTGCTGGGTGAGGCCGTCGCGGGTGGCGGGCAGCGCCGGTTGGTAGTGCAGTCGCCCCGCGAGGGTGGGAGGGATCGCGACGATCGCGTACTCGGCGGAGATCGTTCCGCCCGAATAGTCCACTCGCACACCGTCATCGTCGTATGCGATGGCACGCACCGGGGCATCGAGGGTGACTACGTCGTCGCCGAGTTCGGCGGCCAGCCGCTCGCTGATGTGATGGGTTCCGCCGACGACACGCAGCTCCTGCGCGCCGCCGGTGACGCCCACCAGGATGTCGATCATGCCCGCGGACTTGATGTAGAACAGGAAGTGCAGCAACGACATCTCCGCCGTCTCGGCGGAGAACAGGCCCGGCACGACCGCATCCCAGAACGCCAGGGCTTCGTCATTGCCGGTGTTCGTCCGCAACCACTCGTCGAGCGTCCGGCGATCCAGCTCCGCCGCGTGCTCCGTGGTCCACGGGGAGGACAGCGAGACGGTTTCGGCGAGCGCCTCCAGCTCGGCCTGCAGACGGCCCACTTCCAGGGCTGCCGCATCGGACAAGCCGAAAGTCTCGTCGCCGTATTGAGTCAGCGTGCCGTTGTAGAGGGTGACCGCCTCACCGTCGTCGTAGGTGGCGAAGGTTTCCAGCCCGAGTTGCTCGACGAGCTGCAACACCTCGGTCTGCGTCCGGCCGATCCACTGGCCGCCCAATTCCACCGGCACTCCGTTCGAGAGCGTGCCGCCGTGATTGCGCCCCGCCACCCGGTCGCGCGCCTCGAGCACGCGCACGCTGCGCCCTGCCGCGCGCAGGGTTCTGGCCGCGGTCAACCCCGCGAGACCCGCTCCGATCACCACAACATCTACGTCGGTCATATCCGGTCCTTCGACAAAGAGTCAGTCAGCTGTATGACTGTAAGGTAGGTCACGGTATCCCCGATATGCAAGAGTTGTGTCGAGGTTCGTCGGCCGTTGAACGAGGAGAGTCCGTGGTTTACGTCAAGGCGTCCGAGCGCGAGGAGCAGATCATCGCGGCCGCCATCAGGGTGCTCAGCGACGTGGGCGTGCCGGCCACCACCCTGCGCGGCGTGGCCGCCGAGGCCGACGTTCCGCTCGGGACCTTGCAGTACGTGTTCTCCAGCAAGGACCAGCTGCTTCGCCGGGTCATCACCAAGGTGATCCACGACATTTCCGAAGCGCTGCGTCCGCACCTCGACCTCGACAAGGGCGTCGAGCACGCCCTGCGCCAGGGGGTCACCAGCTTCTGGGAGAAGCTGGTGGACAACCGCATCGGACTGCAGATCATGCAGTACGAGCTGATGAGCTACTCCCTGCGCAACGAGTCCGGCGAGCTGGCCCGATTGCAGTACGAGAGCTACAGCTCGGTCGTCACCGACTTCTGCGAGCAGGCCGCGCGGGCCGCCGGGGAGCGCTGCGCGGTCGGCTTCGAGACCCTCGGACGCCTCGCGCTCGCCCAGGTCGACGGCCTGATACTGCAGTACATCGCCAAGCCCGACCCCGAGCGCGCCCGCCGCGACCTGCAGCAGGCCCTGGAGATGCTCGTCCTCTTCGCCGACCCCCAGCCGGTGGCGCGCCGGACCCGGCCGCGGTCCACCGCGGCGCCCGCCGACGACGAGTAGCCGCTTCGATTTCACCGCCTATTGCGTCCTGGGTCACAGTCGTTTTATCGTGAGTCATACGGCTGACCGACTTTCTTTAGCCTTTTGGAGCGTGGCGAGATGACCCAGCACCCACCCATCGATCACCCCGGCGATCGAGGATTCCGGCAAGTCGGCGTCGTCGTGATCGGCGCCGGCATGGCCGGACTCGTCGCCGCGCGCGAACTGCACCGGCAGGGAATCGACGTCCTCGTGCTCGAATCCGCCGCACGGCCCGGCGGGCGGGTGCTGGCCGAGACCACGGTGCTCGGCTCGCGAGTCGACCTGGGCGGGCAATGGATCGGCCACGGCCATCACCGCTTCGAGAAGCTCGCCGCCGAACTGGGCGCCGACGTCTTCGCCATGCACACCCCCGCACGGCCCGCCATCGTCGAAGACGGCGCCACCATCGGATATTGGGGTCGAGATGGCTTGGCCGCCAACGCGACTCTGCTGATCTGGGAGACCGTCTCCCGGCTCCGGACACCCCGGTCATGGAAGCGGCAGAGCGTCCAGTCGTGGCTGCGGCGGATACCGACCCGCCGAGCGCGACGCCTGATGGAAGTCCTCGTCTCGGTATCGTCCACCGCCGACCTCGACCGATTCTCGATGCACGCCTTCCTCGACTTGGTCCGCTACCAAGGCGGGCTCGCCACAATGGTTTCCACCGCGGGCGGCGCGCAGGAAAACCTCGTCACCCAGGCGGCGGGAACCCTCGCCGAACGGCTGGCCGACGAACTCGACGGCACAATCGTGTTCGACAGTCCGGTCACCGCCTTGCACCGTGACGCCACCGGAGTCACGATCCACTCGGCCTCCGGCACGTACCGCGCCGAGAAGGTGATCGTGACCGTCCCGGCCCCGATGGCCGCCCGCATCGCACACCAGCCGCCGCTGCCCGCCGATCGGATTCGGTTGCAGGACAACACCTATATGGGTTCGGTGTACAAGGCGATCGCCGTCTTCGAGCGACCGTTCTGGCGCGAGCGCGCGGACGCCGAGATGATCGTGCTCACCGAACCCGGGATGGCGGTATTCGACACCTCGCCACCGGACGGGCCGGGGCACCTGTGCGTTCTGGTCGCCGGTCCCGAAGCGCGCGATCTCGGCGAGCTCGGCCCCGACGCCCGCCGCTCGACCATTCTCGGCCCTATCGCCGACCGCCTGGGCGCCGAAGTCCTCGAACCTCGCGGCTGGCATGAAAAGGCCTGGCACCAGGACGTTCACGCGGGTGGGGGCTATTCGGCACTGCCGAGCATCGGTCACGAGGAGGGCTACTTCCCGCACCCCGCCGAACCGACCGGACCAATTCATTGGTCGGGAACCGAAACCGCCCGCGAGCACGCCGGTTACATCGAGGGCGCCATCGAGTCCGGCGAGCGCGCAGCTCATGAGGTCATCGCGGCGCTGGCATCAGGCGGGGCGGAGTAAATCGATCTTGGTCACTTGACCTCGAGTGGGGTTGGGGTTCGAAGATGGCGGTATGACAACCACGGAGCTCGAGCAGACCGAAGACATCACCGCCATCCACGCCGTCGTGGCCGCGGTGGCCAAGGCGCAGCGCGCCGAGGACGCCGACGCCTTCCTCGCCCTGTTCCACCCCGACGCCATCTGGACCACCGGCGGCGGCAAATTCCTCAACGGCCTCACCGAGATCTCCGAATTCACCCGTGCCGTACTGCCCGGCGCCACCGAGGACGGCTACGCCACCTACGAACCCTTCTTCATCCGCTTCATCCGACCGGACGTGGCCGCGGTCAAGGTGCGCCAGCAGTACTTCAACCACGCCGACGAACTCCAGTCCGAGGGCACGCCGCTGTACGGCATGACCAAGGAGAACGGCCGCTGGCTGCTCACCTTCTGCCAGAACACCCCGGTCGCCGACCACTGACCGACCGTGTCGGTGATCGGCGTCTGCTCGCGGATCAGGGTGGGCCGGTCAGTGGCCGGTGTGGTGAGGGGTTCCGGGCTGTTGTCCCGGGTCCACGACCACGAACTGGCCCATCATGCCCAGGTCCTCGTGCCAGAGCAGGTGGCAGTGGAACATGTACGGGGCGTTGGGATCCGCGGGGCCGTCGAAGCGCACGAGCAGTTCGACGGTGGAGCCCGGGGCTACGAAGACGGTGTCCTTCGGGCCGCGCAGGGACTCGGGCGGTTGGCTGCCGTTCACTGCCGCGACCGCGAACTGGGTGTCGTGGATGTGGAAGTTGTGCGGGGTGCCGTCGCCGTTGTGGACGATCCAGGTCTCGGTGGCGCCGCGTGTGACGGAGGCGTCGATGCGGCTCATATCCATTGCCTTGCCGTTGATCTTGCCGAATTCCAGCTCGAAGGACCGCTCCCCCACCGAGTCCGCGGCCTTCGGCGTCTGCGGGGTGACGAGGCGGTCGGGCAGGGGCGGCGCCGGGCGGAGGGTGGCGGCGGCTCGTAGTTCGAGGATGTCGAATCGGTCGTCGCCGCCGCTGAATCGGTTGGTGAACATGTCGAGTCCGGCGTCGAGGCGGTCGCTGCGCAGGGTCACTCGTTCGCCGGGCTTCATGCGGACCACGATTTCGGCGCGCTCACCCGGGGACAGCTGCACGTGCTCCAGCTGGGCGGGGCGCTCGAGCAGGCCGCCGTCGGTGCCGATGAGCGCGAACTCGCGGCCGTCGGAGAGGCCGAAGTTGTAGATGCGCGCGGGGGACGCGTTGACCAGGCGCAGTCGCACCAGTTCGTCGCTCACCTCGCGGTAGGGCGCGAGGGTGCCGTTGACCAGCACCTCGTCGCCCAGGAACCCGGCGTCACGGAACGCGCCGTGCCCGAAATCGAATCGCCCGTTGCGGAATCGGACGTCCTGAACCAGCAGCGGGAGATCGTCGACGCCGTAGGTGTGGGGCAGTGCGAGCGCGTCGCCGGCGTCGTCGTCGAGCAGGAACACGCCCGCCAGCCCGCGGCTGACGTGAGTCTCGGTGGCCCCGTGCGGGTGCGGGTGGTACCAGAGGGTGGCCGCGGGCTGCTCGACCGTCCACTCCGGCTTCCACTCCGCACCCGGTTCGACCATCTGATGCGGTCCCCCGTCCATCGCGGCGGGCACGTGCATCCCGTGCCAGTGAACGGTCGACGCTTCCGGCAGTTCATTGCGGACCCGCACCCGCACCTGCTCCCCGCGGCGCGCACGCAGGGTCGGTCCGAGATGATCCCCATTGAATCCCCAGGTATCGGTGACCTGCCCGGGGAGGAATTCCTTACTGCCGGAGCGCATGTCGAGCTCGAACTCTCGCGTCCCGTCAGCCGCCACGGTCGACTGGGCCAGCGGCGGGACGGCCAGCGGACGCACGAAATCCACCTTCCCCACGGTGGATACGTCGGCCGAGGTGTACACCCAGGTGAACGCGCCACCGATCCCGGCGGCCACCACCAGCACCGCCACACCCAGCCAGACCACTACCCGCCGCGTTCGAGACCTGTCTCTCATGCCTCGAACGCTAAGGAAGACCAGCCTTTCCCCGGATCCGGCGGATCCCCCAAATCGCTCCCTGATTCATCCGAGGAAATCCCCGGCGGAACCCCTAGGCCGGGTAGGCGCGGAGAGCGGCGGCGAACCAGGTGAACACCGGCCCCATGTCGGGCAGCTTCGGCCAGCCGTTGATGGCGGATACCAGCCGCCAATAGCGTTCCACGCGTGGATCATCGGCCACCTCGAGCCGTTCCAGGATCCAGCGGCGCAGTCGCGCGTCGTCGGGCTTGCCGAAGGTCTCGGCATAGCGTGCGGTGAGCCCGTCGACCACCGCGGCGGCAGCCGGGGAGTCGGCGCTCAGTCCGTCGGCGAGCGCCTTGCCGATGTCGGCGCGGACGGCCTCGGTCAGGTCGTGGTGCAGGCCGGTGGTGTCGCCTTCGGCGCGTTCGCGGGCCTGGTACTCGGCCATGGCCCGGACCGATTCCCGGAAGTCGTTGTCCCGCACCAGTTCCACGAGTTCCATCCACGCCGTGAGCTGCGCGACGGTCGGGTCGTCCGGCAGTTCGGGCATGCTGGTGCGTACCAGCTCCACCATGGCGGGATTGGCGTCCACGCCGCCGTACGCGGCGTCGATGAAGTCGTCGATCAGCCGGCGGCGTTCGGCCTCGGACAGGCGCATCAGGTTGTGCATGAGTTCCATTTCCTCTCGGTGGGAGCCCCGCTCGGCCACGGCTCGCAGGACCGCGCGGCGCATCCGCAGGATCCGGATCTGCACGTCGAGCGCATCGGCATGAGCCGCGGCGACCTCGGTCAGCGAGGTCTCGCGGGCCAGCACCCGGGCCACGGTGGGCAGGTCGATGCCCAGTTCACGCAGGGTGCGGACCAGTTCCAGGCGGGTGGCGGCCTCGGCGTCGTAGAGCCGGTAGCCGGTCGGGGTGTGAGCGGTCGGCGGCACGATCCCCTTGTCGGAGTAGAACCGGATCGTCTTGACCGTCAAGCCGGTCCGTTCGGCCAGGGCTCCGATCGTGAAGAGCGTGTCGTCGTCCATGCCCCAACCTTCCTGTCTCCCCCAGATGGAGACTCAAGTCCTCCAGCTATCGTCGGACCGATAATCGGAGATTCCGAGATTTCGGGACATGCGAAACGGAAGCGGCGATGACCGAGACGAGTTCGACAATGCAATCCGCGGCCGGAACTCGCCTCAACCGGAAGGGGCGGGAGACCAGGCAGCGGCTGCTCGATGTGGCCATCGGCTGTCTCGCGACGGGGTCCGGGGAACCGCTGTCGGCGAATCGGGTCGCCAAGGAGGCCGGGGTCAGCTGGGGGACGTTGAAGCATCAGTTCGGCGATATCGACGGGCTGTGGGCGGCCGTGCTCATCGAATTGACCGACCGCACCGGGGCGAACAGTCCCGAGAGCTGGCCACAGGTGACCGGGACCGTCCGGGAGCGGGTGTGGGAGATGGTCGATGCCATCTGGACCATCCTGGACACTCCCGAAGGCCGGGCGGTGGAGACGCTGCGGGCCGGATTGCCGAACGGCCGGCAGGAACGGCTCGGAGACTTCCCGCTGACCACGGCCGCGATGGCCGGGTACGAGGACGCCTGGCTCCGGGCCTTCGAGTACTTCCTGGCGGACCTGCCCCTCGACGCGGACAAGGTGCATCGGGTCCAGGCGCTGATCCCGATGGCCATGCGCGGCATCAATAACGAGCGCCGGCTGTCCTCGCCCGCCGAACTGACCGAAGCCCGCCACTGCCTGGTCGACTCCATAGCGTCTTACCTGCACTAACTCACATTCTTTGAGAACCCTCGTTGACAATTGCGACGGGGAGGTCCACTGTTACCTCCAGCTTTCGCAATCCAGTCAGGAGTGACTCATGTCTCCGTCTCCCGATGATCAGGGCATGCGCCTGCAGCGCAGTAGCCGTGACACCGCCGCCCTGATTCCGCGCCTCACCGAATGGCTGGCCACCCAGCTGCCCGACGACGCGAATCCGGAGCTCACGCTGGGGTCCGGCATCGACAGCAACGGCATGTCCGCGGAGACGCTCACTCTGACCCTGCGCTGGCAGGAAGCCGGAGCGGAGCAGGTCAACGAACTGATCGCCCGGGTAGTGCCCGCCCCCGGCGACTTCCCGGTCTACGAGCACTACAACCTGCGCGACCAGTTCGACGTCATGCGCATCGTGGCCGAGGCCAGCGATGTCCGCGTCCCCCTGGTGCGGTTCCTCGAACCGACCGGCGAGGTGCTGGGCACGCCGTTCCTGCTGATGGATCGGGTCGAGGGCCTGGTGCCGCCCGATGTCATGCCCTATACCTTCGGCGACAACTGGCTCTTCGACGCCGACCCGGAGCAGCAGCGTGGCGTGCAGGAAAGCACCGTCGAGGCGCTCGCGAAGATCCACGCGATCCCGGACGCGGCAACCACTTTCGCGTTCCTCGACCCGCGGCAGCCCGGCGCCAGCCTGCTCGAGCGGAACCTGAATCGCGCCCGCGCGTGGTACGAGTTCGCGGCCCGCGATATCGGGCCGTCACCGCTCGTGGAGCGAATCCTGAAGTGGCTCACGGACAATCTTCCGGAGCCGTCGTCCTACCAGACCGTGCTCTCGTGGGGTGACGCACGGCTCGGCAACTGCATGTACCGGGACTTCGCACCGGTCGCGGTGCTCGACTGGGAGATGGCGACGATCGGACCTCGCGAACTCGATGTCGCCTGGATCACGTTCGGGCACCGCGTCTTTCACGCGATCGCCGTGAACTTCGGATTCCCCGGCATGCCGGACTTCATGCGCGTGGAGGACGTGCGGGCGAGCTACGCGCGGCATTCGGGCGTCGAGCTCGCCGACCTCACCTGGTACACGATGTTCGCCGCCCTCAACTACGCGGTCGTCTTCCTGCGCGCGGGCGGACGGCAGATCCACTTCGGCGAGATGGAACGTCCCGAGGACATCGAGGTGCTGCTCCACCACCGGGCGATCGTCGAAGAACTGCTCACCGAACTCGGCGCCTGACACTCCGGCGCCCACCCCCCTTCTTTCGAAACCTATCAGGGAAGTACAACTCTCGTGACCGACCAACTGAACGAACTGGCCTACTACTGCATCACCCGGCATCCCGCCGACGCCCGCGTCCTGCTGCCCGAGGCCCGCGACGCGGAGCGCCTCGGACTCGGCTCGTGCATGATCGGCGAGCGTATGACGGTCAAGGACTCCGCGGTCCTGTCCGGCGGTCTCGCCGGATGCACCACCGACCTCGGAATCGCCGCCGCGGCAACCAATCACCACACCCGGCACCCCATGGTGACGGCGACCATCGGGTCGACCATGCAGGCGCTGACCGAGGGCCGGTACGCCATGGCCTTCGGGCGCGGCATGGCCGCGAACTGGAAGGCGATCGGGCTGCCCGCCGTCACCGAAGCGCAGCTGCGGGATTTCGTCGGCATCCTGCGTCGCCTGTGGGACGGCGAGACGATCGTGAATCACGATGGGCCCGCGGGCAAATGGCCGGTGCTGTACCACCAGAACGGCCTGGAGGAAGCGCCCCCGATCGGCTTCGTCGCGGTCGGCCCGAAGACCATGGAACTCGCCGGTGAGATCGGTGACTTCGTCGTCCTGCACACCTTCTTCTCCGACGAGGCCACTACCAACTCGGTCGCGGCGGTGCGGCGCGGTGCGGAGCGGGCGGGCAAGGACCCCGACAGCGTGCGCATCTGGTCCTGCCTGGCGACCGCGAGCGACGCGCTCACCCCCGAGGACCAGCTGCGGCGGCGGACCGGTCGTCTGGTGACCTACATGCAGGCGTACGCCGACATCCTGATCAGCGCGAATGGCTGGGATCCGCAGGTGTGGGAGCGTATTCGCGGCACGCAGCTGTTCCAGGACGCCGCGGCGGCCGGCCCGATCGACGCGTCCGCCTCGGTCGACGTGCTGGAGCAGCTCGACGCGCTCATCCCCGACGAGTGGCTCGCGTCGGCCGCCTACGGCACGCCGGAGCAGTGCGTGCGGAAGATCTCCCGCGAGTACGACCTCGGCTGCCACTCGGTGATCATGCACGGGGCCAGCCCACACGAGCTGGAATCGGTGGTGGACGCCTACCGCGCCGACCGGCCCACATTGCGCCGGGCCGTGGCCGCCAACCCCGGAAAGTTCGCCTGAGACAAGCGTTCTCACCGCGCCTCGGGCCGATGGTCAGCCATCGGCTCGAGACGCGGAGACCGGGGTGGCACAGCTGGCGGGTGGATCGATCAGGCGGCAGTCGGCGACCGGACGCAGGGGCAGGTAGTCGGCGGGGACGCCGTCGTGCGCGATGATGGCGCGATAGGTGGCGACGGCGTCCGTGGGGATTCTGCTCAGGGTCGGATCAGTGCGCACGTTCACCGTGTAGAGCCCGAATCTCGGTGTGTAGGAGCTCCATTCGTAGTTGTCGGTCAGGCTCCAGTAGTTGTAGCCGATGACGTTCATGCCGTCGGATTTCGCGCGCTGGAGCCAGTAGACGGTGTCGCGGAGGTGATCCGAGCGGGTGTAGCCGTCCGCGCGGGGTTGAGCGTTCTCGGTGGGCATGCCGTTCTCGACGATCCACAGCGGCTTGCCGGGGAAGCGTTGTGCATAGTGCTGCAGCGCGAAGTAGATGCCCTCGGGACGGACGGGCAGGTCCCACATGCCCGAGGGTGCGTTCGCGGCGGCGAGATCCGGCGGTTCGTAGCCGAAGTAGTAGTCGACTCCGATGAAGTCGAGCCGGTCGCCGATACGGTCCATCAGGGGTCCGTTGACCTGGGACTCGGCCCCGGCGACATAACCGACATTGCTGGTCACCAGCGCGTTCGGCTGGATCTGGTGGATGTAGTCGTAGATGGCGTTGTGCGCCTGCGCCACGCTGTCGAGCATCTGATCGGCGTCGGTTCCGTTCTGGCGGACCTCGTGCATGATGTAGGCGACCGGCTCGTTGATGGTCACCCACACCGGATTTCGGGCGGCGTATCGGTCGACGACCTTGCGCATGTTGACGAGCCAGTCCGAGACCATGCCGGGATCGCGCCAGCCGCCGCGGTCGGCCGCCCAGCCGGGATACACCCAGTGGTCCAGCGTCAGCATCGGACGCATACCGGCGGCGACGATGGTTCCGATCACGTCGTCGTAGTAGGCGAAGGCGGACGAATCCCACACTCCCGGTCGAGGTTCCAGTCGAGCCCACTCGATCCCGATACGGAAGACCTTGACGCCGAGGCTCTTGGCCAGGGCGATATCGGACCGGTAGCGGGTGCGGAAATCGACGGAACCGCCGAGGCGATCCCAGCCCGGATTCGCGTCGACATAACGCGTCCAATTGCTGTCGGGTGACTGTCCCTCGGATTGGAACCCGGACGCCGCCACTCCCCAGAGGAATTCGTCCCCCAGTACACCGGCGCGTTCCTCCGACGCGGTGCCGGACACACCGGGGACCAGGAGCAGTGCGGCGGCCGTGACGAGGGCGGACGCGATGAGACAGCGAAATCGAGTGCGCATGAGCACTTCCCCGGGACCAGTACTCGAAATGAGTGAATGCGGCTACTTACTCCTGGATAGCTGCGAATTGTTTCGAGTGCGCAGCGGGTCGATAGTGGTTTGGCACAATCCATTAGAGTCAGCGCATGTCGAGATCGAAGGCGGGGCGGGCGGTGCGCAAGCGGGTGCCGCGGCGGTCGCTGGGTGAGTGGAAAGCCGCGGTGGATCGGCCGGATCCGGTGGCGGTCCTGGAGCGGCAGGCCGCCACGCGGCTGCCCGAACTGATCGGGATCCGGTACGAGCGGATGGCGGCCGGACGGCTCCCGTTCTTCCGGGGCGCGCCCGCCATCATGGCGGGGGATCTGGCGAGCGGCGCGAACACCGGACTGCACGTGCAGTTGTGCGGGGACGCGCACCTGTCCAACTTCGGGCTGTTCGCCTCGCCGGAGCGGTCACTCGTGTTCGACGTCAACGACTTCGACGAAACGCTGCCCGGGCCCTTCGAATGGGATGTGAAGCGGCTCGCGGCCAGCGTGGCGGTGGCGGCACGGACCAATGGCAGCGACGACGAGGAGGCGGGCGAGGCCGCCGTCTCGGCGGCGCGGGCCTATCGCGAGGCCATGAACCGGCTGGCCGAGCTCGGCGAGACCGACGTCTGGTACGAGATGGTCGACGCCGACAAGGTCGCCGCCCTGATGCGGCCCAAGCATCGCAAGCTGACCGCCAAGGTGATCAGCCGGGCGCGGACGCGCACCAGCCTGCACGCGTTGGACAAGCTCACCGAACTCGGGCCCGACGGCGCGCCGCGCATCAAGGCCGACCCGCCCCTGCTGCTTCCGGTGCCGAAAAAGGCCCAGAAGCAACTACTTTCGGTGCTGACCGACTACCGGGACACGCTGCCGGAGGAGCGCCGCGTCCTGCTGGACCGCTACGTACTCCGCGACATCGCCATGAAGGTGGTCGGCGTGGGCAGCGTCGGCACCCGCTGCTACATCGCGCTGCTGACCGGACGCAATACCGGCGACCCGCTGTTCCTCCAGGTGAAACAGGCCGAGCCCTCGGTGCTGTCGGCGCACCTGAGCCACAGCCCGTTCCTCCATCAGGGCCACCGCGTCGTGCACGGACAGCGGCTCTCCCAATCGGCCGGTGACATCTTCCTCGGCTGGGCCACCGGCCCCGACGGACGCTTCTACTACTGGCGGCAGCTGCGAGACATGAAGGGTTCCTTGAGCATCGACGACATGTCGCCCGCACAGCTGCGCGAGTACGCGGCCCTGTGCGGGCACACCCTGGCCCGCGGGCACGCCCGGTCCGGGGACCGGGCGGCCATCGCGGCCTACCTGGGCGGCAAGGACACCTTCGACCGGGCCATGGGAGAATTCGCGCTGGCCTACGCCGACCAGACCGACGCCGACCACGAATCCCTGCTCGCGGCAATCGAATCCGGTCGGATCACAGCCGGGAGTTGACCGCCAGGACCAGCTTGCCCGTCGAGGAGCGGCCGGCCATCAGCCGGTGCGCGTCGGCCGCCTCGGCGAGCGGGAACTCGGCGGTGATCGGCAGCCGCACCTTGCCCGAGGTGGCCAGGTCGAAGGCGTGCGAGGAGATCTCGCGCAACACATCCGGGGCGGAGGCGCTCAGGCCCATGATGGAGAAGCCGGCGACCGAACGGCCCTGCGGGAACAGTTCGGGCGCGCCGACCTGCCACGGGGCCTCGCCACCGGCATTGCCGAAGGAGACCAGGCGACCGAAGCGGGCCAGCGACTCCAGGGTGCGGCGGAAGGTGTCACCGCCGATCGACTCCAACGCCAGGTCCACCCCACGGCCACCGGTGGCGGCGCGGACATCGGCATCGAACGATTCGTTCGAGAACGCCTCGTCATAACCGAATTCGCGGGCGTAGTCCGCCTTGGCCGGGCTGGAGACCACGCCGTACACCGCGCCGGCGCCCGCCAGCTTGGCGATCTGCGCGGCCACCGTACCGACGCCACCGGCGGCGGCCTGCACCAGCACCGTCTCACCCGGCTGCAACCGGCCCACCGTGTGCAGCAGGGCGTAACCGGTCGGCAGCACCGTGGGAAGCGTTGCGGCAGTGCGCAGATCGACGCCATCGGGCACCGGGAAGACCGTCGCCGCGGAGACCACGACGACCTCGGCATACGCGCCGCCGTCGGAGATCGCGGCCACCGCCTGCCCCACACTCAGCCCCTCGACGCCCGCACCGACCGCCCGCACCCGCCCGGACAGCTCCAGCCCCGGCACATACGGCAAGGCCGGAACCCGATACCCGACCGAACGGGCCTGCAAGTCAGCGAAATTCACCCCGACGTAGGCCACCTCGATGGACACCTCCCCCGCACCCGGCTCCGGTACTGCCAGCTCCACCGACCGCAGCACCTCGGGCCCGCCGTACTCGTCGAATCGAATCGCGCGCATACCGCCACACTCCCTCTCCGCCTGCTCACCAGACGAGTCGCCACATCGTCCGAACCCGGACGCACGAGTGCAGCATGCGCGACGAGCCGACTATTCCGCACACCGCGCGGGTGTCCCACGTCGGCCACAGGTCACGCCGACTCACCTCATGCCGAGGCGGTAGCGCTTGTGGCCGTGGGGGTCTCGGATTCACCGGGGACCCAGGGCGAGGCGGGCGCAGGCGGCGGACTCGGGGGTACCGCCGGCCTGACCTATCCCTGCCGGTTGGCGTTGCGGGCGGTGCCGCGGTGGGCGACGACGGTGGTGGGGTCCTCGGGCCAGGCGTGCTTCGGGTAGCGGCCGCGCAGGTCGGCGCGGACCTGGAGCCAGCCGGTGCGCCAGAAGGACGGCAGGTCGGCGGTGACCGCCACCGGGCGCCGGGCCGGGGAGAGCAGGTGCAGGACAGGCGACACGCGGCCGCCTGCCAGGCGCGGGGTTTCGGTCCAGCCGAAGATCTCCTGGACCTTGACGGCGAGGACCGGTGGGTCGGTGGAGTAGTCGAGGCGGACATTGCTGCCGGAGGGGACCTCCAGGCGTTCGGGGGCGAGTTCGTCGAGCCGGGCGGCCTCGGGCCAGGGCAGCAGGCGGCGGAGGGCTTGACCGGCGTCCACGCGCTCCAGGTCGGAGCGGCGGCGGGCGGTGGAAAGTTCTGGGGCGAGCCAGGTTTCGGCGTCGGCGAGCAGGGTGTCGTCGTCGACGGCGGGCCACGGCGCGCCCAGGGTGCGGTGCAGGAAGTCCAGGCGCTGCCGCAGGCCGCGGGCATCATCGGTCCAGCGCAGTAGGTCGAGGCCGGTGGCGCGCAATCCTCGCAGCAATGCCGCCGAGACCAAGTCCGGGTTCGGATCGCGCAGCGGCTGCTCGGACAACACGATCGCGCCCAAGCGGCGCACCCGGCGAGCCACCAGATCGCCATCGACCCAGTCGACTTCGTCCACGGTCGTGAGCAGATTGGCGGCAGCCCGGCGGGCCAGCTCCTCATCCGCTGTGGCCGCCAACCGGATTCGCCCCTCGGATTGGCCCGGATCGCGCCCGGCCACCGCGATCGCCAACCATTCGGCATCGCCCAATCCGCTCCCGGGTGGCAGGGTCACCGCGGTCCCACCCGCCATCAGATAGCTGGCCGCCCCGGAGGCGCGGCGACGAGCGAGCCGCTCCGGATAGGCCAGTGCCGCAACGAGAGCCGGATCATCGCACCCTGCGCCGCGCGTGGAGCCCCGACCACCGTCGACGTCGTCGCTGACGAGGCGCGCCAGGCGTTGCGCCTCCTTCTGCCAGCGGGCCGGGCGGTCGCCGCGGAGGGTGCGCAGGGCGGCGACCAGATCCACGCCGGGGGCCAGTGCGTCGTCGTCGAGCAGGGCGACCACCTCGGCGGCGGCGCGGGCTCCGACCTCGCTCGCGCCGTCGAGCAGGGCTCGGGCCAGTCGGGGGTGGAGGCCGACCGCTGCCATGCGCCGGCCTCGATCCGTCACCGCGCCATGGTCGTCCACGGCGTCGAGGGCTCGCAGGACCGCGCGCCCCGCGGCGAGGCCGCCTGCCGGAGGCGCGTCCCACCAGGCCAGGCCCTGGCCGTCGACGGTGCCCCAGCAGGCCAGTTCCAGCGCCAGTCGGGTCAGGTCGGCGGTGCGGATCTCCGGTTCGGGGTAGGCGGGGAGGGTGGTGTGCTCGTATTCGGGCCAGCAGCGCCAGGCGCGGCCCGGGCCTTCTCGGCCCGCGCGGCCCGCACGCTGTTCGGCGACGGCGGCCGAAACACGGACGGTGGCAAGGCCCGACAGGCCGCGGCGGTGGTCGATGCGCGGGACGCGGGCCAGTCCGGAGTCGACCACGGTGCGGACGCCGGGGACGGTGAGGCTGGATTCGGCGACCGCGGTGGACAGCACGACCCGCCGGCGGGTGCCCGGGCGCAGGGCGGAATCCTGTGCGGCGGCGGGCAGTCTGCCGTGCAGCGGGACGACGTCGACCTCGGGTAGGTCCGAGAGCAGGGCGGCGGTGCGGCGGATCTCACCCGCACCGGGGAGGAAGACCAGGACGTCGCCGGGGCTGTCGGCGAGGGCCAGGCGGGTCGTACGGGCCACCTGCTGCTCGATGCGTTCGCGGGGCAGCGGTGGCACGTAATCGAATTCGACCGGGTAGGTGCGGCCGTGGACCTCCAGCACAGGGGCGGATGGTTCCGACTCGCCGCCCAGCAGGGTCGAAAGGCGGTCCGCCGCAACGGTCGCGGAGGTGGCCAGCACGCGCAGGTCGGGGCGGAGTCCGGCGCGGGCGTCGAGGAGCAGAGCCAGCAGCAGGTCCGCGTCCAGGTGCCGCTCGTGGCATTCGTCGAGGACGACCACATCGACTCCGGCCAGTTCGGGGTCGTTCTGCAAGCGCCGCACCAACAGTCCCGAGGTCACCACCTCGATGCGGGTGCCGGGTCCCACCTTGCGGTCGCCGCGTACCGAGTATCCGGCGGTCTCCCCGACCCGCTCTCCCAGCAAGGCGGCCATGCGCGAGGCGGCGGCGCGCGCGGCCAGTCGCCGCGGCTCCGCCACTACGACACGCCCGGAGGTGGCGGCGGCCAGTGCCAGCGGAACCAGCGTCGTCTTACCGGTGCCCGGCGGGGCGACCAGGACGGCGGTGCCGCGCTCGGCCAGCGTGTCGGTGATCTCCCCGAGCGCGCCGCGCACGGGGAGGTCGGGGAGATCGGGGAGTTTCATTACCGTTCAGTCTGCCGCGTGCGCCCGATCGCGCCGCGACCACCTCACACGCGACGGATCTCGCGACCGGTTCACGGTGGTTCACCCCGCGACAAGATCGGTCTAAGGTGGTCGGGTCGATCGCGAACGAGGAGCCGCCTACCCCATGGGAATTCGATCCCGCCGTCGCTCGAACCCTGCCGAAATCCCTGCGGCGCTGTCGCTATCGGCCGTGGTCGCCCTGGGCGTGATGCTGCTGCCCGCGGCCCCCGCCGCCGCCGCGCCGCGACCGTGGGCGCCCGCTCCCGTGAACAGCTGTGGAGAAACGGGATTCGACCCGGTCAATCGGCAGGCCGACCCGAGCGGATCGACCTCGCAGCCGCCGGCGACCATCAAGGTGCCCATCCCGGTACCGCAGATCGTGACGGTCAGCCAGTACGCGCAGAAGCCGGACGCCAATCGGGTGGACGTCGCGCTGCCCACGGACCCGTGCGCCAGCCCGTGCCCGGACGTCCGCGACACCGTGGCCCCGACCCCGGCCCCGCCGGGCGGCGGCAGCGCGTCGCTGCCGCAGATCGAAATCGCCCCCGACCCCGAACCCATCCCGATCGTGGTGCCCGGCGGTGAACCGCCCGAACCGCAGCCCGCGCCCGCCCCGGCCGTCCAGCCGTCGGTGCCCGCGCCCGCGGCCGCCGCGGTGGCCGCGCCGCAGGTGGATTCGGTGGAACTGGTCAATCAGGTGACCGGGCGCGGGTCGGTCAACCGCACCGACACCCGCTGGTCGGTCGACGGCACCGACCTCGGGCTGATGTGGGAGAGCAAGCCCGGCCAGGTCGCGGTCGTCTTCGGCGACACCTTCGGCAAGGGCTGGAAGCCCGGCGGCGCGGGCACCGACACGCAGGACTGGCGCAGCAATGTGATCGCCTACAGCAGCACCCGCGATCTGTCGCAGGGCCTGGTCCTCGACGACTTCGTGCAGAACACCCGCTGCCACGCCACCGAGATCCTGGACAGCCGCAAGGTCAAGAACTACGAGACCACCACCATCCCCACCTCCGGCTTCGCGGTCGGCGATCGCCAATACCTGACCTACATGTCGGTCAATCGCTGGTCCAAGATCCCCGGCATGTGGTGGACCAACCTCGGCGGCATCGCCTGGTCCGACGACCACGGCCGCACCTGGACCAAATCCCAATGGGCGCGCTGGGACAACCTGTTCGGCGCCGGGCGCTTCCAGGTCGCGACGATGGTGCCGCACGGCGACTACGTCTACATGTTCGGCACGCCCAACGGCCGGCTCGGCACCATCGGGCTCGGCCGGGTGCCCACGGATCAGGTGCTCAACAAGTCCGCGTACCAGTACTGGGTCAAGGACGCCTGGATTCCCGCCGACGGCGCCAATGAACTGCTCGCCACACCCCTGATCTCCGGCACGGCCAGTGAGCTGTCGGTCCAGTTCGACGCCGAGTCGAACCGCTGGCGGATGGTGTACCTCGACACCGTGCGCGGGCAGATCGTGTTGCGCACCGCCGCCGACCCGCAGGGCACGTGGACCGAACCGGTCGCGCTGATCAATACCGAGGACTACCCGACCGCCTACGGCGGGTTCATCCACCCCTGGTCCACCGCAAAGGACCTGTATTTCACGATATCCGCGTGGAACAGCTACAACGTCTACCTCATGCACGCGAAACTTAAGTAGCGCAGTTGTTTTGTGTCCGGGCCCACCCCGCGCGGGCCCGGACTGCTCGAATCTATGCGCGATCACATCGTGGTGCGGGTGGTCGATCACGCCGGTCGGGGAACTTTCGACGCCATCGGGCACCATGGGTGGTCGTGGAGAGGTGTGTGGATCGATGCGGGTGACTCGGCAGGAATGGGTGCGGCTCGGGGCGATGGCCGGGGTCATCGTGGCGCTGCACCTCGTGGGATGGGTGACGCTGGTGGCGCTGGTCGCGCCGCAGCAGCTGAGCGTCGGAGACCGGACGCTCGGCATCGGGGTCGGACTGACCGCGTACACGCTGGGGTTGCGGCACGCGTTCGACGCCGACCACATCGCGGCCATCGACAACACCACGCGCAAGCTCATGGGCGAGGGGAAGCGGCCGCTGTCGGTGGGATTCTTCTTCTCGCTGGGGCATTCGTCGGTGGTGTTCGGGCTGGCGCTGCTGCTGTCGCTCGGGGTCAAGGCGATCGCGGGACCGGTGGAGGACGACGCCTCGTCTCTGCACCGCTACACCGGGCTGATCGGGACCACGGTGTCGGGGACCTTCCTCTACGTCATCGCGCTGCTGAACATCGTTGTGCTGGTCGGCATTCTGCGGGTGTTCCGGCGGATGCGGAGCGGGGACTTCGACGAGGCCGAGCTGGAAGCCCAGCTGGCGCAACGCGGTCTGGTGAATCGGCTGCTCGGGCCGGTCATGAAGTCGGTGACCAAGCCGTGGCAGATGTACCCGATCGGGCTGCTGTTCGGGCTCGGATTCGACACCGCCACCGAGGTCGCGCTGCTGGTGCTGGCCGGGACCAGCGCGGCGGCGGGTCTGCCCTGGTACGCCATCCTGTGCCTGCCGGTGCTGTTCGCGGCCGGGATGAGCCTGCTCGACACCATCGACGGGACGTTCATGAACTTCGCGTACGGGTGGGCGTTCGCGAATCCGGTGCGCAAGATCTACTACAACCTGACCATCACGTCGCTGTCGATCGCGGTCGCGCTCATCATCGGCACGATCGAACTGCTCGGCCTGCTGGCCGAGGAGTTCGGCTGGACCGGCGGGCCGTGGGACACGATCAGCGGGCTCGACCTGAACCTGATCGGATTCCTGATCGTCGGACTGTTCGTCGTCACCTGGGCCGCCGCCCTGCTCACCTGGCGGTACGGCCGGATCGAGGAGAAGTGGGCGGCCGGATTGCAGCCTCGGACCAACACTCTCGACTGAGTTACGAAACCGCCTGGGAGCCCAGGAAATCCAGCAGCAGCTCGGTGTCGTCGCCGTAGTCGACGTGCGCCTTGGATGCGTAGAAGTTGGCCAGGTCGACGCCCTGGCGCGTCATCTCCAGCAGGTTGTTGACGCTGTCCGGATCGCCGAGGCTGATCAGGGTGCGGGCGGACGCGCGCAGGTCACTGCGGATGGCGGAGGTGAAGGGGCCGACCACCGAGCCCGCGAGATCCAGACCCGCCGGGGTGAGGTTCACCAGTTCCGCCGCGGCGGCCAGCGCATTGTCCCGGGCCAGGGCATCGGCGGCGCGGAACAGGCTCTCCTCCACGCGGCCCACATTGGCGGCGATCCGCACGATGTCGATCTGGGTCAGCGCGTCGGCCAGGACACTCGCCGCGGCGGTCCAGCCGGTGGGGTCGACACCGCCCGCCGCCCGGATCACCGAAGCGACCAGCGGCAGGTCCACGCCGGCGGCGGCCTGGACGAGCGGGGCCAGGGCGGCATTCAGGTCACTCGCGATCTGATGCGCGGCGGGGATATTGCCCGCCTCGATCAGGCCCTGCAGACCCGTGAGCTTGGCGAGGATGGCGGGGATGTTCGCCGCGGTCGCCGACCAGCCAGCGCCCACCTTGATCGCCTGCGCGAAGATCGGGCCGGGATCGGTGCCCGGCGGGATCACGGAGGCGATGGCATCGGGGTTGCCGACCACCACCTGGCCGAGCGCCGAAAGGAACGGGGACGCCACGGCATTGAGCGAGCAGTACAGGTCGCCGTCGGCGCACATGGTGCGCACGCGGTCGGTCAGCGCGCCGAAATCCTGGGTCCGGATGCCGGCGATGCCGTGGCCCGGCTGCGGAGTCCCCAGCGGGAGAGCGGTTCTCGGGTCGCGGTGCGGGTCCGCCACCAGGCCGACGCCCAGCACCCGGTCGGGGGTGATCGGGCCCTCGCCATTGCCGATCTCGGTGGCGAAGTCGCCGACGCCGTCGGCGCCCTGGCTGTACCCGGCGAGCATGACGCGTGTCTTCGCGCACAGGCCGCTCACCATCTCGCGCAGTCGGGCTTCGAGGGTGCCCAGCGACTGCGCGTAGGTCAGGCCCTGGTCGAAAGCGCTTGCGGCATAAGGGGCGTAGAGGACGGTGATATCGGATCCGAACTGCCGTTGCAGGCCGTCGCCGATCGGCCGGAGCAGGCCCACGGGGACGGTGGGATCGGCGTCGGGATGGGTCTCCCAGGTGCCCGGCGCGAGAATGGCGGTGTAGCGGGTGCACGGCTCCGCCGCAGGCGTATCCGCCCGCGCCATGCCGATTCCCGGGGTCCCGACCGTGACGGCCGCGGTGACCAAGATCGCCGCGCACGAGGTCGCCAGCCTGCTCATCGTTCCGATTCCTCTGCCGCCGAAGGGGTCCCGTTCCCGAGCCGCGAAGGACAGATCCGCAGCACAGTCATAGCTAATTCTCGCCGCTCGGCGGCGATTTCGCAGGGTTTTCAGACACATCGGCGTTTCAGTTGGTTGGCAATTTCCGCCATGCCGGATCGCTATCAATCACGCGGGCTAATCCGGCCATGCGCGAATCGCCGTTGATCGAATCCCCGGATCGACCGACGCTGAGTCGAACTCGAATCCGACAGGGAGTGAAACGACATGCAGCACAGCACGTTACTGGCCGAAGAAGTCCTCGATCCGCCGCACGCGCCCCCGACCTTCGGGGTCATCTCACTGATCGCCGCCACGGTGACGACCGGGCTGCTGGCGGGCGTGTTCTACGCCTACGCCTGCTCGGTGATGATCGGGCTGGGCAAGTTCGACGACAAGACGTACGTCGAGGTGATGAACAAGATCAATGTGGTGATCGTGAACCCGGTGTTCATGCTCAGCTTCCTCGGCTCGCTGGGCTTCTCGGTGCTGGCCGGGGTGTTCTATCTACGCGCGGACCTGCGCTCGGTGCTGATCTGGGTCGCCGTCGCCGCCGCGCTCAACCTGCTGAGCCTGATCATCACCTCGGGCTTCAACGTGCCCCTGAACAACAACCTGGCCACCGCCACCGACGCCGCCCCCGGCCTCGCCGACTACGCCGCCCTGCGCAAGGACTTCGAAACCCCCTGGCTGACATGGAATATCGTCCGCGCCCTGGCCAATACCGGGGCCCTCACCGCGCTCGCCTGGGCGCTGGTCCAACACGGTCGCCTGACCAAGTAAAACCGGCTCCACCAGGCGATTAGCGCTTGATTGGGATCTCGTTGGTGAGCGGCGCGACCGTTGGGGCACTCCGCTCACACCCACCCCGAGGAAACCCATGAACCTTCGCTCCGCAACCGCCGCCCTGGCCATCGCCGCCGGCGCCACCGTCCTCGCCCTGCCCGCCACCGCGCAGGCCGCGCCCTACACCAACTGCGACGTCGACACCCCGTCGCTCGCCCTGCGCGGTGAGGAGCCGGACGTATTCAACGCCATCAACAACTTGCGAGCCGCCAACGGTCTGAAGCCCGTCACCCACACCACCGTCCTGTCCCGCCCCGCCGAATGGGCCAGCAACGACAGCGCGAACCGCGGCTCCTCCCCCTCCAACCACGTCGACACTCTCGGCCGCGACATCAAGACCCGCTTCCAGCAGTGCGGTGTCCCCGCGAATACCAGCCGCATCGCCGAGATCAACTACTGGGGCTACAACGTCACCCCCGCCAACGCCATGAACTTCTGGGAGCACTCCCCCACCCACCGCGCCATCATTCTCGACAAGAACCTCACCCGTGTCGGCGTCTCCGTCATCTACAAGGACAACCACCAGCACTGGACGGTCACCTTCGCCAGCTGACCCGGCCGCCCGCCGCGGCCGACGAGGCCCGGAACCCCCGCGGTTCCGGGTCCTTCGCGGTTCAGGAGTCCCCGGGGCCACAGGCGGTCCCGTCCTTGTTGCGGTCGAGGTTGTGCCGGTCGCGCTTGCCGTGGACCGGCAGGGCGGCGAGCCCGTGGTCTCGGAGCCAGGCGCAGCGGTCGTGGGTGCGGGGCGGGAAGTTCCACGGCACGCACTGTCCCGGGCTGCCGTAGGCGTGATCGCAGCCGTCGACGGCCTCGGGCACGGCGGCCTTGTCGGCCCGCGCGGCGGGCGGCTGGGCCGGGGCGGCGGGGCGGCGAGCGAACTCGTTCACATGGGGATCGGGTACCTGGGGCTGCGCCGGGACCGGTTCGGCCCTCGAACTGGGCAGGGCGGCGTCCCCGCCGACGCAGACGACCACGGCGAAGACCACGGCCACAAGCATTCCGACGTGTTTCATGGCGATCCTCTCACCCCACGTGCACCCAGTGCGCCACCGAGGGCACACCGGCGGAGTTGGCGACGAAGAGCATGTACCAGCCCGGCGGGGCCAGATTCGGGTTGGTGGTGAGATTGACCTTCGTGCCGGTGGCGTCGACGGTCAGCGGCAGGTCCACATAGCGCTGGTTCGGGTCGGAGGAATGGGTGACCGCGGCGGGCCGGATCAGCGACGCCTTCGCGATCGGGCCGTCCACCGTGATCGACTGCGCGCTGCCGTAGGTCCAGTTCTGCGCGGCCACCGCGGTGATCTGTGGACGCGATCCGTGGAACAGGTACGGCGGCGAGTAGATCGAGACGCGCTTGTCGAAACTGCCGTCACCGGGGTTGTTGCCGACCGCCATCACCCGGCCGTCGGGCAGCAGGAACGCCGAGGAGTGATACGTGCGCGGCACCGGGTCGGTGGCCATGCCGGGGCTGAAGGCATTGGCCGCCGGGTCGAACATCGAGGCCTCGTACACCGGATCGGCGCGATTGTGCAGGCCGCCACCGGTTTCGAAGACCTTGCCGTCGGGCAGCAGCACCGCGGAGAGGTACATCTTCGCGGTCGGCAGCGCCGGTCCGGCTTGATAACCCGGTGTGGCCGCCTTGAGGTCGATGATGTCGGTGAGCGCGTTGGCGTCGACATTGGTGACGATATTTCCGCCGCCGAAGGTGGCCACCCGCTGATCCTGCGCGGGCGGCAGCAACACGCTCATGGACTGATCGCGCTCGTCCTTGTTTCGCAGTCCCGGGATGTCGGTGACGGCGCCGGCGGGATAGTCGTAGATCGACGCGCCCGTACCGGGCAGTCCGCTGCCGAACACGTGACTGCCGGTATAGAACAGGCGGCCGTCCTGCAGCAGCACCATCGACGGATACAGCCCCCAGAAGCGCCAGGTCTGCGCGATCTCCCCCATCCCCAGCCAGCGTTGCTGCGCGACCGAGTAGTACTCGGTGGAGACGGTGCCGCTGGAGTCCTCGCCGAGGCCGCCCAGGGACAGCACGTCGCCGTTGCCGAGCGCGGTGGCCGAGGGATACCAGTGCCCGGCGTTCATGTCGTTGAGCCGGTGATAGCTGTTGTCGGCCGGGTCGAAGACGTAGGCGTCCTTGAGCCCCTCGTAGCCGTGACTGCCGTCCGCCGCCGGGTAGTCCTTGTTGCCGCCCATGACCAGCAGCCGCCCGTCGGGCAACTGCACATGACCCGCGCAGAAGGCGTCGAATGGCGTTGTCACATCGGCGAATTGGCCGGTGGCCGGATCGTAGACGGCGGTCTTGAAGGTGCCCGCGGCGAACGCGGTGGGGTCATTGCCGGAGCCCGAGATCAACAGCACCTTGCCGCCGGGCAGGACCGCGGCGTGGATGCCGCGCACGGTCGCCTCGAAGGCGAGGACCTCCCACGACCCCTGGGTGCAGGCCGCGCCCGCGGTGCAGGTCGGCGGTGGCGTGGCAGGGGTGGCGTCGGACATGCCGTAGTCGTCGGTCACCAGCGTTCCGACGCCGTAGATCGTGACGCCCCAGGTGATTTGATCGGTGTTGGCGGGCACGGCCGGGGTGCGGGCCCCGGCGTTCTGGAATGCGGAGGTCACCGGTAGCGCGGACAGGTCGGTCCAGTACTGCCAGCCCGCTGTGATGTCGTGACGGAACATCGTGATGACGGTGTCGGGAGTGCTGGTCGTGTACCACACCGACAGGTCGTATTGGTGTCCCACAGTGACTTTCGGCGCGCACTGGGCGTTCTCCAGCACCAGCGTCTTGCGGTCACCGCTGGCGATGCGGGCGACGGCGATGGACACCGCCTTCGAACCGCTGTGCGCCTGATCGGTCACGGTGAAGGTGGCATCGTTGTCCCCCCAACCGGATTTCTCCCAGCAGTCCGGAAAGCCGTCCGCGCCAATGGTTTCCATTCCGGCATTGAGCATGAGATTGTCGGCCTGCGCCGACGGCGCGGAGGCGACGACGGTCACCAGCAAGGCCACCGCGAGCATCCAGCGAACGACACTACCCGGGCGAATGCGACTCATCGGCGATCCTTGTCCACATGGCGAATCTCGATGCGGCCCGCGTCGTGGCCGAAAGTCGCCGCGATATTCGAATGGTCGAGCACGTCAGCCGTATTCGGCAGGGTGGTGAGGTTGCCGCGCAGCGTGGGCGTGGACACGATCCAGTCCACGTCGCGCCAGCCGTTCGGCAGCCGGACACCGGGGTCGAGGTCGAGTTTGTAGAACCAGATCGCGCCCAGGCCGGGCGTGAATCCGAGCCGGACCATGTCCAGCCACAGCACATCGTCGACCACGATCACCTGTGAGCCCGGAGCCGGGATGTGCTCCCGCACCCAGACCAGCGCCGCGGCGTACTCGTCATTGACGTGCGAGGTCGTGGCCCGACGCAGGCCGATGTCCCACCGCGGCGCGACCACCGACAGACCCACCGCGACGCACACCGCGGCCACCACCCAGCGCAGCCACCAGGTCGCCGACGGCACCGCGGCCACCCGCACCAGATCGCGCGCCCCGCGGCCGCCGCGGGCGGCCCACCGTCGAGCGGACTCGGAGACCGCCTCGGACAACAGGATTCGCGATCCGGCGTCGACGAGACCGGCCAGCGCCAACGCGAAGAACGGCAGCGCCTGGATCACGTACATCGCGGGCAGATAGCCGCCCGGGCGCAGCGCCATGCCGACCAGCAGCGCGCCCGCCAGCGCCGGTGCGCGCAATCGCCGCACCGCCAGCGCCGCCACCACCGCGATCACACCGGCCACCGGCAGCACCCGGTCGTAGAACAGCCAGGAGCGCACCACTTCTCCGGAGGCGCTGCCGGTCTGCCACATCGCTCCGGAACCGGTGCGCTGGTGCAGCTGGAACAGGACCCCGTCGATCAGCGACACGTGCCCGGCGCCGGGTATCAGCTCCCGCTTGAGCACCGCGTACAGCGGATACAGGCATCCGGTCAGCACCACGCCGGTCAACAGCCCGGCCGCCGAGAACTTCCGGGTGGTGGGATGCGCCGACTGCCACAACGCGAAACCCAACGCGGGCAACACCAGCAGCATCGTCTCCTTGGACAGGATCGCCACCGCCGCGCACACGCCCGCCCCCACGTGGTGCCACAGATGCCGCCGCGGCGACAGCACCAGGGCGAACGCGGCCAGCATCCACCCGACCGCGACATTGTCCAGATAGATCTGCCGGTGCAGGGTCACCGACAGCGGCGAGAGCGCGAACAGCAGCACGGCCAGCGCCGCGGTCCAGGTGGTGAACGACAGCCGCCGCGCGACCACGAAGACCAGCGCCGCGTTGATCAACGCGACGATGACCATCACGATCCGGCCGGTCGCGACCGCGAGCTGGTCCGGCGCCGCCACTTCCGGCAGCCAGGACAGCAGGGCGATCTGCAGCCAGCCGCCCGGCGGATGGTCGTACCAGTAGGTGTAGTGGGTCAGGCCGGTACCGGTGCGCACCGCCCAGGCCTGCGCCAGATAGGTGCCCTCGTCGTCGCTGAGGCTCGGATAGTTGGTGAGATTCCAGCCGTCCACCGTGCCGACGATGACCAGCAGACCCGCCAGCACCCAGTTGTCGGGCCGGATGCGCAGGTGCACAGGGGGATTCGGAGAGACCTCGGCCGCGGGCGCGGGATCGGGAACCAGGGTGAGAGTCATGCCGTGGCCCGCACTTTCGACGCCGGCTCGAGGTGAGCGCCCACATGCTGGGTCAGCTCCCAATCATTGCGGCCGGTGTATTCACGCCACACCGCCCGGGTCGCCGCGGCCGTCAGCATCGCCATGTAGAGCGGCGTTCCGACCACCAGTTTCACGTAGTGCGACCACTTGATCCGCAGCCCGTACTGCTTGCCGAAATCCTGGAGTCCGACGATCTCGAACGCCACGGTGGCCAGGGCCGGAATGATCGGCAGGAAGGTCAGCAACGCCACCCCGACCGGTGCGCGCACCGCGACCGCGATCACCAGTCCGACCGCTGTAGCCACCCCCGAGAACGCCTGCAGGAACGGGCTGGCGAGGGTGTAGCGCGCCAGCGCGCGCTGACTCGCGGTGGGCAGGCGACGCCAGTCGCGCTTGCGATACACCTGCATGAAGCCCTGATTCCAGCGGGTGCGCTGTTTGAACAACGCGTACAGCGAGCCGGGCGTCTCCTCCCGGGTCACCAGCGTCGAGTCGTACGCGACAACGACTTTCGCGCCGCGGGTGGACAGCCGGGCGCCCAGATCGCAATCCTCGGCCAGGCAGTTCTCGTCCCAGCCGTCGACCTCGCGGAGCCGGTCGGTACGGACGAAAACGGTATTGCCGCCCAGGGGTATGAAGCCGTGCCGCGCCTGCAGGTGCAGCCGGCTGCGGAACCAGAAGAAGTACTCGAGGCAATTGCGCAAGGCATACCAGTTGGAATGGAAGTTGATCAGCTGCACACCGCCCTGCACCACATCGGCCGCGGTCGACCGGAAAGCGTGGTCGACGTGGGCGAGCAGGGCCGGATGCACCTGGTCCTCGGCGTCGAAGACACCGACGACGTCGCCGCGGCAGTACGCCAGACCGGTATTGAGCGCCTTCGGTTTGTTCTTCACGGCGTGGGTGTCGACCACCACCGTGACCCGGTTGCTCACGGCCTCCACCTGCCGGGCCACCGCGGTGGTCGCCGGGTCGTCGTGGCCGACCACGACGATGATTTCGTAGGCGTCGTAACCGGATTCGAGAAGTCGTTCGAGCGTGTGGGCCAGCACCGCGTCCTCGTGACGGGCCGGCACCAATAGCGAGAACGATAGCCCGGTCTCCCCATCCGGTGCATGAAAACTGGTGGCCGCCAAGGTTTCCGGCGTCCGCCACGCGTGCAGCATCCACCACAGCGTCGCGGATGCGTTGGCGAAGAGAGCGAATGAGAGCAGCGCAAGAGCCGAATCGAGCAGCACTAGATTCTCCCCAGGGAAAGATCCCGATCAGTTGGGGGCCTCGATGCCACCTCAGACCCCGACTGTCTAGCGGAGCGCCGCCACCCGGTGTTACACCCCCTGTTTCGATGCTCCGAAAAGAGTGTAAACCTCGAAAACCGTTGACGCAGTAGATCATCCGACCAGTCCGGACCAACCCGTCGGTAAGCATCGTGGCACACGCGCAGCACCCGGCGACCGCCACCGCCGACCACCGGGCCCGCGCCGATCCCGAGTCCGGGTCAGCTCCATTTGTCCGCGGGAGACAACAGGCGCGGCGAAGTTGGTCGGCTCACGACAGTGTGTCGCGGGTCACGTTCTCCTTACGGTTATGGCCCTCGCCATAAGACCGCGGTCCGCAGCCCCTCGCGCCCCGCGCGTCCCGCCGAAACAGGAGCTACGCCATGGGATTCACCACACCGGATCTCCCCGATGTCGATCCGGACATCTTTCTACGAGAACCACTGATGGAACGGATGCGCATCCTCGCGCTCGACTGGGCCGAGAACGGCTTCGGATCACCGAAGATGGTGCACACCGTCTACATTCTCAAGCTCGCCGTCCTCTACGCGATCGGCGGCATCACGGTGGCGACGCTGACTTCCGGGCTACCCGCGTTCTGGCACGTGGCGCAGTGGTGGAATCAGCCGATCGTCTACCAGAAGGCCATCCTGTGGACCGTGCTGCTCGAGAGCATCGGCGTCGCCGGATCCTGGGGTCCCCTGGCCGGCAAGGTCAAACCGATGACCGGCGGAATCCTGTTCTGGGCCAGGCCCGGAACCATCCGGCTGCGCCCGTGGAAATGGCTGCCGTTGACCGGCGGCGACCGGCGCACCTGGTTCGACGTCGCGCTCTACATCGCACTGCTGTCGTCCGTCGCGGCGGCTCTGCTCGCCCCTGGCGCGCACAGCGATTCACTGTCGGCGGCCCTGCCCGGCAACACCACCGGCCTGGTGCGCCCGGCCCTGCTCATCGCACCGATCGTGCTGCTGATCCTGAACGGCTTGCGGGACAAGACCATCTTCCTCGGTGCGCGCGGCGAACAGTACCTGCCCGCCCTGGTGTTCTTCGCCGCCCTGCCGTTCGTGGACATGATCATCGCGTTGAAGATGCTGATCGTGGTGGTGTGGGTCGGCGCGGGCTTCTCCAAGTTCGGCAAGCACTTCTCGAATGTGGTGCCGCCCATGGTCAGCAACAGTCCGTCGATGCCGTCGAAGGCGATCAAACGCGCCCATTACCGGGACTTCCCGCAGGACCTGCGACCGTCCCGGACGGCGCATGCCATGGCTCATATCGGCGGCACGACCGTCGAGATCATCGCCCCGCTGGTGCTGCTGGTGTCCACCAACGTGTACCTGACGACGGCCGCGGCGGCGGTCATGGTGATCTTCCACCTGTTCATCACCTCGACGTTCCCGTTGGCGGTCCCGCTCGAGTGGAACATCCTGTTCGCCTACGCCACGGTGTTCCTGTTCCTCGGGTTCCCGAACTGGGACGGATACGCCGTCCCGAACATGTCCTCGCCCTTGCTCACCGCCGTCATCGCGGCCGGGCTGCTGACCTATCCGGTGCTGGGCAACCTGCGCCCGGACAAGGTGTCGTTCCTGCCGTCCATGCGGCAGTACGCGGGCAACTGGGCCTCGGCGGTGTGGACGTTCGCGCCGGGCGCGGAGGCGAAACTGGATCGGGTCACCCGAACGGCCTCGAACCAGATCGACCAGTTCATCGGATTCGGATACGAGCCCCGGTGGGCCGAGATCACGCTGCAGAAGACGGTCGCGTGGCGGACGATGCACAGCCAGGGCCGCGGCCTGTTCTCGGTTCTGCTGAAGAGCCTGCCCGACATCGACTCCCGGATCGTGCGCGAGGGCGAGTTCACCTGTAACTCGTTGATCGGGTTCAACTTCGGCGACGGACACCTGCACGGCGAGGACCTGATCCGGGCGGTACAGCACGAGGCGGGTTTCGAGCCGGGCGAACTCGTGATCGCCTGGGTGGAGTCGGAGGCGTTCGGCAGCGGAATCCAGCGCTACAAGCTCATCGACGCCGCACTCGGGGTTATCGAACGCGGCACCTGGAAGGTCGCCGACGCCGTGGCCGAGCAGCCGTGGCTGCCCAACGGGCCCATCCCGACCCAGGTGACCTGGTCACAGTCTCCGCCGGTCCCCGCTCGGCACTGACACGCGACGAATGACGGCGCCGAACCGCACGCGAGCGGTTCGGCGCCATCGGCCGGTAGCCCGTCCGAGCTACCGGCGGAAATTCTCGATGACAGGCGCCAACTCCGCAGCCTGCGTTATCAGGTCCACATGACCGCCGTCGTGCTGATGGACGCTCGCGTGTGGAAGAAGCCGACGCATGATCCGGGAATTGGCCAGGGGAATGATCGGATCGTCGGATCCCGCGATGATCAGGGTCGGCTGGCGAATCAACGGGAGCGCCGGGAGACTGGTCCAGACCGAGCCCGCGAGCAGCTGGTGCAGGTAGCCGACCCGGGATCCGGCCATCAGTTGGCGATCGAGCAGGTTCCGCACGACATGGGGGTCCTCGCGCGCACTGCCGCCGTAGATCTCGCCGGCGATCCGGGCGGCGTAGTCGTGATCCAGAAATCGGCGCGGTGTCAGCATTCTCAGCAGCACTCGCGGCTTACCGGGAACCATGATCACGCCGGTGCCGGTCGCGACCAGGATCAGTCTGCGGCAACGACGCGGATGCTGGAAGGCGAACTGCTGGGCCAGCGCCCCGCCCCAGGAGAAGCCGAGGATGTCGACCTGGCCGGGGCAGCCGATGGTGCGCAGCAACCGACCGAGCACCGCCGCCAGGTACGGGAATCCGTAGGGCAGTGGCGAATCCGGAGATCCGCCCGTGCCCGGCACGTCGATTCGAACGACCGTGCTCGCCGAATCCAGGTGCGCGACAAGCGGGTCGAGGACCTCCAGGCCGGCGCCGATACCGTTGCACAGCACCAGCGGAACGCCGGTTCCCCAGCGCACGTCGACGCGGATCTGCTGTCCGAGAACAGCGATGAGCCGTTGTTCGCGCGTACCGGGCGGCTGCTGTCCGCCCGGCTGTTCACTGTTCGAGCACATACGTCCCCGGCGCTGCTCCCAGGGGCGGCCATTCGGCACTGCCGAGCACGGTGGGCGCGTCGACCTCCGGGCCGCTGCGCGCGGCGAGCCATTCGGCGTAGTCCGGCCACCACGAACCCTGTTGCGGTGCCAGCGATTCGACCCAATCGTCCGGCTCTGCGCCGTCCGTCGCGCCGACCCGATAGGAGGCCCTGCTGTTTCCCGGCGGATTGACCAGGGCGGCGATATGACCGCTGGTGGACAGGACGAACCGCAGATCGTCGCTGCCGAGCAGTCGCGCGCTGCGATAGCAGGCCTGCCACGGGGAGATGTGATCGGCGATGCCCGCGACCACGTAGGCGTCGACCGCGATCTTCGCCAAATCGACCGGAGTGCCCAGCAGCGTGGCCTGATTCGGCTCGGCCAGGCTGTTGCGCACGCCCATCATGACCAGGTCCCGGTGCAGGGCGGCGGGCATCCGGGTGGTGTCGGCATTCCAGAACAACACGTCGAACGGTTCGGGTCGGCGGCCTTGCAGATAGTTGTTGATCCAGTACCGCCACACCAGATCGGTCGGTCGCAGGAACGCGAAGATCTCGGCGAGCGAACGCCCGTCGAGGTAGCCCTGCCGCGCGGACATCGCGATCGCGGCCTGCGCGGTGTCCTCGTCGAGGGCGGCCGCGGCCAGACCGGCGCGGCGTTGATCGAGGACGGTCACCAGTAGCGTCAGCCCGGCCAGTCGCTCGGCCTGCCCGATCGCGGCCAGGTGGGCGGCGACCATGGCCGCGAGGATGCCGCCGGAGCAGGACGCCTGCACGTGGGTTCGTTCCGAGCCCGTGACCCGTTCGACCACGTCGAGCGCCGTGAGGATGGCCTGACCGTAGTCGTCGAGGCCCCAATCCCGCTGTTCGGCAGTGGGATTGCGCCAGGAGATCGTGAAGACCTGCTGCCCTTGGCGCACCAGGTACTCGATCGTGCTGCGCCCCGGGCCGATATCGAGGATGTAGTACTTATTGATCATCGGCGGCACGATCAACAACGGCGCCGACCGCACCCGCGCGGTCTGCGGCGCGTACTGGATGAGTTCGAACATGGGTGTGCGGACCACCACCTGCCCGGGGGTGAGCGCCAGCGACTCCCCCACCGTGAACGCGTCCCGGGCGACGGTCGACGGCACGCGCGGAGCGGTCGAGATGTCGTCGAGGAAGTGCCGGAAGCCGCGGACCGCGCTCAGCCCGGCGGTGTCCACCAAGGCTTTCCACGCGGGCGGGCTGAAGAGCGGCATATTGCTCGGCGACAGTGCCTCGAGGATATTGTCGATCACGAAGCGCATGCGCTCGGCGTCCCGCCAGTCCAGGTCGGCCTCGGTCAGCAGCGTGTGCGCGGTGTCGTCGGCGGCGAGCCAGGTCTGCATGGCCCGCCGGAACAGCGGATTGGTGTTCCAGGCCGAATCGGCGAATCGCTTGTCCGCCTTGGCCGGTGCGCGATCACTGTCACCGCGGACGATGGCGGCCAGCTCGTCGCCGAGGCCGCCGAGCTGATCCGCGACGAAGCGGGGGCGCTTGGCCAGTTCGCGGGCGAATCTCTTCCACGACCCGTTCGGCAGCATGCTGCGGCCGATGCCGAGCGCGGATCCGATCAACACCAGATCCAGGGGTGCGGTGTGTTCCGCGGAGTGCGGCGAATTGTCTACGACCATCGTTGTTCTCCCGATGTCGGCCTCGGGGCCGACTGTCCAGTTGCCGGGTACGGGTGATCGGTCGCGGCACCCTGTGCCCGCGCCGATCCATAGCCTGCGATCAGCGCTGGTCGTCTGGGCTGTCATTCAGGTATAGAGCGCGCCAACAGGCGCCGCATTGTCTCGCGACGACGAAAAGATCATCGGGAGTTGTAGCGACGCAACGACACGGCCGCGGTTACCGCGGCGGCGGGCGCAGGACGGCCGTCCCGTACCAGTGGCAGACCAGCAACGCCAGCTCGACATCGAGTCGATCGTCCCCGATGGGCCGGCCACGGCGGGCGACCGCGCGGGCGACTCGATATTTGACGGAGTTGAAATGCAGATCCACTTCCGCGGCGGCGGCCTTGTAGCTCGAGCCCGTGCGCAGGAAGGCCCACAGGGTGTCGCGCAGACGCGCGTCGTGCTCGTTGTCACCGGCCAGCTCACCGAGCACCTCGCCCACCCAGGCCCGGGTCGCGGCGAGATCGGCGCTCAGCAGCGCGGCGGTGGCCAGTCCGGGATCGCTCGCCGCGACCACACCGGCGGTGGGCAGTCCGCGAGCCACCGCCACCGCGCGGGCCCGCTGGGCGCCGCCGTGGGAGGACCGGAATCCTTCGAGACCCTGACCGGGAGCACCGACGGCGATGTCCGGACTGCCGGGACGCGCCGCCGCGAACTGCCGGATCTCGGCGACCGGGTCGCCCGGATCGGACCGATAGGCCAGCCAGGCCCAGGCGCTGACCTGATCGGCCGCGACGACCAGCGGACTCGACGCGACGCCGACCGCGTCGGCGAGCTCTCGGATCCAGCGTTGCAAGCGCGGAATCGCGTCACCGTTGGTCTCGGACTCCGGGTACCACAGCACCAGCGCGAGGTGATGCCAGCGCAACGGATATCGGATGGCCTCCGTCACCGCGTCGACGTCGATGCTGGTGCGGCCCTCGAGCACCTCCCGGACCCGGACCGCGCGAATGCTGTTCTGATTCTCCAGCCATCGGGCGCGCTCATCGTCGTAGATGGCAACGACCTGCTCGGTGATCCGGTCGATGTAGTCGAACAGGATCGCGGTGATGTGCTCGACGACGGTGATCCGGTCATCCGCCGGAATGGCCAGCGTGTGCAGTTCGGCGAAGACGAGTTCGGTCATCCGGCGCTGCCCGAGACGATAAGCGCGGATCAAGGCGGCGGCCGGAACCCCCTGTTGAGCAAGCCGTCTGGCGTACTCGACGGCCGCGGGCGGGGCTTGGATCCCCGCGACCGGCAGACTGTAGCGCAAGGCGTTCAGAATGGTCCCGACATTGGACTCGACGCTCGCGCCCAGGAGTTCGCCCGTCCGCGGGTCGCCGCGCAACTCGGCGATATCGCCTTCCAGGAACATGCGGATGGCCACGCTGACATCGGCCACCCGTTCGTTCATCCGCTCGGCGACAGCCGCGACGAAGCGGTCGGCTCCGACGTCGTGGTGACGCATGTTCGTCACACCTCCACCCTAGACGGGCACCCATCGTGCGGGATGTGATTGCCGATCTTCTTGTTCTCCGGAGACAAAGCGCCGGAGGTACTTCATCACCGCGTGACAGCGACGCGCGGGCCGCCGCCCCCTACCGTGGTCCACGTCACTACGCCTGATTTCGAGGGCGTGGATCACTTCACCGCCGGCTAGGACTGCTGATGAACTTCCCCGAACTACCGGACGCGCGCGCCGCCGAGAATCCACGGGCGCACGCGATCGCCGACGACACCACGCAGCTGGACAACGCGGCGTTTCTCGACGCGGTCCGGCGCGCCGCGAGCACGCTGCGCGCCAACGGCGTCGGCCCCGGCGACGTGGTCGCGGTCATGCTGCCCAACACCGCCGATCTGATCGTGTGCCTGTTCGCGGCCTGGCGGCTCGGCGCGGCCGTCACCCCCATCAACCCGGGCCTGGTGCGCGCCGAGGTCGCCTATCAGCTGGCCGACGCCGGCGCGGCCGTCCTGGTCGCCGCGGAATCGCTCGAGGACCTGTCGGTGCGGACGATCCCGGTGTGGCGACTGTGGGTCGCCGAGGACCACTCCGCTTGCGACAGTGCGACGTTCGACGAGCACGCGCTGGCGCTGTTGATCTATACCAGCGGAACGACGGGACGCCCCAAGGGCGTCATGCTCGATCACGCGAACCTGAACGCGATGTGCCGCATGGTGATCCAGGCGCTCTCGCTCGGACCCGCCGATCGCAGCCTGCTGGTCCTGCCGCTGTTCCACGTCAACGGCATCGTCGTGTCGGTGCTGTCCCCGCTGCTCGCGGGCGGGAGCACCACGGTCGCCGGTCGCTTCCGCGCGGAGGAGTTCTTCTCCCGCCTCGAGGACAGCCGGGCGACCTATTTCTCGGCGGTGCCGACGATCTACACCATGCTGTCGGATCTGCCGCCCGACGTGCGGCCGGACACCTCCGCGGTGCGGTTCGCGATCTGCGGCGCGGCCCCGGCCAGCGTGGAGCTGCTGGACAAGTTCGAAACCCGGTACGGCGTGCCGATCGTCGAGGGCTACGGACTGTCGGAGGGCACCTGCGCCAGCACCCTCAATCCGCCGGCCGGTCCACGCAAACCGGGCACGGTCGGGCTGCCGCTGCCCGGACAGCACATTCGCATCGTCGCCGACGACGGCACTCCCGTCGCCGACGGCGAGCCCGGCGAGGTACTCATCTTCGGACCCAATGTCATGCGCGGCTACCTGAACAAACCCGAGGAGACCGCGAGCACGCTGGCCGGCGGCTGGCTGCGCACCGGCGACATCGGCCGGCTGGACGCCGACGGCTATCTCGTCCTGGTCGACCGCGCCAAGGACATGATCATCCGTGGCGGGGAGAACATCTATCCCAAGGAGATCGAAACCGCCGCCCATCGACTCCCCGAGATCGCCGAGGCAGCGGCCGTGGGACGCCCGGACCCGGTGTACGGCGAACAACCGGTGCTGTTCGTCGCGCTCAGCCCCGGTCGCGATCTCGCCGGCCCGGACATCGATCGGCACCTCCGGAACTCACTGGCGAAATACAAACTCCCAGCGGATATCACGGTCCTCGACACCCTGCCGAAGAACGCGGTCGGCAAGATCGACAAGCCCGCGCTGCGCCGGCTGGCCACCCGAAATCGGACGACCGCATGAGCACCGCGACCATCGTCGGCAGCGGGCCCAACGGTCTGGCCGCCGCCGTCGAGCTGGCCCGGGCCGGTGTGCGGGTGACCGTCCTCGAAGCCGCGAACGCGATCGGGGGCGGCACCCGCACCAGCGAGGCCCTCGTCCCCGGGTTGCTGCACGACCATTGCTCGGCCACGCACCCGATGGCCATCGGCTCGCCCTTCCTGGCCGGGCTCGGATTGGAGCGGTACGGGCTGGCCTGGCGCACACCGGAAATCGACTGTGCGCATCCGCTCGACGACGGCAGCGCGGGCGTCCTGTACCGGTCGGTCGAGCAGACCGCGGCCGGGCTCGGCGGCGACGCGGCACTGTGGCGGTTGCTGTTCGAGCGGCCATCGGCCCGCTACGACGCACTGGCCGAGGACATCATGCGACCGCTGCTGCGGGTCCCGCACCATCCATTGACACTAGCGCGCTTCGGCATTCCCACCCTGCTGCCGGCCTCCGCCCTCGCCCGCGCCTTCCGCGGCGATCAGGGCCGGGCGCTGTTCGGGGGCGTCGCGGCCCATGCCTTCCGGCCGCTGCACTACCCCCTGACCTCCGCGATCGGACTGGGCATCCTGACGGCGGGACACCGCCACGGCTGGCCCGTCGCCGCGGGCGGATCGCAGTCGATCGCCGATGCGCTGGCGGCCCTGCTCGGCGATCTCGGCGGCAAGATCGAGACCGGCGTCCGCGTCGATACCGCCGCGCAGCTGCCGCCCGCCGACGTCACGCTCTTCGACCTCGCACCCGATGCGGTCGCCCGGATCCTCGGCGACCGGCTCCCGTCCCGAATCGCCCGGGCCCTGAGCCGGTTCCGGCGGGGACCGGGGGCCTTCAAGATCGACTTCGCCGTGCAGGACGGCGTGCCGTGGACCAATCCCGACGCGCGCCGGGCCGGGACCGTGCACCTGGCCGGAACCTACGCCGAACTCGCCGCCACCGAGCGCGAGATCCACGCCGGACGGATGCCGGAACGACCGTTCGTCCTGGTCGGACAGCAATACCTGGCCGACCCCCAGCGCTCGGCCGGCGACATCCATCCGGTGTGGGCCTACGCCCACGTCCCGAACGGATACACCGGCGACGCGACCGCGGCGATCACCGCCCAGATCGAACGCTTCGCACCCGGATTCGGCGAACGCGTCATCGGCCGCACCGTCCGTGACACCACCGCGATGGCCGCGTACAACCCCAACTACGTCGGCGGCGACATCATGACCGGATCCAAGGACATTCGCCAGCTGACCTTCGGACCCCGGATCACCTTGTCTCCGTATACGATCGGCGTGCCCGGCATGTACATCTGCTCGGCGGCCACCCCACCGGGACCCGGCGCCCACGGAATGTGCGGCGCCCATGCCGCCCGCGCTGCCCTGCGGTATCTCGGCGATCCCCGGATGGACTAGGTCCGCGGGCTCGCGGAGTCGCGGCGGACCGCGGTGACCGCCTTGCGAGCGGCGACCTGGATCGGGTCCCAGACCGGGGAGAACGGCGGGGCGTACCCGAGGTCGAGGGCGACGATCTGGTCGACGGTCATGCGGGCGGTGAGCGCCACGGCGGCGATGTCGATGCGCTTGCCCGCGCCTTCCCGGCCCACGATCTGCACTCCGAGCAACCGACCGGTGCGGCGTTCAGCGAGCATCTTCACGGTCATGGGCATGGCGCCGGGGAAATAGCCCGAGCGACTCGTGGATTCGATGGTGGCGGTGACGAATTGCAGGCCGACGGCATGCGCGTCGCGCTCACGCAGACCGGTGCGGGCGATCTCCAGATCGCACACCTTGCTGACCGCGGTACCCACCACACCGGGGAACGTGGCGTAGTCGCCACCCACGCCGGAACCGATGACCTGCCCGTGCTTGTTGGCGTGCGTCCCCAGGGGAATGTGCCGTTCGGAACCGGAGACGAGGTCGAGCACCTCCACGCAATCACCGCCCGCCCAGATGTTCTCGTGTCCGCGCACCCGCATGGCGAGATCGGTGAGCAGGCCACCGGACGACCCCAGCGGAAGACCGGCCGCGCGGGCGAGATCGGTGGCCGGACGGACACCGATACCCAGCACCACCACATCGGCCGGGTATTCGGCGTCCTCGGTCACGACGGCGGTGACCCGGCCGGTCTCATCGGTGCGGACGGCAGTCAGCTCGGTCCGGTCGAAAACCTCGATTCCCATGCCCTGCATGGCCTCGCGGACCAGCACCCCCATATCCGGATCGAGGGTCGACATGGGCTCGGCGCCACGGTTGATCATGGTCACCTGATATCCGCGATGGATCAGCGCCTCGGCCATCTCCACGCCGATGTACCCCGCGCCCACCACGACCGCGCGCCGTCCCGGAATCGAGGTGAGGCTGTCGATGAGGGCTTGGCCGTCGTCGAGGGTCTGCACCCCGTGCACCCCGGCCGCGTCGATACCCGGCAGGGCCGGACGGATCGGCGTGGCGCCGGTGGCGATCACGAGCTTGTCGAATCCGGTCCAGGACTCCTGCCCGGTCTCGAGATCGCGAGACCGCACGCGCTGCCCGTCCACATCGATCTCGACGACCTCGTTCCGCAACCGCAGGTCGATATCGCGCGCCCGATGCTCCTCCGGAGTACGCGCGATGAGCTCGTCACGACCACCGACCTCCCCACCCACCCAATACGGGATCCCGCACGCCGAGAAGGAGGTGAAATGCCCCCGCTCGAACACCACGATCTCGAGCTCGCCCGCGCCCCTCAGCCTGCGCGCCTGCGATGCCGCCGCCATCCCTGCCGCGTCCCCGCCGATGACCACCATCCGTTCGCTCATGGCTCCACGGTAGTGAGCGGGCTGCGGCAATACCGGACGCGACGCTCGGCGCCGGCGGAGTTCACCCACTCGGCGGCGTCCAGCAGCGAGCGAGAGAGGACGCCTGAATCGCTCGGCCGGGTGCGATACTCCTTGGGCTAGTTCGGTGTTGGGAAGAGAATGAAGGAGTGGGTCATGGGTGGTTTCACCGTGGCAGAGGCCAAGGCGGTCTTCGAGAAGGTCGACGTCAACCGTGACGGCTTCATCACCCTCGAGGAGTACAAGCAAGCAGTCGAGGCCTACGGCTTCTCCTCCGAAGCCGCCAGAACCGCCGCACTGTCCATCCTGGCGAAGGCCGACCTGAACGGCGACCAGAAGCTCAGCCTCGAGGAGTTCATGACCCTCGTCAGCTGACTCGCCGGCGCGGGTCTCCTCGTCCGAAAGCGGTCCGGAACCCGAGGGTTCCGGGCGCTGTCACCGTCCAACCCGACCGGCGAGGCTGTTCAACGCGCTTTGTCGGCCCAGAGGATGACGTTCGTCCCGAAGAACTTCTTGCGCCATCCGATGTCGCGAAAACCCATTCGGCGCAACAGGTCAGCGACCCGCTGCGGTGATTCGAAATCGCGCGTGCTGGATTCGAGATAGGTGTAGGACGATCGGTCACCGGATACCAAGTGCCCGAGCAACGGGACGATCGTGCGCATCCCCCACTCCACGACCGGCTTCACCGGTCCACTGGGCGGGCAGGTTTCAAGGATGACGAGGCGTCCGCCGGGCCGGAGCACCCGATATTGTTCGCGCAGTACCACTTCGAGGTCTTCGACATTGCGCAACAGGTAACCCTCGGTGATCGCGTCGAACGACTCGTCGTCGAAGGGCAGGTCGGCGGCATCGGCCTGCCGCCACCGGATGGCGCCGGCCCCCGGCTTGGTCCTGGCGTGCGCCAGCATCCGCTCGGAGAAATCGGCACCGGTTACGGTGACAGTGGGATGGATACGAGCCGCCTCCAGCGCGATCACGCCGGTACCGGTCGCGAGATCCAGCAGGTCCCCGCCCGCGGGTGGCGCCGCGCACTCGGCGACCTCACGACACCACCGGCGATGACGACCGAGGGTCATGATGAAGTTCATCCGATCGTAGTACCCGGCGATCTTCTGGAAGATCCCGTGCACCTCAACGCTTTTGCCGTGCGGCATTCTGTCGGTCGTCATCTCACAGACCCTCCGACGGATTCGGCATCGAGACCGCCGGACTCGAGCGCCCCCAGCCCCGTGTCGACCCACTTCTCGCGCGGCGTGCGCAACGCACCCATGCCGTGATTCACCTCACCCTGATGTTGTACGGAACCGTATAACGGATCTAACCTCGCGTTATACGCAACCGTATAACAGTAGAGGACGGTGTCATGTCCGATCGACTCCCCCACCCCGCGCACGCGGCGTCCGCAATGCCCTCGCATCGAACCGAGGTGGTCCGGTGATTGGTTGGGCGGGTCGGCTCATCGTCTTCTTCGGAGCCGCCCACACCATCCTGGCCCTGACCCTGGAAGGCGCCGCGCGATATGCCGGTGACTGGTTCAGCGGCGCGCTGTGGCACGACGACCTCTCCGCGATGAGCCCCGCGAACAGCGCACTGTGGCTGTCGTTGGACAGCTTCGGGATTCCGCTCGTCATGGTCGGACTGACCGTTCTGTGGCTGGATCGACGCGACCTCACCCCACCGCCGTTCCTCGCCTGGATGCTCGGGGCGTGGACCGCGCTGGGCGCGTTGATCATGCCGCTCACGCCATGGCCGATCATGGCGATCGCAACCGGCCTGCTGGTAGCCGGTACCCGACGTGCCGTCCCCGCCCCAGCACCAGCGGAAACTGTGTAATGAACACTGCCGGAGGGGGTTCGATGAAGACCCCGAACCCCTCCGGTAGGTCGCTACTCAGGTGGTCGGCGCCCGGCCGACATCCTTGCCACCAGCCCGGCGACCCAGCACGCCGGGCAACCGCGCAAGGCGATCATGCCGACCGGAGCAAGCAACAGACCCACCGCCCCGACAGCGGCAGTCAGCGCGAAAGCCCCTACAAGGCAGCCGAATCCGAGCGCACCACGAAGCAAATGAACAGACAGCGATGCGCTCGCGAGACTTCGATGGGACATCATTGCCGCCCTCCTTCAGCCATTTCAGGACATGCACAAGAGGCGCCGGACCCACAGAAGGATTCAAACGATCGCCGAGCGGAGTCGACCAAGCACTGCCATCCGGACCAACCGTCTACTCCGGGCACAGCTAGGGGACCAGGACCGTAGCCTTTTCAGAGCACCGCGTTGTCGGCGCTCCCGGGGAAGTCGGTGCTCAACGCGAGACCCTTGCCTGCGTCGAACTCTGATCGGAACAGATCGAGCTTGGCTGCTACTCGGCAAGCGCCTTGCCGATGCCACTGGATGCACCGGTGATCAGCCATGTCTTGCGGTTCATGAGATCTGCCCCTCCGGGAAGTCGGCGGCACGGCTGGCCTCGGCCCACTTCCGTGTCTCCTCCGCCCGCTCGATACCGGCCGTGAGGGCCGCCGTCACCGCCTGTGCCCCGAGCAGCAGGCGACGCGGCGGGTCGTCGTGACCGACGACATCGATGATCACGCGGGCGGCACGGGCCGGGTCGCCGGGCTGCGTTCCGTTGTTCTCCCGCCGGTACCGATTCATCGCGCCGACGGTGTCCTCGTAGTCGGCCCCCACCGGGTGGAGCTCCATGGACGCGCCCTGCCAGTCGGTTCGGAAGGCGCCGGGCTCGACGATGATCACCTTCACTCCGAACGGGGCGACCTCGCTGGCCAGCACCTCGGAGTAGCCCTCGACGGCGAACTTCGCACTCTGGTAGGCACCCATTCCCGGGGTACCGCCGACTCGGCCGCCCAGGGACGAGAACTGCACGAAGACTCCCGACCGCTGCTTGCGCAGCACCGGCAGCGCGGCCCTGGTGACATTGGCGACTCCGAAGAAGTTCGCCTCGAACTGCTCGCGGAAGTCCTTCTCGGTCATCTCCTCGATAGGGCCGCTGTTGGCATACCCGGCGTTGTTCACCACCACATCCAGTCGCCCGAACGCGGCGACCGAGCGGTCCACAGCCAGGCGGGCCGCGTCCGCGTCGGTGACGTCCAGGGCCGCGGTACGAACTCGGACTCCATAGCGGGACACCAGATCTGCCAGCTGCTCCGGGCGCCGAGCCGTGGCAAGAACCTGGTCCCCGCTGTCCAGCGCCGCTTCTGCCAGACGCCGACCGAAGCCCCGCGAGGCGCCGGTGATCAACCATGTACGCGACATCTCAACTACCTTTCGTATTGTGCCGATGACCAGCCGCACCACTGTCGCTTCGGTTGCCGCCATCGCACATCCGTCATCTGGCGCTGAGTCACCGGGACGGTCGCGAACAGTCGATTAGCCGGGCTCGGGCAGTTCGTAGGATGGGCGAAGCTCCTCCGGGAGGAACTTCTACCGGAGGTGGCATGTCGCGGGACGCGAGACACCAGCTGATCGGCCGGTACCGGGAGCTGGAGGTACTGGACCGCCTGCTCGCCGAGGTGCGCGGGGGACGCAGCCGAGTACTGGTCCTGCGCGGTGACGCCGGCGTCGGCAAGTCGGCACTGCTCGACCATCTGGCAGAGCAAGCGACCCAAGGGCAGACCGTGCGCACGGCCGGTGTCGAAGCGGAATCCGATTTCGCGTATTCAGCCCTGCAACGCCTCTGTGCCCCGCTGATGTCACACCTCGAGAAATTGCCGCCGGTGCAGCAGGATTCACTGCGCGTCGCATTCGGCCTGAGCGCCGGGAAGCCACCCGAGATGCTGCTGGTCGGGATGGCGGTCCTGGGTCTGTGCGCCGAGGCGGCGGCCGAGGTTCCACTGCTGTGCCTGATCGACGACGCGCAATGGCTGGACCTGATGTCGCAGCGGATCCTGGCCTTCGTCGGGCGTCGGCTGGACGCCGAGTCGGTCGCGATGGTCTTCGCCGAGCGCACCACGGATAGCGGAAGCGTTGACGAATTCGCCGGTCTGGCGGAGCTTCCCGTGCACGGGCTCGCCGACCCGTATGCCCGGACACTGCTCGACGGTGTGCTGCCGGGGCCGGTCGACGACCGCGTACGAGACCGGATCGTCGCGGAGACCGGCGGGAACCCGCTCGCACTGCTGGAGCTGCCCCGCGGACTGTCGCCGACCGAGTTGGCCTTCGGCTTCGGTGGTCCCGGCGGGGCCCCGATAGCGACCCAGGTCGAGGATGGCTTCCGTCGGCGTATCGATGTGCTGCCCGCCGACAGCCGGATCCTCTTGCTGGTCGCGGCAATCGAGCCGGTCGGCGACGGCCCGCTGCTGTGGCGTGCCCTGGGCCTGCTGGGTATCGGACTCGAAGCCGGGGCAGCGGCCGAGGCCGCGAACCTGATCACCCTGGGAGCCCCGGTGCGGTTCCGTCATCCGCTGGTGCGCTCGGCCGTCTGGCGCGGCGCCGAGGCCGCCACGCTCCGCGCGGCACACCGGGCCCTCGCCGAGGCCACCGACGCCGAGCTCGATCCCGACCGGCGGGCCTGGCATCAGGCCCACGCCGCGGTCGGGCCTGACGAGCAGGTGGCCGCAGCGCTGGAACGTTCGGCCGACCGGGCCTTGGCACGCGGCGGCCGAGCCGCGGCCGCCTCCTTCCTGGAACGTGCCGCCGCACTCACCCCCGACCCGGATGAGCAGGCCCGGCGGGCAGTGGCCGCGGCAAGGACGTATCTCGCAGCGGGCGCAACGGCCCGAGTGCCCGACCTGCTCGCCGCCGCCGAGCTGGGGCCGCCCGACCCGCGGCGGCAAGCCGAGGCCGCGCGCCTTCGGGCCTTGGCGTCGTACCTGGCCAAACCAGGGTTCGGCGCCGTGCAGCCACTGCTTGCCGCGACGGCCCAACTCCGGGATCTCGACCCTGCCGCCGCGCGCGAAACCTGCCTGTCGGCGCTCGGTGCGGCCATGTGGGCCGGTCGGATCGAACCTGACGGTCTGCGGAAGACCGCCGAGACGGCCCGCGGTCTGCCACCCGGCCACGACCCGGCAGGGGCGTTCTTGCGCGCCTTCGTCACCTGGTCCGCGGATGGCCCGCGCGCCGCAATTCCGTTCCTGCAGCAAGCGCTTGACGGCTACGCCGCCGGCAACGACCCGGGCGCGTTGTGGCTGGCGGTGGCCGCCGCAATCGAATTGGGCGACCTGCAAGGCTGTTTGAGCATCACCGAACGCGCAACCGCGACCGCCCAAGCCACCGGCACGTTGTCGCTCATCCCGACCGCGCTGACCTACCGCACGATCGCCTTGATCCACACCGGGCGATTCTCCGAGGCCCGGGGTCTGCTCGCGGAGCTCGCTGCCACGGAGGAATCGATGCGCCTGAGCGCGTCCACGATTGCCCCGGCCATGATCAGCGCATACCAAGGACAAGAACGACAAGCGCTGGGCCCGATCGCGGCCCTGGAACGCGACGGCGAGCAACGCGGCCTCGGACGGTTCCTCGGCGTCGCAGGATGCGCGCGGGCCGTACTCCACAATGGACTCGGAAACTATTCGGCCGCAATGGAAGCCGCCCGTTCCGCCTTGGAGTACCGGGACTTCGCCCTGCACAACTGGGCACTGTGCGAACTGGTCGAGGCCGCGACTCGCACCGGCGAGCAGTCCGTCGCGGCCGACGCACGCGAGCAACTGGGCGATTGGGCTCGGACCGGCACACATTGGGCACTGGGCGCGCACGCTCTCGCCATTGCCCTCACCGAGGCACCCGGACCCGCCGGCTCGGCCGAGCAGATCGAAGACCACTACCGCGAGGCCGTCGACCATCTCGGCCGCGGTGGGCTCGGCGTGCTCGAGGCCCGGACCCGGCTGCTGTTCGGAGAATGGCTGCGCCGCCGGAACCGACGCGCGCAAGCCCGCGTCGAGCTGCGCGCCGCGCACGATGCGTTCGTGCACATGGACATGGCGGGCTTCGCCGAACGGGCCCGCCGAGAGCTGCTCGCCACCGGTGAGACGGTCCGCAAACGGACCTCCGGCCCATCGGTCCTCACTCCGCAGGAGGCGCAGATCGCGCGGCTCGCAGGCGCGGGGCGCCCGAATGCCGAGATCGGCGCGGAGTTGTTCCTCAGTCCGCGGACCGTCGAGTGGCACCTGCACAAGGTGTTCACCAAGCTGGGGGTCTCCTCCCGTCGCGAACTCGACGGCGCTCTTCCCGACGAGCGATGATCTCAGCGGAATCCCCATGGCGGGCACCGTCTTGTACGAACGTCCGCGGAGGACCGAGCGCTGAACTCAAACCTCCGCGGTTCGGCTCAGCGCATCGCGAAGCGCCGCCCGGGTCGTGACACTCAGTTTCGGGAAGATGCGGTACAGGTGCGAGCTGACCGTGCGCGGCGAAAGATGCAGTCGCTTACCGATTTCCTTGTTCGTCAGCCCGGCCGCCGCCAAGTCGGCGATGCGGCGTTCCTGCCAGGTCAGCGAACTCAGGTTCAGCGTCGCGGCCCGGGGAACGGCGCCGGTGGTCCGCACTTCGGCTCGCGCCCGCTCGGCCCAGCCCGCCGCGCCGAGCCGCTCGAATGCCTCGGTCGCCAGCACCAGGTATCGGCGGGCCGCTGCCCGCCCGTGAACGTGCCGCACCCGTATCCCGTGCGCCAGCCGAATTCGGGCCAGCTCGAACGGAAATCGTTCAGCCTCCGGCTGCGACTCGACCCGGGCGAACATCTCGGCGGCCTCCTGTTCGCTTTCGGCGGTCATCGCCAACGCACCGTAGGTGATCAGTGCGAGACGCGGCGATACGTCCGGCAGTCCGGCGTCCCGGGCGGCCAGGGCGTGAGCGCGGGCCTGGTCGATGCGGCCGGTGTGGCGGGCGGCCTCGACGAGGTCCAGCAGCGTGCGCGGGGCCTGATAGGCGTAGGGCTGAATCGTTCCGGGAGGCGTGATGCCGATGGCGTAGAGGTAGGCGACCTCGTAGTCGCCGGAGTTCAGTGCGGCGATCGCGCCGACGGAGTCCGCCACCTGGGTGATGAACCCCAGCCCGCGGGGGCGTGCCCAAGCGTCGGCCTCTGCCTGGAGGTCTCGCGCTCGCTGGGATTGTCCGCGCAGCGCCGCCAGCAGGGCCAGATAGGCATGACTCTGGGCCGTAAAAAGGCCGTATCCATGCTCTTTCGCCAGTTCCAGGACTCGCTGCCCGGTGTCCTCGGCCGCGTCCCATTCGCCGACCGCCAACTGGTCGAGCATGACCAGGTGCAGCATGATCATGCCGCTGGCCACGGCTCCCGTCTTCAACTCACGGTCCATGGTGTGCTGGAGGTAGGGACGGTACTGGTTCAGGATGTCGAGGTGGTAGGCCGCCACGGCGAGACGCCCGACTTCCCAAGGCTTCAGGTCCGGCAGGTGCGTGGTGGCCCGCTCCACGGATCCGGCCCAGTCCGCGCCGTGCCTGGTCACATCGCTCCAGACAGCGCCGAACATCCGCTCGGGTTCGGTGATGATGCCACTCATCGACGCGAGCAGTTCGTGAGTGCGCTCCCAAGTCGCGCGATCTCCGGCGTACTGGCTGATGGCCAGCAGGAGGATCACCAGCCGGGTGCGGACTTCATCTCCGCATACGGACTCGCCGTCGCGCAGCCGCACGATCGCCGCGGTGACCTGCCGGTGGGTGGAACGCACGTCCCCGTCCTGGTAGAGCGCTTGGTAGGCACAGGCCAGCACAAAGGCCGGTGACTCGGTCGCACCGGATACGAGGTCGGAGCGGACGAGCCGATCTGCCTGGCCGAGGCGAGCGGCATGGCCCGCGATGAACGCCGCGTCGGCCAATCGCCGGGACCGCTCGCCGTGATCCTCACTGAGCTCGGCGGCCCGGGTCAGCCAGGCCACGGCCGCCAGCGCGCCGCCGCGCCGGGTGACCGATTCGGCTGCCGCCTCCAAGATTCCGGCCACCTCCTCGTCGGGCTCGACGGTGGCCGCCGCCAAGTGTGTTGCCCGGCGTTCGAGATGCGCTCGGTGCACGTGTGCGAGCGTTCGGTGTGCCGCGCGGCGCTGGTTGGGAGTGGCCGTCTGCACGATCGTCGAGCCCACCAGCGGGTGGCGGAAGGCGAAATCGCCGGTGGCCGGGTCGATATCGAGCAGCCCGGCGGCCACCGCCTGGTCGGCGTCGAGCATGCGGTAACGCGGACCAGCGACGGTGTCGGCGTCGGACGGGGTCCCGGCACCGTCGAGGGCGCCCATCAGTAGCTCGGTCCGGACACTCTCGTCGAGGGCCGCGATACGTGCACCGTAAAGCTGTTGCAGCCGCCGAGACAGTGATAGGCCGTGCCGGGCGAAGTCGTCCAGCGCCGCCTCGTCCGGTCGGCCGGCGAGGTGGGCGGGCATCTCCAGCAACGCGAGCGGATTGCCCTGCGCCTGCTCGAGCACTGTGCGGCGAATCTGCTTGTCCAGCTGCGGGTATCGACCGTCCAGCAAGCACGCCGCGTCCGTGTCGCAGAGGGCGGTGATCGGCAGTTCGGGCAGCGCCGCGGTATCGAAGCGTGACGCGATGTCGACACGGATCGCGACCAGCAGCCTCACCGAGCCACCGACCAGGCGGCGCCCCACGAAGCCGCAGACGTCCACGCTGGCGTCGTCCAGCCACTGCCCGTCGTCGAGGACCAGCAGCAGTGACCGCTCCGCGGATACCAGCGAAAGGAGATCGAGTACAGCGATGCCGAGCGTCATGACGGATGGCGGATTGCTGTGCACTCCACCGAACACCGCCTCGAGCACCGCACGGCTCCCGTCATCCAACCCGTCGGCGTTCGCGAGCAGCGGATGGAGGAGCTGATGAAGTCCGGCATAGGGCAGCGCCCATTCGGCTTCGACCCCCGCGGCCCGGACCACGGTGTGACCGTCGCGTTCGGCCAGCGCGACGGCATGGCTGAGCAGCGCGCTCTTGCCGACCCCGGCCTCCCCGCGCAGGACGAGCGCCCGGCCCGTAGCGGATTCGACGAACGCGAGCAGCTCCGTCTGTTCCACCTCTCGACCCACCATCGTCATGCTCTTCGTTTCCATGCCCGTCGGCCCTCTTCCACCAGTGCTGCGAACTTGTTTCGGCCGTCGTCCACGATCCCCGGGGCCAGGTCGCATCGCCCCCGCGGTGAACCCTGGTCTGTACCCGGGTCCCTCGCGCCGGAGACCCGGCACGGGGTCCGCGCGATTCGTGCGTCAGATGACTGATGTGAGGTTCCGGGATGCGGGCGAGGGTGACCACATGCCGGACGGTGCTCCTGTGGCTCGGAGCTCACTGCTGGGGAGCTCGGCCTCGGCGCGGCTGGACTGATCACCGCGCCATGTCGGCGCGCACAACACAAAGGATGATCGAAAATGCCTTCCTTCGACGTCGACGGCATCACCCTGCGCTACCACGTCCACGGCTCCGGACCGGTGTGCGTAGCTCATCCCGGCGGACCCGGCATCACCTGGAACTATCTGCGCTCCCCCGCGCTGGAACGGCGGCTGACGATGGTCTACCTCGAGCCCGCCGGTACCGGTGACTCCGACCGATTGGCCACGCATCCGCACGGTTACACCAGGGATCTGTACAGCGGACACCTGGCCGCGCTGATCGACCGTCTCCCGGTCGAACGCGTTCACCTGCTCGGGCATTCGCACGGGGGATTCCTGGCGCAGTACCACGCGATCCATCGCCCCGACCAGCTGGCGGGGCTCGTCCTGTACGAGAGTGCACCGGCCACCGGCCCCGAGTTCGGGGCCGAAGTCGAGCGCAGGATCGGAGAGCTCACCGACCGGTATGCCGGTAATCCGCTGCTGCCGGGCGTCATGAAAGCGTTCGCCGAAATGCCCGACATAGTCGATGACGAGATGATGGTGCGGGTGGCGCGCGGGGTGCTCCCAGCTTGCATCGCCTCGTATTGGGCAGATCCGAACAGATGGACCGAGTTCCGGGATGCGACCCGGGCTGCCTATGTTTCCGGGCTGGACGCATACGGCGCTGTCGATCTCATCGACGACCGGACCGCCCTGCCCACGCTGCGGGTGCCGACCCTGGTGGTGGTCGGCCGCTTCGACGTGATCTGCGGTGTTCGCTGGGCAGCGGAGCTCCACGAGCTGATCCCGGGCTCGCGCCTGCTGATCCTCGAGGACAGTGGACATTTCGGGCATCTGGAGGAGGCCGACCTGTTCGCGGAGTCAGTGGCCGAGTTCGTCGCCGCCTCGAACCAGCCCCCGACTTGCGGCGGTTGATCTCCCAAGCGGATCAGCCTTTCGATGACCGCACCTCCGGGGGTTCCCACCAGATCAGCATCGCTATCGGGCCGCACACGAAAAGCTCTGCGATCGTCGGCCGTTCAGGCTTGCGGAGACGGGTAGTAGTCATGGAAATACGTTCTCCGACTCGCACATCCCGGCGAATCAGTCAGGTGACGCTGGGCGCGACGCATTTCCGTGACCGGCGGAGGCGGGGTCGAGGCCCGCGACTACGTCATGGTCCGGCGTCAGTTGACGGATGTGGCGGCCGCGGGTCGGGAACCACAGTGGATGTCGCACAACGTGTTTCACCGTTCCTCGAAAGGACAATGACATGGTCGACATTCGACGCCCTCGTATCCGCCGGGCGATCGCGGCGGTCACCGCCGCGGTGGCGGCGGGCAGCCTCGCCGTCGCGTGCACCGCGAGCACCACGACACATGCCGGGCCGACGGGAGACGCGCCGAAGCCCACCGTCGTCCTGGTCCATGGCGCGTTCGCGGACGGTTCGAGCTGGAACGACGTCATCGACAAGCTCCGCAAAGACGGGTATCCCGTTGTCGCGGCGGCGAATCCGCTGCGCGGGCCCGCCGCGGACGCCGTCACCCTGCGGGGGTTGGTCAGCCACATCAACGGGCCGGTCGTCCTGGTCGGGCACTCCTACGGCGGATCGGTCATCAGTACCGCCGCGGCGGGCAGCGATCAGGTCAAGGCGCTGGTCTACGTGGCGGCCTTCCTGCCCGCGCCCGGTGAGACGGCGCTCGAGCTGACCAACAAGTTCCCCGGCTCCACTTTGCCCGGCGCGCTCGACCCGGTCGCATTCACCAATCCCGACGGCAGTTCCGGCACCGACCTGTACATCCGGCAGGCCAGGTTCCACGACCAGTTCGCCGCCGATGTCCCCGCCGACCGTGCCGTCCTGGCCGCCGCGGCGCAGCGACCGATCCTCCAGTCGGCCTTGGAGGAGAAGGCGACCGTGGCCGCCTGGACCGACAAGCCCAGCTGGGATGTGATCACGACCGAGGACCTCAACATTCCCGTGGCGGCGCAGCGGTTCATGGCCGAGCGGGCGCACGCGCAGGTCACCGAGATCGCGGCCTCGCATTCGGTCGCCGTCTCGCATCCCGATCGGGTGGCCGAGGTGATCGAGCAGGCCGCCAAGAATTCCGCCCACTGATCAGCAGCCAAAGACCTTCGAGGAGAACACGGATCATGGATTTGAAATTGGAAGTCATCGTCCTGCCCGTCGCCGACGTCGACCGCGCCAAGGCTTTCTACATCGAACGCCTGGGCTTCCGGCTCGACGCCGACTTCCCCGTGGACGACGGCTATCGCGTCGTGCAGGTCACTCCGCCCGGCTCGGAGTGCTCGATCATCTTCGGCACGGGAGTCACCGCGGCCGCGCCCGGATCCCAGCACGGCCTGCATTTGATCGTCACCGACATCGAGAAGACGATCGCGGAGCTGTCCGAACACGGGATCGCGGTCGACGGACCGTTCCACGATGCCACTGGCGTGTTCCACCACGCCGGAACCGAAAGCCGAGTTCCCGGAACGCATCCGGAGCGGCGCAGCTACGGATCGTTCGCCGCGTTCGCCGATCCGGACGGGAACGACTGGTTCCTCCAGGAAGTCACGCAGCGCGCCCCCGGCCGCTGAGTCGGGGTGAAGGAAACCTCATGTCCGACAACGAGACTCGAACATACGACGTCGTGGTCATCGGGGCCGGTCCGGTCGGCGAGAATGTCGCCGACCGGACTCGCGCCGCCGGGTTGAGCACGGTGATCGTCGAATCCGAACTGGTGGGCGGTGAATGCTCGTACTGGGCATGCGAACCCAGCAAGGCACTGCTGCGCCCCGCACAGCTCTACCGCGAGGCCGCCCGCTTCCCCGGAGTACGGGAGGCGGTAACCGGAGCCCTCGACGCGACCGCGGTCCTGAAGCATCGCGACCGCATCGTGGCCGACTGGGACGACCGGGACCAGGTCGCCTGGCTCGCCTCCGTCGATGTCGAACTCATCCGCGGCCACGCTCGACTCGACGGACCGCGGCGGGTGACGGTCCACACGCCCGACGGCAGGACCGTGCGGCTGGCCGCAAGGCACGCGGTCGCCGTATGCACCGGCAGTTACGCGGCCCTGCCCCCAGTGCCGGGCCTGGATGCCGTGCGGCCGTGGACAAGTCGCGAGGCCACCGCTGCCCGCGAGGTACCGAACCGGCTCGCGATTCTCGGGGCCGGTGTGGTCGCCACCGAAATGGCCGCCGCCTGGCAGGCTTTGGGCGCGCAGGTCACCCTCATCGCCCGCGAATACCGGCTGTTGAGTCGCGTCGAAGCCTTCGCCGCGGACTTGGTCGCCGAGCGGCTGCGGGAAGCCGGAGTGGATCTGCGGTTCGGAACCACAATCACCGCCGCCGAGCGCGCGGGAGGACCCGACGACAGCATCCACCTGACTCTCGCCGACGGCACGCGGCTGATTGCCGATGAGCTGCTGCTCGCGACCGGACGCGCACCTCGCACCGACGACCTCGGTCTCGACACCGTCGGCCTCACCCCCGGTCAGTGGCTCACCACCGACGACACCTTCACCGTGGCCGCGGTCGAGGGGGAATGGCTGTATGCGGTCGGGGACGTGAATCACCGTGCACTGCTCACCCATCAGGGCAAGTACCAGGCGCGCATCGCAGGCTCGGTCATCACCGCCCGAGCAGGTGAGCAGCCGCTGGACACCGGACGCTGGGATCGCCACGCCGGGACCGCCGACCTCGAGGCGGTGCCGCAGGTCGTGTTCACCGATCCCGAGATCGCGGCGGTCGGCCTCACCTGCGAGGACGCCGCGCGCACCGGGCGTTACGTGGACGTGGTCGACTACGATATCGGTCGGGTCGCCGGAGCGATCCAGCACGATCCCGGCTATCGGGGACGGGCCCGAGTCCTGATCGACCCCGACCGCCGGATCATCGTCGGCGCGACCTTCGCCGGACCGGGCGTCGCCGAACTGCTCCATTCGGCCACCATCGCCATCGTCGGTGAGGTCCCTGTAGACCGCCTCTGGCACGCGGTGCCGTCGTTCCCCACCATCAGCGAGGTCTGGCTGCGGCTGCTGGAAACCTATCGCGACCAACAGCATTCGCTCGGGTAGAGCGATCGGTTGCGAGCGTCGACCAACCGGTCGATGCCCTGGCTGACTATCGCGGCGCGATTCTCGCTGTCGGCCATGACTATCCGTTCCTGGACCGGATCGGCATCGACACCGTCATCGAGCTCGACCCCGACGGTGGACTCCGGCAGCGCGGCAGGCTGTGGACACGAACCCGCCCGGCGGTTCCATGGACCGGGCGGGTGAACGAAGTCCCGTCGGGGGCGTTCAGAGGTGATCGGCGTCGATGATCGCCTGGGCGAACGGGCGCGGCGCCTCCTGCGGCACATTGTGACCGATCCCGTCGAGGACGCGATGCTCGTGCTTGCCGGTGTATTTGGCGGCGTATGGCCTTCCGTCCTTGGCCGCCCCATCGAAGTCGCTGCCGATGGTGATGGCGGGCACGGTGATGGCCGGTCCAGCGGCCAATTGCTGCTCGAAGGTATCGTATTGCGGCTCACCGGGTGCCAGACTCAAGCGCCACCGGTAGTTGGAGATGACGATGTCGACGTGGTCGGGATTGTCGAAGGCGACGGCGCTACGGTCGAAGGTGGCGTCGTCGAAATTCCATGCGGGCGAGGCGCGTTTCCAGATCAGCTTGTTGAAGTCGTGCCGATTCTTGCTGTAGCCCAGGCGTCCGCGCTCGGTGGCGAAGTAGTACTGGTACCACCAACCGAGTTCAGCCTCCGGTGCCAGCGGCTGCTGTTGGGCGGCCTGCACGGTGACGAGGTAGCCGCTCACGGCGACCATCGCCTTGACCCGCTGCGGCCAGAGCGCGGCGATGATGTCGACAGTCCTCGCGCCCCAATCGAATCCGCCGAGGACGGCCGTGTCGATGTGCAGGGCGTCCATGAAGTCGACGATGTCGCGCGCGATCGCCGCCTGCTGCCCGTTGCGGACGGTCCGCGCGGACAGGAAGGTAGTCGGGCCGTACCCGCGCAGGAACGGGACCAGCACCCGGTATCCGGCCGCTGCCAGCAGCGGCCCGACGTCGGCGTAGCTGTAGGCGTCATAGGGCCAGCCGTGCAGCAGGATCACCGGTTGCCCTGTGCTGGGCCCGAATTCGGCGTATCCGACGCTGAGCACCCCGGCATCGATCTGTTTGATCGGACCGAGTGTGGTGTGCTCGCCGGAGCCTTTCCGCAAGTCCGCGCCGGGAACCGGGGTCGTGGTCGCGGGCGTCGCGGCCGAATCGGTGCCGCAGGCGGCCAGCGAAGCCGCGGTCAGGCTGGCCGCGCCCGCGACGAGCGCACCACCGAAGAATCGTCTGTTGATATTCATGGCAAGAACGCTAGAAACCGCGAGGTAGTGGCCGCGAGCGTCGGATGACGTAATCGGCGCCTGCCGGCCCGGGCCCGCGGCCGGCCACCCTCACCGAAACAGGATTACGTCACCTCGACGTCAACTGACTGATTCGGCCACCTGCCCGCGGCGACGAAGGTATTTCCATGGCTGTTATCCGTTTTCACCTGATATCCACCCTGTCCCCCGCCGAGGTCATGGACGTGCTCACCGACTTCGGACCCACTCGGCCCGACGTGTGGCCGAGTATCGACACCGAGCATTTCGTCGTTCACGACCGCGGTGAGAACTGGGCCGAGGTCACCGAGGGCACGTCCGCCGCATGGGAACGCGCCCGCTACGACTGGACCCCCGGCGGTGACACCGTCACCGTCACCACCCTGGATTCCAAGCTTTTCGGCGCGGGCGGCGGTTGGGTCTTCCGCATCACACCCGACCTACCCGGCTGCCGTGTCGATGTCGAGCTGACCCGAGCCCCCCAGGCGTTCAAGGCCAAGCTCCTCGCGGCTCTGCTGCCGCTGGTCGGCCCGTCGTCCCTGCGCAAGTCCCTCGCCACACCGCTGCGGGCGGCGTGATGTCCGCACCGAACCCGGCCCAGATCAGCGATCCGCTCGCGACCGGCGTCCACACCTTCGATTCCGATGGGGTTGCCCAGCGGTATCACGTGTACGGGAGTGGGCCTGTCTGCTTCGCCCACCCCGGCGGCCCCGGAATCTTCTGGGAGTACCTCCGTATGCCCGAGCTCGAGGAACACCTGACCATGGTGTATGTGGAGGCTCTCGGCACCGGCGAATCCGGCCGCCTGCCGACGCATCCACACGGCTATACCCGCGAGCGCTACAGCCTTGCGCTGCAACGGCTGATCGAGCACCTGAGAGCTCCGGAGGTTTATCTACTCGGGCACTCACACGGGGCTTTCGTGGCCGCATATCACGCGATCCATCGACCAGCCCGGCTGGCGGGTGTCGTCCTGTACGAGGGCGCACCGGTCACCGGGGCCGAACACGGGGCAGAGGCTGAACGCCGCCTTCGGGAGTTCGCCGCCGCGCACGCGGACCGGCCCGAACTGCGTGAGGTCCTCACTGCCTTCGGCGAAATGCAGTCCATTTCGACTGACCGACAAACCCTGGCCGTCGCGCGGGGCATCCTGCCGTCGTATTTCGCCGACTACTGGGGCGACGAACAGCGGTGGGCGGCCTTCCGAAAAGGGCTGCGGGCCAACTACATATCGGGCCTGACCGCGGACCTGACTCCCGATCTCGTCGATGACCGGGAGGAGTTGCCGAACCTGACGATCCCAGCCCTGGTCATTGTGGGCCGACACGATGTCATCTGCGGGCCACGCTGGGGACTGGAACTGCACGAACTGATCCCCAATTCGCGACTTGTCGTACTGGAGCACAGCGGGCACATGGGGCATCTGGAGGAGCCGCGTCGGTTCGCGCACACGGTCAGGGAATTCGTCTTCACATCCAAGGAATGATCTCGACGCCGAACCCACCATGGAAACGGCCGCCGCGATCGTCTCTCAACCGAGGAGTGATCGATGTCCTTGCTTCGTGCGTTCGGATGGGGCGAGCAGACCGGCGGAGCACAGGTTTTCGCGGGCCCGGTGATGCTGTGGAACTGGGCCGAGCTCGTGGTCCTGAACGGGCAGGGACCCACCGTGCGGGATCTCATCAGCTGACTCAGCCACCGCGTCCATCGGAAAACGACTGGTAGCAATGGGTTTCGCAGCGTTCGCCGTGCTACTGAGCGCCGAATTACCGGACGGTTGCCAAATCCGCTGCCAAGAACCTCGATAAAGATTGAGGGCGGCCCTGAAACCTACTGGTCAGGACCGCCCTCGTTTGTAGCGGGGACAGGATTTGAACCTGCGACCTCTGGGTTATGAGCCCAGCGAGCTACCGAACTGCTCCACCCCGCGTCGGGTGCGGATTACGCTACCCCGGGGGCGGGGTCATTGCCAAAACCATGGCGGGTGCTCCGCGAGCTCGCCGTCGAGAGCTTCACGGTCGTCGGCCACGACCTCGGGGTGTCGGTGGTCCAGGAATTGCTGGCGCGGCGGGCCGAGGACTCGACCTGGCCGTCGATCGACGCGGCGATCTTCCTCAATCGCGGCCTCTTCGCCGAGGTGTACCGCTCCCGTCCGATTCAGCGCATTCTGCCCTCGCCCGCCGGACATGTGATCGGCCCGCTGCTCGCCCGATCGGCCATCCGCCGTGCGCTCACCGAACTCTTCGGCCCGGAGACGAAACCCACCGGGGCCGAGGTGGATTCACTGCTGGACGTGGTCCGCCACAACGGTGGCCGCTCACCTGGTGGGCCGCTTCGTCCAGCAGCGGCTGCACATGCGCGACCGATTGGTCCGCCCGCTGCTCGAGGGCACGGTCCCCATGGTCTTCATCAATGGCACGGCGGACCCTTCGAACACGGTTCGCGCTCCCCGTATCCATCGGGGAGCGCGAACCGTTCGATGCGCTGAGGCTACGCGCTACCGGTACCCAAGCAGTTGCCCGGCTTCGCGGGCACGCTCGTCGTGCCGTCCGCGAGCGGCACCACATTCACAACAATGGTCTTGCGGCTGCCCTCGTACGTGGCGGTGAGGGTGTGCTCGCCAACAACGCTCGGAGTCCAGTTCACCGACGCGGAACTCGAGTACGACGGCTTGGCCGTGCCGACGCAGGCCCCGTTGTCCTCGAACACGACACCGCCGGGAATGAAAGGCAGCGACGCAGCCGACCCCATGGCACCCCCGGTGGCCGTCGCACTCAAGGCGTAGGTTCCGCCGACGAAGAGGGTTCCATTGCTGAACCCGATCCCCAGATCGATCACCTGCGCCGCCGAAGCCGGCGCGGCACTCAACGCCACAGCCGCACCCGCCGCCACCAAACACTGGGCACCCCAGCCGATTCGACGAACCAACATGGTTCCTCCACTCACGTAGTCACTCCATCCGTCGCCCTGGAAACCCAGGCCCACGAACACTATCGTTCGCAAAGAACCGAGTGATACCGCCTTGGTGCCCCTAGTTCAAGGGGCACGCAGACCCGAAGACGCAGCCGGCTGATGCCGGAAACCCTTGCACCGGCACCGCACTGATGAAACCGAGTTGGCCGACGATACCGCTGAATACCCTGCCCGGACAGCCCGCATCAGCTCCCACCGGATAGCAGACAGCGAGCTCGGCCCAACGCAAGACACCAATCCGGTCCGCTACCCTCGCAAGCTCGTCCTGATCGATCGTCGCCAAAGCCGCAAGTGGGCGGAACCATGCCGCCATACGCACTCATGCGATGCCGCATGGCGTGGTGCGTGACTCCACCTGGGCTCAAATCAGCGTTGTTGCGATCGGAGCCGGGGAATTCGGTATGGCGGACCAATTCGCGCACTCCGATGCGGCCTTCACTGAGCGCGGGACACGACACGATGGGTGCCATTCAGTTTGACTAGGGTTGCCAAATCCGTTGCCATTCCAACGAATTACGGCCCCGGAACCATTGGTTCCGGGGCCGTAATTCCTAGTAGCGGGGACAGGATTTGAACCTGCGACCTCTGGGTTATGAGCCCAGCGAGCTACCGAGCTGCTCCACCCCGCGTCGGTGAATACAACATTACACAGAGGGGAGGAGATGCACCTAATCGGGTGGTCAGGGGCGGTTTTCAGGCTTCGGCGGGGACGAGGCCCGGGGTGGAGGGGGACTCCGAACGGGCGGAGGCGGTGGCGAAATGGCGGGCGGTGAGCATCAAGGCCAGGGATAGGGCGAGCATCACCAGCAGGACGGCGGTGGAGGTCCAGAACATGGTGTCGTAGAGGGCTATGTCGGCGCGGATGATGGCTCGGCGGGCGTAGGTCATGGGGGCGATGGCTTGGAAGGGGCGGAAGGCGGGGGGTGTTGTGCCGGCGGGGAATACGCCGCCGAAGGTGAAGATCTGGAACATGTAGAAGGCGAAGGCGGCTATGGAGCCGGTTACTCGGCCGAAGAGGATCACGAACAGGTGGGTTGTGGTGGCGGCTACGGCGCCCACCAGGGCGATCACGGCTGCCATGACGAACCAGTTCTGGGGGGACCAGCCGGTGGAGGCGGAGTAGGCGGCCGCGGCTGCGGCGCAGGCGATTACGGCGGCCACGCCGATCGCCGAGGACCGCAGGGCGGGGATCGCGGTGCGGCGGGCGCGGGTGCGGCCGGTGGCGGATCCTCGCCACGGGCGCAACAGCATCCAGAGCACGATGGCGGCGAGGAAGGTGCCCATGACCACCAGGGCGGGGCCGGCGCCGCGGGAGATCTCCTTGTGGCTGCGGTCGCCGCCGCGGACCACCTGGCTCGGTTCCTGGTTGCGGATGTCCATGGTGACCGGCTCGGCGATCACGTCGGCGGAGGCCGTGGGGTCGGTGATGCGGGGTGCGGCGGCCGCGCCGTCGCGCAGGCCGGTGTCGAGTTGGGTGGCGCCGTCGTCCAATTGGGTGACGCCGGTGCGGAGTTCACGGCCGCCGTCGGAGAGCTGGCGCAGACCGGTGGAGAGTTCGGTCGCGCCGGTGCCGAGTTCGGCCGCGCCGTCGCGCACTTGGGTGGCGCCGTCGGCCAGGGCGAGAACGCCCGCGCGGTATTCGGCCTTGGGGTCGGTCAGCTGGCGGGCCAGTTCCTTGGTGCCGTCACGCAATTGGGTGAGCTGGCCGACGAGCGAATCGGAGTCGCCGGGCTGCGCCTGGCCGATCAGGTCGAGCAGCGGCGTGAGGATCTGGTCGACGCCGTCGCGGATCTGGGTCGCGCCGGTGCCGAGTTGATCGGTGCCGGTGACCAGTTCATGGGCGCCGGTAGCGAGTTGCACGGTGCCGGTGTGGAGTTCACGGGTGCCCGCGACCAGTTGCGAAGCGCCGGTGGCGGCCTCGTCGAGGCCGGTCGAGAGTTGCCCGGAGCCATCGGCAAGCTGGGCGGTGCCCTGCGCCAGCTGGGTCGCGCCCTTGGCCGCGTCCCCGATGCCCCCGCCGAGACTGTTGACGCCGACCAGGATCTGGGAGGCGTAGCCGCGCCCGATGGTCGCCGCGATCTGGCGCTGGGCGTCGGCGACCACGCTATTGGCCACGGCGGGCCCGAGCGTCCCATTGAAGTCGTTGTACCACACCGCGATTCGAGCCCGCTGCGGCACCGGATCGGTCACGCTCAGGACGCTGCGGGTGAAGTCCGCGGGGATGACGACCGAGAAGGCGTACCGGCTCTCCCGCAGGCCTCGCACCGCCTCGGCGCTGCTGACCCGATGGAACTGCAGTTCGCCGCCCGACACCAGGGTGTCGAGAATCTCGGTGCCCATGTTCTGGGCCTTGCCGTCGGAGATACCGCCGACATCGTCGCTGGCGACGGCGACCGGGACCTGCTTCAGGTACAGCTCCGGGTCCCACATGATCCACATGTAGACCGCCGAGATGAGCGTCGGCACCACCAGGAACAGCACCACCAGGACCCGAAGCGGACCCGAGGCCCGGCGTGTCCGGAGCAGCTCGCCGATGCGTGCGCGAATGGATGTCGATCTGTCTGCCACGGCGAAACCCCGATACTGCCCAGTGAAACGGTCGAGCCCAAGCTAGTTGGTCGCTCGACCAGTATGGGTGGATTCGGGGAAATTGTCCTGACGAGTCAGCGAATCGCGTCCACCACCAGCGCCGTCGTGTTATCAGTGCCGCCCCGCCCGAGCGCCGCACCGACCAGCCCCTCCGCGACCTGACCCGCCGAGGACCCCTGCGCCAGGATCGATTTGATGATCGGCATGCCGAGCTGCTTGCCCACCCCGTCACTGCACAGCAGCAGCCGTCCCGAACTCGACCCGGTGGTCGCGCGGCCGATATCGCCGGGCCGCACCGTGCGCACCGACGTGGTCACCAGATGCCGCATACCGGGCAGCGGGTCATGCCCGCGCGCCCGGAAGTACTCGGCCACCGTGTGATCGGTGGTCATGCGATGCAGTACGCGGCCGTTCCAGCGGTAGGCCCGGCAGTCCCCCACCCACGCGATATCGCACGGCCCGTCCGGCTGCCCCTGCGCCGGCAGCACCGCGACCACCAGCACACAGTCGGCGGCCGACTCGGGTAGCTCGTCCACCAATCCCCGCTGCGCTGCCAGGATTCCGGCCTCCGCACCCTCGGTGGCCGCCACCTTGGCCGCGATCGAGGCCGCCAGTCGCGCCGCCCGGGCCGCCGCCAGATGATCGCCGACGCCGTCGGCCACCACGAAAGCGCTACGCCCACTCCGCACATCGGTGAACGTGGCGAAGGCGTCCGCATTGACGGTCCGCCGACCCAACCGGCTCACCCCCGCCCCCGACACCCGGACGAGCAGCGCCCCCGCATCGACCTCGACGTCTCCCACCTCGATGGCTTCGGTGTGCACGACCCGACCTCCTGGGACTCGGCCTCACGGGGTGCTGTCGACCAGCACTACCCATTCAACGGGCGAAACCCCTGCTCCGCTCCCGAATTGCCTGTGGGCTTGCTGAGGAACCGCCGACCCGACCCCTGCACATTCAGTGCTACGTCGTGTAACGGATACCATCGCACCCGTGGCCAAGCTCAAGGTTTCCGTAGACGTCCCGATCCCACCCGACCAGGCCTGGTCGCACGCCTCCGACCTGCCCGAACTGGACAAGTGGCTGACCCTGCACGAGGGCTGGCGCGGAACGGTCCCCGACGAACTCACCCCCGGCACCCGGCTGGTCGGCGTCGCCACCGTCAAGGGCTTCCGCAATCGCGTCACCTGGACCGTCAAGACGGCCGAACCCCCGAACCGGTTGATCCTCAACGGTTCCGGCATCGGCGGCACCAAGTTCGGCATCGAACTGCGGGTCGCACCGAGTTCGAGCGGCTCACAGGTCACCGCGAACTTCGAACTCGGCGGCGCGCCGCTGTTCGGCCCCATCGGCTCGGCCGTCGCGCGCGCCCTGCGCGGCGATATCGAACGCTCCCTCGAACGATTCGTCCAGCTCTACGGCTGACACACCGCAGGCACTAGAATCTGGGCATTCGCACAGGATGCCCGGATGCCTGTGCGCCGAACAGGGTTTGGGAGGCATGGGCGGTCCCGCGCGCGAACAGCCCCGACAGGAACGCAGCCGGCTGCGGCGCGAGGCACTGGTCCGCGCGGCACTGGAGTTGATCGCCGAGCAAGGCCCCGCGGCGGTGACCCATCGAAAGGTGGCCGCCCGCGCCGACCTACCGGGCGCGACGACCGGATACTTCTTCGCCTCCGTCCAGGACCTGATCGACGAGGCGCTCGCACTGCAGGTCCGCGACCGCATCGCCGAATTCGGGCCGATGTTCGAGAACGCCCTCGCCGAACGCCCCACCCTCGACGAACTGCTGCGGCTCATCGCCGTCACCGCCGCCCGCTCCCGCACCGCGGTGATCGCCCAGTTCCAGCTGTACCTGGACGCCGGGCGGCGACCCGAACTGGAGGGTCCCGTCACCGAGGCGCTCGAACAGTTCGAAGCGCTCGCCGTGCGGGTGCTGCGCGCCTGCGGGGCCGTCGATCCCGAGGAGGCGGCCGGGCAGATCGTGGCCATGATCGACGGATTCCTGCTGCATCGCCTCGGCCGGCCGCGCACCCGGGCGGTGGAAGCCGATTCCCTGCACCGGGCGTTGCGCGCGTTGACGCTGTCGCATCTCGCCGGGCCCGAACGCGACGCGGCCGACCGGCTGTTGCAGCGACGCGTCGGGCCGGAACCCGAGTAGCTCCTCGAAACCCCCAGCGGCACAGCGAATCACCCAAAAATCCTGTACAAACGCACAGATTCGAATAATCTGTACACTCGCACAGATTTCAGCCTCGATCGAGATGAGGACATATGCGTTCCGCACTGACCGGCCTCGCCGCCGCGGCGGCCTTCGCGACGATGCTCACGACGCCGGCCGCGGCCGACGCGAGCCCGCACAGTTATGAGGAGTACGTCGCCCTGGGCGACTCGTTCGCGGCCGGACCCCTGGTACCGGCCCAGGGCGGCGACTCGGCGAGCTGCCTGCAATCGGTCGACAACGGGTATCCGGCACGACTGGCCGCCACCCTGGGTATCCGGAACTTCCGGAACGTGACCTGCTCCGGAGCCAAAGCCCAGGACTTCGACAAGGCCGGTCCCGGCTGGGGCCGCGGCGCGACACCGCAGTACGACGCCTTGAGCGCGAGCACCGATCTGGTCACCCTCACCATCGGAGCGAACGACGCCGGACTGTTCGGGGACCTGATCGGCTGCTTGAACCCGGCGCCGGACAATGCCGCCCGCGCCTGCGTGGACCGCTTCACCGGTGGCGGCGTCGACCAACTGGCGGACAAGGTGGACGCCGCCGCCTCGACCATCGGCGCCACCCTCGACGAGATCGCGCGTCGCGCACCCCGCGCGCGCATCATGATCACCAGCTACGGCCAGTACCTGCGCCCCGGCGGATGCCCGGACCTCGCGGCCCCGATCACGGCCCGCGACGCCGACTACCTGCAGACCACCATCGACCGCCTCGGCGACCGCATCGCCGACCAAGCCGCCACCCACAACGCGACCTTCGTCGATCTGCGTCGAGCCAGTCTCGGACACGACTCGTGCGCCGCCCCGCAGGACCGCTGGATCGAGCCGCTGCTGCCAGCCTCCCCGGCCGCGCCGTTCCATCCCAATGCCCTTGGCGGACAGGCGTTCGCGAACCTGATCGCGGAAGCGCTGTGACGCGGTAGCGCCCAGCAGCCGCCTCCCTGTGGCGCGGACGATCAGTCCGTGACCACGTTCATGCGGAGGAACTCGGTGATGCGGAGCAATTTCGGTGGCCGCGCCCCCTTCTCGAGGAAGGCCGGGATGGCCTCGCCCGCTCCGACCAGACGCGGCGCCGTGAGTTCCACTTCCGTCCCGTCGATTCGGAGGCCGGCTCCGCCCGCGGCCAGGACATTGCGCACCCAGTCCGAGCGCGATCCGTACACGGGGACGAACAGGTAGCCGCCGTCGATCGGGTAGGCGTCCATCGGGGTGCGGTAGGTCGCGCCGGAGCTGCGGCCGACATGGGTCAGCACCGGCCACTTCCCGCTCGCGATCGCGCGCGGGTTGAACACCCGCTTGTTCACGTGCCCCCACCATCTCGGCATCGGCATGGTGCATCTCCTTCTGACGGTAGCGCGCATGACGTCGGTGCCTTACATGCGTAAGTCACCCTTACGTTTGTAAGGTTGACTTACGATCGTAAGCCTGTCAACACCTCGTCCAGGGAGCCGCCGTGTCGCGACCATCGCAACCACTGAGCAGGGAACGCGTGCTGGAGGCCGCCATCCGCGTCGCGGACCGTGGTGGCGTGGAAGCGATCACGATGCGGCGGGTGGCACAGGAACTGGGCGTGGAGGCCATGTCGCTGTACCACCACGTGCCGAACAAGGACGGTCTCCTGGACGGTGTGGTCGACACGGTGTTCGCGGCGATCGAGCTCCCCGCGTCCGGAGGCGGCGACTGGCGTGACGCGATTCGCGTGCGCGCCCGATCCGCTCGCGCGGTTCTCTCGCGGCACAGCTGGGCGCTCGGACTCGTGGACTCCCGGCGCAACCCGGGACCGGCCACGCTCCGCAGCCATGACGCGGTGCTCGGCGTACTCCGCGAAGCGGGCTTCCCGCTACCGCTGGCCGCGCACGCGATCTCACTCATCGACAGCTATACCGGCGGATACGTTCTCCAAGAAGCGAACCTGCCGATCACGACACCCGCCGACGTCGACGACGTGGCGAGCGGGATCCTCGAAGGCCTGCCTCCCGATCAATTGCCCCACCTGCGGGAGATGATCGTCGACCACGCCCTCGCGGCGGGCTACGACCACACCGCCGAATTCGCCTACGGCTTGGACCTCATTCTCGATGCGCTCGAGGCTCGCCGGAAGCAGGCCTGATCGACCGGCGGCCGAATCGCCCGAATACCCCGCCCCTCTCCCCCGCCGGTAGGACAATTTCCCGAGACGCCGCCGCGCCCGATCCGCGGCCGTCGCCGACCGGGGAGGGATTCTCGTGCCCGATGAATCATGGCGCGCCGGAACGATGTTCGGCCGCTACCGGCTCGACCGGATGATCGGACGCGGCGGCATGGGTGAGGTCTACGAGGCCTTCGACACCGTCAAGGGACGGACCGTCGCCCTGAAGGTGCTGACCGAACGGCTCGCGGACGATCCGCGGTTCCGGCAACGGTTCGAGCGCGAGGCGCACGTCGCGGCCCGGCTCAAGGAAGCCCACGTCATCCCGATCCACGACTACGGGGAGATCGACGGGAAGCTGTTCCTGGACATGCGCCTCGTCGAGGGCATGAGTCTGCGAGAACTCATCGCGGACAACGGTTTCCTGCCGCCCGCGCGCGCCGTCGCGATCGTCGCGCAGGTGGCCTCCGCCCTCGACGCCGCGCATCGGGACAGCCTCGTGCACCGCGACGTGAAACCCGACAACATCCTGGTCGCGGACGACGACTTCGTGTACCTGGTCGACTTCGGCATCGCCAATACGATGACCTCCGAACGGATGACCACGATCGGGGCGGCGATCGGCTCCTTCTCCTATATGGCCCCGGAGCGGTTCGCCGACAGCCGGACCACGCCGGCCGCGGACACCTACGCGCTCGCCTGCGTGCTGCACGAATGCCTCACCGGGCTGAAGCCCTTCCAGGCCAAGACGGCGCCGCAGCTGATGCATGCTCACCTCTACGCGCCCCCGCCCGCGCCCTCGATGATCCGGCCCGGGGTTCCGCAGGCGCTCGACCAGGTGGTCGCGCGCGGCATGGCGAAGGATCCGGCCGACCGGTTCCCGACCGCGGGCATGCTGGCCGTGGCCGCCAAAGCCGCGGTGGCACCGGAGCACACGCCGGTCGTGACCACCATCGGGTCGATGCCGATGCCGTACTTCGGTGTGCCGCAGCCAGGTCCGATGGACGCCGCACCACCGCGGCAGACCGCACCACCGCCTCGTTCCCGCCGGAAGCCGTTGCTCATCGGCATCGTCGTTCTCGTGGCCGCGCTCATCGCCGGTCTGGTCACCTGGCAGGTGCTGCGCCGATCGGGCGGTTCGGAACTCGACCTCGCCGCGCTCGACGTCGGCCACTACTCGACCACGCCGCGAAAGTTCACCGGCTCGCCCACCGTGGAGGAGGGCCGGGCCCTCGCCGCGAGCGCGATCGCCGAGGGCATGCCCGATCCGTTCCAGATCGACACCTCCCTCGATCACCGCTACGGGACCGCGCAGACGAGTCCGGCCGGGGCAGCGACCATGATCGCCGGGACCAGCACGCCACTCACCCAGCCCGTGATGGAGAAGTACGGGATGATCAGCGCCTACGGGGTGGTCGGTCTCACCAAGCGATTCACCGATTGGAGCAGCAAGCCGGAGGGCAACATGCTGCTGATCCTGACCATGTCCTATCCGAACCCGGACGCCGCGGCCCGCGCGGCGACGGAGATGGAGGCGGTCGACTTCGCCGCCAGCCCCGACAATGTCCGGATCCCGATCCCCGGATTCGCCCAGGCGCACGCCCACTATCGGCCGACCTCGCCGACCATCGGCGCGACCTGGTCGTACCGCACCTTCGTGACCTCCATCATCGCGGCGCTGGATATGACACGACTCGACGCCGACGCCCTCGCCCAGCGCGTCGGCCAGGTGTTCACCGCCCAGTCCCCGCTGCTCGACAACGTGCGCATGGTCGTGGACGCCTCGCTGACCATGCAGACCCGCGATCCGGATCAGATGCTGCACCGGGCCTTCGTCACCAATGACCAGCAGCTGATCTCCCCCACGTACGGCAGCATCGGTCCCCGCGCGGCGTCGCTGTGCGAGAACGCCCAACCGCATCGGGACCGCCTGTCGGAGAAGGCCGGGATCGACCGGTGCGCGACCACCAACGAGAGCAATGTGCTGCGCGCCCGCGACGAGGACGCCGCGCGGACGTTTCTCACCGGGACGGTGAAGTCCGACCGAGCCGAGTACATCAAGCGCGACATCGACGCCCCGCCCAAGCTGGGCGCGGCGCGCTGCTTCGAGGCCAAGGACTCGATCTGGGCCGCCGACGCCAACGTCCGGTTCCAGTGCGGCGTGACGTTCGGCAGACATATCGCCTTCGTCTGGAGTAATGACGAGCAGGATGTGCGCCGGCGCGCCGCTGCCCAGTACGTGATCCTGGCGAACAGTTAGCCCGCCCCGCGCCGCCGAATCCGGTGCGCCGGAATCGGAAAGAACCGGAGGGGCGGTTCGGCGGACATGCGCCTCATCCCGTGTTCTGATGTAACGCGTTCCATTTCTGGACGAGAGGTTTCGCGACGTGAAGACCCGTCTCCTGCTCAGCGCGGCCGTGCTCGGAGTGACCGCCGTGGTACTTCCGGCACCCGCGCAGGCTGCGCCGGCCGCCTTCGACTTGCAGGCCCATCGTGGCGGACGCGGACTGACGGTGGAGAACACCCTGCCCGCCTTCGCGCGGGCGCTGGAAATCGGCGTCACCACACTCGAATTGGATGTCGCGATCACCAAGGACGGCCACGACGTCGTCACACACGACAGCAAGGTCGACGGTGCGAAATGCAATGACACCGGGCCGGTCACCTCGGGGGACGCGCAGTATCCGTATGTCGGGAAGCTGGTGAAAGATCTGACCTTCGAGCAGGTCCGCACCGTGGACTGCGGCTCGAAGGCGCAGTCGGATTTCCCCGGTCAACACACCTCCCCCGGTGCCAAAATGCCAACTCTGGCCGAGATTTTCGAGCTCGCGCGTAGTCGGGGTGCAACCTCGATGTCGTTCAGCATCGAGTTGAAGACCGATCCTTCCGGCGGCGACACCCGGCCGGCCGCCGACTTCGTGGATCGCGTGGTCGGCGAGGTGGGCCGGTCCGGATTCGATCGCACGGTGAAGATCCAGAGCTTCGACTGGGGCGCCTTGCAGATCATGCATCGGGTGAACCCGGCTCTGCCGCTCTATGCGCTCACGGACCCGACCAAGGTGTATCCGTTCTCGCCGTGGCTGGGTGGCCTGCATCCGATCATGTACGGCGGCAGTCTGGTCAAGACCGCGAAATCCTTCGGCGCGAAGGCGATTCAGCCGATGGAGTCGCTGCCGCCGGACGGCTCGGTGCAGATTCCGCTGATCACCCGGAGCATGGTCGAGGAGGCGCACGACAACGGCATATTGATCATTCCGTGGACTCCCAATGACGCGGCCACCATGCGCACACTGATCGGCAAGGGTGTGGACGGGATCATCACCGACTATCCCGACCGGTTGCGCGATGTGCTGACCGAGCGGGGCATGCCGCTGCCGACCCCCTATCCCTGACCCGCTCGGGGCAGTGTCGGCCGGCGTGTGATGTTGCGATCCGGGTATCGCGTCGGATCCCACATGGGTGTCAACGCTGGTCACTGGAGCCGCCGACCGCTGCGACCAACAGCGGTTCCAGTTCGGCGGCGACCAGTTCCAGGGGTCGCAGGGAGCGTTCGACGCGGGACAGCACGATCGCGCCCTCGATCGCGGAGAGGCTGAGGGTGGCGAGGCTTTCGGCGCGGACCATGGGCACTCCCGCGCCGGTGAGCGAAGCGACCAGAGCGGTGCGCCAGCGGGCGAGGATGGTGGCGGCCTCCGGGTGCAGGGCGCGATCGTCCTCGGAGCCGCCGACCGCGACCGCGACGGCGGGGCACACCGCGTGAAAGTCGCCGTCACGCAACAGCTGCCGCCAGAATTCGACCAGGCGACGCAGGGCCTGGCGAGGACCGTCTTCCGCGGAAGACTCGATGAGATCGGTGATGGCGTCCCCGGCCAGCCCCAGGCTCTCGCTCAGCAATTGCCGCCGCCCGCCGGGAAAGTGGTGGTAGACCGAGCCGCGCGGCGCACCGGTGCGAGCCAGTACGGCATCGATGGTCACGCCCGCCGAACCGCGTTCGCGCAACAGCTCCACGCCGCCGATCAGCATTCGCCGTCTGGTCGTCCCGCGTTCCGCCATCGCTAGGCCTCGAGTTCCAGGGCGGCCTTCACAGCCGCCAGATTGGCCCGCATATTGCGTTCCCACTCCACCAGGCGATTGGCGACGATGCGGGCCTCCTTCTCCGGCAAGGCGGTGATAGCCACGTTCAGGCCCGACGGCCCCGGTCCCATCCGGCCCCATTGCCGCACGATCACTCCGGAATTGGCCGGGTCGACTTCGAAACCCCAGGTGGCGCTGACGCCTTCGGGACCGTGCACCGCCCACACCCAGCGCCGCTCGGCTTCGACCTCGATCACCTCGCACTCGGTGCTCCAGTCGCCGAGAGCCTGGTGCCGGTTCGTACCCCGGAAGCGCGCACCGACCACGACCCCGTCCGACTCGCCCAGCCACTCCACCGTCGCCAGTTCCTCGGAGACCCGGGAGGGCAGCGTGATGTCGGTGACCAATGCCCACGCCTGGGCGGGGGTACAGGTGACACGTTCGGATACTTCGACGGTCGGTTGATCGCGATAGCGCACGGTGAAACCTTTCGGGGTTCCCAACAACAGTTTCTATGGTCTATAACATAGTCCATGGTCGCATTGGAGCCCACTCGGAAATCGCTGCAGGTCGGCGTCGTCATCGAACCCCGCCTGCCCGGCGCGGCCGACTTCGCGATGGAGGCCGAGAAACTCGGCGTCACCTCGCTGTGGGTGCCGGAGGTGTGGGGTTACGACGCCCTCACCGGGCTCGCCTACCTGGCCGCCAAGACCACTTCGATCGGACTGGGCACCTTCGTCGTCCAGCTGGGCTCCCGTTCACCCGCGCTGCTCGCCACGTCGGCACTGAGCCTGCAAGAGCTGTCCGGCGGCCGATTCCGGCTCGGCATCGGCGTATCCGGTCCGCGGGTCATGGAAGGCTGGCACGGCGTGCGGTTCCGAAAGCCGGTGCGCACCACCCGGGAAACCATCGAGATCGTGCGATTGATCAGCCACGGAGAGCCCCTGGAGTACGACGGCGAGGTCTACACCCTCCCGCTGCCCGACAGCGCCGGGCGCGCGCTGCGTCCGCTGGTCGCGCCGCGCGAGGTGCCGATCTACGTGGCGTCCATGGGCCCGGCGAACCTGCGCCTCACCGGCGCGGCCGCGGATGGCTGGCTGGGCAATGCCTTCATTCCCGAGGCCGGTGAGGTGTTCCTGGATCCCCTGCGCGAAGGCGCGGAATCAGCCGGGCGCACCCTCGGTGACCTCGATCTGGTCGCACCGGTCGCCGTCGAGTTCGCCGATGACGAGGCCGATGCGGCGCAACGGGTTCGCCGTCATGCCGAGGGGTACGCGTTCACCATCGGGGCCATGGGTGCGGCGGGGCGCAACTTCTACAACGAGGCTTTCACCCGACTCGGTTTCGGGCCCGCGGTGCGGCAGGTGGCCGAACTCTGGGCATCGGGCAATCGCGAGGAGGCCCGGCGGGCGGTGCCGCTCGAACTGGGCAGCCACACAAACCTGGTCGGTACGACGGAGACGATCGCCGCACGAATCGAGCAGTACCGGGCGGCCGGGATCTCGACACTGCTGGCAAAGCTGGAAACGCCGTTCGAGGAGCAGTTGATCACGTTGCGCCGACTTCTCGACCTGACGCACGCCTGAACCGCGGCGACTCGGATAGCAGAAGGGCCCGGAACCGATTGGTTCCGGGCCCTTCTACTTAGTAGCGGGGACAGGATTTGAACCTGCGACCTCTGGGTTATGAGCCCAGCGAGCTACCGAGCTGCTCCACCCCGCGTCGGTGAACACAACATTACACACGGGCTAGCAGATGCACCAAATCGGGTGGTCAGACGGGATTTTGCGGGGGTGCGGGCACGCCGGGCGAGGGGTGCGTGGCGAATCAGACCGGACGGTTGCCCATTAAGTGGAGCCATTGGAGTGAAAATCCTCCATTTGAGAGCCTCGCGCACGCGTATGGCCGTTGGCATACGCCAGAAACGTGACCGGAGTCACAAATTCCCGGTGATTCGAGTCACATCACGGTGAGATAACAGACCGATCTGGTTCAGCATTTACAGCATAGCCAACCTGCATCAACGCCGATTTTTCAGTCATTCGCTTCATGCAATTCTGAAGTTATCAAGACGTGATCTGCCGAGATTTCCTCGTTATCGTCAGTCGCGGCCCGGACCAAACTGCGATGGGCTCCGACTCGAACCGCTGCACTCCGGAAACCCTGTCCCGCGGTCGAGCACCCCGACTCCTGGGGACAGGGACACGGCGGAGCATCCGCGCCGGGCCGGTCGGCACAGGGAGGGAAAAACACATGAAACAGAACCGGAAGATCAACACTCGCGCCCTCGGCCTCGCCGCCGTCACCGGCGCACTTGTTGCCGTCCCGTTCGGCTTCACCGCGACCGCCTCCGCCGCTCCGGCCCACGACTGGGACGGCGTCGCCCAGTGCGAGAGCGGCGGCAACTGGGGCATCAACACCGGCAACGGCTACTACGGCGGCCTGCAGTTCTCGCAGAGCACCTGGGCCGCCAACGGTGGTTCCGGCAACGCCGCCAGCGCCAGCAAGGCCGAGCAGATCCGGGTGGCCGAGAACGTGCTCGCCTCCCAGGGCGTCGGCGCCTGGCCGGTCTGCGGCCAGTACCTGCGCGCGGGCATCTCCGAGCCCGAGCCCGCCCCGGAGCCCGCGGCCCCCGCGCCTGTTTCCCCCGCGGCCCCCACCGACCGCCAGGCCCTGATCGACCAGGCCAAGGGCGTCGCCAACACCGTCGCCGAGCAGCTGGGCATGCAGGATCAGTACAACCAGATCCTCGCCTCGAACGCCGGCCTCATCGAGACCTGGGGCAAGTAACCCGAATCTCCTTCCTTTTCGGAAGATATGGAAAGGTGCTGCGTCAATGGCGACGCGGCACCTTTCGCTATTTCGAGGCAATAATTCTTATTGTGCGACAGTAATTTCCGAACCTCGAAAAGCGAAAGGCGCTGTCATCCAACGGATGACAGCGCCTCTCACGTTCAACGGATCAGCTACCGGCCTTCTGGTAGTTGTTCACCGCGGTCTGCAACTGCTCGAGCGCCTTGCCCAGCGCGCCCAGATCGCCCGACTTCTGCGCGTCCTGCACCTGCCGCAGCGCGTCGTCGAGCTGCTTCACCGCCGCGTCCTTACCGGTGGATCCGGTCGGCGGGGGCGGATTGGCCGGTGGCGTCGCGCCCTGGGTGGGCGGTGTAACCGCTTGTCCCGGTTGATCGGTCGCGGCATTGCCCGCGGCGGGCAGGATCTGGTCGAGGGCTTCCTTGACCGTCGCGCCGTAACCGACCTTGTCGCGGTAGCTCGCCAGCACCTTCACCAGCTGCGGGAAGGACGGCGCGTTCGGACCGCCGGTATTGCGTTCCAGATACCAGGGTTCGACGTAGAGGATGCCGCCGTCACCGACCGGCAGAGTCAGCAGATTGCCGTACTTGATCTTGTTGACATTGCCGCCCGTCAACAGGTTCCGGTCCCTCGACACTTGATCGGCCGTCGTCATGGACGTCTGCGTCTGACCCGGGCCCGAGGTCTGTGAATCCGCGGGCAATCGGAGCACGGTCAGCTTGCCGTAGTTCGCCGGATCCGAATTCGCCTGCAGGTAGGCGGACATGTAGTTCCGCTTGTAGCCCACGATGGCGCTGGTCAGATTGAACTGCGGCTTACCGGTTTTCGGATCGCCGAGCAGCACGTAGTACGGCGGCTGGTGGGCGCTGCTGGCCGCACCCTCCTGGGTCGGATCATTGGGGACCGACCAGAAGGCGTTGCCGTTGAAGAACTCCACCGGATCGTCCACGTGGTACTTGGCGAGCATCTCGCGCTGCACCTTGAACAGATCCTCGGGATAGCGGAAGTGCGACCGCAGTTCGTCGGAGATCTCGCTCTCCGGCTTCACCGAGTTCGGGAACACGCCCATCCACGCCTGCAGGACCGGGTCCTTCTTGTCCACCTCGTAGAGGTTGACGGTGCCGTCGTAGGCATCGACCGTCGCCTTGACCGAGTTGCGGATGTAGGAGACTTCCTTGCGGGGTAGTAGACGCCCCGTGGCCTGATCGATGCTGTCCTCGACCGCGCCGTCCAGCGGAGTCTTCTGCGCGTACGGGTAGTTGTCGAGGCTGGTGTAGGCGTCCACGATCCAGACGATGCGGCCCTTCACCACGGCCGGATAGGCATTGCCGTCGGCGGTCAGCCACGGCGCGACCTTGGTGACTCGCTCACGCGGACTGCGATTGAAGATGATCTTCGAGTCGGATCCGATGGCGCCCGAGAACAGGATGTTGCGCTCGGCGTACTTGGCCGCGAAGGCCAGCCGGTTGAACCAGTTGCCGATCTTCACACCGCCGGCACCGGCGTAGGTGAACTGGTCGGTGGGAGTGTCGTATTCCCGCGGGGACTGGCCGTTGGCGCCGACGATGGCGTAGTCGGCGTCGCTCTTGGCGATCAGCTCGCCGTAGTAGATGCGCGGCTGGTCGACCGGGATGGCCTCCTTGAGCCCGGCCTTCTTGGTGATCAGGTCGCTGACCGTGGACATGTCGCCGACGGTGAACACCGGATAGCCGTAGCCGCCGTTGGAGTCATTGCTGCCCGCGCTCTGCCCGGCCTGCTGGGATTCCTTGGGCGGGGCCGCGTTCACCTTGTTGGCGGGCGAGGCCACGAAGCCGTTGCCGTGCGTGTACACGGTGTGCTTGTTGAGCCAGTTGGTCTGGTTCTCCGACAGGTTCTGCGGCTGGAGCTCGCGCGCCGCCACCACGTAGTCGCCCAGTTCACCGTTGACGGTGTAGCGGTCGATGTCGAGCGGGTCGGGGAAGCCGTAGAAGTTCTGCAGCTGCTGATTGCGCTGAATGAACGTCTGGGTCAGCAGGTTCGGGTCCAGCAGGCGGATGTTCTTGATGGTCTGCTGGTCGGCGGGCGAGCTGACCTGGTCATTGGTCGCGACGCCCTTGTAGTTGACGTACTCGACCTTGTCCGGGGTGAGCCCGTAGGCCGCGCGGGTGGCGTCGATATTGCGCTCGATGTAGGCGCGCTCCTTGGTCGCCGCGTTCGGGCGCACCGAGAACTGCTCCACCAGCAGCGGCCACACCGCGCCCACCAGCACCGAGGACAGCACCAGCAGCGCCGCCGCCATGGCCGGAATGCGCAAGTCGCGCAGCACGACTCCGGCGAAGAAGGCGATGGCGCAGATGACCGCGATCGACAGCAGGATCAGCTTGGCGGGCAGCACCGCGTTGATGTCGGTGTAGGAACCGCCGGTGAAGGTCGGTTCCTTACGGGTGCTCGACAGCAGCGCGTACCGGTCGAACCAGTAGGCGACCGCCTTGAGCGCCACGAAGATTCCGGCCAGGATCGCCAGCTGCACCCGCGCGGAGTTGCTCAGCGTGCCCTCCCGCCCCGACAGCCGCAGCCCGCCGAAGACGTAGTGCGCCACCAGGTTCGCGAAGAAGGCGATCACCACCGCCACGAACAGCCAGTTCAGCACCATGCGATAGAACGGCAGGTCGAAGGCGTAGAAGCCGACGTCGAGATGGAACTGCGGGTCCTGCACCCCGAACGAGCCGCCGTGCAGGAACAGCTGCACCGTCACCCAGTTCGACTGCGCCACCAGCCCCGACAGCACGCCGATGAGCACCGGGATGCCCAGGCCGAACAGGCGCAGCCGGCTCATCACCGTGGTGCGGTAGCGGGCGATCGGATCGCCGGGACCGCTGACCGGCACGAACACCGGCCGGGTGCGGTAGGCCAGCAGCAGCGCCAGCCAGATGATCGCCGCCACGACCACCGCGACCACCAGGAACAGCAGCACCCGGGTGAGCAGCACGGTGTGGTAGACGTTGCGGAACCCCACCTCCCCGAACCACAACCAGTTCGTATAGGCGTCGGTCAGCCGGGGCCCGACCAGTAACAGGGCGGCCAGCACCAGGGCTGTGACGAGCAGAATGCGGCTGCGTCGCGACAGCGAAGGTAAGCCGGTCGGGGGGCGCATGCCCACGATGCCACTCTCCCAGGGTCCGGCGACGTCCGAGCCGGGAAACCGGCGCCGAACGTCGCAGTCCGATGATGCGAGCTGGTCCCAGGGGACCGTTCGCGCCCCACTCTACGTAAAACGCCCGCCGCGCGGCCCAACACCTGCCGCGTCGGACAGGTATTCACGAGATGCGAGGATGACCGGGTGAATCCAGAGCAGTGGGCGGCGTCGGCCCTGTACCGGTGCATTCGGGAAGTCGCGGAGTATGTCGACGGTGAGGGCTGGGACCGGCCGCCGCAGATGTTCGCGCTGGTCCCGACCGCGGACCTGGTCGCCGCCGAGCCCGCGCTGCTGGATCAGCTCGACGAGAAGGACGCGCTGACTCCCATTGCGCAGGAGCCGTTCCCGGAGGACATCGCCGGGGAGGCCGACGCCATGGCGCTCGACGAATTCCTGGGCACCACCAGCTGGCCGGCCTCGGTCGAAGGCTGTGTGCTGGTGCAGCAGATCGTGGTGCTGCCGCCGACCGCCGAGCAGTCGCTCGACGACGCCATCGCTCCCCTACTCGCCGACCGGGACGCCGCCGACCAGGCCGGTCGCCAGGCGGCGCTCACCCACGCCGAACGCCGCGACGCCCGGCTGTTCGTCGGCGTGCTGCGCGACGGCACCTCGCTGTCGCTGCTGCAGGTGCGGCCCAGCGAGGAGGAAGAGGACCCGTTCGGCGACCTCGACCTGCGCACCGCGCCGAACCTCGCCCCGAATCTGGTCGAGGCGCTGCTGCACACCCTCGAGAACGACCCCGACGAGTTCTGACCCCGCACCGGGCGCGGATCAGCCGCAGGTCGGCGCGTCCTTGCCCGCATTGATGTCGTCGAGGGCCTGGACCGCGCCGGACAGGTTCTCGACCTTCACCAGGCGCAGGCCCGCGGGCGTGCGCTGCGCGGCCTCGTTGCAGTTGGCGGCCGGGACCAGGAAGGTCTCGGCGCCCTTGTCGCGCGCGGCGATCATCTTGTACTGGATGCCGCCGATCGGGCCGACCTTGCCGTCCGGATCGATGGTGCCGGTGCCCGCCACGAACTTGCCGCCGGACAGGTCGCCGGGGGTGAGCTTGTCGATCAGGGCGAGGGTGAACATGAGTCCGGCCGAGGGGCCGCCGATCTCGCCGAGATTGAACGCCACCTTGATCGGGCCCTTGGAGATCTCGTCGGGCGTGATGCCCAGGTAGCCCTTGCCGGAGTCGTCGGGGCGCGGGGCCAGGGTGATCTCGGCGGTCTGCTCGACGCCGTCGCGACGGAAGACCACGCCGATGGCGGTGCCGGGCTTGACCGAGGAGACCGCGGCGACAACGTCTTTCGCGGTGACGATGTGCTTGCCGTCCACCGTCACCAGCTCGTCGCCCTTGCGCAGCACATCCTTGGCGGGGCCGTCGTCGGAGACATTCGCGAGCTGGACCGCGGTCGGCAACTTCAGATAGTTGAGCGCCGCCAATTCGGCGGAGTCCTCGGAATCCTTGAACTGCTGCTGATTGGATTTGTCTACATCGTCACGTGTCTGCCCCGGCGGATACACCTCGGCGCGCGGCACCAATCCGTGTTCGCCGCCGATCCACAGCCGGAACGCGTCGAAGATATTCAGCTGATCGCGAACGGAGACGGTCGTCATATTGAGATTGCCGGAAGCGGATTTCAGCTCCGCGCCCTGCACGTCGACCACCTGTTTACCGTCGAATTCGCCCAGCGTATTGAAGGTCGGCCCTGGTCCGAGCGCCACGAACGGCACCGTGACGACACTGCCAACGATACCCAGCGCCAGAATCGGGATCAGAGCGGCGAGCAGGGTGAATATCCGACGGTTCACGCGGCCAAGGGTACTGGTCATCGAGGCCATTGCCGCGCTCCGCTCGGCGGTTCGTGTGATCTGCGGCTCCAGTACCGTAGTGGGTATGAGTGATTTCCCGTTCGGATTCTCGAATCGCGACGACGACCCGGAGCGCAAGCCCGGCGACGAGTCCAGCGGTTCTGGTGCGAACAACCCGTTCGGATTCGCCATGGGCGGCCCGGGCGGTGGCGGATTCGATCCCTCGCAACTCGGCCAGATGCTCTCGCAGCTGGGCGCCATGTTCTCCAGCATGGGTCAGCCGGGCGGGGCCCAGGCCGGACCGGTCAATTACGACATCGCCAAGCGGCTGGCCCGCCAGCAATTGGGCGCGAGCGTGGCGCCGGTCTCCGCGGGTACGCAGAAGGCCGTGACCGACGCCTCGCACCTGGCGGAACTGTGGCTCGACGCGGCCACCACCTTCCCGGCCGGCGCGAGCAAGACCGTGGCCTGGACCGCCAACGACTGGATCGAGGAGACGCTGCCCACCTGGAAGCGGCTCTGCGACCCGGTGGCCGAACAGGTTTCGGGCATGTGGACCGCGACACTGCCGGCCGAGGCCCGCGAATTCGCCGGGCCGATGATGGGCATGCTGGGCCAGATGGGCGGGCTCGCCTTCGGTTCGCAGCTGGGCCAGGCCCTGGGCCAGCTCGCCAAGGAGGTGCTGACCTCCACCGATATCGGGCTGCCGCTGGGTCCCGCCGGCACCGCCGCGCTGCTGCCCACCGCCATCTCCGAATTCAGCGCCGGGCTCGAGCAGCCCGAGAGCGAGATCCTGGTCTACCTGTCCGCCCGCGAGGCCGCCCACCAGCGGCTGTTCGCGCACGTGCCGTGGCTGCGCCAGCAGGTGCTGGGTGCGGTCGAGGACTACGCGCGCGGCATCAAGATGGACTTCTCGGCCATCGAGCAGGCCGCGGCGGGCCTGGACCCGATGACCCTGGCGCAGGATCCGTCCAAGCTGGAAGAGCTGCTGTCCCAGGGGACTTTCGAACCGCAGACCACGCCGGAGCAGAAGGCCGCGCTGGAACGGCTGGAAACCCTGCTCGCCCTGATCGAGGGCTGGGTGGAGACCGTGGTCAGCGACGCCGTGGGCGACCGGCTGCCCGGCGCGGGCGCGCTGGCCGAGACGCTGCGCCGCCGCCGCGCCACCGGCGGCCCCGCCGAGCAGACCTTCGCGACCCTGGTCGGACTGGAGCTGCGGCCGCGCAAGGTGCGCGAGGCCGCCGCGCTGTGGCGGCGACTGACCGACGACACCGGCCTCGAGAAGCGCGACGGCGTCTGGGCCCACCCCGACCTGCTGCCCGACTCCTCGGACCTGGACTCCCCGGCGGGCTTCATCGACTCGGTGCTGGGCGGCGGCTCGACGGTGTTCGACGACCCGCTGGCGCAGCTGGCCGAGACCGAGGCGCGCGAACGGGCCGAGAAGGAGGCCCGCGGCGGCGACGCCGAGACCGGAACCTCGGACGGGGAAGACGCGAAGTAAGAGTTGTGGATAACCCGCGAAAGCGCTGATCAACAAGCGTTTTCGCGGGTTTCCGCAGGTCCGGGGACGCGCAGACTGACGCTATGACGACAGTGACATCCCCACCCACCACGACGACCTCCGCACGAACCGCGACGGCTCCCGCGCGTACGGCGTCGGCTGCTCCCTCCCTGACGGCAACGGCGGCTCCGCCACGCGCGGCCGTGGCGACCTCGCCGCGAACGGCGACGACGCCTTCGCGAGGGGCGAGTGCCTTCACCCGCGGACCAATGGTTCATCCGCGGATCGCGGTGCTGGTGCGGCCGGATGGCGCGGTGCAGTTGGGGTGGAGTTCGGAGCGTGCGGTCATTGTGCGACCGCCCGGTCCCGTGGAATCGGGTCCCGCGTTGGTGCGGCTGCTCGACGGGTCGCGAACCGAGGCGGAGATCCTCTGGCGGGCACGGGAATTGGGGTTCGAGGTCGAGGACGTGCGGACGCTGTTGGGGGAGCTGGCGGATGCCGGGCTACTGGCGGCGGCGGAAGCGCGGAGCCGGCTGCGGACGGTGCGGGTGCACGGGCGCGGTCCGTTGGCGGACGCGCTGCTCGATGGGCTGCAACGGATCGGGTTGCGGGCCAAGCACTCTCATGAGCGCGCGGGAGCGGCGGGCAGGGGCGAGCCGTGGCCGGAGCGGCCGGATCTGCTGGTGCTGTCCGACACGCTGGTGCCTGATCCGGCGCTGGTCGCCGACCTCATGCGGGCGCGCGTCCCGCACCTGCTGGTGCGGATTCGTGACGGGGCCGGGATCGTCGGCCCGCTGGTGCTGCCGGGCGACACCGCGTGCCTGCGTTGTGCGGACCTGTACCGCACGGCGGCCGAACCGGCGTGGCCGCAACTGGCCGCACAGCTGCTGGGCCGGGTCGGGTGCGCTTCCCCCGCGGTGGCCGTGCTCACCGCGGCGCTGGCGCTGCGCGAGATCGAGACCGTGGCTCGCGGCCGCGCGGAGCGGCCACCGGCGAGTTTGAACGCCACCCTGGAGTGGGACCCGGACACCGCGCGGCTGGATCGGCGGACCTGGACGCCGCATCCCGACTGCGGTTGCGGCGCGGACGCGGTGGTGTGATGGAAACCACTCCCCCTCGTCACCCGGCAGAACACCCGAATCCCATGGCGGACCGTCTGGGACATCGGCATGATGGGAACGTGTCAGAGATTGTGAGCAAGCGCTCTTCCCGCAATGCCAAGCTGGCCAAGATTCCGCTCGGCATCGCAGGGCGGGCGGCCGTCGGATTCGGCCGCAAACTTGCCGGGGGAGACAAGCAGGAGATCAACGCCGAGCTCAATCAGAAGGCCGCCGAACAGCTGTTCGCCGTACTCGGGGAGCTCAAGGGCGGGGCCATGAAGTTCGGACAGGCGCTGTCGGTGATGGAGGCCGCCGTCCCCGAGGAGTTCGGCGAGCACTACCGCGAGGCGCTCACCAAGCTGCAGGCCGCCGCGCCGCCCATGCCCGTCGCGGCCGTGCACCGGCAGCTCGACCAGCAGCTGGGAACCGGTTGGCGGCAACGGTTCCGGGAATTCGACGACCAGCCCACCGCCTCGGCCAGCATCGGCCAGGTCCACAAGGCGGTCTGGTCCGACGGCCGGACCGTCGCGGTGAAGGTGCAGTACCCGGGCGCCGACGAGGCGCTGCGCGCCGATCTCAAGACACTCAATCGGATGGCGGGCATGATGGGCGCGCTGATCCCCGGCGCGGAGATCAAGCCGATCCTCGCCGAGATCAGCGAACGCACCGAGGAGGAGCTGGACTACCGGATCGAGGGCGGGCACCAGCGCCAGTTCGCCAAGGCGTTCCACGGGCACCCGCGCTTCCTGGTGCCGAAGGTGGTGGCCAGCGCGCCGAAGGTGATCGTCACCGAGTGGCTCGACAATGCCACCCCGGTCTCGCGAATCATCCAGCAGGGCATGGCCGATCCGGAGGGAACGGTCGAGCTGCGCAATCGGGTGGCGGCGCTGATGGGCGAATTCCATTTCAGCTCACCGGCCATCGCGGGCCTGCTGCACGCCGATCCGCATCCGGGCAACTTCATGGTGCTCGAGGACGGGCGGCTCGCGGTCATCGACTACGGCGCGTGCGCGCCGCTGCCCAACGGCTTCCCCAAGGTCCTGGGTGAACTGGTGGCGCTGGAGGTCGAGGAGCGCTTCGACGAGCTGGTGGCGCTGCTGCACGACCATGGCTGGGTGATTCCCGGAAAGACGGTGAGCATCCAGGAGATTCAGGACTATCTCCGCCCCTTCACCGACCCGATCAAGACCGAGACCTTCCACTTCACCCGCCGCTGGATGCAGCGCGTCGCGGGCAAGGCCACCGACATCTCCAATGCCGAGATGATGAAAACGGCTCGCTCCCTGCAACTTCCGGCCGAACACGTGATGATCTTCCGGGTCCTGGGCGGCTCGGTCGGCATCTGCGCCCAGCTCGACGCCGAGGTGCCTTTCATGAAGCTGATGAACGACTGGGTCCCCGGCTACGCCGAAACCCGCCGCGCCGCTTCGTAATACTGCCCCCACACGCAAAACGGCCCGCCTACCTGGAGGTAAGCGGGTCGTATGCGTTCAATTCCCCCGGAAGCCGGGGCGGTCATGCCACCGTGACCTTGCGCGGGCGGCCACGGGGGCGCTTGCGGGCGATCACGACACCCTGGTCGAAGATCTCACCGCCCCAGACACCCCACGGCTCGGCACGATCCAGGGCGGCCGACAGGCAGCCCTGACGGATCGGGCAGCTGGCGCACAGCGCCTTGGCCTCTTCCAACTGGGCCGGAGCCTCGGCGAACCACAGGTCGGGGTTGCCGGCGCGGCAGGGGACATTGATGGTGACGGCCCGGCGGGTGCGGGCGGTCGTGTTGGCCACGGTGTTGCGGCATGTCACTCGTTCACGGATGACCGTGGTGGACACGTCGTTCTCCTTCAGCTCGTGCATCGGTCGTTCGTAGGTTTCGCGAAACCGGTGCCGGTGGCTGGAGGCCGATAAAACTATGGCCACGGTTTCGCGTCTGTCGCGATCCGTGGCCAGGAGGTCTGGGAGGTGAATCCCTACCTGAGTCGACTTCGGTGTCGACTCCTGTTCACGGACGCTGGGTCGGTGGTGTTGGGGCGGGCTGCCAGCAGATGCACCGGTCGCTCGGATCCGGTTGCGCCTGTGGCGGTTTCGACGGCCGAGCCGGTGACGGTGTCAACGACTGCGGTTGCCGGGTACCAATTGCCCTCGGGCTTGTCCTGCTTGATCACGATCTGCTGATCCGCTTGGGCTTTGCTTGCAAAGACCTGAAGACCAAGATCGCCACTCACGCCGGACATACGAATCCCCTGCGAAGCGAGGATCCCCAGGGAGACGGGCGCAACGGACATGACTGACGCCATGCTGACGCGGCCGGCGGTGATGCCGGTCGTCGCGATGCCTGCGTTGCTGTTCATTGGTCTGCCTCCCTCCTTCACTCGTTTGCGATCAGTGCTCGGTGCGCGCGGGGTCTTCCCCTGTGCACCTGAACCACATTAGGTATCTATACAGATACGCACAACCTATTTTTGACCTGCGGTTTTCGACCTCACAACGGCGAGCACGTCCGCACCGTAGGTCTGCAACTTCTTGGCGCCGATGCCCGGGATGGCCACCAGCGCCCGATCGTCGGCCGGACGCTGCTCGGCGATCGCGGTCAGCGTGGTGTCGCTGAAGACCACGAAATGCGGCAGCGAGAGCTCTTCGGCCTTCTCCTTGCGCCACTCCCTGAGCGCCTCGAGCAGCTCGGGATCGACGTCGGCCGGGCAGCGCGAGCAGCGGCCGAGCATGGTGGCCTGGGTATTGAGCAGCGGGCGGCCGCAGATGCGGCAGGTCGGGTGGACCCGCTTGGGACCGCTGGGCCGCTCGGTGGTGTGGGTGGCGATGCGCGAGGCCGGGGAATCGTCGGGGACCAGGCCGATCAGGAACCGGGAGCGGCGGCGCACCTTGCGCCCGCCCGCGGAACGGGCCAGCGCCCAGGACAATTGGAGGTGCTCGCGCGCCCGGGTGACGCCGACGTAGAGCAGGCGGCGTTCCTCCTCCAGTGCGGCCTCGTCGGACACGGTCGCGTCCGGACCGAGCACGTGCTGGATGGGCAGGGTGCCGTCGGCCAGGCCGACCAGGAAGACGGCGTCCCACTCCAGGCCCTTGGCCGCGTGCAGCGAGGCCAGCGTGACGCCCTGCACGGTCGGTGGGTGCCGGGCCTCGGCGCGGGCGGCCAGCTCACGCAGCAGGCCGGACAGATCGAGTTCCGGTTCGGCCTCGGCCAATTCCTCGGTGAGGGCGACCAGCGCCACCAGCGAGGCCCAGCGCTCCCGGGCCTGGACGCCGACCGGCTCCTCCTTGGTGAGCCCGGCCCCGGCCAGCGCCGCGCGCACCAGGGTCACCAGTTTCGGGCCGCGGGCATCGGGCAGGTCGTCGCGATTGGCGGCGGTGCGCAGCGCGGACACCGCCTGCCGCACCTCCGGCCGCTGGAAGAAGCCCTCGCCGCCGCGCACCTGATACGGGATGCCCGCCTCGGTGAGCGCCTGCTCGTAGACCTCCGACTGCGCGTTGATGCGGTAGAGAATGGCGATCTCCGCGGCGGGCACGCCTGCGCTCAGCAGTTTGGCGACCGCCTTGGCCACGGCGGCCGCCTCGGCGGGTTCGTCGTCGTATTCGGCGAAGGCCGGCTCCGGACCGTCGGGACGCTGGCCGATGAGCTGCAACCGGGTGCCCGCGATCCGGCCGCGGGCCGCGCCGATCACCCGGTTGGCCAGCGACACCACCTGCGGCGTGGAGCGGTAGTCGCGTTCCAGACGGACGACGGTGGCCTCGGGGAAGCGGCGTGAGAAGTCCAGCAGGAAGGTCGGACTCGCGCCGGTGAACGAGTAGATGGTCTGGTTGGCGTCGCCGACCACGGTCAGGTCGTCGCGATCGCCGAGCCAGGCGTCGAGCACCCGCTGCTGCAGCGGGGTGACGTCCTGGTACTCGTCCACCACGAAACACCGGTAGCGGCCGCGGAACTCCTCGGCCACCGCGGAGTAGTCCTCGAGCGCGGCGGCGGTGTGCAACAGCAGATCGTCGAAGTCGAGCAGCAGGCCGTCGGGGGTGTTCTTCAGCGCCTCGTAATAGGTGTAGACCGCGGAGACCTTCTTGGCCTCGTAGGGCACGTCGCGGTGGCGGCGGGCCGCCTCGCCCGCGTAGTCCTCGGGCGCGATGAGCGAGCCCTTGGCCCATTCGATCTCGCTGATCAGGTCGCGCAGGCTGTCGGTGTCGGTGGGCAGGCCCGCACGGCCCGCGGCCTGGGCCACGATGGGGAATTTGCCGTCGATCAGCCGCCACGGCACGTCGCCGACCACCTGCGGCCAGAAGTACTTGAGCTGCCGCAGTGCCGCGGCGTGGAAGGTGCGCGCCTGCACCTGCCCGGCCTCGCCGCTCAGACCCAGCGCCCGCAACCGGTTGCGCAGCTCCCCGGCGGCGCGGGCGGTGAAGGTCACCGACAGCACCTGATCGGCCCGGACGTGCCCGGCCGACACCAGATGCGCGATGCGATGGGTGATGGTGCGCGTCTTACCGGTGCCCGCGCCCGCCAGCACGCAGACCGGTCCCCGGGGCGCGCGCACGGCCGCCGCCTGCTCGGCATCGAGGTCGTCGAGCCGGAGCTGGGCCTGGGTGGTCGCGGCAGTCACGCGCTCCATCATGACAGCGCCCTCCGACACGGCGGGCGGCCATCGGCGTGGCGGCCCGAATCGGCCCGGCCGGAGCGCGGTCCGCCCGAGCGGTTCGGTCGCGTCGAGAGGTCAGTCGCGGTCGCGGAGGCTGCGAAGGGCGGCGGCGAAGCGGGGGGTCTGATCGCCGAGGGGATCGAAGAAGTCGCGGTCGCAGGCTTCGACCGCGCCGATGGCCCGATTGACCAGGGCGGCACCGGATTCCGTGGGGCGCAGCGAGCGGGCGCGTTTGTCGGTGGGGTGCTCGTGGCGTTCGAGCAGGCCCTTCTGTTCGAGGGTGCGCAGGACCTGGGAGGTCATCATGGGGTCGGTGGCGGCCTGGTCGGCGACGTCGCGCTGGGTGACGGGGTCGCCGCCCGACCGGCCGGTGAGCCAGGTCAGGGAGGCGAGCAGGACGAACTGGACGTGGGTGAGGTCGAAGGGGGCCAGGGCGGCGCGTTGGGCGGCCTGCCAGCGGTTGGTCACCTGCCAGAGCAAGAGGCCGGGGCTTTCGTCGGCGTGCTCGAATTCGGTGTGCAGTCCGTCATTCGCCTTCACCGGCCGACCATAGCGCGGGAGATGACGGCGAAATCGTGGGCGGTGAGTTCGATCAGGCCGCGTCGCAGCGCGATGCCCCAGTTGGGGACGCTGGTCAGGTCCAGTTCGCCGCGCAGCGTGTCGATGGAGGTCTGGCGGGCGTCGCGGTCGTAGTCGACCGCGCGCCGCCACGGGCGGAAGCAGCCGCCCTGCTCTTCGACCTGCCAGGCCGGGCCCTCGGCGATGGCGCCGAGGGCGGTGAAGGCCTTGATCGGTTCGCCCTCGCGCATGCCGGTGCGAGGCGAGTAGTAGACGAGTCCGTCTCCGGCCCGCATGCGTTCCACGGCGGCGCGTTTGCCGTGATTGGCTTGGGCGAAGCCGAGTTCGACGCCGCGGCGGACGTGGTCGCGGGAGACGACGGCGAGCCAGTACCGGGTGCTCATACCAGCACCGCCTCGGCAGCGGCGACCAGCGCGTCGACATCGCGCTGCAGGGATTCGCGCAGGCCGCCGCCCATGATCTTGATCCACAGGGCGCGCAGCGGGCCCTCCATGGTGACGCGGACGGTGACGGTGGTGGCGCCGGCGATGGTGGCGACCTCGTGGGCGAAGATCAGCCGCGCGCCGAGCAGCTTGGACGTGTCGATGAATTCGGTGTCGGTGAGCTTGGTGATCACGAACTTGGTCTTGGGCCCGCCCTTGGGCTTGAGGACGCCGGTCGCGCCCTGGACGAACGGTCCGTCGAGGGTGACCCATTCGGTGTCCTGGTTCCACTCCGGCCAGGTGGCCATGTCGGCCCACTTGGTGAAGAAGGCGGCGGGAGCGGCGGTCGAGGTGGCGGAGGCTTCGGCGATGAACGTCATGAAATTAGTATGCGCGCTTACTATTCATCCGTCAACCCCCGGTCCGCGATCGGTTCCGAGCCGCAGTCGATCCGCTCACAATCGACCCCGCGGCAGGAACACGATCGGCGGTGAGTATGTTGCATCGACCGTGACTGCTACCGATCTGACCATGTACTCGACGACCTGGTGCGGCTACTGCCGTCGCCTCAAGACCCAGCTCGACGAGGCCGGGATCACCTACGAGGTGATCGACATCGAGGACCACCCCGAGGCCGCCGAGTTCGTCGGCAGCGTCAACAACGGCAATCACGTGGTGCCGACCATCAAGTACCGCGACGGCTCGACCGCCACCAACCCGAGCCTGAACCAGGTCAAGGAAGCCCTCGCCGCCATCGGCTGAGCCCCTTGGATATCGAAGAAGCCGCACACCCGTTGGTGTGCGGCTTCCTGTTGTGAACCCCAGTCCTGTTGTGGAACCTCAGTCTTCGGCGGCCCAGGATTCGACGATGGTCCGGGCGATCGAGATCGAGCCCGGCAGTAGCAGTTTCGCCTCGCCGCCGGTGGCCCCGGTGGGCGATCCCCACGCGCCGGCCGCGAGCGCGTCGCGCACCTCGGCCTTGGTGAACCAGTACGCCTCGGCGATCTCGCCGTCGCTGAAGGCCAGGGGCTGGTCCGGGTCGCCGACCGCGGCGAAGCCGAGCATGAGCGAGCGCGGGAACGGCCAGGGTTGGCTGCCCAGGTAGCGGATCTCGCGGACGTCGACGCCGACCTCCTCCTTGATCTCGCGTTCGACGCAGCGTTCCAGCGACTCCCCCGCCTCGACGAATCCGGCCAGCAGTGAGAACAGGCCCTGCGGCCAGGTGTGCTGACGCGCCAGCAGGACGCGGTCGCCGCCGTCGTGGATGAGGCAGATGACGGCCGGGTCGGTGCGCGGGAAATCCTCGTGCCCGGCTTCGCTGATCCGGGACCAGCCGCCGTTGGCGGGCGTGGTGGGGCTGCCGTCGACCGGGCTGAAGGCGGCCTTGTCGTGCCAGTTCAGGACCGCGATGGCGGTGGCCAGCAGGCCGGTGCCGAAGTCGTCGAGGTCGAGGGTAGCGCCGAAGGCGCGCAGGTCGGCCAGTTCGCCCTCGATGGTGTTGTCGCGCACCGCCCACAGGTGGATGTCGCCGTCGACGCCGAGGAAGACGGCCTCGGGGGCGCGTTCGGGGGCGAGGGTGAGCGCGGCCTCGAGCACCACGCCGCCGTTGTCGACGCGGACCTGGCCGCGCTTGTTCATCCGGAGGAGTTTGGCCTGGGGCCAGCCCTCTTTCAGCGCCTGTTCGTCGGAGCGGAGGTGTTCGGCGCGGTCGAGCGAGGTCCGCGACAGCACCGGAACGGCATTGAGCTCAAAAGCTGACACACCCCGAGACTAGACGGGCGCCCCGCTCAGGCGTGGACGCGCCGCAGATACAGCAGCTTGTCGTGGGCCTCGAGGGCGTCGGTCTCGGGATCGCCGACCCGGATGAGGTTGCCGTCGCGGACCACGCCGAGCACGATGTCGCGCAGGTGGCGCGGGGAGCCGCCGATCTCCTCGGTCTCCACGTCGCGTTCGGCGATGGCGAAACCGGCGTCGGGGGTGAGCAGGTCCTCGATCATGTCGACCACGGTGGGCTTGGTGGTGGCGATGCCGAGCAGCCGGCCCGCGGTCTCGGAGGACACCACCACCGAGTCCGCGCCGGACTGGCGCAGCACGTGGGTGTTCTCGGCCTCGCGGACGGCGGCGGAAATCCTTGCCTTGGGGTTGATCTCGCGGGCGGAGAGGGTGACCAGCACCGCGGTGTCGTCGCGGTTGGCGGCGACCACGACGGCCGACGCGTGCTGAACCCCGGCCAGCCGCAACACATCCGACTTGGTGGCCGAGCCGTGCACGGTCACCAGTCCGGCGTTGGCGGCGAATTCGAGGACCTGCGGGTCGGTGTCGACGACGACGATATTGCTGGGCTGCTCGCCGTCGGCGAGCATGGCGTCCACGGCCGTGCGGCCCTTGGTGCCGTAGCCGACTACCACGGTGTGATTACGCACGGTGCGCCTCCATCGCTGAATCTTGAACGCCTGCCGGGATCGTTCGGTGAGCACGGACAGGGTGGTGCCGACCAATACGATGAGGAACAGGATCCGCAGTGGCGTGACCACGAGAATATTGATCAGCCGCGCGGTCGGGGTGACAGGGGTGATGTCGCCGTAGCCGGTGGTCGACAGGGAGACGGTCGCGTAGTACGCGCAATCCAGCAGACCCATGTGCTCGCGGGCGTTGTCGTTGTAGCCGTCGCGGCCGACGTACACGACCAGGGTGGCCCCGACCAGCAGCAGCACCGCCAGGCCGAGCCGCCGCAGCAGCGAATACCAGGGGCTGGACTGCGCGGACGGGATCCGCAGCACACCGACGAGCGCGAAGTCGGGCCGATCGGTGAGCCCGGCCAGTCCGCGCGAAGAATCACCCAACACGCGAATCACCGTTCATTTCTGGCACTTCTGGCAGCGGCACAGGTCCGGAGCGTACCGGGCGAACCAGGGCCCGGCGGTTCCCAGCGGGGCGCGTCGCGAACTCGGGCCGCGACCGGGGACTCATCCCGGGAGGTCCGGCGGCAGGTACTCCGGGTCCGGTGGCGGCTCGAAATCCGGTGGGAGATCGAAGTCGGACAGCGGGAAGTCGAAGTCGGGCAGGGGATCCCGGAGCGTGCCGGACCGGGAACCCGTGTCCGCGTCGGTGGGCGGTTCGACGTCCGGCGGCGCATCCGGGCCGAGTGGCGCTTCTGCGCCCGACGGCGGCGCGGCGGCGTCCTCCGACGCGGAGACTCCCGGGCGTGCCGCGGGCTCGGGGCGTTCCGGAGTCCCGGGCCGCGTCGAAGTGGGCCGGGGGCGCAGCAATTCGACCTCGACGGGTTCGGTGGGCCCGAGGTCGTCGTAGTCCGGTTCGTCCGGCAGCGGGGGTTCGTCGGGCAGCGGCGGCGCTTGCGGCGCGCGGCGGGGAGCCGCGGTGGTGATGATGGCGGCGAGTTCGGCCGGGCCGGGCAGGTGCGCGGGCGCGATGGTGCGGCCGGAGCGGACGTAGTGGAAGGCGGCGAAGGTCTCGGCCAGCACCTCGGCTTCGGGGCGGCCGCTGCGCGCGGCTTCCAGCCGGGCCCAGGCCAGCCGGTAGACGGCCAGCTGCACGGCGACCGAATCCTCTTCGCCGCGCCGGGGTTCCGCGCCGGTCTTCCAGTCCACGATCACCCACGCCCCGTCGGGGCGGCGGAAGACGGCGTCCATGCGGCCGCGGATCACGGTGCCGGCGATGGTGGTCTCGAAGGAGATCTCGACTTCCACGGCATTGCGGTCGGCCCACGGGGAGGCGAGGAAGGCTTCCTGGAGTCGCATCAGGTCGGCGTCGGTGTCGCCGGTGTCGGCCGCGCCGGGCAGGGTTTCGAAGCCGAGCAGGCGGGCGCCCGCGAACCAGCGTTGCAGCCAGGCGTGGAAGGCGGTGCCGCGGCGGGTGTAGGGGCTGGGCGGGTAGGGCAGCGGACGGCGCAGGCGCGCAGCGAGTTTCGCGGGATCGGCGCGTAGGTCGACCAGGGCGGTGGCGGCGAGCTGGCCGGGGAGCTCGACCTCGCGGGTGGATTGTTCGGCGGCGCGATGCTCGGCGATGAGGGCGTCGACGTCCTCGGCCCAGCCCTCGGGGTCCTCGTCGCCGGGGTCGTCCGTCGCGCCCTCGGTGGTCTCGGGATCGGTTGCCGGGTCGCCGAATCCGGGGCCGAAGTCGAGTTCGATCTGTTCGGGCCGGGATTCGTCGCGCAGGACGTCGAGGGCGGCCTTGACCAGGGCGGCGCCCTCCTCCACGAATTCGCGGCGGGCGCCGAGCGGGTCGCGGGGCCAGGTGGCGGTCTGCGGGTTGTCGGTGAAGGGGTTGGGGGTGCCGGGCAGCGGCGGGTCGTCCCAGCGGTCGATCTGCACGCCGCCGGACAGTGACGAGCCCGGCGTCTCGGTCTCGTTCTTCAGTTCGAGCAGGAATCCGGAGGGGCCCTTGGGTTTCGAGCCGGTCTCGGCCCAGTGGTGGGCGGAGACGAACAGGGCGCGTTCGGTGCGGGTGAGGGCCACGTAGAACAGGCGGCGTTCCTCGTCGAGGCGGCGGGCGGCGAGGGCCTTCTTGTGTTCGTCGAGGGCGCGTTCGAGGTCGGCGCGGTCGTAGAGGTCGGCCAGGTCCAGGACGGGCACGCCGTCGGTGGCGTCCTCCTGGGCGCGGTCGCCGCGCAGCGAGGTGGGGAGTTCGGCGAGCGCGCCCATCCAGGTGGCGGTGCCGGTGCCGGAGGGGAAGGTGCCGTCCACCACGTGCGGGACCGCGACCACCTCCCATTCCAGGCCCTTGGCGGCGTGCACGGTGAGGACCTGGACCCGGTCGTGGGCGACCTCGACTTCGCCCGGCTCCAAACCGTTCTCGACCTCCTCGGCGGCGGCCAGGAAGTCGAGCAGACCGATCAGGGAGGAGCGGTGGTCGGCGGTGTAGCCGGCCACCACCTCCGCGAAGGCGTCGAGGTGTTCGCGCCCGGCGGCGGCGTGGGTGCGGCGGGCCTGGGTCTCCACGCCGACGCCGATGGTCCGCTCGACGTCGGCGACCAGTTCGGCCAGCGGCTGTCCGGAGCGTTCGCGCAGCGCGCCCAGTTCCCGGCCCAGCGCCACGATCCGATCGAACCCCTGCGGCGAATACTGTTCCGCCTCACCGGGATCCGCGATGGCGTCGCCGAGCCCCGCCTTCTCGGCGGGCTCGGGGGCGACCTCGCGCAGCGCCTCGTCCAGGGTGGCGGTGTCGGTGATGGCGTCGGCCTGCCCGGCGGGGCGGCGAATGGACAGCTCGCGGGCGCGGCGGGACAGGGCCGCGATATCGGAGACGCCGATCCGCCAGCGCGCGCCGGTGAGGATGCGCACCGCGGCGCTGCCGGCGGCCGGGTCGGCGATCAGGCGCAGGGTGGCGACGATATCGGCGACCTCCGGCGTGTGCAGCAGCCCGCCCAGGCCCACGATCTCCACCGGCAGCCCGCGTTCCCGCAGCGCCTCGGCGAGCGGCGCGGCATCGGCATTGCGCCGCACCAGCACCGCGGAGGTGGGCGGCGGGTTCTCGGCCTCGGCCGCCTCGGACCATTCGGCGGCGATCCGTTCGGCCACCCATTCCCGTTCCATCGCAACGGTTTCCGCCAACGCCAGCGCCACCAGGCCGTCGGTGGCGTCGGGCCGGGGCCGCAGCGCGTCCACCGTCACTCCCCCACCCCGCGCGGCCCGCTCGCGCAGCGGGTCCGACACCAGGTTGGCCAGATCCAGCGCTTCGGGCGGATTGCGCCAGCTGGTGAGCAGCGGCAACACCGGCGCGGGAACGCCTGGCGCACTGGGGAAGTCGGTGGTGAACCGCGGCAGATTGGCCGCCGACGCGCCACGCCAGCCGTAGATGGACTGCATCGGGTCGCCGACGGCGGTGACCGCCAGCCGATGCGGGTGCGGCCGTTCGGCGGTCGAGCCTTCCGACTCGCGCTGCCTTCCGGCGCCGGCCGCGCCGGTGGGCTGTCCGGCGGATTCCCCCGCCATATCACTCTGTGGCGCAGGTGATTCCGGTCCGGATGCGGTGTCGTCGGAGGCCGCGCCGAAGAGCGCGGACAGCAGAATGCGCTGGGCGTGGCCCGTGTCCTGATATTCGTCGAGCAGTACCAGCCGGAAGCGGTCGCGTTCGGCCGCGCCGACTTCGGGGTGGGTGGCGGCCAGGCGCGCCGACAGCGACATCTGCGCGCCGAAGTCGAGTGCGCCGCGGCGGCGCAGTTCGTCGGCGAGGCGGTCGACCAAGGGCAGTAGCGCGACGCGCTCCTGCTGGGCTTCGATGATGTCGAGCAGTGCACGTTTGGGGCCGCCCTTCTGGCGGGGCCCGGCGGGGAGGGTGTGAACCAGGCGCTCCAATTCCAGGTGGGCCGTGGCCAATTCACGCGGATGGACGAGGTGTTCGGCGAGCTGACCGGTCAGGGCGAGGACGGCTTCGGTGACGCCGACGGGGCTGCGGTCGGTGTCCAGGTCGCCGTCCCAGGTGGAGACGACGCGGTAGGCGAGCTGCCACAGCTGGGTCTGGGTGAGCAGGGTGGCGGTGGGTTCCACCGGCAGCAGCAGGCCGTATTCGGTGAGCAGGCGACCCGCGTAGGAGTGGTAGGTGCTGATCTCGGGTTCGGCGGCGGCGAGCTGGGCGCGCAGGTGCCCGGCGGGGTCGAGGTCGCGCACGACGGGAGCGCCCGCGAGCCGGGCCAGGCGGGTGCGGATGCGGGTGGTGAGCTGCTGGGCGGCCTTGCGGGTGAAGGTCAGGCCCAGCACCTGATCGGGTTCGACCAGGCCGTTGGCCACCATCCACACCACGCGGGCAGCCATGGTCTCGGTCTTGCCGGCGCCCGCGCCCGCCACCACCAGGGTGGGTCCGGGCGGTGCGGCGATGACGGCGGCCTGTTCGTCGGTGGGCGGCGGCAGGCCGAGTGCGTCGGCCAGTTGGCGCGGGGTGACGCGGCCGCCGGCGGCCCGGCCCTCGCCCGCCGCGGGATCGCCGTTCGATGCGGTGGTCACTCGTCGGTCACCTGGCGGCCGCGGTCCTGCACGGGGCAGCTGCCCGCCACCTTGCAGTGGCGGCAGCCGTCGTTGCGCATGGCCAGGTAGCTGGGGCCTTTCGAGGCGTCGGCGGCGTGGTGCACGATATCGCGCCAGCTGTCGACGCCCGCGGCGTCCAGCGGCGGTTGGGTGCGCTGGGTGGCGCCTTCCTTGGCATTGGGTTTGGCGACGTAGACCAGGCGCGCGCCGCCGGGTTCGCCCTCGCCGAGCGCGCCCTCCGCGGCGGCGACCTGGTAGGTGGCCAGCTGCGCGTGTTCCTCGGCGGCCTGCTTGGAGATGGGCGTCTTGCCGGTCTTGACGTCCACGATGACGAAGCGGCCCAAGGCATCTCGCTCCACCCGGTCCACCCGGCCGGTGATCCGCACCGGCACCTCGCCGGGGCCGCGGGCGGGCAGCACGCAGTCCACCGGGACCTCGACGCCGATGGCGGTGAGTTCGTCGCGGGTATTGCGCAGCCAGGCGAGGAAGGTGTCGACCATGGTCTCGGTGCGGCGCAATTCCGCCCGGGAATGCCAGTTCTCGCCGTCGCGGGCGGTCGGGTCGACCTTCTTCCACGCCTTCACCAGGGCCTGCTTCACCTGGATCTCGCTGACCTGCCCGGCCAGCGCCTGCACCAGGGTGTGCACCAGATTGCCCTTGAGGGCGTGCGGGTTCTCGGCGTCGCTGCCGCCGTGGCGTTCCAGCGCCCAGCGCAGCGGGCAGGTCTCGAGCTGGTCGACGGTGGAAGGGGACAGGGAGATGACCCCGGATTCGCTGTCCCACAACGGATTCACCGAGGAGAGTTCGGCGGTGCCGTACCAGTCGTCGGGGTGCGCGCCGCGTACGCCCGCCTGGGCCAGCCGCGCCAGTTGCCGGGCCGCACGGGCGCGGCGTTCGGGCGCCGACTCGGGATCACAAGCGGCGGTGCGCAATTCGGCGATCAGGGCGTGCATGGCGAGGGCGCGGCCCGGGTCCACGGCCGGTGGGATCTTGCCCGGTCGCCCGTCGGCGGCGTCGGCGTCCAGCTCGCCGAGGAAGCGTGACGGCACCAGATCCTGGTCGCCCGTGACCGATTCGACCGCGGTGACCAGCAGCGACCGCCGGGCCCGGCTGCACGCGACCAGCAGCAGCCGCCGCTCCTCGGCCAGCAGCGGCGCGGACCGGCTCACCTTCTCCCCCGAGCCGCCCACGCCCGCGAGCAGGTCCACCAGTTCCTCGACGCCCAGCAGGGTGCCGCGCAGTCGCAGGTCGGGCCAGATCCCCTCTTGAACGGCGGCGACCGCCACGGTGTCCCATTCCTGGCCCGTGGCCGCGTGCGCGCTGCAGATGGTCACCGCCTCGCCCGGGTCGGTGATCGGCGCGTTGTCCTGCGGAATCACCTGCTGCTCCAGGTATTCCACGAAGCCCTCGACGGTGGCGCGTGGCAGCCGGTCGACGTAGGCCGCGGCGGCCTCGAACAGCCCGACCACCGCGTCGAGATCGCGATCGGCCTGCATGCCGCCCGCGCCGCCGCGCTCGGACTGGCCCACCCAGCGCCGCTCCAGGGTGGAGGCGGTCCACACGCCCCACATCACGTCTTCGAGCCCGGCTCCTTCGCGGCGCAGCTTCCGTGCCCGGCCCAGCGCCTTCAGCACACGCCGCAGCGGCGCGGCCTCCACGGTGGTGAGCTTCTCGAGCACGACGCGGTTCCCGGCGCCGACCAGCAGATCCCGGAGGATCTCCGCCGACGAGCGGTCCAGGTCGGCGAAACGATCGGAATCCGACTCCACCACAACATGTTCCGCCGTGTCACCCGGCGCGATGACCGCGTCGTCCGCGACGTCACGCTGCGGATAGCCGAGCTCCGTCACCGTGCGCCGGATGCCGCGCCGCAGTCGGCGCAGGCTGATCTGGTCGGCTCCGCCCAGGGGTCCGGCCAGCAGGTCGAGCGCGTCGTCCGCGGTGAACGCGATGGGCCGCGGGTGGCGGACGGCGGTCGGGTCCCCGGCGGTGATCGCGCGCAGCGCCAACAACATCCAGGCCGCGCCTCGTCGCCGGGCGAGCGGGACGTCGGCGGGCGGCTGCCGCACCGGCACTCCAGCGGCCAGCAGCGCCCGGCGCAGCGGGGCCAGCGACAGCGGCACCGAACGGACGATCACGGCCATGCGGGACCAGGGCACGCCGTGGGTGAGGTGCGCGCGGCGCAGATGGTCGGCGATCAGCGCGGCTTCCTTGGCGGGCGTGGTGAGCACCTGCACCCGCACCTCGCCGTCCATGTGCGGCGCACCCCAATATGTTTCGGACATTTCGGGCGCAGCGCTCCCGGAACCGGGCGGTGTGCGATGGGTCGCGGAGCCGGGGAGACGGGAAGCGATGCGGTCGGCTACTTCCTGGACAGCGGTGGCCGAGCGATGGTTTCGACGGAGGACGAGGCGGCGGTCCGCGGGGGCGCCGGGGTCGGCGGCGAAGCGGGGGTCGGCGCCGCGGAAGGCGTAGACGGCCTGGTCGGGATCGGCGGCGATGACGGTGGCGGCATTGCCCGAGCCCAGCCGGCGGATCAGTTGGGCGGCATGGGGATCGAGGTGCTGGGCGTCGTCGACGAGGACGCAGTGCAGCCGATCACGTTCGGCGGCAAGAAGTTCCGGGTCGGTGTGGAAGGCGTCGAGGGCGGCGGTGACGAGTTCGGCGGCATCGAGGGCGGGCGCGCTGGCCTCGGGCACGTCCATGCCGACCGACCAGCGCAGCATCATGATCTGCTCGTAGCGTTCGGCGAAATAACCGGCGGCGATCCATTCGGGGTGCCGATGTTCGCGTCCGAGTTCGATCAGATCCTCGGGTCCCAGACCCCGTTCGGTGGCCCGCAGCATGAGGTCCCGCAATTGTTCGGCGAACCCCGCGGCGGTGAGGGCCGGATGCAGGCGTTCGGGCCATCCGGCGGCGCCGTCGGCGAGGTCGCCGCGCAGCAGTTCGCGGATCACGATGTCCTGTTCGGATCCGGTGAGCAGGCGCGGCGGCGGATTGCCGTGGGCGGCCGCGAAGGTGCGCAGCAGGCCGAACGCGTAGGAGTGGACGGTCCGCACCAGCGGCCCCCGGGTCGCGCCGGGCACGCCGGCCACGTCCGGATCGAACGCGGCGGCATCGAATCCGGCCGGATCGGCGGCGGCCGCGGCGACGCGGGCGGTGATCGCCGCGCGCACGGCGGTGGCGGCCCGCTTGGTGTAGGTGAGGACCAGCACCGACTCCGGCGCGGCCCCGGCCAGGATGCGAGCGGCGGCCACCTCGGCCAGCAGCGTGGTCTTCCCGGTGCCGGGCCCGCCGAGCACGTGCCAGGGTTGCCAGCCGGGGTCGGCGCCGAGCTCGCGGAAGAGCGGCCGGAGGGCGGGGTCCCACTCCCGGGGGAGTGTCTCCGCCTCGGCTCGGCGCACCAATTGCACCGAGCTATCCGATCGCATCACGTCGGCTATTTCAACAGACCGGCCCGACAGTTTTCGTTTGCCATGAGTTGTCCGTGCTGCCTGTCACATTCCATGAGGCGTTCATGATCGGCCGGGGCGAGCACGGTCCGCGATTTCCCGTGGCGCGGGCAGGCAGCAGAATGGGCGTGTGGTGGAGCTTCATACTCATCGTTTCGGTCCCCCGACCGGTCCGGTCGTGCTGGCATTGCACGGGTTGACGGGTCACGGCCAGCGCTGGCAGGTGCTGGCCGACGAACATCTCCCCGACGTCCGGATCATCGCACCGGATCTGCGCGGGCACGGGAGGTCGCCCGGCGTGCCGCCCTGGGATTTCGAGGCGATCGTGGATGATCTCGCCGCGCTGCCGGAACTCGGGACCGGCGAACCGGTGGTGGCGCTCGGGCATTCGTTCGGCGCGGCCGTCGCGGTACATCTGGCGCATCGCCGCCCGGATCTGGTGCGCGGTCTGGTGCTGCTGGATCCGGCCATCGGTCTGGACGCCGAGCGCATGCTGAGCATCGCGACGTCCATGCTGGCGTCGCCGGATTACGAGAGTGTCGAGCAGGCCCGTTTCGACAAGCTGGAGACCGCGTGGGGCGAGGTCGACCCCGCGGTGCTGGATGCCGAGCTGGCCGAGCATCTGGTGCCGACCGCGCACGGCCGGGTGGGCTGGCGGATGACGCTGCCCGCGATCATCGCCTACTGGGGTGAGATCGCGCGCGACTTCGTGCTGCCGCCGCGGGAGCTGCCGACGGTCATGGTGCAGGCGATGAAGGTGGATCCGCCGCTGGTGTCCCCGGACTTCCGGGCGGCGCTGTCCGCGCATCTGGGCGACCGGCTCACCGTTCACGAGTTCGACTGCGACCACATGGTGTCGCAGGCGCGCCCCGCGCGAACCGCGGAACTGGTCCGCACACTGCTCTGATCCCACGGAAGGCGTGAAATGCCCACCAGCGAAACCGAAATCGAGCGAGTGCGGGAATTGGTGGCGGCGATTCCGCCCGGCCGGGTCGCCACCTACGGCGATATCGCGGCCGCGGCGGGCTTGTCCACACCGCGCACGGTGGGCTGGATCATGCGCACCGACGCCGCGGATCTGCCCTGGCATCGGGTGCTGCGCGCAAACGGTACGCCCGCACCACATTTGGCGCATCGGCAGTTGGCCCAGCTGGCCGCCGAGGGCTGCCCGCTGGCCGGGGATCGCGTGGACCTGCGGCGGGCCCGGTTCCGGTTCGAGGACTGAACCGGCTACCGGCCCCGGGCCACGGAGGAATTCTGTCCCTCACAAACGAAAATCATCGAAAAACTCCGGCCGGATCGACGAAATTGCCGGGCCGGAACGGCCATCAGGCCGCGCCGCGCTCGAAGCGGCGGCGTTCGCGCGGCGAGAGTCCGCCCCAGATGCCGAAACGCTGATCATGGGCGAGCGCGTAGTCGAGGCATTCCTTGCGCACGTCGCACGAGGAGCAAATGCGCTTCGCCTCGCGGGTGGAGCCGCCCTTGTCGGGGAAAAAGGCCTCGGGGTCGGTCTGGGTGCACAGGGCCTGCTGGTGCCAGGATTCGGAGTCGGCTCCGTCACGGCGGGCGAGAGATTCGAACATGGCATCGAAATTGGTGAAAAGCAGCTTCACTATCCCCATCCCTTCAATACAAGTATCAGAAAGAAAAACGCGCGGTATGGTTTTTACCGACCCATGCCGCAGTCACCACTGACCGCAGCCAACCGCGCCTGCTCACCATTGACGAAGATGCGACGGGCGTGCACGGCCGCCGGAGCAGCCGACCACGGCGCGAGCGCGGTGGTGAACATGAGTTCGCACCAGCTCAATGCCGGAACCTCGCCGCCCGCGAGGGTATTCAGAAGAGAGAGTTCCTGATCGCTGTCATTCCACGCGGCGAACAACCACGAGGCATCCAGCCGGCCCAGGAATTCCTCGGCGTCTTCCGGAACGCCCAGCGGGGCGTCTACCGCGAGGTGAACGACCGCGGCGATCGCGTGGCGCATACGGGCATCGAGGCCGACACCGTCATGGAGCAACAGGCCTTCGAGCGACTCCCGCAATCCCGCGCCGCGGTCGATCCGGAAGTCGTTCCGCCGGGCCGTGGTGACGTCGAACATTTGTTTCCTCCCTTGAAAATGCGCTTGTCCCAAAAGCGCCATGCGCTGATTTAAATGGGCCCGTGATCTTGTTGTCCAGTTTTGGGGCAATCTGGGGCAAACCCCTAGCAGTACTGACACTGGCCAGTGTGGGTACCCGCCGGGAACCGCACCGCAGGGTGCCTGGCACCACGCGGGCAAACATATAGGGAGTGGCGCGTTCCGCCGTTTATGGTCTGACCATGCCTTATGTGCGATCAGGTTCAGCAACAGTGCATTACAACATCAGCCAGGTCAGCGGCCCCACGCTTCTGCTCGCCCATGGATTCTTCATGGACGAGTCGATGTTCGAGCCGATGCGCGAATCCCTGGCAGCCGCCGGTATCAATCTCGTAACGGTCGACGCGCGTTGCCATGGACGGACACAGACACCCGATGGCGAACCGTTCAGCTATTGGGATCTCGCGGCCGACGGATTGGCGGTGCTCGATGATCTCGGAATCGAGCGCGCGGTCATCGGCGGAATGAGTCAGGGCGGCTACTCCGCATTGCGCATGGCATTGCTCGCGCCCGAACGCGTCCAGGGGCTCGCCCTGATCGATACCGAGGCGACCGCGTGCACCCCGGCCGAATTGGCCTACTACCGCGAATTCTTCGAACGCTGGACCGGAGAGGAGCCGATGGCCCCGCTGGTGGCCGAATTGGCCCCGCAGCTCATCGGCGGCACCGATCCGCGGCAGTGGCGGGCCTGGACCAGTCGCTGGTACAGCTCCGACCGCAAGGCCATCCTGCCCGCGGCCCGCTGCCTGATGGAGCGGCGTTCGGTGCTGCACCGACTATCGGAGATCACCGCGCCCGCCCTCGTGGTGCGCGGGAGCCAGGACGGCAACAGCACGTCCCAGAAGTCCGAGGCGCTCACCGCCGGGCTGTCCGGAGCCGACGGCGTGGTGACCATTCCCGGCGCCGGGCACGGTGCGGCCTGGACCCATCCGGAAGTCGTTGCGCCCCTGTTGATCCGGCTGGTCGAGCAGTCCACCGCGCGACGCGAGAGCCGGCTGGCGCGGGCGCTGTCGGCGCAGTGGCCGGCCCAGCGGGGTCAGCGTGAGAATCGGGCCGCGCGCGAGATTCAGGCCGCGCAGTAGCCGGTCGCCAGCGCAGGAGCCCTGCGGGCCGTGCCCATGGCGGTCACGGCCGGCCGGTGCCCTCGTCGAAGGCGGTCCCATCGGGGGACATCCCGGCCTCGTGCCAGCTCGGGATGCCGAGGAAGATCTGGATCTGACTGGGGTAGGCGGCGTTGAAGACGCTGAACAGCTGGACCGCGATATCGAAGCGCCGGGCGGTCTGCCGCTCGCGCAGGCGCATGGTGGCGCGGGGCCGTCCGTAGGCGGCGATGCCCTCGTCCCACATTTCCCGGAATAGTCCGAAACGTCCGAGTTCTGCGAGGAATTCAACCGACCAGGCGGTATCTCCAGAGCTCGCGATCAGCCCGCGCAACCAGTGCACGGTGAGCCGGACCTCTTCCTCCCACTCGACCATCACCTCGCGCGCCGCGTCGTTGCCCAGGAACCAGCGCAGAATATTCGTGTCGCGCTCCAGTCCCGGGAATGCTCGCGCGTAGCTTTCGTTGCACGCCAGCACATTCCAGCGCGTATCGACGTAGGCGGCCAGATTCGGCTCGTGCAGATCGAGGGCGCGGCGCATGTCGTCGGTGATTTCCGCGCGCAGTTGCTCCACGGACGGGAATTCGCTCACCCCAAGTCCGGCCAGATCGAGCAGATGGCGGCGCTCGACGGCGGACAACGGGGTTATTCGGTCCAGATATCGCAGCAGCGCATCCACCACTTCCCGGGTGGGGTGGCCGCGATCGCCCTTCTCCAAATGGCTGATGTAGCTGGCGCTCACACCGGCGTTGAACGCGAGCCTTTCGCGTGATACGCCCCGTGCATCACGCAGGCGGCGCAGCAGCAATCCGAAAGTCGGCGGCTTCAGATCGTCCGAGTCCCTATCCGGTTTCACGCCCAGCACCACGCCGTTCCCTCTCCACAAACACTCAGCAAACCAACCTTCATCGCTCTGAGTCCTCCTGGTTCCGGACAGTGGGACCCGGTGTGACGCCTGGTGCGAACTGTGACGAACGCCGCATACTCCGCCAGTTCTCGACTCGGATACTGCCATATGCGATTGTTCTGAAGGTTAAAACAAGACCATTTCTACTATGTGTCGTGCCACATCTCATAACGTAACGACTATCGGCAATTGCTTAGCAAGCGCAGGTTTCCGGCGTGCCCGGCGACCCCTGAACAGGGTGCCACTACGATCTTCAACCATGCGCAGTGAGGCCCTGACACTCCCCCACCCCGGAACGGGATCGTGACACCCGTCGACGCCATCGTGCTGGCCGGAGGAAAGGCCAGCCGGATGGGCGGAGTGGACAAACCCGCGCTGGTCGTGGGCGGGCAATCCATGCTCGACGCGGCGCTCACCGCGGTGGCGGGCTGCGCGCGCACGGTCGTGGTCGGACCGCACCGGCCCGAACTGCCGCCGGAAGTCCTTCAGGCACAGGAGATACCGGCCGGGGCGGGCCCCGTCGCCGCCATCGCCGCTGGTCTGGGCGCCCTGGCCGGGTGTGAGTTCCCCGCCGGGCTGATCGTGGTGCTGGCCGCCGACATGCCCTTCCTCACCGCGGCCGCGGTGAGTGAACTGCTGTCCCACGCAAGGGAATCCGGGAGCGACGCGGTATTCGCCGCCGATGCCTCGGGCCGCCCGCAGTACCTGGTCGGTGTGTGGCGGCGCGCCGCCCTGGACGCGGCGCTGAATTCCCTGGACTCCCTGGTGAATCGGCCGATGAAGGCGCTGGTGCCGGTGGACACCGCCATGGTCGCGCTGCCCGGCGTCGAGGACTGCGACACCCCCGAGGATGTGCGCCGGGCGCGCACCGGCGCGGTCCGGACGGCCGAGCCGCTGTGGCTCGACGAGGCGCGGGATGTGCTGCGCGGGAGCATCTCCCCGCTGCCGGCGCGCCGCGCCACCCTGCGCTCGGCGCGCGGCGCGACGCTGGCCGCCCCGCTGCTGGCCGCGGACGCGCTGCCGCGTTTCGACGTGTCGGCCATGGACGGCTACGCCGTCAGCGGCGACGGGCCGTGGCAGCTGCGCCGCGATATCGGGTTCGCCGGCGGCGAGCGGCCGGTGGGCCTGCTGGACGGCGAAGCGGTCCGCATCGCGACGGGCGCGCACGTGCCCGACGGGACCAGTTCGGTGGTGCGCGACGAGTTCGTGCACATCGGCGAGGACGGCACCCTGTACCGGCTGCCGGACACGCCGATCCGCGAGGACGTGCGCCGCCGCGGCGAATACTGGCTGCCCGGTGCGGAAGTCGCGCCCGCGGGCACCCCGGTCACCGCCGCGCTCATCTCGGTGGCCGCCAGCGCCGAGGTCGCCACGGCGTCGGTCCGCGGCCCGGTGCGGGCGCGAATCGTGATGACCGGTGACGAGATTCGCGGGGACGGCCCGCTGCACACCGGCCAGACCCGCGACGCCATCGGCCCGGTGCTGCCCGACTTCCTGGCCTGGTACGGCGTCACCACGATCGACCGGGTTCACCTGCGCGACACCGAGAACGCCTTCGACGAGGTGCTGGCGGCCGCGGCCGACTGCGATCTGCTCGTCATCGTCGGCGCGACCGGCGGCGGCGCGGCCGACCAGCTGCGCTCCGCGCTGGACCGGACCGAGTCCACCGTGCTGTTGCGCCGGCTGCGGCTGCGGCCGGGCGGCTCCACCGTGGCCGCCCAACTGGCTTCCGGCACAGTCGTTCTGGGACTGCCCGGCAACCCCTTCGCGGCCATCTCCACGCTGCTGGCGCTGATCGGCGCGACCGTGGAGGGCATGACCGGTGCGGCACCGGCGCGCCGGGTGCTGGGCCCGCTGGCCAACGCGGCCGAGCTGACCGCTCCGGTGGCCCGCATCGTCCCGGCGCGGGCGCTGCCCGGTGGCGGCTTCCAGGGCGATCTGCGGCTGCACACGGCCCATCTGGCCGATCTGCTGGACCGTGACGGCCTGGTGATCGTTCCGGCCGAGGCCGAGGACGGCGTCCTGGCCGAGTTCATTCCGCTGCGAGGCTGAGAGCAGCGTCCCCCGTTCCACCGGGCTCAGCCGGGGAGACCGAGAACGGTCAACAGCTGGCCCGGGTAGGCCGCGCCGTCGATGCGGCCGGTCTGCGCGAGGATCCGGCGGCGCACGCCGGTGACCGGGTTGCGCATGTGCAGGGTGAAGACGTGGGGTGCGAACGCGACGCCGCCGTCGGACCACGCCTGCCGGAATTTCGGGAATTCCCCGAGCTCCCGGATCAGATCGGTGAATCCCTCGGTATTTCCGGAGCGGCCGATCAATGCGCGCATCCAGCCCGCGATCAGCCGGGCGTCCGACTCCCAGTTGACCATCACTTTGGCGGCCAGCTCATGACCGAAGAACCAGCGCAGCATATTGCCGTGCGGGGGCAGGCCCGGGAACGCGTCGTGCCAGGCGGCATTGCACGCCAGCAGGTTGGACCGAATGTCCAGGAGGGCGGCCATATTCGGGCTGTGCAGATCGAGGGTGCGGACCATCTCCGGGGTGATGACCGCGCGCAGTTCCGCCGGGGACGGAACCTGGTCCGATCCCAGGCCGGCCAGATCGTCGAGCTGGCGACGGTCCTCACTGGAGAGCGGGATCAGCCGGTCCAGATAGCGGGTGAGCGCGGTCACCACTTCGCGAGTGGGGTTTCCGCGGTCGCCCTTCTCCAGATGCGTTATGTAGCTGGCGCTTACGCCGGCATTGAATGCCAGCCGTTCGCGGGAAACACCGCGATTGTCACGCAGCCGCCGCAGCAGGTTTCCGAACGTGGGTGCTTCGAGTTCCCGAAAATCCTGTCCGCATACCGCTCTCGCGCCCACTGGTTCCCTCCTTCTCGGAATCCCGGTGGCCCACCTCGCCTCCCCATAGAGGCACCACTGAGATCCGCTTCAGGACGGATACTTACACAGATCGGTATATGAACCTCTCAGCGCCGCAAATCCAATCAGTATCACCGAATAATCCTGTTGGTATATGTGACACGGGATCGGCGATGGACGGCGGGGAGTCCGATCTCCAAACTACCGTCAAGCCCCCAAAGCCAGGGGCGGTTCCACGGAAGAGTTTTTCACTTCCCGTGAACGCACCGGATCCGGGGCGGGCACCGCGTCGAGCAGGCGGCGCGTGTACTCCTCGCGCGGACTGCCGAACACGGCGTCGACCGGGCCCGATTCGACGATACGCCCTTCGCGCAGGACCGCCACCCGGTCGGCCACCTGATGCACGACGGCCAGGTCGTGACTGATGAACAAGCAGGCGAATCCGTACTCGGCGCGCAGGTCCGCGAACAGGTCCAGCACCCGCGCCTGCACCGAGACGTCCAGCGCGCTGGTGGGCTCGTCGGCCACCAGCAGGCGCGGGGCCAGGGCCAGGGCGCGGGCCAGCGCGACACGCTGGCGTTGCCCGCCGGACAGTTCGCCGGGGCGGCGTGTCGCGTACTCCCGCGGCAGCCGTACCGATTCGAGCAGTTCGCCGACCTTGGCGCGGAGCAGCGCGCCCGAGGCCGCCCGGTGCACCCGCAGCGGCTCCCCGATCGCGTCCTCGACCGACCGCCGCGGATCCAGTGAGGCGGTGACGTCCTGATGCACGAGGGCGACGTTCTTGCGCAGCCCGCGCAGTTCGCGGCCCGGTAGCCCGGTGAGCGGGACTCCCTGTAACACCACCTCTCCCGACGTCGCGGGCACCAGGCCGAGCGCGGTGCGGCCGAGAGTGCTCTTGCCCGAACCGGATTCCCCGACCAGGCCGATCACCTCGCGCGGGGCCAGCGTCAACGACACGTCCCGCAGGGCCTGGAACTGCTTGCCGTGGCGGCGGTAGACGACCGAGAGATCGCGCACGCGCAACACCGGTTCGGGATCGGGCGTGGCGGTCGTATCCGGCTCGGGCTCCGCGGTCACCACGGCCACCGGGGGCGCCGGCGTCGCGCTGTCCTCCGGCAGCACCGGGACGGCGGCCAGCAGTTCCCGCGTGTACCGCTCCCGGGGGCTCGCGAAAAGCTCACGGACCGGCTGGGTTTCGACCACCTCCCCCGCCCGCATGACCACCACCCGGTCCGCGATGGCGGCCACCACGCCCAGGTTGTGGGTGATGAACAGGATCGCGGTGTCGTTGCGCCGCTGCAGGTCCCGCAGCAGGTGCAGGATCTCGGCCTGCACGGTGACGTCGAGCGCGGTGGTGGGTTCGTCGGCGATGAGCAGGTCCGGTTCGCCGGACAGGGCCAGCGCGATCACGACCCGCTGCTTCTGCCCGCCGGAGAGCTGGTGCGGATACCAGTCGACCCGCGTCTCCGGCTCGGGGATGTCGACGATTCCGAGCAGTTCGATGGCGCGGGCGCGGGCCTGCGCCTTGCCGATCGGCCGGTGGGCGCGCAGGGCCTCGGCGATCTGGCTTCCGATGCGGCGCACCGGGTTCAGTGCGGTCTGCGGTTCCTGGAAGACCATGGCGGCCCGGGTGCCCCGCAGCGGCCGCAGCTCGTCCTCGGTGGCGCCGACGATCTCGGTCCCGTCCAGCCGGACCGAGCCGGTGGCGGTGGCGCCGGCGGGCAGCAGCCCGAGCACGGCGCGCGCGGTGAGCGATTTGCCGGAGCCGGATTCACCCACCAGCGCCACGGTCTCCCCGCGCGCCACCTGGATGTCCACGCCGTGCAAGACCTTCCGCGCACCGAAACGTACTGCCAGGTCACGAATGTCGAGCAAGGTCTCGGCGGTCATATCACCCTCCGGGCGCGGCCCAGAGCCTGGGCGATCAACAGGAATCCGAGTGTCAGCGCCGACACCACCAGCAGCGGCCCGACCGCCATGGCGGGATTGGCGTCCAGATTGCGGGTGGACTCGGCGATGAGCGACCCCAGCGACGGGTTCGGCGGCCGCACCCCGATGCCGATGAAACTCATGGCGCTGTCCACGAACACGGCCAGCGACAGCGACAGCGCCAGCTGGACCCCGAGCGGTTCGATCACATTGGGCAGCACGTGTTTGCGCAGCGTCCAGGCGGTGCTCGCGCCGATCACGGTGGCGGCCTCGACGAAGGGCTGTTCGCGCACGGCCAGCACGGCGGTGCGGATCTGCCGGCCGAAGATGGGGACTTCGGCGGCGATGATCACGATGGCGACCGCGTGCGCGCCCGGCCCGGTGACCGCGGTCAGCGCGATCGCGAAGATGAGCGCCGGGAACGCCAGGATCAGGTCGAACACGCGCTGCGCCAGCACATCCGCGACCGGATTCACGGTGGCGGCCAGCCCGATGACCGAGCCGAGGACCGCGCCCGCCGGAACCGCGAGGAAGGCGATCAGCAGGTCGACGCGGATGCCGTAGAGCAGGCGGGTGAACACGTCCCGATTGAGGTGATCGGTCCCCAGCCAGTGCTCCCCACTCGGGCCGAGCAGATTCGCCCCCGGAATCTGCTCCAGCGGACCATATGTTGTCAGCAACCCGGCGGCCAGCGCCGCGACCGCGATGACGGCGACGAGCAGCACGCCGGCCAAGCCCTGACCGCGGGTGAGAGCGCGCCACGGCGAGCGCCCCGGACCCGATTCGGGCACCGGATCTTCCGTGGCCGGTATGGGCTGGGCGGCGGGGTCGGCGGGCAGCGTGTCGAAGGCTGCGGTGGACTCGCTCATGCGCGGCCTCCGATGCGGATGCGGGGATCGAGGTACGCGTGGGCGATGTCGGTGAGCAGTTGGAGGCCCACGAACACCGCGACCGAGAACAGCAGCAGGGCTTGCACCACCGGGTAGTCGCGGCGATTGATGCCCTCTTCGATGAGGCGGCCGATGCCGGGCCACGCGAAGGCGGCCTCGACCAGGACCGCACCGCCGAGGAGATTGCCGGCCTGGATGCCGAGGGTGGTGAGCATGGCGGGCAGGGCGTTGCGCAGGGCGTCGTGGGTGACGATGCGGCGCCGCGGCACGCCCAGGGCGCGGGCGGTGAGGACGTACGGCTTGGCGAGTTCGGTGCGCAGCGCCTCGGTGAGGAACCGGGTCAGCGCCGCCGACACCGGCAGGGCCAGGCACACCGCGGGCAGCAGCAGGTACTGCACGGCGATGTCGGGCCGGGCGAGGAAGCCGTCCGGCGGCAGGCCGCCCGAGGGCAGGACGGGGATTGTCACGGCGAAGACCAGCACCAGTAGCACGCCGGTCACGAAGACCGGGATGGCGACGGTGACGGTGTTGGCGGCGGCCACGATCGCATTGAGCCAGCGGCGATCCCACAGCACCGACGCGACCGACACCGCCAGGCTCACGACGACCGCGAGCACGAGCGCCGCGCCCGCGAGGATGAGCGTATTGGACAACCCGCGCCCGATGAGGTCGGAGATCTGGCCGCCGATGAGATACGACCGGCCCAGGTCGCCGGTCACCACGCCGCGCAGCCACGACAGGTACTGCGCGGGGATGGAGCGGTCCAGCCCGAGCTGATGCCGGATGGCCGCGACGGTTTCCGGCGTGGCGTCGGCTCCGGCGAGGATGGTCGCCGGGTCGCCGGGCACCAGCCGCAGCAGCAGGAAGATCAGCACCGAGGCCCCGAACAGCACCGCCAGCGCGGAGGGGACCCGGCGCAGCAGATAGGCGGTCATGCCAGGAACGCCTCGGTCAACGCGAGTTCGCGGCGCTTGGTCCAGTTGAAGCCGTGCAGCTTCCGGGTCGCCGAGCCCTGCGAGTACCGGACGCCGATCTCGATGAGGAACAGGCTGTCGAGCAGCTGATCGCTCAATGCCTGGTAGGCGCGGACCGCGTCCGGGCCGGTGCTCTGCGGCAGCTGCCAGGCCGCGTCGGCGGCCGCCACGTAGGCGGGCGATTCGAAGTGGGAGGCGTTCTTCCGGGCGTTGAACGGGTAGGCGCTCACGGTCAGGGTGGAGGGCACGAACTGCGCCCAGGAGTGGTCGGTGATCCACAGGCCCGGGAACTGCGCGCCGATCAGCTGTTTGACGAAGGTGGCGTTGTCGGTGGGCGCGAGTTCCACCTCGATGCCGATCTCGGCGAGGTTGGCCTGGACGATCTGTGCGGCGGCCTCGTACGCCGACACCGCCGTGTTGTAGGTGAGCGGGATCTTCGGCGGCTTCGGCAGCTGGGCCAGGATCTGCTTGGCCTTGGCCACATCTCGTGAGTACCGGGTGTTGCGGGCGGCGTCGAAGGCCGGCGAGTTCTTGGGCCACGGCAGGTTCGCGGCGTAGCCCGCACCGCGGAACACCTCGGCGATGATGCGCTCCCGGTCGACGGCGTAGGCGATGGCCTGCCGCAGCCGCACGTCCGACAGCACCGGGTCGGCGACGTTCGCGCCGGCGTAGATCTCGATCTCGGCGCCCTCGTAGGTGTAGACGCGGTAGCCGTCGGTCTTGGCCAGGTTCTCGTTGTCGCGGTAGGTGACGCCGTCGGCGAGGTGGATCTGCCCGGTTTTGAGGGCGTTCAGCTGCGCCTGGTTGTCGGAGATGATCGTGAGTTCGACCCGGTCCAGGTAGGGGCGGTCCGGCACCCAGTAGTTCGTGTTCTTCTCGAACACCAACTGCTGGTTGGGGATTCGCTGTACGAATCGGAACGGCCCGGTGCCGACGATCTTCTCGCCGGTGCCCAGCTGCTCGATCGATTCGCTGTCGAGGATGGGCACGGTGTCGAGCAGGTCGAACAGATTGCTCAGCGGGTGCGCCAGGGTCAGCGTGACCCGGTGCGGGTCGCTGGCGTCGATGCCGGTCACCGCGGCGGCGGTGCTCTTGAGCTGGCCCGACCATTTCGGGTCGGCGTAGGTGCGCAGCGAGAACTCCACATCCTTGGAGGTGAAGGGGCGGCCGCTGTGGAAGGTCACGTCGTCGCGCAGGTCGAGAGTGATGGACTTGCCGTCCGGCGTGACGGTCCAGCTCTTGGCCAGCAGCGGCTGTGGTTCGAGCTTGTCGTGCGGGTACCGCACCAGAGTCTCGAAGACCAGGCCGACCACGTACGGCGTGGTGCCGGTATTGGTGAGCAGGTTGGCGGGCACCAGGTCGACCAGCACGCCGTACTTCAGGGTCCCGCCGCGCACGGGTTGCGCGTTGTCGTCGCCGCCCTTCTGCTGACTCACCGCCGAGGTGCAGGCGGCCAGCGCCCCGCCGCCGAAGATCGCCAGGGCGGCGACGGCCGAGCCGCGCAGGAATGTACGGCGGTGCAGGGCGCCGGGGGACGAATTCATCTGGAAATCCTCGAGTGTGGACCGATCGCTGGATTGTGTGCGGCGACGCTAACCGCGAATGCATGACGGATCACCGGTTGCACGCAGCCAGAGTGAAACCCTGGCCGTCAACCCGGCAGGCGGCCTTTGCTGGGGAGCATGTCAGTCCCCGCCCATGCCCGTGGTTATGAGAGTTTCTCCGGTGAGATCGGCCGCACCACCGCCGATTCCACACCGGAATGGCAGTATCCGCCGGTCGCGCCCGCCGGTGCGCCGAATGTCGTGGTGGTGCTGGTCGACGATATGGGGTTCAGCGATATCGGCCCGTTCGGGTCGGAGATCGACACCCCGGTTCTCGATCGGCTGGCCGCGAATGGATTGCGGCTCACCAACTTCCACACGACGCCACTGTGCTCACCGTCGCGGGCGGCGCTGCTGACCGGAATCAATTCCCATCGGGCCGGCTTCGGATTCGTCGCCAATGCCGATCCCGGGTATCCCGGGCTGCGGCTGGAACTGGCCGACGATGTGCTGACGCTGCCGGAAATCTTGCGCACCAACGGATATGCGACCTACGCGGTCGGGAAGTGGCATCTGGTACGCGACGCCACGCTGCACCCGGCCGCGCGACGCGATTCCTGGCCGACGCGGCGCGGATTCGACCGGTATTACGGATCCCTGGAAGGCCTGAACTCCTTCTACTACCCGAATCAGCTCATCTCGGACAGCTCGCCGGTGAATATCGAGGAGTACCCCGAGGACTACTACCTCACCGACGACTACACCGATCGCGCGGTCGGCTACATCAAGGAACTGCGCGCGCACGACGCCACCAAGCCGTTCTTCCTATACTTCGCGCACACCGCCATGCACGGTCCGCTGCAGGCCAAGCCGGAGGATCAGGCCAAATATCGGGGGCGCTACCGTGAGGGCTGGGATCGACTGCGGCAGAGCCGATTCGCCGCACAGCTCGCGCAGGGCTTGTTCCCGCCCGGGACCGAACAGAAGCCGCGCAATACCGAGCCGGGTTACGAGGCCCAGGAATGGGAGGCGCTGACCGACGAGCAGCGGTCGCGGTTCGAGCGGTACATGGAGGTGTACGCGGGCATGGTCGACAGCATCGACCAGAGCCTGGGCCGGATCGTGGACACCCTGGAACAGCTCGGCGAGCTGGACAACACCATCATCGTGTTCACCTCCGACAACGGCGGCACCGCGGAGGGCGGGCCGGAGGGCACCCGCACCTACTTCGCGCAGTTCGCCCAGGTTGACGAGCCGGAGTGGGAGCGCGACGTCCCACACGACGACGAGCTCATCGGCACCGCCAAGCTCGGCGTGCACTATCCGCGCGGCTGGGGACAGGCCTCGAACACGCCGTTCCGGTTCTACAAGGGCCAGACCTTCGCGGGCGGCGTCCGAGTACCGTTCGTCCTGTCCTGGCCGCAGGGGTTGCCGCGCGCGGACGGCGACAGCGGAGTTCGCCAGGAGTACGTCTACATCACCGACCTGGCCCCGACACTGCTGGAACTGATCGGACTGGATCGGCCGAGCGTTCGTAATGGGCTACCCGCCAAGGACTTCGACGGAGTGTCCGCGGCGAGCATCCTCCGGGACTCGGCCGCTGTCTCCCGGCACGTCGAGCAGTACTCGGAAATGACCGGCCATCGCGGCTTCTACCGCGACGGCTGGAAACTCCTCGCCCTGCACGAGCCCGAGCGCGGGATCGACAATCCGCGCTGGCAGCTCTTCGATGTCCGCACCGATCCCACCGAGCTGCACGATCTCTCCGAGCGGCTACCCGACAAGGTGGCGGAGCTGGCCGCCGCATGGGACGAAGCGGCTTGGCACAACACGGTTTTCCCGCTCCTCACCCGGCAGGACCTGGCGCGGCGGCGGCCCGAGGAAGCGCGGCTGGGCGATCAGGTTCGGATCCTGCCCGGGACACCTACCCTCGAGCGCTATCGTTCGCAGCGGCTCATCGCGTATCGCGATTTCAGCATCGACGTCGAGCTCGGCGGGTATCGGTCGGGCGACGAGGGTGTGCTGGTTGCGCACGGGGATCCGCTCGGTGGATACATTCTGTACGTCGAGGGTGGCCGGCTGATCTTCGGTTACAACGGATATGGGCGGTATACGACGGTCGATGCCGGCGAAATCCCCATCGGCAGTACTCTTCTCACCCTGTCTGCGACCGTTCGTCCGCACCTGCGATGGGATTTCGCTCGGCATCGATGGGACGCGGGCCGGGGAGCTGTCGAATCAGGTTCAGTTGGTTGGGATGTCGCCGTGGACCGGGATCTCGGTGGGCCTCGACGCGCGTGGGCCGGTGTCATGGGATTTGCGCGAGCGTCGGGGGGTGTTCCGCTACAGCGGCGAGTTGCGGGCGGTCACGTATCGGCCCGGGGCTGTCGGGGTGTCCGAGGAAGAGCAGCAGGCGTTGGATTCTGAGGCCGAGTTGGTTGCGGAGTAAGACGCGCGAAGACCAAACAACAAGAGAGAAAAGATAAAAGATGCCTGGAGAAGGAAGAGAGGTGGCCGAGCTTGCGAGGCCCCTCACCCACCAGCCCCCTCCGGTAGGAACAGGAGAAGGAAGAAGGGTGGCCGAGTTTACGAGGCCCCTCACCTTCCGGGACCGAATACGGCTCGGCCGTGCAGCATCCCGTCATAGGAGGGATACGCGGGGAGGTCTCTGTCGTGTTGTCTCGAGAGGTGATGCGTGCAGTCCCTGGGCCGGGATCGGCAGGTCACGGCTCCCAACCCGGCGTCAGCCACAGTCCGGCAGGGCAGGCGAGGCGACCACACTCCGCGTAGTTTTGCGGACGCCAGCAGGACACGAGCAGCACGGGTGTCACGCTGCCCGTGAGCGCCACGTTCGGCAACTGGAATCGATGGCAGCCGCGATCGCCTGCCCCACGTGATGACGATCGTTCACGCGCGGGGTACCGGTGGGGTCAACACTCCTCGGTGCGATCCACCCTGTCCGGCCGGGATGCGGTGAGTCTTTACCCATCACAACGGTTTTCCACCCCTCGGGCCCATCGTTGATCAACGCGTGGCAGTGATCGCACGCCAACGTGAGGTTGTTGATATCGGTGGGTCCGCCCTTGGCCCAATCGGTGATGTGGTGGGCGGCGCACATGTTGGCGGGTTGTTCACACCCCGGCCGGGTACATCCCTTGTCACGAGCCAGGAGCGCGAGGCGTTGGGCGCGGTTGGCGGTGCGGCGCGACCGTTGCAGGTAGATCGGCATCCCGTCGCCGTCGAGGACCGCGATCACCGGGCGGGTTCCTTCGGCCATCTTCAGGGCCTCGTTGATCGAGATCTGCGTGCCGGACGCGGTGGTCGCAACCCCGGTCCCGTTCTCGAGGTCGGTCAGGCTCATGGTGAGCACGACCTCGACCGGCAGGCCACGGTGCATACCGAGGGTCCGCATGTTCACGCCGGGCTGCACCAGGGCGAGCAGCGCATCGTGGGTGCGCTGTCCCGCATCGCGACGGTCACGACGTGCAGCCGCATCGAGAACACTGTCGGCGATGAACCCACCCGCAGCGGAAGGGCTTTCCGGGTCCTCCAGATTGCACATGCCGGGCCGGGCGAGCTTCGCGAACACCGCATCCAGGCACGCACGCAGCTCCGGGGTGATCCACCCCTCGATCCGCGTCATGCCATCCACACCCGGACGGCACAGGGTGATCCCACGACGGCGACGCCGATCGGCATCGGAAACAACCTTCCCGTCGGGATCCAGGCGGGCGAGGATGTCTCGCCCGATCTTCAACAAATCATCGGGCCACCCGCTACGCGAGTAGTCGACAAGGATCTGCTCGGCCTCGGCCCGCGCCTCAGCGGGAACATCCAAAGGGAGGTGGTTCATCACATCCATGATGTGACGCACGTGATCACGCGAGATCTCTCCTGTGGCAAACGCTTCGGCAGTCACCGGCAGTACTGGTGGGGCGACATGGCCGGTCTGTTGCACGAATTCCCCGCAGTGGTGGGTGATCTTCACCCGCACCGACGCGTCATACCGGGAGAGCCCAAGGGTATGGCGCAGGAAAGGCACCATCTTCCCCGCCCTACTACGCGAATGCAGGGACCGCTCCCCCGCCTCGATGATCAGGACCGTATCCAGAGCAGCGAGCTGACGCTTGCAAGTTTCGAGCTGCCGCATCAAAACCACGACGTCTTCATCGGAGAAGTCCGCCATCTTCCCACCCTGAAGGGATTCGGTCAGGGTCGAGACCGCGGCCGCCAATTCAGCGATGCCGCAGTCGTCGAGTGTCACCCCATTCGAATCCATACCCCTATTTTACGCTCACATGATCACCCAGGGAACCCGAAATGTACTTTCTCCCTTCATATTTCGGCGTTTCGGCGATGTTTCACAACCCCATCGCCATCCATTTCGGATACGGTTCCGAATAGGTCGCCGAATCAGCCGGCCGCTCCTCGAATCTTCTTCGCGGCCCTCCACATCCGAATCTCACTACTACGGTTCCGCGGCCTGTTTCACACGGCCGCGTCGAACGCCGCCCGCGCGTCCGCCGCGGCCAGGGCGGTCGCCAGATCCTCGGGCACGGCGACGGTCCGCTCGGCGCTGTCGCGTTCCAGCGTCACCGTGACCCGATCGCCAGGCCCCTTGCCGAGTTCTTCCCGGATGGCCTTCAACAGGCCGAGGCACGGCCCGGCTCCCATGTTCGCGATGGATCCCCGGTACGGGATGCCGTCGAAACCGGCCCGGACCGGGATGCGCACGATATAGCGATCATCCAGCTATTCGAAGGTGTGTTAACAAATATTAAGTAAGCGAGAACCAACCGTTTCGGAAGCTTCACCGCCACTGGTCCGAAACACCTTCACGGGAACACGTTTCACCGGCCGTGGAAGGGTTTTCCCAGGTCGCGACCTGAGGGTGTGACCTCGGCCGCTACCCCTCAGTGACCGGAACATTGCGGCGATCTCACAGCTCACAAACTCCTTTCGAGCATTGTGAGCAAACCGTTTTGATGCCTCCCCCGACGTCCCTACAGTCGAGCCAGCAGCCCGGTTTTCCAGCTCGAAGGGGGCGTTATGACCATCACGCAGAACGGACACTCGTCCGCCGATGCGCTGCTTCGACTGGGGAAGTACTTCAACCGCGGCGAAGTGTCCGGTGACTTGCGCACCCTGCACAAGACCGGTGGCCGCGAGGCCGACGAGTTCTACCGGGACCGCTGGTCGCACGACAAGGTGGTGCGCTCCACGCACGGTGTGAACTGCACCGGCTCCTGCTCGTGGAAGATCTACGTCAAGGACGGGGTCATCACCTGGGAGTCGCAGCAGACCGACTACCCCAGCGTGGGCGCGGACAAGCCGGAGTACGAACCGCGCGGCTGCCCGCGCGGCGCGTCGTTCTCCTGGTACACCTACTCCCCCGCGCGCATCCGCTATCCGTACGTGCGCGGCGCGCTGCTCGAGCTGTACCGCGCGGCCAAGGAGCGGCTGAAGGATCCCGTGCTGGCATGGGAGTCCATCGTCGAGGACGCCGACCAGGCCAAGTCCTACAAGTCCGCGCGCGGCAAGGGCGGTTTCGTCCGCGCCGAATGGTGGGAGGCCGCCGAGATCGCCGCGGCCGCGCACGTGCACACCATCAAGAAGTACGGCCCGGACCGGGTCGCGGGCTTCTCCCCCATTCCCGCCATGTCGATGGTGTCGCACGCCGTGGGCGCGCGGTTCATCTCGCTCATCGGCGGCTCCATGCTGTCGTTCTACGACTGGTACGCCGACCTGCCCGTCGCCTCCCCGCAGGTCTTCGGCGACCAGACCGACGTGCCCGAGTCCGCGGACTGGTTCGACGCCGGATACCTGATCATGTGGGGCTCCAACGTCCCGGTCACCCGAACCCCGGACGCGCACTACATGACCGAGGCCCGCTACCGCGGCCAGAAGGTCGTGGTGGTCTCCCCCGACTACGCCGACAACACCAAGTTCGCCGACGAGTGGGTGCCCGCCCGCCCCGGCACCGACGCCGCCCTGGCCATGGCCATGGGTCACGTGGTGCTGCGAGAGTTCTTCCTGGACAAGCAGACTCCCTACTTCGACGACTACGTCAAGCGCTTCACCGACCTGCCGTACCTGGTGGCGCTGGACGAGCACGACGGCGGCTGGGACACCGACGGCGACTACAGCGGCCACACCTTCACCCCCGGCAAGTTCCTCACCGCCGCCGACCTCGGCCACACCGGTGAGGGCGTGGAGCACCAGACCGTCCTGCTGGACGCGGACGGCGCTCCCCGGGTGCCCAACGGCTCCCTCGGCCACCGCTTCAACGAAGCGGGCAAGGGCCGGTGGAATCTGGATCTGGGGGACATCGATCCCCTGCTGACCCTGTACGGCCGCACCGATGATGTTGCGGCCGTGCAGTTCCCCCGCTTCGACGGGCTCTCCGCGGGCAGCGATGCGGCTGTCCTCACCCGCGGCGTGCCGACCACCGTCATCGCGGGGCGACGGGTGACGACGGTGTTCGATCTCCTGCTGGCGCAGTACGGCGTCGGACGGTCCGGCCTGCCCGGCAATTGGCCGACCGGTTACGACGATGCGACTCAGCCGTACACTCCCGCCTGGCAGGAGTCGATCACCGGCGTCCCCGCCCAACAAGCCGAACGCCTCGGGCGCGAATTCGCCGACAATGCCGAGCGTTCCCGGGGCCGGTCCATGATCCTCATGGGCGCGGGCACCAACCACTGGTTCCACAGCGACCAGATCTACCGCTCCTTCTTCACCCTGACGCTGCTCACCGGCTGCCAGGGCGTGAACGGCGGCGGCTGGGCGCATTACGTCGGCCAGGAGAAGTGCCGTCCCGTGACCGGCTGGGCCACACTGGCTTTCGCCTCCGACTGGCAGCGGCCGCCGCGCCAGATGCAGGGCACCGTGTTCTGGTACCTGGCCAACAACCAGTGGCGCTACGACCCGTTCACCAGCGACTCGTTCGCCTCCCCGCTGAGCAAGGGCGCGTTCGCCGGGCGGACCGCGGCCGACAATATCGCGCTCGCTTCGCGTTTGGGCTGGATGCCGTCCTACCCGACGCTGAACCGCAATCCGCTGGATCTGGTCGACGAGGCGGACGCGGCGGGCAAGCCTCCCGCCGACTACGTGGTCGACGGCCTGAAGTCCGGCGATCTGCGCTTCGCCTGCGAGGACCCCGACGCGCCCGAGAACTTCCCGCGTGTCCTCACCGTGTGGCGCGCCAACCTGCTCGGCTCGTCCGGTAAGGGCAACGAGTACTTCCACAAGCATCTGCTCGGCGCCGATTCCAACCTGCAGACCACCGAGGCCACCGGCATTCGCCCGCAGGAACTGGAATGGCGCGACGAGGCCGCCACCGGGAAACTGGACCTGTTGATGTCGATGGACTTCCGCATGACGTCCACGACCCTGTTCTCCGACATCGTGTTCCCGGCCGCCACCTGGTACGAGAAGCACGACCTGTCCTCCACCGACATGCACCCCTTCGTGCACGCCTTCACCCCGGCGATCTCCCCGCCGTGGGAGGCCAAGACCGATTTCGAGGCCTTCCACCGCATCGCCCGCGGGTTCTCCTGGCTGGCCGAGAAGCATCTCGGCGTGCGCAAGGACCTGGTCGCGATGCCGTTGCAGCACGACACCGCCGACGCCATGGCGCAGGCCGGTGGCCGGGTACTGGACTGGAAATACGGTGAATGCGAACCCGTTCCAGGTGTCACCATGCCGAAACTCGTTGTCGTCGAACGCGACTACCCGAAGGTCGCGGAGAAGATGGCCGCGCTCGGACCGCTCGTGGAAACCCTGGGACTCACCACGAAGGGTGTCACCACAATTCCCGATGTCGAGGTAGATTACCTGCGCGGCGTGAACGGCACGGTGGTTTCCGGTGTCGCGCAGGGCCGTCCGTCTCTGGCCAAGGACACCCACGCGGCCGAGGCGATCCTGGCACTGTCCGGCACCACGAACGGCCGGCTCGCGGTGGAAGGGTTCCATGCGCTCGAAGAGCGCACCGGAACCGAGCTGGCCGATCTGGCTGCCGAGCACGAGGGTAAGCGAATCACCTTCGCCGACACGCAGGCCCGGCCCGTTCCGGTGATCACCTCACCGGAATGGTCCGGGAGCGAGACCGGCGGACGCCGCTACTCCCCCTTCACCATCAATGTCGAGCGGTCCAAGCCCTGGCACACCCTCACCGGCCGCCAGCACTTCTACCTCGACCACGACTGGATGATGGAGCTCGGCGAGCAGCTGCCGATCTACCGGCCGCCGCTGGACATGAGCGCGCTGTTCGCCGAACCCGGCATCGGCAATGTCGATGGCAACGGGGTGACCGTTCGGTATTTGACGCCGCACTCCAAGTGGTCCATCCACTCCGCGTATCAGGACAATCTGCACATGCTCACGCTTTCGCGTGGCGGGCAGGCGATCTGGATGTCGGACGTGGACGCCAAGAAGATCGGCGTCGCCGACAACGACTGGATCGAGGCGATCAACCGCAACGGCATCGTGGTGGCGCGCGCCATCGTCTCGCACCGCATGCCCGAGGGCACCGTGTTCATGTATCACGCCCAGGACCGCGCGGTGAACGTCCCCCGGATCGAAGGCAGCGAGAACACCAAGGTCGGCAAGGGCAAGCGCGGTGGCATCCACAACGCGCTGACCCGGATAATGATCAAGCCCTCGCATCTCATCGGTGGTTACGCGCAGCAGTCGTTCGCGCTGAACTACCACGGCCCCACCGGAAATCAGCGCGACGAGGTCACGACGATTCGTAAGCGCTCGCAGGAAGTGGAGTACTGATATGCGCGTCATGGCTCAGCTCGCCATGGTCATGAACCTGGACAAGTGCATCGGCTGCCACACCTGCAGCGTCACCTGCAAACAGGCCTGGACCAACCGCGCGGGCACCGAGTACGTGTGGTTCAACAATGTGGAAACCCGTCCGGGACAGGGTTATCCGCGGCGTTACGAGGACCAGGAGAAGTGGAAGGGCGGGTGGACCCTCGACAAGAAGGGCCGCCTCACGCTCAAGTCCGGTTCCCGGATGAAGCGGCTGCTCAATATCTTCGCCAACCCGGACCTGCCCACCGTGTCGGACTACTACGACCCGTGGAGCTACGACTACGAGAACCTGCTGTCGGCCCCGCAGATGGACACCACGCCGGTGGCCAAGCCCAAGTCGCTGATCACCGGTGAGGACACCAAGGTCACCTGGGGCGCGAACTGGGACGACTCACTGGGTTCGGGTCCCGAGCAGGTCGGCAAGGACCCGCTGCTGGCCAAGCTGTCCGAGCAGGTGAAACTGGAGTTCGAAGAGACCTTCATGTTCTACCTGCCGCGCATCTGCGAGCACTGCCTCAACCCGTCCTGCGCGGCGTCCTGCCCCTCCGGCGCGATCTACAAGCGCGCCGAGGACGGCATCGTGCTGGTGGATCAGGACAAGTGCCGCGGCTGGCGGCAGTGCGTGACCGGCTGCCCGTACAAGAAGATCTACTTCAACCACAAGACGGGCAAAGCGGAGAAATGTACTTTCTGCTACCCGCGGGTGGAAGTCGGCATCCCGACCGTGTGCTCGGAGACCTGTGTCGGCCGGCTGCGCTACATCGGCGTCATGCTCTACGACGCCGACAAGGTGCTCGAGGCCGCCTCGGTCGAGAACGACCAGGACCTGTACCCGTCGCAGCTGGGCGTGTTCCTCAACCCGCACGACCCGCGCGTCATCGCCGAGGCCGAACGGGCCGGGATCTCCCCGGAATGGATTGCCGCCGCACAGGATTCGCCGGTCTACAAGCTGATCGTCGACTACCAGATCGCGCTGCCGCTGCATCCGGAATACCGCACCATGCCGATGGTCTGGTACGTGCCGCCGCTGTCGCCGGTGGTCGACACCCTCACCCAGACCGGGCACGACGGCGAGAACCACAACAACCTGTTCGGTGCGATCGACGCGCTGCGAATTCCGTTGGAGTACCTGGCCGAACTGTTCACCGCCGGTGAGATCGGCCCGGTGCGCGCCTCGTTGCAGCGGCTGGCGGGCATGCGGTCGTTCATGCGCTCGATCAACCTCGGCCAGGAGCCCGACCTGTCCATCCCGGACGCGGTCGGCCTGGAGCCCGAGGAGATCGAGGCCATGTACCGGCTGCTCGCCATCGCCAAGTACGAGCACCGCTACGTGATCCCCTCGGGCGCGACATCCAAAGCGCACGAACTGGATTCGCTCGCCACCGGCTGTTCCCTGGACACCGACGGCGGGCCGGGTATGACGGCCTTCGACTACATGGCCGACAAGTTCCACCTCACCGATACCAACGGTGCCGCCGCGCCCGAGCAGAAGTCCAACCGGATCAACCTGCTCAACTGGGACGGCAAGAGCACCAGCGGGCTGGTGCCCACTTCGACCAACGGCAACGGCGCCGCTGGGAATGGCAATGGAGCCAACGGAAATGGGCACCACTCCCCCGCCGTCGACACCGAATCGATCGAGCCCGAACCGACGGGAGCGGCGCGATGAACCTGCTCAGACTGCGGCGGCGTTCCGTACCCGCCGTCACCGCGAGCGACAACGAGCGGCGTGAGGTGTGGCGGCGGGACGCGCTGTCGCTGGACTACCCGCACCCGCGCACCCGCGCGCTGCTCGACGAGCTCGACGCCACCTCCGAAACCGGTGGCGCCGCATCGGAATCCACCGGGGCGTCGCGATGAGCCTGCTGAAACTGCGCCGCCGCCCCGAGCCCGCCGTCGCCCTGAGCGACCGGGACCGGCGGCTGGTGTGGCGGCTGAGCGCGCTGCTGCTGGACTACCCGAACGCGCAGACCCTCGCGCTGCTCGACGAACTCGACGCCGCCGCCGCGGAACTGCCGGACTCGGTGCGCCCGCTGCTGGCCGGCTTCCTCACCCATCTGCGCACCGGCGACCCGATCGCCCTGGCCCAGGAGTACGTCGAGACCTTCGACATGCGCCGCCGGGCCAGCCTGCACCTGACCTTCTACGCCTACGGGGACACCCGTAAACGCGGGATGGCGCTGCTGCGGTTCAAGCACGCCTACCGCCACGCCGGGGTCGAACTCGGCGACGAGGAACTGCCCGACCACCTGCCTGTGCTGCTCGAATTCGCCGCCACCGTCGACCCGATCGGCGGCGAACGGCTGCTGGGCGAACACGTCCCGGTCCTGGAACTGCTGCGGTTGTCGCTTTCCGACAGCGGATCTCCCTATGCCGGGGTGCTGGCGTCGGTGGTGGCGACCCTGCCACCGGTCACCACCGCCGACCGCCGGCGCATCGCCGAACTCGCCGCCCAGGGCCCGCCGGAGGAAGAGGTCGGCCTCGACCCCTTCGCCATGGACCCGCTCGCCTTCTCCGGAACGGAGGCCCGCCGATGAGCTCCGCGCTCTGGCTGATGCTCCCCTACATCGCCTTCACCTCGTTCGTGCTGGGCCACCTGTACCGCTACCGCACCGACCAGTTCGGCTGGACCACACGGTCGTCGCAGATCCACGAGTCGCGGCTGCTGAAGCTGGGCAGTCCGCTGTTCCACTTCGGCATGCTCGGCGTGATCGGCGGCCACGTGCTCGGCGTGCTCATCCCGGAGTCGTGGACCAATGCCCTCGGCATCTCCGAGGAGGTGTACCACGTGGTCGCGGTGTCCGCGGGTTCGGTCGCGGGGCTGGCGGTCATCGCCGGGGTCGCCATCCTGGCCTACCGCCGCCTGACCGTGTCCGCCGTCCGGCAGGCCACCTCGGTCAACGACAAGGTCATGTACGTCCTGCTGACCGCGGCGCTGGTCACCGGACTGCTCAACACCTGGGGCAGCAACCTGCTGTGGGGCACCTACAACTACCGCGAGACCGTATCGCCGTGGTTCCGCAGCCTGTTCACCCTGCACCCGGAGCCGGAGCTGATGGTCGGCACGCCCTGGACCTTCCAGCTGCACGGGCTGGTCGTGCTGGCGCTCATCGCCTTCTGGCCCTACACCCGCCTGGTGCACATGTTCTCGGCGCCGGTCGGCTACCTGGTGCGGCCGTACGTGGTCTACCGCAGCAAGCCGGACAAGTCCGCGGACAAGAAGCGCTACGCGAAAGCCTGGGAGACCCCGGCCATTCCGCGCCGCTGAGACGGATTTCGCACGTCAGGAAAACGGGCGCCATCGACTAATCGATGGCGCCCGTTTTCGTGCGGTGCTATCGTTCGGCCCGGCCCAACCGACTGGTCGGGGCTGAATTGTCTTCGGGGGAATCCATGTTCAATTGGTATGTCGGTCTGCTCGCGCTCAGCGGGGTGATCATGCTGGTGCTCGCCTCCGTCCGGGAGGGGCAGGGCAACACCGCGCGCACCATCGACGCCGTCTTCGGGCTGGTCTATCTCGGCTACGCCTTCTACCTCGCGTTCCTCTTCGACGGCGACTCCTACCTGATCTTCTTCCAGGCCTTCATCCTGCCGGTCGTGATGGTGGTCAATTTCTTCCGCAATCGCACGCCGAAGCCGAAACTCACCGACACCCAGAAGGCCTGGCGCGAATACCAGAAGTCGAACGGGCAACAATAACCGCGTGTTCTCGAAAAAGACCGAGCCCGAGCGGGTTACGCCGCCCGAAACGCCCTGCCCCGACTGCGGCGAACGCCGCGTCCTGGTGAGCGGCAGCATGGACATGTACCTGGTGCGCCGTGAGGGCGGGCGAGCCCTCTCGGATCTGCTCGCCCTGCTGTGCATCGGCTGCGGGCGGGTGTTCTTCTACGCCGACCGGCTCGACAAGGTCCGCGCGGCGATGAAGTCGACGACGTCCTGAGTGCCGGGCTGGTCGCGCAGCTGGTCCAGGGCTTCGTCGAGCCGCGGGTCGGGCCCCTGGTCGGCGAGCAGGACCACGATCGCCTCCCAGGTCTCGATGCGCGGATTCGGCTGGGCCAGTAGCTCTTCCAGGTAGCTGCCGGGTTCGAGCAGGCGCAGCGCCCGCCGGGCGTGGGCGTGCACGCGGCGGGGCAGCTCGGCGCGGATGGCCTCGATGTCCTCGGACTGGACGTGGCCATGCTGGTAGCGATCCAGCCGCACCGACCACAGGTCGTCGGACTCACCGGGCAGGCCCTCGCCGGGGAGCAGACCCGGACCGGTGGCCGCCTCGGGGGCGAGGGGCCGCAGTCCGTAGCGCTCGGTGCGCCACGCGCGGAATTCCTGCCAGCCCGCCGGAGTCGCCCACGCGCCCAATCCGAAGCGCAGCACCTGCTGCCCGCCGGTGAACGTGCGGAAGGTGCGGGTCCGGGCGATGGTGGCCACGCCCTCGGGCAGCACCCGCGTCCAGGTAGGTTCGGCCCCCTCGAAACCGTACGGCTGCAGCAACTTCCCCGTGTCGCGCATCAAGCGGCGCAGGGCCGATTCCGGTTTCACCATCCTCGCAGATTAGCGGTGGCGGCCGACAGGATCCCGGACCTCCGTCATCCGCCCAGGACGCGGCGCGTCGCAATGGACACGCCGCGCCCGGGGCCAGATGTCAGTGGCCGGAATAGATGTCGTTCACCGTGCCCGCGTAGCGGTCGTTATTGGTGAGCGGTTGCAGACCCAGAGCGGTGTCGATGGTGCGGAGCAGACCGTACTGGTCGGTGCGCTGGGAGCTGGTGTACCCGGCCTTCACCGTGTTCTGCGAGCCCAGCACAATGGTCGGAACGCGGTTCGGGTACATCGGGCCGAACGCCTTGACCGTGCCCTCGTCGAAGGTCACGATCAGCAGGGAACGCTGCGTCTTCCACGCCGGCGACTCGAGAATCGACGGCAGCGTGGCGCTCAGCCACTGGTCGCCCGAGGCGACGCCGCAGCCCTCCATGTTGTGGCATTCGTTGGCCGCGAACCACACGAAATTCGGTGTGGTGGCGGCGGATTGCAGATCCGTCTTCATCTGGGTGAGCGGCTGCAGGTGCGCCGCGCAGTAGGCCGGATCGGACTTCATGTTCTGGAAGTACAGGAACGGCAGGTCGTCCTGGTAGTACTCGCCGTGCGCGGTCTGGTCGCAGTTGCCGTTGGCGTCCTCGGCGTAGCCCTTCCAGGTCTTGCCCGCGGCGTCGACGCTGTTGCCGATGTGGCGCGCGTTCAGGGTCGTGGTGGTCACACTGTTGTCGACCAGCCCGTACAGTCCGCCCGCCGCCAGCGCGACGTAGTTCGGGTCGCTCGGATGCGTGGTGGCGAAGGACTGGCTCAGGGTCGCGCCCTGCGGCCGCAGGCCATTGATGTAGGGGGCCTGGGAGTTTCCGATGATGCCGCTGATGCCGTCGTAGTCCTGGTTCTCCAGGTAGACCATGAAGACGTGGTCGTAGCCCGGCACCGTGGTGGTGGACTGGCTCAGCGACGGCGCGGGCAGGGAAGCGCCGATGGTGAACGACAGATTGTCGGCGTAGCCGTCGGTGGTGTCGCCATTGGTCCAGGTGAAGTCCACCGCGACCCGCACCGAGCGGGTGCCCTTGGGCAGGGTGCCCTTCGTATCACGCTGCAGCAGTTCGGTTTTGAGGCCGCGGTCGATGCTGCTCACGCTTCCGGCGTCGGCCGAACCGAGCTTGGAACGCGACGCGTCGAGGAAGGTCACGGTCAGGCCGGCCTTGTCGAGCTGCGCGCCGTAGCCGCCCAGCCAGCCATTGAGGTCGAAGCTCACGCCGCCCTGGTCGATGGCCGCGGCGGCGCCGGAGATGTCGATCCACTGATCCATCTCGGAGCTGCCGGTGCCGCCGCCGGTGAAGAACTTCGCGCCGCGGTTCGACGGGCCGGTCGTGGACGGTCCGGGCCAGCCGGATTGGCCGTAGCACACCGCGTTCGGCTCGCCCTTGCCCGCGTTCCAGCCGGGCAGCGTCATGCCGTCGAGCCCGCGCGGTGAGCACTGTGCCACCGCTTCGGCATCGCCGTCCACGATCAGGTTCGGGCTGGTGACCGCGGCCTGCGCCACGGTGGGGATGACGGCCGAGCCGCTCAGGACGGACAGTGCGGCCGCTGCCGCGAGGGCGAGGACCTTGCCGAGGTGTTGTCGAACGCCGTTGTGGCGCATAGCTGTTCCTTACGGGTCGTTACAAATGCGACCCGAATGGAACACGTTTCAGATGTCGAGCCACCCGCTCCACAGTGACCGGGTGATGAACGCGAACCGCCTATTGGTCATTCGACCAATAGGCGGAAGCGGTGGTGCGGCACGCACTGCCCGGCTAGGCGGCGACCTTCGCGGGCTTCTTCTTCTTGGAACGGGCCCAGTTGTTCATGATCGGCAGGTCCACCCAGTGGTAGAGCGCCGCCGCGATCACCGTCGACACCACCAGGCTCAGCACGGCGAAGCCCGCCCAGCCGACGACGCCGAACTCCTTGCCGCCGATCAGGTATCGGGTGATCAGCACCATGACCGGGAACTGGATCAGATAGAAGGCGAAGGAGATATTGCCCAGCCACACCACGCGCGGATGGGAATTGACCTTGCCGATGCCGTGCAGATCACGGTTCGCCATGGTGGCGACCACCGCGGTCATCGGGGCCAGCATCAGGACCGACATCTTGTAGTTCACCGGCACGACCCAGGTCAACGCGTAGGAGATGGTCAGGGCGACCATCGGCCACAGCAGGTTGGTGTTGCGCCACTTGCCTTCCAGCACCATGCGCGCGGCCAGCACGCCGAGGAAGAACTCCGGCAGGCGCGACAGCGGGAAGGTGTAGCTCAGCCAATACGACAGCGACACCGGGATGTTCGCCTGCTGGAACCACGCCGGGGAGGCGTGCAGCTCGTAGTACGGCGACGTGGTGCCCGGGACCAGCCGCGGCGCGAAGGCGTTCGCGATGCCCTTGGGGCCGTCGAAGAACAGGAAGTACGAGGTGTGCAGGGCGGCGATGCCCAGCAGCAGGACCGCCGCCGCCAGCACCAGCCGGCGCGTGGGGATCTTCATGATCAGCGGCAGCACCAGCGGGAAGCTCAGGTAGAACAGCATTTCCGCGGCCAGCGACCAGGACGGCACGTTCAGGCCGCCGACCGTGGTCCACTTCGGCACGTAGGTGTGCACCAGCAGCAGGTTCGGCACCCACACCACCGCGCGGTGCAGCGGCACGCTCGCCACCACGATGAACGCGGCGGCCGCCAGCAGATGCGACGGGTAGATCTTCAGCACGCGACGGCGATAGAACGCGCCCTTCGCCATGCCCGGCCGGAACGACCAGTAGATGATGAAGCCCGACAGCACGAAGAAGAAGGTCACCCCCGCCGCGCCGAGCTGCATCGGAATCCAGGCGTGGATGTTCCGGAACATCTCCGACTTCTGGAACGGGTACACGGGCAGGAACACCAGCGCGTGCAGCACGAACACCGCGAACGCCGCCCACCAGCGCGCGCCGGTCAGCGACGGCAGCGGCGGGCGGACCCGGGCGGCCCGCTCGATGACGGATTCGACGGCGGGCGTGGCGGTTTCGACGGGGCGGGCCGCGGGCGCCGGTTGGATCACTCGGGTGGAGAAGGACTCCACCGCGAGCGCGGTGGGATCCTCCCGCGTGCCGGGCACGACTTCGGGTGGTCGGGTCATCGGGCGTACCTCTCCTGCAGGGCGTTGGCAATCACGGCGTCGCCCTGCGGAGCCGGATGGAACGGCAGACCGGCGACATTGACTTTCGGGTCGAACACGCCGTTGACCCACTGGTCGGGTGTGCACAGCCCGTGCCCGCGGGTGAGCGCCCGGCTGTCGAGGTACTCGATCTTCAACAGGGCCGCGGCTTCCCGCTGCGCCTGATCGAATCGATCGAGGTAGTCGACGACCGTGCGACCCTTGGGCTGGCCGATCTCGAGACCGGCGATGTCGAAGCAGATCGCGTCCTGGCCGGGCGTGAACAACTCCGGATACCCGACGATCACGATGCGCGCGTTCGGGGCGTAATAACGGACGTAGGCGACGACCGCGCTGATCCGTGCGGCGTACTCGGCGCCGGTCACGTTCTTCGGGTCGGCCATCCGGCCGTCGGCCACCGCGTCGGCCCCACAGCCGCCCGCGGGGTCGTAGAAGCAGGCCTGCATCGAGTCCCACGGCGACTTCGAGGAGCCGCCCCACACATCGTTGAGACCGAACTGCAGGGTGACCAGCTTCGTCTTCGGACCGAACGCGCCCGCCTTGTCGGCGTTGCTCGCCTGGACCTTCAGGATGTAGCCGTTCCCGGTGTCGATCGACGCGCCCGGGCAGGACTGGTTCCACACCTGTCCGTCGCCGTGCAGGCCCAAGCGGTCCCGCAGCTGCGCCGGCCAGGCGGTGGCGCCGTGCTGACAGGTCTTGTCCTGCCCCAGCGGGTCCCACCCGTTCGCGGTGAACGAGTCACCCAGAATGACCAGTTCTCTACCTTGCGGAGTCGAATCCGCCTGTGCCCCCGAAGTTCCCGCCATGGCCGCGGCGACTGCCATCACCGCGGCGCACAGCCACCGTCCGTTGTTTCCCGACACGTGCTCTATCTCCGTCTTTCAGAACCTGCGCTGGTGCGTCAGTACCCTGCGCGAGGCTCGAAGCCGGGGGCGTCCAGCGTCGGCGGCGCCGGCTTGGCAGGCGCCTCGACCTGCGGCGCGGGCTTGGGCGCGACCGGCTGCGGCGCGACCTGCTGCGGCGCGGGGGCCTCGACCTGCGGCGCGGGCGCCGGGGCGGGGGCTTCGGCCTTGGGGGCCTCGGTGGTGGCCGGCGGGGCGGCGGGCGCGGGGGCCGCGCTGCTCGCGGGAGCGGCCGAGCTGCTCGCCGGGGCGACCACGGAGGTGGTCGTGGTGGCGGGCGAGTCGGTGGCCTTGTCGCTGCCACACGCAGCGAGTCCACCGATGAGCAGGACGGAACCGATGGCGGCCACGGTGGCGCGAGCGGTCGACTTGCCGGTGATGCGGATGTTCATGTTGGAACCCTCGTATCGCAAATTGAACTGCGGATTTTTCACTTTTGCGCGGAGTGTACAAGAGGCTGCGAGAGCCGCGACAGGGGTTCGGCAAACTGCAAAACCCCTGCGCAACCAGCAGACTCGACGAGTAGCTACCGACGGACAAACCGTCGATAACCGGCTGTGCACACGGTCAGTGACCGTAGCGGTCGTAGATGGCACGGGCGACGACGGTGTCACCCTGGGTGGACGGATGGAAGAACAGACCGTCGAGATCTGTCCGGGGGTCGAACACACCGTTCAGCCAGGGCTGCGACGAGCACAGCCCATGACCGGTGGTGAGCCCGCGGGCATCGAGGAACTCGATCCCGAGTAGTTGGGCGGCTTCTCGCTCCGCCTTGTCGATGCGGTCGAAGTACTCGACCACCGCGCGACCGCGCGACTGGATGAAGGGCGCGACGCCGCCGATGCTCAGGCAGACCGTGCTGGTGCCCGGCGTGAACAGCTCCGGGTAACCGACCAGGACGATCTTCGCGTTCGGCGCGTAGTACTTGATGTAGGTGACGGCATTGCTCATGCGCTTGGCCATCAGCGCGCCGGAGACCCCGTTGTAGTCGGGGAAACGGTCCTCGTCGACGGCCTCGGGGTCACAGCCGAGAGGAAGGTTGAACACGCACTTCTGCAACGACCCCCACAGCGTCTGATCGTTCTTGCCCCACTTGTCGTTGAGGCTGAACTGCAGTGTCACCAGCTTGGTCTTGGGACCGAACGCGCCTTCCTTGTCGGCCTTCTGCGCCTGCTGGGCCATGGTCCAGCCCGGCCCGCTGTCGATCGACGAACCGGGGCACGACGGGTCCGACACCCGGTCGGTGCCGTGCACGCCCATCAGCTCGGCCAGCTGCACCGGCCAGGCGGTGCGCCCGTGCCGATTACAGGAGTTGTCCGCGTCCATGAAGTCCCAGGCGTTCGCGGAGAACGAATCGCCCAGGGTCACAAGCTCTCTGCCCCCGGCGCCCGGATCGGCGCCGGCGGTGGTGGTACTCATCGCGGAGACCGAGGCCGCCACCGCGACGACGGCAGCACACAGCCACCGTCCATTCTTGCCCAGCAACTGACTAGTCCAGCTCTCTCAGTATCCGGCGCGGGGTTCGAAGCCCGGTGCGTCCAGGGTGGGCGGGGCGGGCTTCGCGGGCTGCTCGACCTGCGGAGCGGGCTTGGGCGCCACCGGTTGCGGGGCGACCGGCTGCGGCGCGGGGGCTTCCGGCGCGACGGGCTGCGGGGCGGCCGGTTCGGTGGCCGCGGGCTCGGGCGCGGGAGACTCGGCGGGCGCGGGAGCGGCGGCCGTGGTGGTGGGCGCGGGCGCGCCCGTGGCCTTCACCGCCGACGACACCACCGCACCACCGGTCGGTGAGCCCTCTGAGGACTTGTCGCTGCCGCACCCTGTGACCCCCGCGAACAACAACGCCCCGCCGAGCACTGCCGCGGCGGCACGAACGGCGAACACCCCTGGTGTAGCAGACTTCATCAGTACCTCGAATCGGAGCTCAAAACTGAAGTGATAGATGTTCACTTCAGCGGGGAGTGTACAAAACCAGCCACCCCTACCCGCCCGGATTCGGAAAACTGGCCCCGACTACTGGGGGCATCGGATCCGGTCCGCCCTGATCAGGCAAACCGTACCCGCAAGCACCGGTTCCAGTCGGTCGGCACCCGAAACTATCCCACCCAGTGGTCCGGGGCTACCCCCCAGCGAGCCCCGGACCCCTCGGCGCGCCGCGGAACTAGTCCGGGATCGCGACCGTCGACGGGAGGTTCACCCAGCTGGGGGCGTCGGGATCCAGCCGCAGATGCTCGGGCTTCAGACCGGAATCGGCCAGGAAGATCATCGGCGGGAGGGCCTTGGGGAAATTGCTCGCGTAGACGTCGATCCGGAGCCGATGGCCGGGCTGCAGGACGGCCTCGATCGGGGTCAGGGCGATATCGAGGGTGACCGGGACGCCGGGGACGGTCTGCTGCCGCCGGGCCAGGTCCAGGTAGTAGTGGGGTTCGGTGTAGTCGCCGTTGGCGGAGCGGAGGCTGGCGTCCTCGTCGATCTGACGCATGGAGGCGACCAACTGGCCGGTCGCGATCTCGTGCGAGACACCGTCGGGGGCAACATCGTTGACCGTCGCGACCCAGTACCCGTCCGCGGCGTCCTCGACCACGTTCAGGTGGACGTTGATCGGGCCCGACACCGTGGTCGGGGCGGACACCGGACTACTGGTGAAGGACAGGCCGTCGTTCTCCCAGACGCGGGAATCGTTGGCGCACAGGTCGAGAATCGCGGTCAGGCCCGCCGTGATGCGGGCGGTGTCGCGGCCGCACAGGCTCGACAGGGCCGGGGTGACCGTCAGATCGCGCACGGCCGGCTGCCGGGGTTCGGCGGACAGGCCGCCGTCGTAGCGCGAGCCGGGACCGGTGCCGGACGGGATGTCGTTCAGATACATCCGGCGGTGGACGGCGTCCGCGCGCGGGAACTCCGGCGCGTCGGTCCAGCCACCGCCCTGCTGCTTCACGATCAGCGGCGTGAATCTGTCCACGCCATTGTCGATTCCGCGCAGCCAGTGGTCGAACCAGGCCCGCTGCAACACATCCAGGCGCGGCGGCATCCCCGGATGGCCGAAACCGCCGACTCCGGAACCCAGGTGGTAGCCGTCGCCCATGATCAGCTTCTTCTGCTCGGGCGGCAGCGGGATGGCGGCGAAGGTGTCGGTGGGCGTGGTGCCGAAGATGTCGAACCACGCCCCCACCATGAAGGTCGGGACCTGGATGTGGGCGATGTCGGTCTTCAGGCCGCGCCGGAAGCCCGAATTCGGGTCCACCAGTTCACGAGTCCGCGCGGTCAGCTGATCGGGGGTCATGGCGGTGTAGCCGTTGACGACCATGTCGACCAGGGTCAGCGGATCGGCGAGGCGGTCGCGCAGCCAGCGGGATTGCTGTGCGGGATCGAACTTTCCGACCAGCAGCGCGGTCACGTCCGGAATCATCTTGAGCGCGTTGACCCCCAGCAGCCACGGCACCAGGAAGCCGACGCCCACCGCGGCGCCCGGGCCCGCGATATCGGTGAAGATGTCGGCGCTGCCCTCGTAGGCGAACACCGCCTTCAGGCCCGGCGGCATCCGGTCGGTGGCCTCCAGCGCGGTGATCGCGGTGAACGAGATCCCCATGGCCCCAACGGCTCCGTCGCTCCAGGACTGGCGGGTGATCCAGTCCACCACCTCGGCGACATCCTGCTTCTCCCGGTCGCCGAACACCTGCCAGGCGCCCTCGGAGGTGCCGGTGCCCCGGGTGTCGACCTGCACCAGGGTGTATCCCGCCTGGGCGAGCGCCCAGTCCTGCGCGGCCGCCTCCAGCGCACCGGAATCCAGCTGCCGGGTCATGTCGAACAGGCCGTCCACCCCGACGCCCGGCAGATTCAGCGACGCCGCCCACGTTTCCAGCGGTTGTTTGATGCCGAGGCCGTCGGCGGCGCTGAGCACCGCCTCGCCGATCAGCAGCGGCAGCTTGCCGTATCCCTGCATCTGGAGGATCACCGGCCGGCGACCGTCCGGGACACGGCCGTTGTCGGCGGGATGAATGATGTCGGCCTTCAGCACGACGCCGTCGGACATGGTGATCGGCACGGCGAGATCGGGGACGATCCCGTTGTGCGGCTGCGGTCCGTCCACCGCGTCGGTCCAGCCCGCCGCGTAGGGGGCGCCGTCGATTCCGGTGAATGCGGTGTCCGACACGGCCATCGGGGCGAGGAACTGGGTTCCCGCCACCACCGCGGCCATGATCACCAGCACTTTCCCGGCCGATCTCCGGGTTCGCCATCGCGCCTTCAGCATTGAGTCCCACCTCTCGCACCATTGTTGGGACAGATTGTTGCTACTGGCGGGTAATAACGACTCGCCCCAGGGCGACATCGTTTTACCCCAGCGCGACAAGCCCATTCGGCCATTCCGTCCCAGACAGTCGGCGGACCGGGTTACGATCCCCCGCGCAGACGAAGAACCGGCGGGAGGGCGACCGGCCGATGGCGATCATGGCGCGCGCGGCGAGCCTGCGCGGATACCGCGAACTCATCGACGAACTGGGCGGCGACGGCGCGGCCCTGCTCCGGCGATTCGGGATCACCCCCGAGGCTCTCGCCGACGGCGACGCCCTGGTCCCCGCCGAATCCCTGGGCCAGGCGCTGAAAGTCGCCATGGAGTTCCTGGACCGCAACTACCCCGGCCCCGACCGGACCATGGCCGCACGGGTCCGGTCGGCCATCGACCGCGCCCTGCTCGAATCCCGGGCCGACATCGACACCGTGGCCCGCATGCTCACCGTGCACGAGCGCACCCTGCAACGCGCATTGGCCGCCGAGGGAACGACTTTCACGGCCCTGCTCGACGCGGCCCGCCGCGATATCGCGCACCGGCTGCTGTGCGAGACCGATCTGCCGATGAGCCGCATCACCACCCTGATCGGGCTGCGTGAACAGTCCGCCCTGACCCGGGCGGTGCGGCGCTGGTACGGCCGGACGCCGCAACAGGTCCGGAACGCGGCCCGCGCGGTCGAACCACGCGGGGCCGGAACCGGTTTCGACCGGCCTACGACGACGGGGCGATGAGGCGTTCGGAGAGCTCCCACAGCGTCGCGGCGGTGGCCGGGTCGGTGGCGTGCGGACTGGCCTGGGCGACAGCGCAATCCGCGAGGTAGGCACCCGAATGCGCGGTCAGGTCGGGGGCGGTCGCCGCCAGGACCGAGGTCGCGGCCGCTTCCGGGATCGTCTTCAGGGTGGTCACGGCCGAGGGGTTGCGGGCGGTGAGCTTGCGCATCTCGGCGAAGTCGGCGCGGGACATGTGCCGGGACAGGTCGGTGGCGCAGACCCCCGGGTGGACGGCATAGGCGTGGATGCCGCGGTCCACGCCGCGAGCCGCGAGTTCCACCGTCATCAGGATGTTCGCGGACTTGGATTGCCCGTAGCTCGCGAACTTGTCGTACTCGCGGCGCTCGAAGTTCGGGTCGTCGAGGTCGGCCGGGTACGCGTGATGCGCCGCCGAGGACACCGTGACGACGCGGCTCGCGACACCGGACCGGTCCGCACCCGCCGACAGCGCGGGCAGCAGGCTGGTGGTGAGGGCGAAGTGGCCGAGATGGTTGGTGCCGAACTGCGATTCGAAGCCGTCGGCGGTGCGGCCGAACGGCGTGTACATCACCCCCGCGTTGTTGATCAGCAGGTGCAGCGCGGGCGCGCGCTCGGCGACGGCCCGCACGGCCGCGCGGACGCTGCCGAGATCGCTCAGGTCCAGCCCGACGACATCGACTGTCGCACCGGGACAGTGCTCACGGATACCGGCCGCGACCGTGCCCGCCGCGGCGGTGTCGCGCGCGGCGAGCAGGACCGTGGCGCCGGCGGCCGCGAGGGCACGGGCGGTCTCGGCTCCGAGACCGCCCGTGGCTCCCGTGACCAGGGCTACGCGACCGGTGAGGTCGATTCCGGCGATGACCTCATCGGTGTGCATCGCGTACCGCTCAGCCCGCGAGCTTCGCGAGGTTGGGGAAATTGCTCAGTTCCCAGCCGCCGTCCACCACCATGTCGATGCCCGTGACATAGGAGGCCTCGTCGGAGGCGAGGAACAGGCACGGGCCCGCGATCTGTTCCGGGGTCGCGGGCGCGCCCATCGGAATGCGGTCCAGGAACATCTGTTTGGCGGGCTCGTACCCCATGACCGCCGCCACCAGCGGGGTGTCCACCAGGCCGGGCAGCACGGCGTTCACCCGGATGCGGTGCTGCGCCAGTTCCAGGGCCGCGTTCTTGGAGAACATGACCACGCCCGCCTTACCCGTGGAGTACGGGCTGCCGCCGGGCATGGGGACCCGGGCGTCCAGGGACGAGATATTGACGATCGAGCCGCCACCGGTCGACTTCATCAGGCGCGCTTCGTGTTTGGTGCACAGGAAGACGCTCTTCTGGATCAGGTCGATGGTGAAGTCCCAATCCGCCTCGGTGAGGTCGGTGACCGCCCCGATGCGGGACGCGCCCGCGCAGTTGAAGGCGGCGTGCAGACCGCCGAATCGCGATGCGGCGACCGCGATTCCCGCCTCCACCTGCGCCTCGTCGGTGACATCGGTGACCGCCGGGACGAAGGCGGCGCCGAGTTCGGCCGCCCGCTTCTCGAGTCCGGCCGCGTCGATGTCGAGGCCGACGACATTCCCGCCCTCGGCGATCACGGCTGCCGCGATGGCCGAACCGATGCCGGAGGCGGCGCCGGTGACGACCGCGGTGCGGCCCTCGAATCTGCGTGCGTTCATCGGGCGCCCGCCTTCAGGAACTCGCCGGTCCGCTCCGTGCCGAGCGTCTCGGCCTTCTCGCCGAGCCCGAAGACGAACTCGCCGTTGACCAGCACCGCGGTGACGGTCTCGTCATTGCGGTTGACCATGCGCGAGAGGTTGTCGTACTCCGGAACCGGGTTCTCGGCGTAGGCGGTGAGACTGTCGTCGAGCCGCTCGGGATCGATGATCAGCACATCGGCCCGGTCACCCTCGCGCAGATGTCCGGCATCGAGGTCGTACCAGTCGGCCAGCTCACCGGTCACCCGGTGCACGGCATGCTCGAGCGTCATGAACGGCGTGCCCGCCTGCTGCGCCCGCTGCACCCGCTCGAGCAGCCGCAGCCCGAAGTTGTAGAACGCCATGTTCCGCAGGTGCGCGCCGGCGTCCGAGAAGCCCAGCTGCACACTGGGATCCGCGGCCAGCACGTTCAGCACCTCGGGCCGGTGGTTCGAGATGGTGGTGCGCCAGCGCACCTTGGGGCCGTACTCCACCACCAGATCCAGGAAGGCGTCGACGGGGTGCACGCCGCCGCGGTCCACGCCGACCTGACCGAAGGTCTTGCCGATCACGCTCTCATCGGGGCATTCGGTGATCTCGGCGTCGAAGAAGTCGCGGTGCCAGACTCGCGGGCCCCACTTCTTGTCGTAGTCCTTGCGGAACCAGCGCCGGTATTCCTCGTCGGCCAGCAGCGCGCGGCGTTCCTCGATCTGGTTGGACAGGTGCAGAGCCGCCGCGCCGGAACCGAATTCCTCGAACACCGGCAGGTCGATACCGTCGGAGTACACCTCGAACGGCACCGGCAGGTGCTGCCAGCGGAAGTCGCCGCCCAGCTTGTTGATGATCTTGCCGAGCAGCGGGAAGACCTTCACCACACCGGGAATCGCCTTGATGTCGGCCGCCGACAGCAGGCTCACCTTCAGGTGCGGCCGGAAGAAGCCGAGGCTGCTGGCCGCCATGCCGATCAGGCTCTGCGGCTTGGCCACGTCCGGACCGCCCTGCAACGCCCGCTTGCGGTCGCGCAGAATGCGATTCAGGCGACGCCGCTCCTTGGCGGTGGCATAGGTCGAGGGCAGGGTGCGCGAGCGGCACACCTCGCCGTCGAGCTTGTCGAACAGCAGCTGCTGCGAGGACATGCCGACGAAGCCCGCGTCCAGGGCCTCGGTCAGCTTGTGCTCCATGGCCGTCAGCTCGTTCTCGGTCGGCTTCACCTTCGGATCGGTGGCGCGGGTCAGACCCAGCTGCGCCGCCCGGATGTCCGAATGACCGATGAACGCGGCCACATTCGGGCCCAGCGGCAGCGACTCCAGCGCCGCCACATAGCTGTGCGCGCTGTTCCAGGTCTTGAGCGCGTCGACCGCCTCCACCACGTGCTTGCGCGGAATCGCCTCCACCCGGCCGAACAGGTCGCCCGCGTCCGAACCGCCGACGTGCACGGTGGACAGCGAGCACGAGCCCAGCAGCAGGGTGGTGACGCCGTGCCGCAGCGACTCCGACAGCGTCGGGTCGAGCAGCACCTCCACGTCGTAGTGGGTGTGGATGTCGATCATGCCGGGCATGACCCAGCGGCCGGTCGCGTCGATCACGCGCCCGCAATCGGTTTCGTCCAGCGGCGCGGCCGAGACCGTCGCCACCCGGCCGTCACGGATGCCGAGATTGCGGATGGCCGACGGAGCGCCGGTTCCGTCGAACCAGCGGCCGTTCTTGATGATGGTGTCGTACACAGGAATTCACTTCCCCAGTGTGAGGTCGCGGCGCAGCACCTTGCCGGTGGCGTTGCGCGGCAGCGGATCCGCGGTGACCAGCCAGCGGGCGGGCACCTTGAAGTAGGCCAGTTGCCTGGCCACGTGGTCGCGCAGTTCGTCCTCGGTCAGCGCCTCCGGATCGTCGACCACGACGATGGCGGCCACCTCCTGGCCGAGATCCTCGTGCGGGACGCCGATCACGGCCGATTCGCGCACCAGCGGGTGCTCGTCGAGGACGTTCTCGATCTCCTGCGGGTAGACGTTCTCGCCGCCGCGCAGGATGAGATCCGAACGGCGGCCGGAGATGTAGAGCTTGCCGCCGCGCAGCGTGCCGAAGTCGCCGGTGCGCAGCCAGCGGTTCTCGTCGATGGCCGCCTTGGTGGCGTCGTCGTTGTTCCAGTAGCCGAGCATGACGTAGGGGCTGCGGATGCAGATCTCGCCTTCCTCGCCGTCGGCCACGGGCTTGCCGTCGGGGTCGCGGACCTCGAGCGAGACGCCGACCACCGCGCGGCCCACGGTCTCGTTGTCGGCGGCCAGTTCCGGCGGGGTGGCCACGGTCGCGGCGGTGCCGGACTCGGTGCAGCCGTAGCTGGTGGTCAGACCCTGCAGCGCCACCGGGAACTTCTCGCGCAAACGCTGCACCAGCGCCGGGGAGGACGGCGCGGAGTTCAGCGAGAACGCGGTCAGCGAGGACAGGTCGTACTTCGAGATGTCCACGCCCAGAATGCGACTGGCCAGCGTCGGCACGGCCGCCCAGTTGGTGACCTTCTCGGTCTCGACCAGCCGCAGCAGCGATTCCGCGTCGAACTCGCCCGAGGTCGGGAAGACCACGGCGTCACCGGTGGTGAGGCGCGGGATCGACAGGTTGTGCAGGCTCGCGATGTGGAACAGCGGCATGGTGGCCAGGTAGCGGCGGCCGGCCGGGGAACCGTCCCAGGCCTGGCCGCGGAAGCCGGCGGCCAGCGCGTCCATGAAGCGGTGGTAGTCGGCGACCGCCACCATGTTCCGCTGGGTGTGCACCACGCCCTTGGGGCGGCCGGTGGTGCCGGAGGTGTAGAGGATGATCGCCGGATCGTCCTCGGTCACCTCGGCGGCCGGGTTGCCGCCCGCGAACTCCGCGATCAGCGCGGGCAGGTCGGTCTCCATGGTCAGCACCGGGATGTCGGTGCCGGTCTCGGCGGCCAGCGCGGCCCGCTTGGCGTCGGCGATCACCACCGTCGGGGCGGAGTGCTCGAGGCCGTACTCGATCTCGCGCGGCACCCACCAGGCGTTGTAGCCCACCGGGATCGCGCCCAGGCGCTGCGCGGCCCAGAAGGTCAGCACCCATTCGGGGGTGTTGGCGGCCAGGATGCCGATCCGGTCGCCCTTGCCGACGCCGTAGCGCTCGGCCAGCGCGGCCGCGAGCGCGCCCGCGGCGGCGTAGTGCTCGGCGAAGGTGTAGCGGGTGCGCGCGGACACGAGGTAGTCGAGTTCGCCCAGTTCGCGGGAGGCGTCCAGCAGTTCCAGCAGCGACGCGTGGCGGTGCTTGAACACCGGCTGCGGCACGCCCAGCACCTGCTCGACCGTCATCTCGAACGGACCGCCCGGGCCGGTCAGCTTTCCGGCGACCTGCGCGGCGAGCGCCTGGAGGTCAACTGCGTTGGTCATGAATCAAGTCCTCGAATCCTTGTGCGCGAACCGTGGCGGGTGATCGGAGTGAGGCCGGTCACGCCGCCCCCCGGACTGTATCGAAGGTCGCTTTCAGGTAGGTGTCGGCACGAGGAGAACCGATCAGGCCCGCCTCCATCCGGTTCATCGCGTAGGCGAAGGTGACCCGGTGGTCCAGGTCGTTGACCACCATCGAGCCGCCGATCCCGGCCCACCAGCACACCCGGCCGTCCGGCACGTGCGGCGCGGTCTGCGGCTGCGGCAGGCCGTAGCCGATGCCGAAGCTCAGCGGCACCATGATGGCCAGGTCCACGCCGTCGGACTGCTGCTCGAAGATGAGGTCGATGGTCTTGTCCGACAACAGCTTCCGGCCGCTCAGCTCGCCGCCATTGCTGATCAGCGACTGCAACCGGGCGATGGAACGGGCATTGCCGTGCCCGCCCATGCCGCCCAGCTCGGCCTGCTGCCACTGCGGGGTCCCGCATTCGGCGAAGTCCAGCAGCGGCTGGAACAGGGTCTTGAACATGACGCTGTCCTGCGGCAGCAGCGACGGATCGAAGTCCGGCAGCTCCGGCGGGACCAGGGTCGCGATGCGGCCCAGATCCTCGGTGGCCATGCCGATGTGGAAGTCCGCGCCCAGCGGGCCCGCCAGCTCCTCGGCGAAGAAGCGGCCCAGCGGGCGACCCGTGACGCGCTTGACCAGCGCGCCCAGCAGGTGGCCGTAGTTCATGGCGTGATAGCCCGACGCGGTGCCCGGCTCCCACCACGGCGTCTGCGCCGCAAGGCGATCCGTGGCCGCGTCGGTGTCGTAGATGTCCGACAGCACGATCGGGGCCTCCCAGCTGGAGACGCCCGAGGTGTGCGACAGCAGGTGCCGCACCTCGATATCGGCCTTGCCGTTGGCGGCGAACTCGGGCCAGTAGTGGGCCACCTTCTGGTGCACGTCCAGCTCACCGCGGTCGACCAGCAGCAGCACGCTCAGCGCGACCATGGTCTTGGTGATGGAGAAGGTGTTCACCACGGTGTCCGCGGCCCACGGCGTGGTCTTGCCCGGGTCGGCGTATCCGCCCCAGAGATCCACCACGGGCTCGCCGTCCACGGTCACGCAGACCGAGGCGCCCAGCTCCGCGCCCGACTCCACCTGCTCGGTGAAAGCCGCACGGACAGCTTCGAATTCGTCGGCGCAGAATCCAGCGACGTTGCTCATCCCGACCGTTCCCTCCCTACGCTTCGACCAGCGCGCGACCGCGGACCGGCAGGCTGTTGCCCACCGCCGCCGCGCGGCGCGCGCCATCGGTGAGTTCCTTCTTCAGCTCGCGCACGTAGACGTCGAAGTCGATCTGGATCGTGTGCCGCGGCGAGTTGTAGTAGCGCTCGGCGCGCTCGGCCTCGGCCTTGGCCGCCGCGGCGGTCATATCGGCCTGCGACGGGAGCCGGTAGTTGCCCGTCAGGTAGGCAGCGACCAGCTTGGACTGCTGCTCGGCGAAGTTCACCAAGGTCGGCATCGGCTGGGCCAGACCGAGATAGAACAGATTGTCGATATCCGGCTTGACCATCTGACGCCACAGCGGCAGCTTGTTGGCCGCATCGGGCACCAGCACCGGATCGGTGAAGAACGGGAAGCTGATGTGATAGCCGGTGGCGCACACGACCACGTCCACCTCTTCGGTGGAGCCGTCCGCGAAGTGCACGACCTTGCCGTCGAGCTTGGTGATGGCGGGCTTGAAATCGATATCGCCGCAACCGACCTTGTGCAGGAACTCCTCACTGGCCGACGGATGCGCCTCGAAGGGCAGGTGATCCGGCTTGGGCAGGCCGTAGTCCTCCATGCGGCCGCGGTTCTTGACCACGAAGCGCTGCTTGAGCTTGAGCGCCAGCTTCGGTGGCATCCAGGACGGCACCACCTGGGTGTCGCCGACCTTGCCGCCGACGTACTTGGGCAGCACCCACACGCCGCGGCGGGCCGAGACCCACAGCTTGTCGGCGATGAACTTCTGCGACAGCTCGCAGGCGACGTCCAGACCCGAATTGCCCATGCCCACCACGACGATTCGCTTGCCGCGCATGTCGATCGGGTCGAAGGGGTCGTTGTAGGAGTGCGAGTGGATCAGGGTGCCGTCGAACTCGCCCGGGTAGTCGGGGGTGCGCGGATCCCAGTGGTGGCCGTTGGCCACGATCAGGGCGTCGTAGGTCTCGACGGTGCCCTGGTCGGTGGTGACCGTCCACAGGCCGTCGGCGGCACGATCGGCCGAGGTCACCTTGTGGTTGAACCGGATTCGGTCGCGGAGGCCGAAGTGCTCGACGTAATCCTTGAAGTACTGGTGCAGCTGGCTGTGGTGCGGGAAGTCCGGCCACGCGTCGGGCGCCGGGAAGTCCTCGAACTGCAGCCGGAACTTCGAGGTGTCGATGTGCAGGCTCTGGTAGCAGGCCGACATCCCGTTCGGGTTCTTGTAGTACCAGTTGCCGCCCACCTCGTCGGAGGCTTCGTAGCAGTCGAAGGGGATGCCGTATTCGGCCATGCGCTTCGCGGCGGTGATGCCCGACGGGCCCGCGCCGATGATGGCGACCCGGGGTAGCTCGCGGTTCTGTGCGGATTTCGCAGCCAATTCACTCTCCTGATTCGGCGACGGGTCTGAGAGCCCTGCCGGACGTGACGTGCCACACACGCTAACACTCACTAGACAGTGTGTCTAGTGAGTGAACTTGCGTCTATCATTCAAGCGTGACCCGATCCGATGTAGACCACCCCGAAACCCCGCGGCGCACCTCGCTGCGCGACGAACAGAAACGGCTCACCCGCAGCCGGCTCATCGACGCCGCCAAGCAGCTGTTCACCGAGCAGGGCTACGCGCCGGTCCGCGTCGACGACATCGCCGCCGCCGTCGGCTGCAGCCGCGCCACCTTCTACCTGCACTTCACCGGGAAACCGGACGTGCTGCGGGCAATCGCCGAACAGGGCACGCTGCCCAGCGTCCGGAACTTCTACGAGGACCTCGACCACGTGCTCGACACCGGCTCGCGCGAGGAATTCGCGGCGTGGATGCGCCGGGCCATCGACTGGTTCCAGGAATACAAGGACCTGCTCCCCGCCTGGGACGAGGCCACCACCCTCGAACCCGAATTCCGCGAAGTGGCCAAGGAGGGCATCATGTCGCTGCCCAGCGTCATGAGCTCCTACCTGTCGCGCTGGCCCGCCGACCGCCAGGAGGAGGCGCGGCTGCGCGTCGAACTCCTGGTCGCCCAGCTGGAACGCTTCTTCACCCGCTGGGCCATGCAGGGCACCATCGACGTCTCGGCCGACGAGGCCGCGGCCGTCCTCACCGACATCTGGTATCCGGCGCTCCAGACGCCGAAGGACTAATCCGAGACCGGCGTGACGCGGGCGCGATCCAGTTCCCAGAACGCGCGCAGCGCAATGACTTTCCCGTCCGCGTTCACGCGATAGACGGCCACCAGATCCACCTCGACGCTCACCTCGGGGCGGGTACTGCGAATGGTTCCGGTGAAGGCGGCCTCGTCGCCGCAGGCGAAGGAATCCGCCCAGGTGAATTCGATGCGGCTGGGCTCGATCGCCATATCCCAGAACGCCGCGATGGCGGCGTGTCCCGAGTGCCCCTCCCCCACCGGGTCGTAGGGGGAAATCCCGACCGGATCCTCCACGCGGGCGTCGTCGGCGAACAATGCCAGCCATTCGGCCTTGCGCTTACCGCGCACCGCGGCCTGCGAGGCGAGTCCGGCACGGCGAGCGGGATGTTCGGGCGACATCCCGCCATCCTCACCGGGCCGTCGGCGGGCCGGATCGGCGAATACCGGTGAGCGGGATGAAAAGACCTCGGGCCGACGCCATAAGGCGTCGGCCCGAAATCTGAAATTGAATTGTTTGAGAAATCAGCGGCCGGCGGCGGAGCCGGTCCAGCCGAAGCCCGCGCCCTGGTCGGACGGCTGGGTGCCGTTGACCAGCGCCTCGCACTGCTCGACCGTCTGGCCCGACCGGATGCAGGCCGCCCACGGGTCGTAGATCGTGGGGAAATCGGCGGCGGCGGTGGCGGCCGGGCCGGCGATACCGCCCGCGATCACTGCGGCGACGACAAGCTTCTTCACGTGGGAATCCTCCAGAGTCTTTACCGAATTGCGGTAAAGGTTGCCACGCGAATCCGAAAATCACCAAGCGGTACGGGAATTCGGCGTGGGAATTAGGGCAGAACCCCTAATCCCCACCGGACGGAAGGGACCGATCAGGCAACTCGGACGTCGGCCGCGGAGATGCCGGCTGTCAAGGATTCGACGGCCGCGTAATAGCGATCGGCGAGCAGGCGCACCACGGACGGGTGCACGCCGATCGGCTCGGCGACGCCGTCCGCGCCCGCCTCGTGCAGGCGCTGATGGAACAGCCCGTGCGCGAGCAGGTACGAGGCCACGAAGACGCGGCGCGCGCCCGCGGCCCGGACCCGGGCCACCACTTCGGGGACCTTGGGCTCGCCGGTGGCGATGTAGGCCAGGTGGGCGGGCGTGCCGACCCGCTCGGAGAGCAGGTTGGCGGCGCGCTGCACATCCTGGCGTGCCCGGGCGTCCGAGGAGCCCGCGGCGGCGAAGACCACCGCGTCCCCCGGCCGCCAGCCCGCAGCCCGCAGCCGCAGGTGCATGACCTCGGCCAGCGCCGGGTCCGGACCCATGGCCTGGGTGACCGCGACCGCGTCGTGCGCACTCGCGGCCACCTCTCGCGGCACATCCTGATACACGTGGTAGCCCGAGGCCAGGAAGGCCGGAACCACCACGGCGGGAACCGGATCCAGATCCCGCAACACCTCGGCCGGGGACGGGCCCAGCACATCCACGAACGCGGTCCGCACCTGCGGCGCGGCCGTGATCGCCACTTCACGCAACGATGCCGATGCGGCCCCGAAATCGGCACCGGCACCTGTCCCGGACAGCCGGGCCGCGTGCGCGAGCGCCGAGGCGCCCAGCTCCCGCGCGACCGCCTCGGCCAGCTCGGCGATCATCTCCACGCCGCGCGCGCTGCGGGTGCCGTGGGCGACCAGCACCAGCGCGGGGGCGCTCACCACGCACCCCGCGGCGGACGGACGGCTCCCGACCCCGGCGGGGTGCCGGGAGAGCCGTACGAGCGGGGCGGGAACGCCTGCCGTGACACCGAACTCGACTGTGTGGCATTGGGATTCGACGGGCGCGACGCCGACACGGCGCGAGCGGCGGCCGCCGACCGGGCAGCACCGGCCGCCGGACCCGCGACCGGGGTCGCGGGCGCCGCACCGCCCGGCTGCACCGGAAGACCAACGGGGCGAACATCATTCGTCGGGGAGGCCGATCGCACCGGGGCCGCGCCCGGTCGCGCCGCCCCGGTGCTCGGGCCCGCCGGAGCGGGCGCCGATCGCAGCGGCGCGGCGGTGGACCGGGCCACGGGCGACGGAGCCGCGGCCGGGTGAGCCGTGCCGTTGACGGCCGACGGGGCGCCCGGGCGGCGGGGAGCCACGGCGGGCGGGGTGTCGGTCAGCGGCTGCCGAGCGCCCGGGATCCGCGACGGCGGGACCTCGCGGCGGGCGACCGGACCGGCGCCGCGCGCCGGACCAGGCTGGCGGGCAACGGGATTCGCGGCCTCGTGCGGATTGTCGATGCACTCGGCCGGGTCCAGGGCGAGACGGTACCCGCGCTTGACGACGGTCTGGATGGCCTTGGGGGTGCCCAGACCCGCCCGCAGCCGGGCGATGGCGGTCTCCACGGCGTGGGTGTCGTCGCCGCCGCCGGGGAGAGCGGCGAGCAGGTCCTCGCGCGAGACCACACGGCCCGGCTGACGGGCCAGCGAACGCATGAGCGCCATCGGCGCGGGAGCCAGCTGCCGCACCTGACCGTCCACCACGACACAGCCGCCGCGGACGCTCAGAACGTGACCGGCGGCCTGGATCCGGTTGGCGCGCCGGGGCAGTTCCTCGGCGACGTGCCGGGCCAGGGCGCCCAGCCGGGCACGGCCGGGGCTCGTGGTGGGCACGCCCAGCTCCTCCAGCGGTGCGGCCGTGATCGGGCCGACGCAGGCGGGCAGCACCCGGGTGCGGAAGGCGTGCAGTACCGCCTCCAGCAGACCGGTTTCCTTGGCGCGCATGAGAAGTGAGGCAACGGCCGGGGCACTGGTGAAGGTCACACAGTCCAGTCCGGCCGTGACGATCCCCTCGATGAGGCGATCCATCGGGGTGCGGTCGTCCGGCGGGATCCACCGGTAGACGGGCACCGGAACCACGTCGGCTCCGGCGCAGCGCAGCACCTCGCAGAAGTCGGGGACGGGCTCCCATTCGGTGGTCGCGCCGTGCAGCTGCACCGCGATCCGCACCCCCTCGACGCCCTGCGCCAGCAGGTGATCGAGCACCTCGGCACTGGATTCCGAAGCGGGAGACCATTCTTCGCGCAGCTCGGCCGCGCGGATGGCGCCCTTGGCCTTGGGGCCGCGGGCCAGCATGCGGGTCGAGGCCAGCGTGGAGCGCAGCTCCTCGGCCAGGCCCCAGCCCTCCGCGGCCTCCATCCAGCCGCGGAAACCGATGCCGGTGGTGGCGACCGCGATCTGCGGCGGGTCGGCGACCAGCTGTCGCGTCACCCGCTCCAGCTCGTTGTCGTCGGCCAGCGGAATGATCCGGATGGCCGGGGCGGACACGACATTCGCGCCCCGGCGGGCCAGCAGGGTGCCGAGTTCGTCGGCACGCCGGGCAGCCGTGATGCCGACCGTGAAACCGGCCAGCGGAGTACCGCCGTCGACCTCGGTCATGCGGTACCGCCGACGAATTGCACGGGGTCGTTCGACACCGCGACCACGCCGTCCTCCACGCGCACCGCGTAGACCGGCAGGGAGATGGTGTCGTCGTCCAGGCAGCGCCCGTCGATCAGCGAGAACGCCTGCTTGAGCAGCGGGGACGCCACGACGGGCACGCCGCCGCGGTCGCCGACCAGGCCGCGCGACATGACCGCCGCGCGCCCGAACGGATCGATATTGCCGACGGCGAACAGCGTGCCGTCGGTGGTGAGGAACAGGGCCGCCTGGCGGCCGCCCTTCAGCAGCACCGCCACGCCGCGGCCGGGAATCAGATAGTCCTGCCGGCAGGCCTGGGTCCACCCCGAGGTGGTGGTGACTGCGGTGCCGGGTGTGTCGATCACGGTCATCGGTAACTCTCCTCCGAACGCCTTACCTATTGGTACCGGCGCCCTGTTTCCAAGTCGTTAAGCAGTCATTTCCCGGTTGTGGCGGCTTCTGTGGCCTGGGCCGCACTCACCGGAAGCTCCGGGATGCCGAGCAGGACGGGCACCTTGCGCTCGCCGCTCTCGTCGAAGCCGATGGTCGGATCCGACTCCTCGGGGGCGTTGACGAAGGACACGAAGCGCGACAGCTTGCCCTCGTCCTCGAGCACGGCGGCCCACTCGTCCTTGTAGCCGTCCACGTGCTTGGCCATGGCGGCCTCCAGGTCGGCGGCGATGCCCAGGCTGTCCTCGCAGACGACGGCCTTGAGGTAGTCGATGCCGCCCTCCAGGGCCTCCTGCCACGGCGCGGTGCGCTGCAGGCGGTCCGCGGTGCGGATGTAGAACATCAGGTAGCGGTCGATGTACTTGATCAGCGTCTCGTCGTCGAGCTCACCGGCCAGCAGCACCGCGTGCTTCGGGGTCAGACCGCCGTTGCCGCCGACGTAGAGGTTCCAGCCGTTCTCGGTGGCGATGACGCCGACGTCCTTGCCTCGCGCCTCCGCGCACTCCCGGGCGCAGCCCGACACAGCCAGCTTCAGCTTGTGCGGGGAACGCAAACCGCGGTAACGCTTTTCGAGCAGCACCGCCATGCCGACCGAGTCCTGCTGGCCGTAGCGGCACCAGGTCGAGCCGACGCAGGACTTCACCGTGCGCAGCGACTTGCCGTAGGCGTGACCGGACTCCATGCCCACGTCCACCAGGCGCTTCCAGATCAGCGGCAGCTGCTCGACGCGGGCGCCGAACAGGTCGATGCGCTGACCGCCGGTGACCTTCACGTACAGGTCGAATTCCTTGGCGATCTCACCGATGGTGATGAGCTGGTCGGCGGTCACCTCACCGCCGGGCATCCGCGGCACGACCGAGTAGGTGCCGTTCTTCTGCAGGTTGGCCAGGAAGTGGTCGTTGGTGTCCTGCAGCGAGGCCTGCTCGCCGTCGAGGATGTGATCGCTCGAGGTGGAGGCCAGGATGGAGGCCACCGTCGGCTTGCAGATATCGCAGCCGGTGCCCTTGCCGTACTTGGCGATCAGGGCCGAGAAGGTGCGGATACCGGTCGACTGGATGATGTGGAACAGCTCGGCGCGCGACTGCGAGAAGTGCTCGCACAGCGACTTGGAGACCTCCACACCCGACTGCTCCAGCAGCTTCTTGAGCATGGGAACGCAACCGCCGCAGGAGGTTCCGGCATTGGTGCAGCTCTTGATGGCCGGGACGTCGCAGGCGCCGTCGGCGATCGCGCCGCAGATGGAACCCTTCGAGACATTGTTGCAGGAGCAGATCTGCGCGTCGTCGGGCAGCGCGTCCGCGCCCAGTTCCGCACCGGCCGGGGAGATCAGCGCGGCCGGATCGGCGGGCAGCGGGCGGCCGACCAGCGGACGCAGCGCCGAGTACTGGGTGGCGTCACCGACCAGGATGCCGCCGAGCAGGGTCTGCGCGTCGTCGGAGACGACCAGCTTGGCGTAGGTGCCCTTGGCGGCGTCGTGCAGCACCACCGACAGCGCGCCCTCGGTTTTGGCGTGCGCGTCACCGAAGGAGGCCACGTCCACGCCGAGCAGCTTCAGCTTGGTCGACATGTCCGCGCCCGGGAACTCGCCCTCGCCGCCGAGCATGCGGTCCGCGACCACCTCGGCGGTGCTGTAACCCGGGGCCACCAGGCCGTAGCAGACGCCCTCGACCGCGGCGACCTCACCGATGGCGTAGATGCTCGGGTCCGAGGTGCGCAGGCCCAGGTCGGTGATGACGCCGCCACGCGGGCCGACCTCGATGCCGGCGGTCTTGGCGATCTCGTCGCGGGGACGCACACCGGCGGCGAAAACCACCAGCGCGGCCCGCAATTCGCTCTCGTCGGACAGCTTGACCGACAGCTTCTCCGCGAGCGCGGCATCGGCGACGATCTCGACCGAGGAGGTGCCGACGCCGGTGTGCACCTCCAGGCCGAGCTCGGTGACCAGCTTCTCCAGGATCGCGCCGCCGCCCTCGTCGACCTGGGCGGGCATCAGCCAGTTGTTGTACTCGATCACGTGCGGGGTCATGCCCAGCAGGCGCAGCGCGTTGGCCGCCTCCAGGCCGAGCAGACCGCCGCCGACCACGACGCCGACCGCGCCCGGACCGGCCGCCTCGGCGGTGGCCCGGATGCCGTCGAGGTCCTCGAGGGTGCGGTAGACGTAGCAGCCCTCGGAGTCGGCGCCCGGCACCGGCGGCACCCAGGCGTAGGAGCCGGTGGCCAGCACCAGCGCGTCGTAGCCGATCACGTCGCCGGTGGAGGTGGTGACCTTGCGGGCCGCCTTGTCGATGCTGTCGGCGCGCTGGCCCAGCCGCACCTCGACCAGCTCGTCGCCCTCGTAGTCGTTGCCGGGCAGCGCCAGCGCCGAGGTCTCCCAGATGCCGACGTAGGACGAGAGCCCGACGCGGTCGTAGGCGGCCAGCTTCTCCTCGCTGAGCACGATGACCTGCCACACGCCGGCCTCGTCGCGGGAGCGCAGGGCTTCCACGAAGCGGTGTCCGACCATGCCGTGGCCGACCACTACGACGGTCTTGCGTTCGATGTTGTTGGTCATGACGGTCCCTTTCGAGAACGGGCAGGTCAGGCGCGAGCCGACGTAGCGGACGAGGCGGGGTTGGATGCAGGATCGGTTGCGGCGGAGTGCGATTCGGCCTCGAGGACCATGGCCTCCGCCTCGACGACGACATCGGCGCCAGAGGTCTCGGCGGACAGTGCCCGCAGGCTCGGGCGGCGCATGAAGACCGCCCAGCAGACCACGCCGCACAGCACGTAGAAGGCCATGAAGACCCAGAAGGCGGTGGTCGCGGACTTGGTGGAGGCGTAGGAGGTGCGCAGCATCAGGTTGATGCCGACGCCGCCCAGGGCGCCGATGGCGCCGACGAACCCGATCAGCGCGCCCGAGGTGTTGCGGGCCCAGGCCGCGCGGCTGGCCGAATCACCTTCCAGCGAGCGGGATTTGGCCTCGAACACCGAGGGGATGATCTTGGTGACCGCGCCGTTGCCGAAACCGGAGATCACGAACAGCGCGGTGAAGCCGATGATCATGGCCATCAGCACCCCGCCCGTCGGGTGCCCGGCGCGATCGCCGAGAGTCGAGGCCACCGCGACCACCACGGCCGCGGCCGTCATCGCGACGAAGGTGAACAGCGTGACCTTGCTGCCGCCGATGCGGTCGGCCCACTTGCCGCCGTAGGGGCGGGCCAGCGAACCCAGCAGCGGGCCGATGAAGGCGATCTGCGCGGCGTGCAGCGCGGCGGCGGCGACGGTCGCGCCGTCGGCCTTGAAGGTGATCTGCAGGACCTGGCCGAACGCGAAGCTGTAGCCGATGAACGAACCGAAGGTGCCGATGTAGAGGAAGGCGATCGCCCACGACTGCGGGATCCGCAGCGCCTTGATCATGTAGGACAGGTCGGCCTTCTGGTTCTTGACGTTGTCCATGAACAGGGCCGCGCCCAGCGCCGCCACCACGATCAGGACCAGGTAGACCGCGCACACCACCGAGGCATTGCCGTAGTGGTTGCCCAGGGTCGCGATGACCGCCAGGCCGATCAGCTGCACCACCGGAACGCCGATATTGCCGCCGCCCGCGTTCATGCCCAGCGCCCAGCCCTTGAGCCGCTGCGGGTAGAAGACGTTGATGTTGGACATCGACGAGGAGAAGTTGCCGCCGCCCAGGCCGGCGAAGGCCGCCACGATCAGGAACGTCGTGTAGGAGGTGCCCGGCTGGTTGATGAAGTACAGCGTCAGCAGCGCCGGGATGAGCAGCAGCAGCGCGGACACGATGGTCCAGTTGCGGCCGCCGAACTTCGCGGTCAGCACGGTGTAGGGGATCCGCATGAACCCGCCGACCAGCGTCGGGATCGCACCCAGGAAGAACTTGCCCGCCGGATCGATGTGGAAGACGTCGGTCGGCATGAACAGCACCATGACCGACCAGATCGACCACACCGAGAACCCGATGTGCTCGGCGAAGACCGACCAGATCAGATTGCGGCGCGCGATGTCCTTACCACCGGCTTCCCAAGCCACGACATCTTCGGCATCCCAATGCTCGATGTCGCGCTTGCGGGTCAGCGTCGTCAACAAGAGGCCCTCCTGAAATCTGGATGGCCCCAAGGTAGAAAACGGGTATTGCGCCCGTGCTGCGCGAAATGTCCGGCAAATCAACGGTTGCTCACGAAATCCGGGATTACGGCGTGAGATCCGGTCTTATGTTTCGCCTATGTGACACAAGGGTTTCCGGCGGTCACAAAACGCCTGAAAACGAGTTTCCGAGCCGTGAGGTGAGAGCCTTGCCACACAGCATGGTCCCAACCTCACGACTCGGCAACTCGAAAAGTGAAATTCCGGCTAGCTCCGGGTGACCGTCAGTTCCAGCTGTCTTCCAGGAAACGCGGCTTGCACGCGACCCACGCGCCGGCCATCAGAATCAGCACCGCCACCGTGAGGAAGGCGAACGGCACCGGCCAGCCGCCGGTCATGGTGTGCAGCGTGCCGAACAGCAGCGGGCCCACGCACGCCACCGAATAGCCGACACCCTGGGTGAAGCCGGACAACGCGGCCGAACCGGCGCCGGTGCGGGTCCGCAGGTTGATCAGCGTCAGCGCCATCGGGAAGGTCGACGGGCCCAGGCCCAGCGCCAGCACCCACACCAGCGGGGCGCTCATCGGCGCGAACAGCAGGCCCGCGAAGCCGATGAAGAAGAACAACGCGCAGCCGATCACCACCGGGAACGGATTGGCCATGCGGCCCACCACGATCGGCGCGCTCAACGCCGCGACCAGGCCGATCAGCGCGAAGATGCCGACCATCGAACCGCCGAACGCCGCGTCCGCGCCCGCGTCGCCGAAGATCGTGGGCAGCCAGGTGAACATCGAATAGGTGATCAGCGAGGTCATGCCGAACATGAAGGCCATGCCCCAGGCCAGCGGCGAACGCCACACCCGGCCGGTGGACTCGGCCGCGTCCGCGGGCAGCTCGGTGGTGTCGAACCGGGCGTTCGCGCGGCGGGTGCGCAGCACCGCGATCCACGGCAGCGCGGCGGCGAAGGCCAAAGCGGCCCACATGCCCAGCGACAACCGCCAGCCGTGCGCGTCCGCGATCGGGACCGTGATCAGCGCCGGGAACACCGTGCCCAGCTGCACCATCACGATGTAGACCGAGCTGAGCAGCGCCAGCCGATCCGAGAAGTACCGCTTGACCAGCGGCGGGATCACCACATTGCCGATGCCCATGCCGGCCAGCGCGAAGGCCGAGAAGGCCAGCAGCTGCCAGGTGTCGGGCACCAGGGCGCGCAGTACCGAGCCGATGCCGGTCATGAGCATGGCCGCCAGCGCGGTCATCTCCAGGCCGAAACGGCGCGAGAGCACGGGGGTGAGCAGGCCACCGAGGGCGAACATGGCGGTCGGCAGCATGCCGAAGACGCCGACCACGGCGGTGGAATAGCCGATGTCGTCGCCGATTCGGGCGGCCAGCGGGGTGAACGCGGTGACCGCGATACGCAGGGTCAGCGCGGACATGACGATGGCGACCAGCACCAGCAGACGGCCCTCGATGAGAGCGCGCTTCGACATCGCGGACCGGGGGTTCGGCGCTTCGAGATGGACGCGCCCCGGCTCGGCAGGGGTACGGGTCGTGCCCCGCCCGGGGGCCATCGTCTCATCCATCGTCGCAGTCACCACGAAATCATAGGATGACCCGATGATGTGATGCAACGAATGTGAGGCAAGGTACGCTGTCCCCCGTGCAACCAGTCCGGCGCACGAGCCTCATCGCCCAGGTGACCGAGCAGCTTCGTGCCGAAATCCGTTCCGGCCGTTGGGCCGTCGGCTCGCGCATCCCCACCGAGCCCGAACTCACCGAACTCACCGGCACCGGCCGCAATACCGTGCGCGAGGCCGTGCAGGCCCTCGTCCACGCCGGCATGCTCGAACGCAGACAAGGCTCGGGCACCTACGTCATCTCGACCTCCACCCTCGGCGGCACCCTCACCGAGTACTTCGCCGACGCCCAGCAGCGCGACGTGCTCGAACTGCGCCAGGCCCTGGACACCACGGCCGCCCGGCTGGCCGCCGCCCGCCGCGACGACCACGACATCGCCGAACTCCGGCGACTGCTCGACGACCGGACCCGGCTGTGGGACAGCGACTTCGACGCCGCCATCGAGGCGGACGTGCAACTGCACCGCGCCATCGTGGTCGCCAGCCACAACGCGGTGTACCTCGAGTTCTACGACTCACTGCTGCCGGTGATCGCCGCGGGCATCCGTTTCCGCTCCGCGCGCGAGGGCGAGAACTACCACGACGAGCACGCCGAACTGGTGGCCGCGGTGATCGACGGCGACCCCGACCGGGCGGCCCGCACGGCCAACTGCTTCCTGGACTCGCTCATGGCTGAATACCGGACGCTCGATAAGAATTTCGGGTAACCGAAGGGTCACCATGCGAATCTGGGCCAAGTGAGCCCGAATTGTCTTCTCCGTCACGGAAAAACACCCGGACGTAAAACGGGCTTCCTACGGTTGACGGGACCGCAGATGAGGGCGGTCGCATCAGCCGAGAGGACAACCGCTCATGGCAACAGTTATCGAGCCTACCGAAATCACTTATCAGAAACGCGGGCGCTGGATCGACCGCTGGGAACCCGATAACACCGAATTCTGGGAAAACGGGGGTAAACAGACCGCCCGCAAGAATCTGATCTTCTCGGTATTCGCCGAAAACCTCGGATTCAGCGTCTGGGTGCTCTGGGCCAGCGTCGTCACCGCCATGGGCTCGGCCGGATTCGCCTTCCTGGGCAAGAACAATCCCGACGCCGTGAACAACGCCCTGCTGCTCACCTCCACCCCGACCCTGGTCGGCGCGGCGCTACGGGTGCCCTACACCTTCGCCATCCCCCGCTTCGGCGGCCGCGCGTTCACCGCGTTCAGCGCGGGCATGCTGCTGCTGCCCACACTGGGCCTGGCCTATTTCATCAACCAGCCCGGCACCCCGATGTGGGTGTTCATGCTGCTGGCCGCCATCGCCGGTGTCGGCGGCGGCAACTTCTCGTCCTCCATGGCGAATATCAACTTCTTCTTCCCCGAGGGCAAGAAGGGCGCGGCCCTGGGCATCAATGCCGCGGGCGGCAATCTCGGTGTGGCACAGACACAATTGTTCGTACCGCTCATCATCACCCTGGGCACCCACATCATGGCCAAGGACGCCGCCGGATACCGCTTCGGCATCACGCTCGCGGTGCTGGTGTGGATTCCGTTCATCCTGGCCGCCCTCGTCGGCGCACTGCGCTACATGGACTCGCTGTCCGGCGCGAAATCCGATGGCACGTCCTATAAGCGGGCGCTGGCCAACCGCCACACCTGGGTGATGGCCATCCTCTACATCGGCACCTTCGGCTCCTTCATCGGCTTCTCCTTCGCCTTCCCGACCCTGCTCAAGGCCAACTTCCCGAGCCTGGCCAAGATCGGCTGGATGAGCACGCTGGGCAACCTGGCCTTCCTCGGCGCGCTGGTCGGATCCTTCAGCCGGCCCTTCGGCGGGTGGATCGCCGACAAGCTCAGCGGCGCGCGGATCACGCTCTACGTCTTCGGCGGCATGGCCTTCGCCACCGCGCTCATCGTGGCGTCGTTGTCCGCCAAGAACTTTCCGCTCTACCTGGCCTCGTTCCTGCTGCTGTTCGTGCTCAGCGGCATCGGCAACGGATCGACCTACCGGATGATCCCGATGATCTTCACCGCGGAAGCGCGGCGGCACGCCTCGGAGACCGGGCAGGACATCGGTGACGCGCTGATCTCGGCCAAACGGCAGGCGGGCGCGGCCATCGGCGTGATCGGCGCGGTCGGCGCGGCGGGCGGCTGGATCCTGCAGCAGGCGCTGCGACTGTCGAACACCCACTACCACAGCATGAATCCGGCCTTCTGGGGTTATGTGGTGGCCTACCTCGCCATGGGCGCGCTGTGCTGGTGGTTCTACCTGCGATCCTCGTTCGCTGTCGGCCGGGCGCCCTCGCTCGCCCACGCGAACGTGTAAGACTCCCCAACCGCCCCTGGGGAACGGAAAGGCCGCACCGGAATTCGTCGCCCGGTGCGGCCTTTCCGCATGGTTTCGCAGGGGTCCCTAGAGCAGCAGGCGGGTCATGTCCGCGGTGCGGGCCAGACCCGGGAACGCCTCGGGGGTCGAGCGCGGGTGCAGGGCGTGCACGGCCAGCCGGAACATGACCGCGCGCACCAGCATCTGCGGCCACTCGGGCAACTGGGCCCAGCGCTCCAACAGACCGTCGTCCGCGCCGCCCCAGGACAGGGCGTCCACCACGATGACCGCCGCCGCCCACGGCGCGGGACGCCAGTAGGGGGTGATGTCGGTCAGGCCCGGCGCGTAACCGCCGGAGAACAGCACGGTGCCGAACAGGTCGCCGTGCACCAGCTGCGGGGGCGTCGTCACCGGCTTGCGCAGGGTCGACAACTGGGTGATCAGGGTCAGGCTGCGGTCGCCGTCCGGTGAGGTGGACGGCAGCATGCCGCCCAGCTTCAGGCTGCGCAGCGGAACCGCTTCCCACGCCGCCCGATCGGCGGCCGCGAACACGTCCACGTCGGCCCACGGCGCGACCGGCTGCGCGGCCAGAAAACGCGGGCGTTCCAGCTGCGCGGTCACCTGGTGCAGCCGCAGCGACAGCGACACCACTTCGTCGTGCCGCGGCTCCGGCACGCCTTCGAGGTAGGTGTCGGCGCGCCACCCGGATACGACATACCGTCCATCGGTGGCCCGTACCGGCCGCGCCAGGCGCAGCCCGTCCACCCGCAGCGTCTCGCGCACCTTCGCCGACCAGGCGGCACGCGCATGATCGGTCACCGGGCTCAAGACGACATCGCCACATCGCCAGCCGCCATCCCAGTTCCCCAACGGGACCGGCGGTTCCTCGCGCAACCCGAAGGTTGAGCGCACATGCTCAGGAGGTTCCACAACAGTCATCGTCACGCGCGTACGGTACCGCTGGCCAGGTTTTCGCGACCCTCGCCGCGCCGACCGTTCCACACGCCGAAACCATGGTGTGAAACACCGGCGACCGAGGCGTTACCTCCCGGCTCCCGGACCGCCCCCGGACAGGCCCCCGCGCTACCGCCGAGGGCCGTCCGCGCGGACTCAGTAGACCGGCAGCGAGGGGTCGATCTGGTTGGCCCAGGCGATGATTCCGCCCTGCAGGTGGGTCGCGTCGGAGAAGCCCGCGTTCTTCAGCGCCGCGAGCGCCTCCGCGGAGCGGATACCGGTCTTGCAGTGCAGCACGATCGGGGTGTTCTGGGGCAGCTCCGACAGCGCCTCACCCGAGAGGATGCGGTCCTTGGGGATCAGGGTCGCGCCCTCGAGCCGGACGATGTCCCACTCCACGGGCTCGCGCACGTCGATGATGGCCACATCCTTGCCCGCGTCCAGCATCTCCTTGAGCTCACGGGCGGTGATGGTGGAGCCGATGGCCGCGGCCTGGCCCTCCTCCGACACCACGCCGCAGAACGCGTCGTAGTCGATGAGCTCCGTGATGGGCTGACGCTCCGGATCGCGGCGCAGCTTGATGGTGCGGTAGTTCATGTCCAGTGCGTCGTACACCATGAGCCGGCCGAGCAGCGGGTCGCCGATACCGGTGATCAGCTTGATCGCCTCGGTCACCATGACCGAGCCGATGGACGCGCACAGCACGCCCAGTACGCCGCCCTCGGCGCAGGACGGGACCATGCCCGGCGGCGGGGCCTCCGGATACAGGTCGCGGTAGTTGATGCCGCGGCCGTCGGGGGCGTCCTCCCAGAAGACCGAGACCTGGCCCTCGAAACGGTAGATGGAACCCCACACGTACGGCTTGCCCGCCAGCACGGCGGCATCGTTGACCAGGTAGCGGGTGGCGAAGTTGTCGGTGCCGTCCACGATCAGGTCGTACTGCCGGAACAGCTCGATCGCGTTATCGGGCTCGAGCCGAATCTTGTGCAGCTCCACCGTGATTCCGGAATTGATCTCCAGAATCGAGTCGCGGGCGCTGTCGGCCTTGGAGCGGCCGATATCGGATTCGCCGTGGATGATCTGCCGCTGCAGGTTCGACGCGTCGACCTCGTCGAACTCGACGATGCCGAGGGTGCCGACACCGGCGGCGGCCAGGTACAGCAGCGCCGGGGAGCCGAGCCCGCCCGCGCCGATCACCAGCACCTTGGCGTTCTTCAAACGTTTCTGACCGTCCACCCCGAGATCCGGGATGATCAGATGGCGGCTGTAGCGGGCGACCTCGTCCCGGGTCAGCTCCGCCGCCGGCTCCACCAGGGGCGGCAGGGAGGGATGCGATGCTGTCACGTGTGCGGACTCCTCAATCGAATTCGCCGGAAACTCGCGGCCATTTCTGCAACACAGAGATTGGGGCCGTTCTTCCCCAAGCCTAGGCCCCTGACGAACCCGGGGGTGATCAGAGGCCGCTCGGTAGCCCGAACGCCGGGAACAGGGCGGGCGCGTGGAACAGATCCATGCGGTTCCGGGCGGCGGTCCTCACCGCCGCGGCGAGCGCTGCCCTGGGGGCGCTGGCCGGGCTGGGAGTGGCGCGACAGCGGCGTTCCGGCGCAATGGAATCCGCGCGACCCGTGACCGCGGCCGAGCTGCCCGGTGCCAGGCCCGAGGTCGCTCAGGCGCGGGGGTAGGGCCAGGGGTTGAAGCGGCAGGTCTTGCCGTCCATCGGCACCACGCCTTCGGGATCCAGCTTCGCGATGTCGTTGTTCCGGGTCCCGAAGGTCTGCTGCATCATGACCGGGGCCAGCCCGCCGTCGGTCTCGCACGGCTGATGCTCGTGGTAGCCGAGGGCATGGCCCACTTCGTGATTGATCTGGTACTGCCGATACGAGCCGACGTCGCCTTCGAAGGCCGGGGCCCCGCGCACCCATCGCACCTCCGAGAGCACGACGCGGCCCAGTTCGGTGTTGTAGCAGGAGGAGTCGACCGGGATCTCGAAACCGCACGACTTGCGGGTGGTGTCGCGCGAGGTCAGCGAGATGCGGAAGTCCGGGTTGCCGGTGTCGACGCGACGCAGCGCGAAGCGCGGATCATGGGTCCAGGACTTGGGATTGGCGAGGGTGGCGTCGATCATCTGCGCCACCGCCGCGTCACCGCCCAGGGACGCGGTGTCCACCCCGTTCTCGATCTCGACCGAGTAGGTGAAGGCGTGCTGGGTGCCGGTGCCGACCTGCGCGGTGGTGCCCGGGATCACCCGCCAGGTGCCGGCGCCGGTGTCGGTATAGGCCCCGCCGGGCGGGACCGCGCCGGTGGGCAGGTCGACGGCGTACTTGCCGTCGCCCTTGGGTGCGCCGCCGATGATGCGGCCCGGCTTGTCGGTGTACTCGCTCAAGCGTCCGAATCCGGGCAGCCCGGCATCGCTGTCACCGGTGTGGCGGAAGGCGTCGACGGCGACCACGACGGTGATCACCAGCAGCACCGGCAGGGCGTAGGCGCGCCAGCCGTAAGTGTTCACGAACCGGCCCAGCGGACTCTGCTTCTTGGTCTCGCGGTCGGGGCGCGGGCGATTGCGGGCGTCGGCGGGCGGGGCGGTGGGGTCCCAGCGGGCGCGCAGCGGCTGATGCGGCAGCGGGCGGTCCTCGGCGGGGAGGTCCGGATCGGGTTGCGTGATGAGCCCAGAAGATACCGACGGGCCGGTCTCCGATGCGCCGTCGTCGTCGTACAAACCGAGCGGATCGTAGATCGGCCCGCTCGGTCTACCCCGTCGCTTGTTGCCGGCGGCCTTCTCGGTCACGCCTGACAGACTCTCACAGCCCGCCCGGTCGCCGAGAGCTGCCGTCCCAGCCCGTGATCATTGCTGCGAGATATCTCACGCTATTGCGGCAGACCTCACAAATCGGAACATGTGCTACACAGTTGTGATCGGCCTCGCATAATCAATGCGAGCATCACGCGACCAATATTCGGAACCTGGATCGGCAGCGGCCCCCTGAGCGCGTATCGTTCGTGGGATACCGGTGAACATCCTTCCCACCGGGAATCAACTGGGAGAAATAGGCAATGACTGACCTCGTGGACCGGATGACATCGCACCGCATGTCGCCCGAGGCCATGGCGACGAGCAAGCGCGGCACCCGTCTGCCCCGCGAGGCGCGCCGCGCGCAGCTTCTCGCCGCAGCCAGCGAGGTCTTCGTGCAACGCGGCTATCACGCCGCCGGCATGGATGAGATCTCGCAGTGCGCCGGCGTCAGCAAACCGGTGCTCTACCAGCACTTCTCGAGCAAGCTCGAGCTGTACCTGGCGGTGCTGCAGAACTACGTCGACGTGCTGGTGTCGAGCGTGCGCCAGGCGCTGCGCTCCACCACCGACAACAAGCAGCGCGTGCGCGCCGCCGTCGCCGCGTACTTCGACTTCGTCGACCATGAAACCCAGGGTTTCCGGCTGGTTTTCGAATCGGATCTGACCAATGAGCCGCAGGTGCAGCGCCGGGTCGAGCAGGCCACCGAGGCCTGTGTGGACGCGGTGTTCGACCTGGTCGCCCACGACTCCGGTCTGGACCCCTACCGGGCCCGTGTCCTCGCGGTCGGCCTGGTCGGCGCCAGCCAGCTCAGCGCGCGGTACTGGCTCGAGGCGGACCGCCCGATCCCCAAGGACGACGCCGTCGACACCACGGTCGCGCTGTGCTGGGGCGGGCTCAAGCACGTTCCGCTGCACCCGATCGATTGAGAGATAACAACTCTCGTTGAATCAAAAAGAATGGCCCGCCGACAAAGTCGGCGGGCCAATTCTTTTCGCGCGATCTACCGCGTCGCGCGCGGGAAACTAGACGGCGGCGAAGCCGACACGACCCGAGGACGGAGCGCCGATCTCGACATAGGCGACCTTCGCGGCCTGGATCAGGAACTTGCGGCCCTTCTCGTCGGTGAGCGCCACGACGCCGCCCTCACCCTGCAGCGCACCGCTGACGAGCGCCTCGACCTCGGCCGGGGTCTGCGAGCTGTTGATGACGAGCTCACGCGGGCTATCCGAAATGCCGATCTTGACCTCCACGGCCAACCTCCGAACCTAGAGTCGTAGTCCTGTCCCGATCACGCTAGCGCAGGCGCGACCGGCATCGGCCCCGACCGCCTGCGCTGATAGCGAAACTCAGCCCAGGCCGAGTACGCGCATGCGCTCGGCGTGACTGTTCTGCATATGCTCGAACAGCGTGGCGATGCCGTTCAGGTCGCCGGTCGCGGTGAGCACCAGCTCGGTGAGCTCATCGCGCTGCGCCATCACGTACTGCGCCTGGGTGATCGCCTCGCCCAGCAGCCGGCGACCCCACAGCGCCAGCCGGTCGCGTTCGGAGCGGTTCTGCGCGACCGCGCCGCGCACCTCCTCGATCACGAACTCGGAGTGGCTGGTCTCGGCCAGCACATCGCGCACCACGTCGGCGACCTCGGGAGCCAGGGCGCCGGCGATCTCGGTGTAGAAGTCGGCGGCGATGCCGTCGCCGACGTAGAACTTGACCATCGACTCCAGCCAGGTGGAGGGGTCGGTGGAGGCGTGATAGGCGTCCAGGGCGCGCACGAACGGGGCCATGGCGTCGAAGACATCCGCGCCACGGTCGGCGAGGGCGCTTTCCAGGGTCTGGAAATGCTCGGCCTCGTTGCCCGCCATCTTGGCGACGGCCACCTTGCCGCGCAGCGTGGGCGACAGCTTGGCCTCTTCGGCGAGACGGTAGAAGGCGGAGATCTCACCGTAGGCGAGAACGGCGAAAAGGTCGGTGACACCCGGGTGTTCGGCGGCGATGAGGTGGCCCGTGGGCTCCGGGGCGGTGGACGAGTTTGCTCCCATGGGTCACCACCCTAGCCCCAGAAATTGACGCGCACCGGTCACCGATCAGGCCAGGTCGCGCAGGAACTTGTCCAGATAGGTCCATGTTGTGTCACGGGCGATGAGGATGCCGAGGTGCGAGCCCGGGGCGGTCTCGTACCGCACATCCGGCGACCCGGTCAGGGTGCTCGTCCCGTGCTCCACGGCCGCGGCCGCGGTGATCGCGTCCTGCGGTCCGCCGACCAGCAGCACCGGCTGGGTGACCTCGGCCAGCGCGATCTCGCGCTCGCCCAGCCGCAGCCCGCCCTTGCCGATGTCGTTGTTGAGGATGAAGCGACCCCACAGCTGGTTGTAGAACCGTCCCGGATAGCCGGGCAGCGAATTCTGGAACCGGTCGATGGTCTCCATGCGGGCCAGGGTCGCGGTGTCGGCGATATTGCTCGCGATGAACAGCGGGCGCTCGAGTTCCCGGTTCCAGGCGGTGGCCCGGTACGCGAACCGGGTGAGCTGTGCCGAGATGCCGCCGAGGGCGCGGATCGCGGTGGTCGCGGTGCGGCCGCCGTCGAGGCGGGCCAGTGTGCGCAGTTCGCGCGCGCCGAACATGTGGTCGTAGCTCAGGGGCGCGCCCACCGCGGTGATCGAGCGGATCGGCAGGGTCTGGTCGGCCGCGGCGGTCAGCAGGGCCAGCACACCGCCGATGGACCAGCCCACCAGGTCCACCGGGCGGCCGCCGCGATCGGCGGACACCTGGCGGATGGCCTCGGGCAGGATGTCGTCGATCCAGGTCTCGAAGCCCATGCGGCGGTCGTCGAAGGTGATGTCGCCGTAGTCGACCAGGTAGGGGGCGCGGCCGGAGTCCAGCAGGAACCGGGCCAGGCTCTGGTCGGGGCGCAGGTCGAAGCAGAAGGCGGGCGCGGCCAGCGGCGGCACCAGCAGCACGGCCGGATCGTCGGGGCCCGCGCCGTCGTAGCGGCGCAGTTCGCGGTGCGGCGCATCGGACAGCACCGTCGAGGGGGTGGGATCGGGGGCCTCGATGCCGTCGCCGAACGTCAGGGCCCACGCGTTGCGCGCTGCGGTTGTCACGGTGTCTGCCAAGCTCACGGCACCACCATGGCAGATAGTGGTACACGACGTATCACACATGTGAGCAACTCAACTGCCGATGACGCGGCTCACACCGGCTCCCGGACCGAATTATGGTGCGCCGCAATCATTAACGCTACTTCGAAACCCCGGATCAGACCCCTGTGGGATATCGATAAGCGCGCCTACCAGCGCAATAATGCCGCACATCGGCGGTGGCGGAAAACGGGGCGAAGGTTGTATCACGCTACAATCTCCGCGGACGGTGGAAATTCATACCCGCCGGTCCATGGAAAATGTGCGCGCACTCCGATCCGCAGCACTGCACCGCCGCGCCAGGTCGACGCCCATCCCCCCGGACAGGCATCCCAGCAGCGGCGAGAAACCGGATCTAGTGGTCGTCGCGGGCCGTCCGGGCCCGCCCCACGCCTCGTGCGCGCGAGACGCGATAACGAGGAAAGGCAAGAACCTGAGCAAGATCACCGTAGAGCAGGAACCGGGTGTGGCGGACACGCTGCTGACCGCGGAACTCGACGACACCCACCTCGCTCCCACTTTCGCCGAATTGGGCGTGCGCCCCGAAATCGTCCGGGCCCTCGCCGACATCGGCATCGAACGCACTTTCGCCATTCAGGAACTCACCCTGCCGCTCGCGCTGGCCGGTGAGGATCTCATCGGCCAGGCCCGCACCGGTATGGGTAAGACCTTCGGTTTCGGTGTGCCGCTGCTGAACCGGATCGCCACCGCCGGCTCCGGCACCAAGACCCTCGACGGCACCCCGCGCGCCCTGATCATCGTGCCGACCCGCGAACTCTGCATGCAGGTCACCGAGGATCTGGAGAACGCCAGCAAGTACCTGAAGGACGACCAGGGCACCCCGGTGCGCGTGACCGCCATCTACGGCGGTCGCCCCTACGACACCCAGATCGCGGCGCTGCGCGCCGGCGTCGACGTGGTCGTCGGCACCCCGGGCCGGCTGCTGGATCTGGCCCAGCAGAACCACCTGATCCTGGGCAAGGTGGAGGTGCTCGTCCTCGACGAGGCCGACGAAATGCTCGATCTGGGCTTCCTGCCCGATATCGAGCGGATCCTGAACATGGTCCCCGAGCAGCGGCAGACGCTGCTGTTCTCGGCCACCATGCCGGGCCCGATCATCACCCTGGCCCGTACCTTCCTGAGCCGGCCCACCCACATCCGCGCCGAGGAGCACCACGAGTCCGCGGTGCACGACCGGATCACCCAGCTGATCTACCGGGCCCACGCGCTCGACAAGAGCGAGCTGGTCGCCCGCATACTGCAGGCCGAGACCCGCGGCGCGACAATGATTTTCGCGCGCACCAAGCGGACCGCGCAGAAAGTCGCCGACGATCTGGCCGAGCGCGGCTTCGCGGTCGGGGCGGTCCACGGCGACCTCGGGCAGATCGCCCGCGAGAAGGCGCTGAAGAAGTTCCGCGAAGGCAAGATCGACGTGCTGGTCGCCACCGACGTGGCCGCCCGCGGCATCGACATCGACGACGTCACCCACGTCGTCAACTACCAGTGCCCCGAGGACGAGAAGACCTACGTGCACCGCATCGGCCGCACCGGCCGCGCGGGCAAGACCGGCGTCGCGGTCACCCTGGTCGACTGGGACGAACTGAACCGCTGGGCCATGATCGACAAGGCCCTGGGCCTCGGCATCCCGGAACCGGCGGAGACCTACTCCCGCTCCCCGCACCTGTACGAGGAGCTCGGCATCCCGCAGGGCGTCACCGGCACCGTGCGCAAGGGCCCGGCCCCGCGTGACGAGGACGCCGTCGTCGTCGAACGCGAGCGCCGCGCGCCCCGCGAACGCAACCGCCGCCGCACCCGTGGCGGCCGCCCCGAGGGTGACGCGGCCCCGGCCGCGACCACCACCGAAACCATTGCCACCGAGGCGGATTCGGCCACCGGCGACCCGGAGAAGACCGGCCGCCGCCGGCGCCGCCGGCGCCGCGGCAAGGGTGGCGCGAACGGTGCGGAGGCCAACGGCACGGTCGTGGCCACCACCTCGGTGGAGACCGAAGCCGCCGCCGAACCGGCCGGCGAGGCAGCTGCCGAGGGCGGCCGCAACCGCCGCCGCAACCGCCGTGGCAAGGGTTCCGAGAACGGCACCGCGACCGATGTCGCCGTGACCGAGAACGCGACGGCCGACGTCGCCGGGGATCAGGCCGTGACCGGCGAGGCGGAGTCGAACCCGGCGAGCAACGGGCGCAAGCGCACCCGCCGCGGCAAGAACTCCGGTGACGCCGCGGACGCGGTGCAGACCACCGCCGAGGCGGAGACCGAGGCCCCCGCGGCGCCGGTCGCCGCGGACTCCGGTGCCGATGTGGTCGTCGCCGAGGCGCCCCGTCAGCGCACTCGCCGCACCAAGGCCGCCGCCGAGGTCGTCGCGGATTCGTCCGCCGCGGACGCGGTCGTGGCCGAGGCTCCGGCCGAAGCCCCCAAGAAGCGCGTGCGCCGGACCAAGGCCGTGGCCGAATCCGGCACCGGCGCAGCGGGTTCCGCCGCCGGATCGGACGCGGCCGTCGTGGCCGAGACCACCGCGGTGGAATCGGCTGCGGTCCAGGCCGATTCGGGCGAGGCCGCGATGAGCGCGCCGAAGAAGCGGGCGAGCCGCGCCAAGGCCGCCGTCGAGGCGGTGGCCGAGGAGTCGGGTGCGGTCGCCGAGGCGGCGCCGCGCAAGCGCACTCGCAAGGCCCCGGCCGAGACCGCCGCTGTCGCCGAGGCTTCGGCCGCGGAGACCGTCGAGGCGCCGAAGAAGGCTCCGGCCAAGCGGACTCGCAAGGTCGCCGCCGCCGCTGTCGACGCCCAGGCCGAATCAGCCGACAACCAGGCGGAGCCGGCCACCAACGGGACGGCGAAGGCCGCCGCCGCGAAGGCCGCGCCCGCCAAGGCCAAGGCCGGGGCGAAGAAGGCCACCGCCGCGACCGGTGAGGTCGTGGCCGAGGCGGAGGCGCCGAAGAAGCGGGTTCGCAAGGCCGTGAAGGCGGCGGCGAAGTCCGAGGTCGAGGCTGTCGAGTCGGGAGCCGCGGCAAGCGGTTCCGAGGCGGCCCCGGTGAAACGGACGCGTCGCAAGAAGACCGAGGACGGGGCGGAGGGCGCCGTCACGGTGGCCGACACCGCGGTCGCGGCCTCGGCCTAGTCGGCCGGATCGGCTACTCTCGCTGTCGTGCTCGCACCCGAGCGGCGGACGCGCGCCGATATTCTCACTGCTGTCGCGATCGCCGCTCTGGTGGCGATCGCGACAGTGGTCGTGGTGCTGACCAGCGGTGTTCGCGGTACTCACGCCAGTACCGCCACCCGCACCCTGCCCGCGCCGATCTCCACCGATCCGGTGCCCCAGCAGGTCGCGGAGCTGTGGCACGCCCCCGACGGGGCGACCCAGCGGTCGCTGGTGGTGGGCGGCGTGGCCGTCACCGCCGACGGCGGCACGGTGTCGGGGCGCGATCCCCGCACCGGCGAGCAGGTCTGGAGCTACGAGCGGGATCTGCCGTTGTGCGCGGTGGAGGTCCAGTTCGGCACGGTCATCGCCACCTACCGGGATCAGCGCGGGTGCAGTCAGACCACACTGCTCAACGCCGAGAGCGGATCTCGGGTGGCGGCCCGGTCCAGCTACATGGACGACAAGATCACTCTGACCCCCGACAGCACCTACATGCTGGCGCAGGGTCCGCGGCGGCTGGAACTGTGGCGTTCGGACATGGTCCGCACCCTCGAGTACGGCTATGTCGACGCCCCGGTGAATCCGCACACCCAGCCGCGCAGCGGCTGCACCCTGCTGTCGGCGGCGTCGGCTCCCAGTCGGGTGGCGGTGCTGGAACGCTGCCCGAACGAGGCGGCCGCGCGGCTGACCATCCTCAATCCCGCGCCCAAGGACGGCACCACGCCGGAGGAGTACAGCTCGCACGTGCTCACCGAGCCGGGCGGCGCGGTCGACGGTGCGAAGGTGATCGCGGTGTCCGACACCAGGATCGCGCTCTACCTACCCGGAACCCCGTCCACCACACCGGTTCTCGCGCTCTACGACGTGAACGGCAATCTGGTCGCCACGCACCAGATGCCGGCGTTCTCCGACACCGCCATGGTGGCGCGGCTGTCGTCGGGCTACTTCGTCTTCACCGGTGAGGCGCTGGTCGCGCTGAACCTCTCCACCCTGGACCCGCTGTGGGGCACCCACAATGTGCTCGGCACCGCCGCGATGATGTCCGGCCAGCTGATCGCCCCGATCCCGGACGGACTGGCCATCCTGGATCCCGCCACCGGCGCGCAGACCTCACGAATCCCGTTGCAGCGCAGTGACTATCACAAGGAACCCATCTCACTAGGAGTGTCGGGAACGGTGTTCCTGGAACGCCGGGGCACGCAGGTGTACGGCGTGGGGGCGCATTCCTGACTCGTCCGGCATGATCGATTCATGAGCGGTGGCGAATTTCGGCTGGTATTGCTTCGACACGGGGAGACTGCCTGGTCGGCCGCGCGGCGCCACACCGGGCGCACCGATATACCGCTCACCGAGATCGGTGAGGCCCAGGCTCGGGCGGCCGGAAAACTGCTGTACGACCTGGACCTGTCGAATCCCCTGGTGCTGAGCAGTCCCCGGCAGCGGGCGCTGCGGACCGCCGAACTGGCCGGGCTGAGCGGGGTCATCGTCGACGACGATCTGGTGGAGTGGGATTACGGCGAATACGAGGGCCTGACCACGCCGGAGATCCAGCGGATGTCGCCCGGCTGGACCATCTGGACCGGGGACGTCCCCGAGGGCGAGACCGCCGACCACGTCCGCAAACGCGCCGACCACGTGCTGGCCACGGTCATCCCCGAACTCGCCACCCGCGACGTGGTGCTGGTCGGGCACGGCCACTTCTCGCGGGCGCTCATCGCCCGCTGGGCCGAGTTCGAGGTGACCGAGGGTCGCCGGTTCTTCCTCTCGACCGCCGCGGTTACGGTGCTGGGACACGATCATCGAGCGCGAACCGTGCTCGCGCACAATCTGGTCGCGCCGCTAGAACCGATGGAAGGGACCCCAGCATGATCCGCCGCGCCACCCCCGACGACGTTCCCGCGCTGGTGGGTCTGGTCCACGATCTGGCCGAGTACGAGAAGGCCCCCGAGGAGTGCACGCTCACCGAGGAGCAGCTCCGGACCGCGCTGTTCGGGCCCACGCCCGCGCTGTACGCGCATGTCGCCGAGAGCGATCACGGCGTGGTGGGCTGCGCCATCTGGTTCCTGAACTACTCCACCTGGAAGGGCGTGCACGGGATCTACCTGGAGGATCTCTACGTCAAGCCGGAGGCGCGCGGGCGCGGGCTGGGCAAGAGCCTGCTGGCGACGCTGGCCCGTGAGGCCGTGGAGCAGGGGTACGCGCGGGTGGACTGGTCGGTCCTCACCTGGAACACCCCGAGCATCGACTTCTACCGGTCCATCGGGGCCGAGCACCAGCACGAGTGGACCGGCTACCGGCTCTCCGGCGCTCCCCTCGCGCGCCTGGCGACGCACGCCGACGACTGAGGGCCCGAGAGGCCCTGGAAAGCGCTCGCTCACCCAGGAAGGTGGGCGAGCGTCCAAAAATCGGCTCAGCGGCCACCGAGCCGGGCGCGCCGCGCTACTCCGAGTCCGAGCCGTACCCCTCGGCCATCCACTTGACCGAGGCGGGCGCGAACAGCGCGCCCAGGGTGCCCAGCGCCAGCAACCCCAACGGCGTCCCGAATTCGGGCCGCCCCGAGGTGAACATGTAATACGCGACACCCAGCAGCAACAGCTGGGTCAACGTCGCCAGCGCCCGCCCCCAGCGCTTGCCGCGCATGAGGGTGAGCCCCGCCGCCAGCACCGCGCCGCCGAGGATCGCCGCGTACCCGGCGGTGAGGTAGCTGTTCTTCGCGCTCTGCGCCTCCCCGTTCAGGCCGACGGCGATCAGGATGACCATCGCCACCAGCCCGGCCGCGCCTTCGAGCGCGACCAGCGCCCCCGCGACCCGCACGGTCGTGGGCACGCCCCCGGCCTGTGCGGCCCCGGCCCCGGTGTCGCCCGCCGACTTGCTCTCGCCCTGGTTCTGCTCAGCCACGCCCCCAGCCTACGACCGAGCGTCGTTGGCGAATCCTGGACCCGCCCACCCGCATTCACCGGCATTGTCAACTGCCTCGGGCATTCGTGTCGCGGCGGACCTCGTTAGGCTGCGGGGGTGCGGACCTTGCTGATCGTGAACCCGAATGCCACTTCGACCACTCGGTCCACTCGCGATCTGCTCGCCCACGCACTGGAGAGCCGCACCGAACTCACCGTCCGCCAGACCGAGTACCGGGGACACGCCGCCGAATTGGCCGGCTGGGCCGCCGACAATCGGATGGATCTGATCGTGGTGCACGGCGGCGACGGCACCGTGAACGAGACCATCAACGGCTTCCTCCCGCTGCCCGGGCAGCCGCAGCGCGAATGGCTGCCGCGGCTGGGCATCATTCCCGGCGGTTCGGCGAACGTGTTCGCGCGCTCGCTCGGCATCGAGCCGGATCCGGTGACCGCGACCAATCAGCTCATCGATCTGGTGGCCGACAGCGCGGACCGCCGCATCGGTCTGGGCGTGGCCGACGATCGCTGGTTCTGCTTCAGCGCGGGAGTGGGCCTGGACGCGGACGTGTGCGAGGCGATCGACGAGAAGCGCGCGAAGGGCAAGTCAGCCACGCCCGCTCGTTATCTGCGCACCACGGTCAAGCAGTTCTTCCGCGCCAAACGTCGTGCCCCGCAAGTGACCTTGGACATTCCAGGTCACGAACCGGTCACGGATGTGCATTACGCATTCGTGACCAACGCCAGTCCCTGGACGTATCTCGACAACACGCCCGTGGTCACCAACCCGGGGACCAGATTCGAATCCGGTCTCGGGGTGTTTGCCATGCGCACCATGGGGGTTCTCCCCACCTTGATGGTCGCGAGACAGTTGCTGGCGGCCCAGGGGGATCCCAAGGGCCCCACATTGTTTCGCGAGGACGACGTTCCGGGCGTAACCGTCACGGCGGAAGAACCGATCGGGTTGCAAATCGACGGCGACTTCATCGGTCGCCGCAACATGGTGAATTTCACAGCCGTCCCGGATATCCTCGATGTGGTCGCGCCGAAGCCCTAGTCGGCTCGACACACCTGAGAAAACTCGTTGTTGCGCTGCGAAAACCCGCTCGACCGAGTACAAATGACACGGCGGACCCCCATGTAGGGGTCTTACAGCGTGAGCTTCCCCACGGTGCACCAGGTATCTATTGACATCTACGGTGTTCGTGAAAGCATTCACAAGCAACCGTGCGGAAACATTCGAGTCGCACAAGTGAACGGACCACAAACCCGAGGGGCAGCGCCATGCGCGCCCTAGCAAAGGAGCAGAGGAATGGACTGGCGCCACAAGGCCATCTGTCGCGACGAGGACCCCGAGCTGTTCTTCCCGGTGGGTAACAGTGGTCCGGCGCTCGCGCAGATTGCCGATGCCAAGCTGGTCTGCGCTCGCTGCCCTGTCACCGCTGACTGCCTTTCCTGGGCCCTGAAGTCGGGCCAGGATGCCGGCGTGTGGGGTGGAATGAGCGAGGACGAGCGTCGCGCGCTGAAGCGTCGCAACGCGCGCACGCGCACCCGCAGCGTCGTCTAACCACCTAGACGACAAGGCGTTACGGCCCAACCCAGCCTCGGGGCCGCAGCGCAATTCGGCCCGGCACCAACACAGGTGCCGGGCTTCAGTGTGTAAAGGGGAAGACCAACTCGCGGGACTCTCCGAGGCTCCGCCCCCGAACCCCCAAGAATTCCCGGGGCAATTCCCGTTCAACGGGATTCACGCCTCGAACGAAAGTTCGGGCGCGGCTTTTCAGCGCACGCCCGAACTTATGCGTCGAAGTTGATATTTCAGCGCGCGGAGCGCCGGCCGAGCGGAACTCGCAGCACCGCGTCGGTTCCGACATCGGCTCCGGGGTGAAGTCCGATCGAACCGCCCAATTCCGCCGTGACCAGTGTGCGGACGATTTGCAGGCCCAACCGGTCGGAGGCCTCCAGGCTGAATCCGTCGGGCAGGCCGCGGCCGTCGTCGCTGATGATGACGTCGAGCCAGCGGGCCGAACGCTCGGAACGGATTGTGACCGTACCGTTCTCACCCGCATCGAAGGCGTGCTCGATGGCGTTCTGCACCAGCTCGGTCAGCACCATGACCAGCGGGGTGGCGCGTTCGGCGGAGAAGACGCCCAGGGATCCGGCGCGGCGCACCTTGATGCGGGCGGTGTGCACGGTCGCCACGTCGGCCATGATCGGCAGCAGGCGGTCCACCACCTCGTCCAGATCGACCTCTTCGTCAACCGACATCGACAACATTTCGTGCACGGACGCGATGGAGGTGACCCGGCGGACCGATTCGGTCAGCGCCAGGCGGGCCTCCTCGTTCTCGGTGCGGCGGGCCTGCAGGCGCAGCAGCGCGGCCACCGTCTGCAGGTTGTTCTTCACCCGGTGGTGGATCTCGCGGATGGTGGCGTCCTTGGACAGCAGCGCGCGGTCGCGGCGCTTCACCTCGGTCACGTCGCGGACCAGCACGGCGGCGCCGCCGAGCTCACCGTGCGGGCGCAGCACCAGGGTGCGCAGCAGCACGGTGGCGCCGCGCGCCTCGACTTCCATTCGGCGCCCGCCCTTTCCGGCCAGGGCCGCCTGGATGTCGCCGACCACCTCCTGCGCGTCGAACGGGTCGGTGATGAGCGAGCGGGTGGTCAACGCCAGATCCTGGCCGACCAGATCGTTCTGCAGACCCATGCGGTGATACGCCGACAGCGCGTTGGGGCTGGCGTAGACGACGGTGCCCTCGGTGTCGAGGCGGATGAAACCGTCGCCCGCGCGCGGGCTGGAATGCGAGCCGGTGCGGTCCTCGAGCGCCGGCCAGGTGCCGTCGGCGACCATCTGGCACAGGTCGTCGGCGCAGGACATGTAGGCGATCTCGAGACTGGACCGCATCTTGCGGCGCTGGGTGTCGGTGTCGCGGCCGAGGACGGCGATGATGTCGTCGCCGACCCGCACCGGAATGGCCTCGCGCATGGCGTGCACGGGATGCGGGTGATAGACCCCGGTCAGGGCGGTGTCGGCCTCGAAGCGCTGGATATCGGCGTTCAGCAGGGCCTCGAACACGTGCGGATTCGCCTCTTTGGTGGCGTAGCCGCCGACCAGGTCCTCCGGGTGCACGGTGGGGGCGGTGGTGGGGCGGCACTGCGCCACGCAGACCACCTCCGCGCCCTCGGTCACCGGACCGGTGCCCACCCACAGCAGCAGATCCGCGAAGGACAGATCCGCCAGCAGCTGCCAATCCCCCACCACCCGCTGCAAATGGTCGACCGCCGCGCCCGGTAGATCGGTGTGCTCGGCCAGTAGCTCACTCAGGGTCGACATTCACCCACACTCCTCTGTTCCCACGTCGGGTGTATGTTCCCACGCGACACGGCCAGGATGCGTCAGGAGCGGCCCCGGCCACACGACCGGGAAACGAGGGTCTTTTCAGGAGATGACGGCGATGAGGTCGCCGGGCTGGAGGACGTCGCCGGGCTTGACGTTGATGGAAGCGACGGTGCCGGGGCCCTCGACGATGACGGGGATCTCCATCTTCATCGACTCCAGCATGACGACCGGGTCGTCGGCCTTCACCTCGTCGCCGACGGAGACCAGGATCTCCTGCACGGTCGACACCATCTCGGCCAGCACTTCCTCAGCCATGAACACCTCTCGCTTTCGAGTGACCTGTAGCCCCTGAAGGTACAGCAGATCCCGCGTGAAAGAATGGCGACCGACTGAAGGGAGATTACCTATGGGTAAGCGTGGACGTAAGAAGCGTGGCCGCAAGAAGAATGCCGCCAACCACGGCAAGCGGCCGAACGCCTGAGCTGCTTCGATAAGCTCGAAAACTGCTGAGCGGCACCACTTCCCACCAGGGAAGGGTGCCGCTCAGCTGTATCCGGGATGCGCTATTCGGCCGGTTCGATCCGGGTCTCGACCACGGTGTAGCTGGTCCGGATCTCCATGGTCAGGCGCTGGCGGAGCGAGTCCGGGGCGCGGTCGCCGCCGCACTTGCGGTTCAGCAGCGACTTGAGCTTCTCCTCCAGGCCGTAGGCCTCGACGCACGGCGAACAGCGGTCGATGTGCTCCCGCAGCCGGGCCTTCACGGTCTCGTCGCACTCGTTGTCCAGGAGCAGCCACACATCGGCGAGCACCGCCGAGCAGTCCAGTTCTTCCATCTCATCGCTCACTGGGTTACCTCCTCGCGCGCCGCATCGCTGCCCGACCGGTTGAATCCACGTTCCCGCGCCACGTCCGCGAGCAGGCCCTTGAGCTGCTTGCGGCCCCGGTGCAGGCGGGACATGACAGTACCGATGGGAGTACCCATGATCTCGGCGATTTCCTTGTAGGGGAAGCCCTCCACGTCGGCGTAGTACACCGCCATCCGGAACTCCTCCGGCAGCGACTGCAGAGCGGCCTTGATGTCGTCGTCCGGCAGCGCCTCGAGCGCCTCCATCTCCGCGGAGCGCAGGCCCTGGGAGGTGTGCTCGGCGGTGGCGGCGAGCTGCCAGTCGGTGATCTCGTCGGTCGGATACTGCGCGGGCTGGCGCTGCTTCTTCCGGTACGAGTTGATGTAGGTGTTGGTGAGGATGCGGTACAGCCAGGCCCGCAGGTTGGTGCCCTCACGGAAGGACTTGAAGCCCTGGTAGGCCTTGGCGAAGGTCTCCTGCACCAGGTCCTCGGCATCGGCCGGGTTGCGGGTCATGCGCAGGGCCGCGCCGTAGAGCTGGTCCAGCAGCGGCAGCGCGTCGCGTTCGAACCGGGCGGCCAGTTCGGCCGTCGATTCGGAGCTTCTGGCCCCGGATTCGCTCACTTCGTCGTCATAGTCGACCGCTTGGTCGTCACCGGCGTCGATGCTGTCCGCATCGTCATCACGCCGGCGATCGACCATGTCGTCGTCGCTCGTCACGCTAATCCCTTCGATCGCCGTAGCAATTGAATCTACCGCGAACAGGGATTCGGCCCGGAAACCGGTTGGTCGCTCCTCGAGCAGAACGGACACCGACTCCTCCTTGGTCATGGGATCGAGTGCTTCCCGTCCGTGGGCCCGACGGTTGCCGAGAAGCGCGTATCGCATGCAACAGGGTGAACGCTCCGCCTGTTCCCACACTGTGAAATCGGCTTGCGCGCGGTGTCTAGGGTGAGCCGCATGGCCGCTTCTACTCCCGCGATCAAAGCCCTGGTACAGGCGAAGGTGGAGCATCGGGTGCACGCGTATGCCCATGACCCGCGCAGTGATTCGTACGGCGCGGAGGCGGTGGACGCGCTGGCGGCCGAGGTCGGGGTGAGCGCCGGGCAGATCTTCAAGACGCTGGTGATCGACCTGGGTTCGGGCGGGCTCGCGGTGGCGGTGCTGCCGGTGCCGACCACGCTGTCGCTGAAGGCGGCGGCCGCGGCATTGGGCGGCGGCAAGGCGGCGATGGCGGACAAGGCGAAGGCCGAGCGCACGACCGGCTATGTGCTGGGCGGGATTTCGCCGCTGGGGCAGAAGAAGCGACTGCCGACGGTCGTCGATTCCTCGGCGCTGGAGTGGGATCGGGTGCTGTGCAGCGCGGGGAAGCGCGGACTGGAGATCGAGCTCGCGCCGGCGGATCTGGTGCAGCTGACGGGGGCGGTGACCGCGGCGGTCGCGGTGGCCTGACCTGCCGATTCCTGGGCGAATTGTCCGATTCGGCCGTGAGCGGAGACACAACCTCCGGAAATCCCTTGCCAAGTGACAACTATGTCGGAATACTTGCGCCGTACAACTAGTTGCCTTTTACAAGCAATTGCCCGACGCAAGGAGGTGAGACCGACCGTGACCGACGATGACCCGGCGACCACCACCGACATCGACGACGGCCTTGTCGATGCCATCGCCTACGAGATCGCCCGGCTCACCAAGCTGCGCGATCGCACCAACGCGCAGATCTCGGCCCTCACCGGGGGCGAGATCGAACCGGCCGCCTACGGCATCCTGTTCCAGCTGATCCACGGCGGCCCGAAACGCTCGGGCGCGCTCGCCGAGGCCCTCTACTCCGACGCCTCGACCATCAGCCGCCAGGTAGCGAGCCTGGTCAAACGGGGCCTCATCGAACGCCGCGCCGACCCCGCCGACGGCCGCGCCAGCGTGCTCGACGTGACCCCCGCGGGACGCACCGTGGCCGCCCAGATCCGGGCCCGCCGCAACGACTCGCTGCGCGACATGCTCACCGACTGGACCCCCGGCGAACGGGAGGTCTTCTCCCGGCTGCTGCATCGCTTCGTCGACGGCTACGAGGGGACCCGGCAACGCATGCTGGCCGATATCGCGGCCCACAAAGACCTGAAATCCTATTACGAACCCGCGGAGAGCAATTCGTGACAACCCAAGCGACAGTGGCGGAGCCGGAACTCAATTCGGCCGGCTTCACCCACAAGCAGATCCTGGTGATCATGAGCGGCCTGATGATGGGCATGCTGCTGGCCGCCCTCGATCAGACCATCGTGTCGACCTCCATCCGCACCATCGCCGATGAGCTGCAGGGCTATTCGGCGCAGGCGTGGGTCACCACCGCCTACCTGATCACCTCGACGCTGGCCACCCCGCTCTACGGCAAGCTGTCGGACATGTACGGCCGCAAGCCGTTCTACCTCGCCGCCATCACCATCTTCGTGGCCGGTTCGCTGGCCTGTTCCGTCGCGACCTCGATGTACCAGCTGGCCGCCTTCCGGGCCTTCCAGGGTCTGGGCGCGGGCGGTCTGATGTCGCTGGCGCTGACCATCATGGGCGACATCGTGTCCCCACGGGAACGCGCCCGCTACCAGGGCTACTTCCTGGCCGTGTTCGGCACCTCCAGCGTGGTGGGACCGGTCATCGGCGGTCTGCTCTCGGGCACCGACCAGATCCTGGGCGTCACCGGCTGGCGCTGGGTGTTCCTGGTGAACGTGCCGGTCGGCATCCTCGCGCTGGCCGTGGTGACCCGCGTGCTCAAGCTGCCCAAGCGTCCCAGCACCAAGGTGGCCATCGACTGGATGGGCATCTCGGCGCTGATCGTCGGCCTGGTGCCGCTGCTGGTGATCGCCGAGCAGGGCCGCGAATGGGGTTGGACCAGTGGACACGCCATCATCTGCTACGCCCTCGGCGCGTTCGGTGTGCTGACCTTCATCGCCGTCGAGGCCAAGCAGGGCGACGCCGCGCTGATCCCGCTGCGCATGTTCAAGAACTCCACCTTCGCCCTGGGCGTGCTCATCTCGGTGGTGGTCGGTGCGGCCATGTTCGGCGGCATCACCCTGCTGCCGCAGTACCTGCAGGTGGTGCAGGGCGCGAGCCCGACCAAGGCGGGTCTGCTGATGCTGCCGCTGGTCGCGGGCATGATGACCGGCTCGATCCTGGCGGGTCAGCTGATCTCGCGGACCGGACGGTACAAGTTCTTCCCGCCCGTCGGCGCCGGACTGCTCACCGCGGGCCTGTTCCTGCTGCACCTGGTCTCGGCCGACACCAAGCTGTGGATCGTCATGATCTTCATGGCCATCACCGGCTTCGGCCTGGGCAACCTGATGCAGCCGCTGACCCTGGCGCTGCAGAACGCGTTGCCGCCCAAGGACATGGGCGTGTCCACCGCCGCCGCCACCTTCTTCCGGCAGATCGGCGGCACCCTGGGTGTGGCGGTGTTCCTGTCGGTGCTGTTCACCCAGCTCGCCCCGAACATCACCACCTCGCTCCAGGACGCCGCCCAGCAGCCCGCCTACGTGCAGGCCATCCAGGAGGGCCGCACCAGCGACAACGCGGTCGATAAGCAGGTCGCCAACGGGCTGATCGCCAAGGATCCGGCGGTCGCGAACCAGGTGCTCAATGACAGCTCGGTCATCCAGAAGCTGGACCCGACCCTGGCGCATCCGTTCAAGGTGGGCTTCGCCAAGTCCATGGACCGGGTGTTCCTGGCGGCCACCGCGGTCGCGTTGATCGCGTTCCTGCTGGTGCTGTTCTGGAAGGAGGTGCCGCTGCGGACCGCGGGCGGCATCCAGGCCCGGGACGAGGCCGCCGACAAGGCGGATCCCGCGAAGGTCTGACCTGCGACAACCGAATACCCAGTGCCCCCGCCGCGACGACGCGGCGGGGGCACTGTCATTTCACTATCCCGGCGGTTTTCTGTGAGTTACTGGGGAACGAGCAGTGAGGTTGTTGTGAACGTTGCGGTCCGCAGGTCCGATTCGAACCCGAGGATGTGATGCGGTTATGTCTCACTATCGGCGCATTGGCACGGCTGTCGCCACCGGGATGCTGGTGCTGGCGCTGGGCGCAGGTCCCTTGACGGTCGCCACCGCGACGGCCTTCCCGATACCCACGGCGCCGCAGGGGCCCAGCTTCCCGGATCCGGGAGCGCCGGGCGGCGGACAGCAGCAGAAGAAGGACCCGCAGGCGGAGAAGGCGGAAAAGCTCGGCGGCGGCATGATCACCAAGATGATCGACTCGGCGGCGGACACCTTGAAGTGCGCGCTCAATATCGGCATCCCGACCGTGAGGTGCAGCTGATCCGAACCCGCGAGACTCGCGTGCCCCGTCGTGTTCCGCGGCGGGGCACGGTTGTGCGGGACCGGAGTCAGATCAGCGAGATCTGCCCGGGCTGTTCGGCCACCCGATCCAGCAGCTCCGGCCCGTTGTTCTTGACGCTGTTGACCAGCGAGGGCACCTCGCGGATCACGATGTCCGAAACCGCTGCCGCGGCAGGGGTTTCCAAGAGTTCCGCGGGCGCGGGGTGATCCGGGTCCAGCCAGGCGGCCCAGTGCTCGCGCGGCATGGGCAGCGGCATGCGGTCGTGGACCTTGGTCAGGTCGCCGACCGCGTCCGTGGTCAGGATCGTGCACGAGAGCAGCGGCTGCGCCCGGTCACCCTGGTCGCGGTCGCGCCAGACCGACCACAGGCCCGCCATATAGAGGCGGCCGCCGTCGGCGCGGGACATGAAGTACGGCCGCTTGACGGCTTTCCCGGAATCGCCCGCCTCGGTCACCCACTCGTACCAGCCGTCCATGGGGACCAGGCAGCGGCGCTTCTTCACCGCGTCCCGGAAGGAGGCCGTGGTGGCGGCCTTGTCGGCGCGGGCGTTGAACAGGGGCTTGCCCTTCACCGGCACACCCGGCTCGGCGGTCTTGGTCCAGACCGGGATCAATCCCCACCGCATGGCGCGGATGCGCAGGGCCGCCGGGTCGTCCGGGTGGTCGCGGTCGTGGCGTTCGACGACGGTGAGCACCTGGTTGGTGGGGGCCACGTTGTAGTTGGGGCTGAATCCCTTGTCGCCGGTCTCGTCGATCGCGTCGAGCTCGACGGCCAGCTTCGCGGGATTCGTCGTGGTCGCGTATCTACCGCACATGCCGACCATGCTGCCACCGCCCTCCGACACTCACCACGAATGAATCGCGGTCGATGTGATGGCAATTGACATCACTTGGGCGGTGTGAGACGTTCGTCTCATCAACCTCTCATCAAGGGATCGCCGCACAATGACTGCAACCGAAGCCGCCCCGCTCGATCAGGCCGAGACGCTGACTTCCGTCAACCCTGCCACCGGCGAGGCCCTCGCCACCTACCGGATCGATGATGAGGCGGCCGTGCGCGCTGCCGTCGCCAAAGCCCGCGGCGCCGCTGCCACCTGGGGCGCGCTGAGCTACGCCGAGCGCAAGAAGCACGTGCTGCGCTGGGGCAGCAAGCTCGTCGAGAAGTCCGACGAGTTGTGCGAGCTCATCCACGCCGAGAACGGCAAGCCCGTCGACGACGCCTTCCTCGAGCTCATGCTGGCGCTCGAGCACATCAAGTGGGCCGCCTCCAACGCCGAGAAGGTGCTCAAGCCGCGCAAGGTCGCGCCGGGCGCGTTCATGGCCAACTTCGCCGCCCACCTGGAGTACCGCCCGCTGGGCGTGGTCGGCATCATCGGCCCCTGGAACTATCCGGTCTACACCCCCAACGGCTCCATCGCCTACGCGCTGTCCGCGGGCAACTGCGTGGTGTTCAAGCCGAGCGAATTCTCCACCGGCATCGGCAATTTCGTGGCCAAGGCGTTCGCCGAGGCGAACCCGGAACTGCCGGACGGGGTGTTCATCACCATCAACGGCTACGGGGCCACCGGCGCGGCGCTGGTCAAGTCCGGCGTCGACAAGCTGGCGTTCACCGGGTCCACCGCGACCGGTAAGAAGATCATGGCCTCGGCCGCCGAGTCCCTCACCCCGGTGCTGCTGGAGTGCGGCGGCAAGGACGCGGTGATCGTGGCCGCCGACGCCGACATCAAGGCCGCCGCCGACGCCGTCGCCTGGGGCGCCACCGCCAACTCCGGCCAGACCTGCGCGGGCGTCGAGCGCGTGTACGTGGACAAGTCCATCGCCACCGAGTTCGTGGCCGAGGTCAAGCGCATCCTCACCGACATCAAGCCCGGCTCGGACGACAAGGCCTCCTACGGGCCGATGACCATGCCCAGCCAGGTCGACATCGTGCGCCGGCACATCGACGACGCGCTGAAGAACGGCGGCACCGCGGTGCTCGGCGGGCCCGAGTCCGTCAAGGGCTCCTTCATCGACCCGGTCATCCTGGTCGACGTGGACGAGTCCTCGGAAGCGGTGTGCGAGGAGACCTTCGGCCCGACCGTCACCATCCGCACCGTCAGCGGCGTGGACGAGGCCGTGGAGCTCACCAACAAGAGCAAGTACGGCCTGGGCTCGGCGGTCTACTCCAAGAAGCAGGGCATGGAGATCGCCCGGCGCCTGGAGGTCGGCTGCACCTCGGTGAACTCGGTGCTGTCCTACGCCGCCATCTCCGGCCTGCCCTTCGGCGGCGTCCGCGATTCCGGCATCGGCCGCATCCACGGCGCCCCCGGCCTGCTGGAATTCGCCCGCCCGCACTCGATCGCGGTGCAGCGCTTCACGATTCCGGGCATGGCATTGCTGTCCTACACCCGCACCGACCGCACCATGAAGCTGCTCCGCAAGATCGTGCCCCTGGTGCACGGCCGCGCGAAGTAGGAAAACCCAACTCTCGGGGACTCTCAGGGGTAAACCCCTGAAACCCCGGTAGGCCGCCAGGCGCGGGTCCCGGCCGAGCGCCGGTGTGGATTCCCGCCCGCCCACCAGGCGTGAGTTGCAGCCTGCGCACGAGACGCCGGTCCCCGCGATGGGGACCGGCGTTGTGCGTGTGCGCGCCGGCCGCCGGGATCGGCCGAATAACGGCCTGACGGCGGGATAGGGATGTGGGCCCCGCGGGACCCCGGTCATTTGGGAAGATAGGGCGGTGACTTTCTGGCCCGCGCCCCATGTCCGAGTTCCCGTCCATGCTTCCGTGACCCTGCCCGGGTCCAAATCGATTACCAATCGGGCGCTGATCCTCGCCGCGCTGGCGGATCGGCCGTCCACCATCACCGGGGCGTTGCGCAGCCGGGACACCGATCTGATGATCGCGGCGCTGCGGGCCATGGGCACCGGGATCGAGGGTGACGGCAGCACGCTGGTGGTCACTCCGCCCGCCGAATTCGGTAGCGCCATGGTCGATTGCGGGCTGGCGGGCACGGTCATGCGGTTCCTGCCGCCGGTGGCGGCGCTGGCGCGCGGCGACGTCGCCTTCGACGGCGACGAGCAGGCGCGGGCGCGGCCGCTGGGCACGATCCTGGACGCGCTGCGGGCGCTGGGCCTCGACATCGACGGCAACCAGCTGCCTTTCGTGGTGCACGGGATGGGAGCGCTGCGCGGCGGGCCGGTCACCATCGACGCGTCGGGTTCCTCGCAGTTCGTGTCGGGGCTGCTGCTGTCGGCGGCGCGATTCGAGCAGGGCGTCACCGTCAACCACGACGGCGCGGCGCTGCCGTCCATGCCGCACATCGAGATGACCGTGGAGATGCTGCGCCGGGCCGACGTTCGCGTCGACGCCCCCAACGATCCGCGCAAGGCGCAGACCTGGACCGTCGCGCCCGGCCCGATCCGCGCGGTGGACTGGGACGTGGAGCCGGACCTGTCCAACGCCACCCCGTTCCTGGCCGCCGCGGCGGTCACCGGCGGCGAGGTGAGCATCCCGCACTGGCCCCGGCTCACCACCCAGCCCGGCGACGTGATCCGCGAGATCCTGGTCCGGATGGGCGCGGAGGCGCGGATCTTCGACGGTGTGCTCACCGTGCGCGGCCCGGAACGCCTGGCGGGCATCGACATCGACCTCCACGACGTGGGTGAGCTGACCCCGACCGTGGCCGCCCTTGCGGCCCTGGCGGATTCGCCGTCGCGGCTGCGCGGCATCGCGCACCTGCGCGGGCACGAGACCGACCGGCTGGCGGCGCTGGCCACCGAGATCAACCGGCTCGGCGGCAAGGTCACCGAGACCGAGGACGGGCTGGCCATCGTACCGAACCCGCTCACCGCCGGGCAGTGGCGCTCCTACGCCGACCACCGGATGGCCACCGCGGGCGCGATCATCGGCCTGGTGACCCCGGGCGTGGAGATCGAGGACATCGGCACCACCGCCAAGACGCTGCCGGGATTCGTCGAGTTGTGGGAGAGCATGCTGGCCGGAGCGGACCACTGAGGCGCCGCGAGTACGACGAGTCCGATGTCCGGGTGCGCCCGGGCAAGGGCTCGCGCCCGCGCACCAAGACCCGGCCGCAGCATCTGGATGCCGAAGCGGCCATGGTGGTTTCGGTGGACCGCGGTCGCTGGGGGTGCGTGCTGGACGGGGATCCGGAGCGCGGCGTGGTCGCCATGCGGGCGCGCGAACTGGGCCGGACCCCGATCGTGGTCGGTGACCAGGTGGATCTGGTCGGCGACCTGTCCGGCAAGCCCGACACCCTGGCCCGCATCGTGCGGGTGTCCGAACGGCGAACGGTGTTGCGCCGCACCGCCGATGACACCGACCCGTTCGAGCGGGTGGTGGTCGCCAATGCCGAGCAGCTGTTCATCGTGGTGGCGCTGGCCGATCCGCCGCCGCGCACCGGGTTCGTGGAGCGGGCCATGGTGGCGGCGTACGTCGGTGGGCTGCAACCGATCCTGTGCCTGACCAAGCACGATCTGGCCGCCGACTCCGAATTCGCCTCGGCCTTCGAGGATCTGGATCTCACCATCGTCTACGCGGGCATCGAGGATCCCCTGGAACCGGTGCTGGAGCTGCTCGACGACAAGCTGACCGCGTTCATCGGGCATTCGGGGGTGGGCAAGTCCACCCTGGTGAACCGGCTCGTCCCCGACGCCGAGCGCGCGGTCGGCGAGGTATCGGGCGTCGGCAAGGGGCGGCACACCTCGACGCAGTCGGTGGCGTTGCCGTTGCCCGATGATGGCTGGGTGGTCGACACACCCGGCGTGCGATCGTTCGGTTTGGCTCACATCACACCCGACGACGTGATCGCCGCCTTCTCGGATCTGGCCGAGGCCATCGAGGACTGCCCGCGCGGCTGCACCCACCTGGGCCCGCCCGCCGATCCGGAATGCGCGCTCGACCTGCTGGAAGGCAAGGAGCAGCGGGTGGCGGCCATCCGCCGTCTGCTGACCGCGCTGAATTCCAACGACCCCTGGTTCCGCGGCAACAGCGAATCCTGAGGCGACACGGGCCGCCACCGGTAGCTGAAGAATCGCCCATTCGATACCTTTTGTGCATAACCGGCACGAAGGGAAGTCATGAGCGAGGAAACTCCGCCGCGCGAGCATGACGACGACGCCGACTCGCGCGAGGACGAGAAGAAGCAACTGCGCCGCGAACACGACGAGGACCGCCCCCCCCGCCGACCCGAACGACTGGAACGAGGACTGGGACCGGGCGCGTTGGGCGCCCTGACGGCGGCCCGGCAACATAATCGGGGACATGGTTTTCGCTGAATGGCAGCGCGGCCCCGGCGTGCCCGCCCGCTGGAATCCGCTCCCCCGGCTGGGGCGGGCGCTGGCCCGTCGCCGCACGGTCATGCGCGCCGCCCCGCTGGTCTTCGCGCTGGAACGGATCGCGCGGCGAACCACCAAGGGCCGCAAGGGGATTCTCGACGTGGTGGGCCTGCCGGCGGTGGAGCTGACGGTGGCGGGCCGCCGGACCGGGCTGCCGCGTACGGTCAGCCTGCTCTATACGCCCGATCTCCTGGACGAGAAACGGTTCCTGATCGTCTCGTCGAATTGGGGCAAGCCCGAACAGCCGTCCTGGTCGGCCAATCTGCGGCACGCCGAAGTGGCCGAACTGACGGTGCGGGGCGAGCGGTTCCCGGTCCGGGTGCGCGAGCTGACCGGCGGCGATCGGGACCGGGCCTGGCGGCGGGCGCTGGAATTCTGGCCCGGCTACGCCATGGAACAGCGGCTCGCGGGGACGCGCCGGTTCCGGCTGTTCGAACTCACCCGCGCCTGAGCGGCGTCACAGCGGCGGACGGGTCAGCCGCATGCCGTTGTCGAAGTCGATGCCGCGCAGCTCGGAACGGCCGGTGAGACCGAGCTTCTCGAGAATCCGCGACATGTGGTGGCCGACGGTGCGCGGGCTGAGGAACAGCTCCGCGCCGATCTCCCGATTGGTGAGGCCCTGGGCGGCGAGCCGGGCGACCTGGGACTCCTGCACGGTCAGCGGTGTGTCCGAAGCTCCGGCGGGTTTGGCCCCGGTGCCGGTGAGGTCGAGTTCGGTGCGGGTGCGCGCGGCCCACGCGGTCGCGCCGATCAGCTCGAAACCGTCCGCGGCGAGGCGCAATTGCTCGGCGGCGTCGCGGCGGCGGCGGACCCGGCGCAGCCACTTGCCGTAGAGCAGCTGGGTGCGGGCGCGTCCGAAACTGCCGTGCCGGGAATCGCCGACCGCGACGGCGCGCCGGTAGTAGTGCTCGGCGCGGTCCTCCTCCGCGAGCAGCGCGCGGCAGGCGTAGGCGGCGGCCAGCGCCCAGCGGGCCCGGGACCGCCGCGCCCAGAGCACGATGTGCTCCGAGTGCGCGGCGGCCTCGTCGAAACGACCCACGCGGCACGCCGCTTCGACGAGATCGAGGGTGGCCAGCCGGGCCAGCGTGGGGTGCGCGGCCTCGTGGCCCGGCTCCGACAGTGCGCGCAGCCGCCGGTAGGCGGCCTCGGCGTCACCGGCGGTGAGCGCGTGGAAGCCGTGGTGCCAGTAGGCGCCGCCGGTGAGCAGCGGCACCGCGTGCGGGCGGGACAGCGCCAGCGCGCGCTCCACGCTGTCGGTCACCAGGTCCGCGTCGCCGCGCTGAGCGGCCAGCCGGGCCCGCAGGTTCCAGCACTGGGCCAGGATATTGTCGGCGCCCGCACCGGACGCCAGGTCGAAGGCCTCCTCGAGGGTGGCCTCCCCGGCTTCCCAGCGTCCGGTCGCGAGCTGCATGGTGGCCAGCTGCGGCAGCACCCCGATCGCCGCCGCCCGATCGCCGGAGGCTCGAAGTCCGGCCGCCACCCCCAGATACGGTTCCAGCCCCGCCTCGGCCAGCCCCCACTCCAGCAGCTGCGCCGCGGGCGGCAGCAGCTGCGCCGCGAGCATCGGCGACGGCTCCGCCACCACCGCCTCGAGCTGCCCGTCCATCGGCCGGTCGACACCCTGCCCGAGCACCCACTCGGTCCGCTCCGCCAGCAGCCGCAGTCCCGCGACCAGGTCGGCCCCGCGCGCCGCCCGCGGCTTGGCGGCGATGGCGTCGGCGTCGCGGAGCAGCAGGGTGTGGGCGCGGGCGGGGTCGCCGGCGACGAGTTCGAGCAGGCCGGGCAGGCCCGCGGCGGCGGTGGTGATGGCGGCCGGGGTGGTGCGGGATTCGGCGAGGGTGAGCAGGCGGCGGGCGGATTCGATATCGCCCCCCTCCCACGCGAATTGGGCCGCGGCCGCGAGGCGGAGACCGGCGGTGGCCGGATCCGCGGTGATGGCGGCGGCGCGGCGTAGGACGGCGGCCGCGGCGAGCGGACCGTTGTGGCGCAGGACGCGGGGGGCGCCGTCGGCGAGGGCGCGGGCCAGTTCGGGGTCGGGGGTGTCGAGTCCGGCGGCCAGGTGCCAGGCGCGGAGTTCGTCGGCGCCGGAGCCGGGGAGGGCGGCGGCCAGCGCGAGGTGGACGGCGCGGCGCTGGGCGGGCGGGGCGGCGTCGTAGGCCGCGCCGCCGAGCAGGCGGTGCCGCATGTCGACGCGGCCGTCGGTGACGACCAGCAGGCCCGCCTCGAAGGCCCGTTCCCAATCCGCCGGGGCGACACCGAGTTCGGTGGCGGCGGACGCGATCGGGCTCAGGGTGCCGCGGTCCTCGGCGGCCGCCACCACCAGCAGCAGGCGGATCCCCGGGTCCAAGGCGGCGAGCCGGTCGGCGAAGGCGGCGCGCAGGCGGGGGCCGAAAGGCGCCGGTCCCCATGCGATTCCGGCCCCGTCCTCGGTGTCGATCGGGAATTCGCGCAGGGCCAAGGGGTTTCCGCCGGCCAGCCGCAGCATGCGGTTCGCCCGGGGCGCGCCGACGCCGCCCGCCCGCCGCGCCAGCAGCCGCCGCGCCTCCGGGTCGGGCAGCGGAGCGATCGGCAGCACCCGCAGTGACTGCCACACCGTGGTGGCGGGGCTGTCCCGCATGGCGACCAGCAGGGCCACCCGGACCCCGCCGAGGCGGCGCAGCGCGAACGCGAGGGCCCGGGCGGTCGCGAGATCCACCGACTCCGCGTCGTCGACGACCAGCAGCACCGGCTGATCCGCGGCCACCGCTGCCAGCAGGGAGACCACGGCCGCCCCCACCAGGAACCGGTCCGCCGGGCCGGGTCCGCGGCCGAGGGCGGCGGTCAGGGCGCGGGCCTGCGGACCGGGCAGCGCGGGCACGCGATCGGCGAGCGGACCGAGCAGTTCGCGTAATGCCGCGAAATCCACTCCGCTGTCGGCGGAATTTCCGCGGCAGTGCAGAACTCTGAATTCGATGGCGCGTTGTTCGGCGTCACGCAGTAGCGCGGTTTTCCCGATCCCGGGTTCTCCCCAGAGCAGCATTCCCCCGCCGTGACCGGCGCGCGCCTCGGTCAGGACCCGAGACAGTTCGTTCTGTTCTCGTTCCCTCCCCTGGAGCACCCGGATCTCGCGCACGTCGCAAGGTACCTCGCATTACGAGCAACCGACAAACCTGTAAACGCGATCTTCCCAGCGGCTGAGATCACCGCCGGGATAAGCGATTCCGGACATTTCGCAGTCGACCGATTGACCGACCGATACGATGACCGATTCTCTTCCCGATCGGGAAGACTAAAATGCGGGCGCGAATAGAGAACCCCAATTCGGGCATCGCTCCGAAACGCTTTCCATTGCATTCCCGGCGGCGCGCCGGTTAAACATTCCGGCCCGCACCGGGCCCGGCCCAGGACACGTTTCGGTCGCACAGCGTGCGGACCCCGCAGGAAATAGTTAGCCTGCGCAGGTGGAAGACCGTGAGCGCAAGGAATTTTCGCCGCTCCTCGACGCAGCCCTCGGCCCGGGAGCACCCGTCACCCCGGAGGTCCGGATCGGGCGCAACGACCCGGACGACGCGCTGCCCGAATGCGTCCGCTGCGGCAGACCCGCGGCATTGCACCTGCGCGCGGTCTGGCTGTCCACCCGCGCCGTGCTGGCCGGAGACACCGACGTGGACAGCGTGATCCAGGTGCACGCCTGCGGCGGCTGTGCGGGCAGTGTGGCCGGCATGATCCTGATCAACTGGGACCCGCGCTACTGGGGCGAGTCGGTCAACCTGGACTGACCGGTCGAAACCCGCACCCACCGCGAGCCGGAACCGTCAGCGCGGCCGCACGATTCGCATGCCGTTGTCGAAGTCGACGTCCACCAGATCGGACCGGCCGCTGAGCCCCAGCTTGCCGAACACCCGCGACAGGTGGTGCCCGACGGTGCGGGGACTGAGGAACAGCTCGGTCCCGATCTCCCGATTGGTGAGCCCGTGGGCGGCCAGCCGGGCCACCCGCAGCTCCTGCGCGGTCAGCACCGAGGTCTCGCCGTGCGCGGTGACCGGCGCCGCCCGGCGACCGGTGAGTTCGAGCTCCTGCCGGGCGCGCAGCACCCACTGGGCCGCACCCATGCCCTCGAACGCCTCGGCGGCCGAACGCAATTGCTCGGCGGCGTCCGCGCGGCGGCGGGCCCGGCGCAGCCACTTGCCGTAGAGCAGGCGGGTGCGCACCTGGTTCAGATCGTGGCGGGTGCGCCGCACGGCCAGCGCGCGCTGGAAGTACTTGTCGGCGCGGTCGTCCGTGCACAGCAGCGCCCGGCAGGTGTAGGCGGCCGAGACCGCCCAGTCGGCGCGGGAGCGCAGCGCCCAGTCCCGGATCTCCTCGTAGTACCCGGCGGCCTCGTCGTGGCGGCCCACCCGGACCGCGGCCTCCACCAGATCCACGGCGGCCAGCCGCGCGTAGGTGGGATGCCGGGCGTCGTGGCCCGGCTGGGCCAGGGTGCGCAGGCGCAGATACGCGGTCTCCGGATCGCCGAGGCTGAGGGCGTGGAAGCCCAGGTGCCAGTGCGCCGACGCGATGACCGCGTGCGCGCGCCGCGGCCGGGCCAGCGCCAGCACCTGATCGGCGGCCGCCAGCACCCCATCCGAATCACCGTGCAGGGCGGCGATTTTCGCGCGCAGCGCCCAGCACTGGGCGAGCACGTTGTCCACTCCGCCGGCCTCGGCCAGCTCGAACGCCTCGGCCAGGGTGCGTTCGGCGGCCGGGAAGCGGCCGTTGGCGAATTGCAGGATGGCCAGCTGCGGCAGCAGCGACACCGCGGCGGGGGCGGCACTGCCCCGCAGCGAGGCCGCCGCTTGGGTGTACGGCTCCAGGGCGGTCTCGGCGAGTCCCCACAGCAGCACCAGCGGCGCGGGCGGCAGCGGCCGGATCATGGTGTGGAAGCGGGAGATGCCTTCCCGCACGGTCATTTCCGCGGGATCCAGATCGAGCACGCCGTGCCCGGCAACCCAGCGCGCGCGTTCGGCGTCGACCCGCAGGTTGGCGGCGGTCGCCGGGTCCACCAGTTCGGCGTCGCGCAGCAGCAGGCGGCTCGCCCGTTCCGGTTCTCCCGCAACGAATTCCAGCAGTCCGGCCAAACCCCGGGCGGCGGTCGCGGCCCGTTCGGGGCCCAGGCGGGCGACGGCGCGGTCGAGCAGGCCGTGCGCGGAGGCGATATCGCCGCCCGCCCAGGCGAATCGGGCCGCGGCGGCCAGCCGTTCCCCGGCCCGCTCCGGGTCCGGCGAGATGGCGGCGGCCTGGCGCAGCATGGCGGCCGCGGCCATCGGCCCGTGGGCGGCGCCGGTCGCCCGTTCGGTCAGCGCGGCGGCGAGGTCCTCGTCGGGGCGGCCCGCGGCGAGGGCGCGGTGCCAGGCGCTCAGGTCGTGGTCGCCGGTCCCGGTCAGCGCGTTCGCGACGGCCAGCTGGGCGGCCCGGGTCTCGGCCACGGTCGCGGACGCGTGCACGGCGGCGCACAGCAGGGCGTGGGTGCGTTCGACGCGGCCGTCGCTGATGGTGAGCAGCCCGGCGGACGCGACGTGCTCCCAGGCCTGGGAGTCCACGCCGAGGGCGGCCGCGGCGGTGGTGACGATGCCCAGCACGCCACGGGTCTCGGTGGCGGCCACGGTCAGCAGGGTCCGGACGGTGGCGGGCAGGGCGGCGACGCGTTCGCCGAACGCGGTGCGCACGCCGGGGCCCAGAGCCATGGGTTCGGGGGCGGTGCCCGCGAGATCGCCGACCACACCGGGCAATTCGAGCAGCGCGAGGGGGTTGCCGTCGGCCACGGAGAGAATGCGACCCAGGCGCAGCGCGCCCAGCGGGCCGTACCGGTCGGCGAGCAGGCGGCGGGCCTCGGCGTCGGCCAGGCCGGTGACCCGCAGCGCGGGCAGGTCCCGCCACAGGGTGTCGGCGGGGTCGTCACGCAAGGCCACCAGCAGTGCGACGGGGGCGGCGGTGAGGCGGCGGATGGCGAAGACGATGGCCCGCGCCGATTCCGGGTCGACCAGTCGGGCCTCGTCCACGATCAGCAGCAGCGGCTGCTCGGCGGCGAGTTCGGTGAGCAGCCGGACCAGCGCGGCCCCGACCAGGAACGGGTCGGCGGGACCGGCGTCGAGACCGAGCACCACGCCCAGGGCGCGGGCCTGGGCGGGCGGCAGCAGCGGCAGCCGGTCGGCGACCGGCAGCAGCAGCTCGTGCAGGGCCGCGTGGTCCAGGCCGGATTCGGCGCGGATGCCTTGGCAACGCAGCACCCGGAAGTCCGCGGCCTGGTCGAGCGCGGCGCGTAGTAGCGCGGTCTTGCCGATCGCTGGATCCCCCGACAGAACCAGCGCCGCACCGCGGCCCGAACGTGCCGCCGCGAGAACGCGATCCACATGGATGCGTTCTCGTTCCCTCCCGTAGAGCTTCAGATCCTCCCACACATTCGGGAAATTTAGTCTAGCTAATAGCGTGCAACCAAGCCCTTCGCAAGCAACTGGCACAAATTGTCCCGAATGACGCAGATCACAAGATCAATAGGAGCAATTCAATTAACACGCAACCGAGTTCGCGCGATAGAAATGCCCCTTATTGTCACCGTTGAAGCGAAAAGCACCCGAATGGGATTCGCCGGGCGGCTCGCCGATCAGCGGAAGATGGTCATGTACCAGAGGCCGTCGGCGCCCTGATCGCAGCTCCACTGCCAGCCGTCCTCACCGCGCAGCTGCACGCCACCGGCCTGGAACTGGCCATTGTTGCCGTCCGCGGCGCAGCCGTCGAGCGAGGCGTAGCTGCCGTCCACCGTCAGGGTCTCCGCGTGCGCCGTCGCGACGCCCGCCCCGAGGATACCGACGGTCGCGGCGGCGAGTGCGAAAGTCTTGAACATTGTGCGATTCCTTCCTTTTCGATCGCCACCCGGCGATCGATTCGGAAGCAATTCCAGCGCACCGATCATGACCGTTTCATGACCGCGCGAAAACTCTTGGCGCACTGCGGAAAACACCGCGCCCCGGGTGAGAACACCCGGGGCGCGGCACGTTTCGACAGGGTCGCGAACTCAGTGGCGGCGCTTGGTCCGATCCGCCTTGGACTGCGCCCGGGCCGCCTCGCGACGCTCGCGGCGGGTGCCGCCCTGCGCGTCCTCGGCGCCGTACTCGTCGCTGTCGCTGCGCACGGCGGCGTGGCCGCCCTCGTCCGGGCCGCTGTAGGACAGCCCGCGCGGGCCGGACTCGTCGATTCCCTTGGCGCGCAACGCCGCCGGAGCGCCGTTGCCCGCGTGCGCCGCGTCCTCCTGGGTAGGCAGCGGGCGGTTGCCGACCGGCGACTGCAGGCCCGCGGCCACGTTCACACCCACCGGCTGCGGCTGCTGCACCTCGACCTGGAGGTTGAACAGGAAGCCGACCGACTCCTCCTTGAGGCCCTCGAGCATGGCCGCGAACATGTCGAAGCCCTCGCGCTGGTACTCGACCAGCGGGTCGCGCTGCGCCATGGCGCGCAGGCCGATGCCCTCCTTGAGATAGTCCATCTCGTAGAGGTGCTCGCGCCACTTGCGGTCCAGCACGCTCAGCAGCACCTGGCGTTCCAGGTTGCGCATGCTGCCCTCGCCCGCGAGGCCGTCGATCTCGGCTTCACGGTTGTCGTAAGCGGTGTGCGCGTCGTCGAGCAGCGCGTCCAGCAGTTCCTCGCGGGACAGGTCGCCGGGCTCGCCGTTCTCGATCTCACCGGTGAGCTCACGGTAGTCGATGCCGCCGGGGTACAGCGTCTTGAGCGCGCCCCACAGCTTGTCCAGATCCCAGTCCTCGACGTAGCCCTCCGCGGTGGCGCCGTTGACGTAGGCGGTGATCACGTCGGTGATCATCTCCTGCACCTGGCCCTCCATGTCCTCACCCTCGAGGATGCGGGCGCGCTCGGCGTAGATCACCTTGCGCTGCTGGTTCATGACCTCGTCGTACTTGAGGACGTTCTTGCGGATCTCGAAGTTCTGCTGCTCGACCTGGGTCTGCGCCGACTTGATGGCCCGCGAGACCATCTTGGCCTCGATCGGCACGTCGTCGGGCAGGTTCAGCCGGGTCATGATCGACTCCAGCGCCGCGCCGTTGAAGCGCCGCATCAGCTCGTCGCCCAGCGACAGGTAGAAGCGGGACTCGCCCGGGTCGCCCTGCCGGCCGGAACGACCGCGCAGCTGGTTGTCGATACGCCGCGACTCGTGGCGCTCGGTGCCCAGCACGTACAGGCCGCCCGCCTCGCGCACCGCCTCGGCGTCCGAGTCGACCTGCTGCTTGACCCGGTCCAGGGTGGCGTGCCACTGGGCCTCGTACTGGTCGGGGGTCTCGACCGGGTCCAGGCCCTGCCGGCGCAGCAGGATGTCGGCGATGATGTCCGGGTTGCCGCCCAGCACGATGTCGGTGCCACGACCGGCCATATTGGTGGCGACGGTGACCGCGCCCGGGCGCCCGGCCTCGGCGACGATCTGCGCTTCCTGCTCGTGGAACTTGGCGTTCAGCACGCTGTGCGCGATGCCGCGCTTGGTGAGCAGCTTGGACAGGTACTCCGAGCGCTCGACCGAGGTGGTGCCGACCAGGACCGGCTGGCCCAGCTCGTGCTTCTCCTGGATGTCGTCGGCGACCGCGGCGAACTTGGCCTCTTCGGTCTTGTAGATCAGGTCGGACTGATCCTGACGGACCATCGGCTTGTTGGTCGGGATCGGCACCACGCCCAGGCCGTAGGTCTGGTGCAGCTCGGCCGCCTCGGTCTCGGCGGTACCGGTCATACCCGACAGCTTGTCGTACAGGCGGAAGTAGTTCTGCAGCGTGATGGTGGCCAGCGTCTGGTTCTCCGGCTGGATCTCCACGCCTTCCTTGGCCTCGATGGCCTGGTGCATGCCCTCGTTGTAGCGGCGGCCCACCAGGATTCGGCCGGTGAACTCGTCGACGATGATGACCTCGCCGTCGCGGACGATGTAGTCCTTGTCCTTGGTGTAGAGCTCCTTGGCCTTGATGGCGTTGTTCAGGTAGCTCACCAGCGGCGAGTTCGCGGCCTCGTAGAGGTTGTCGATGCCCAGCTGGTCCTCGACGAACTCGACGCCCGCCTCGTGCACACCGATGGTGCGCTTCTTGATGTCGACCTCGTAGTGCAGGTCCTTCTTCAGCAGCGGGGCGATGCGCGCGAACTCCGCGTACCACTTCGAGGAGGCGTCGGCCGGGCCCGAGATGATCAGCGGGGTGCGGGCCTCGTCGATGAGGATGGAGTCGACCTCGTCGACGATGGCGAAGTTGTGCCCGCGCTGGACCAGATCGTCCAGCGTGTGGGTCATGTTGTCGCGCAGGTAGTCGAAGCCGAACTCGTTGTTCGTGCCGTAGGTGATGTCCGCGGCGTAGGCCTCGCGGCGCTCGGCCGGGGTCATGCCGCCCAGGATCACGCCGACCTCGAGACCGAGGAAGCGGTGCACGCGGCCCATCCACTCGGAGTCGCGCTTGGCCAGGTAGTCGTTGACGGTGACGACGTGCACGCCCTCACCGGAGATGGCGTTGAGGTAGGCGGGCAGCACACAGGTCAGGGTCTTGCCCTCACCGGTCTTCATCTCCGCCACATTGCCGATGTGCAGGGCGGAACCGCCCATGATCTGCACCTTGTAATGCTTCTGGTTGAGCACTCGCCAGGACGCTTCCCGCGCGGTCGCGAAGGCCTCCAGCAGCAGTTCGTCGAGGGTCTCGCCCTCGGCGAAGCGCTGTTTGAACTCCGCGGTCTTGGCCTGGAGTTCGGCGTCGGAGAGCGCCGTGTACTCCTCGTCGAGGGCGATGACCTCGTCCGCCAGGCTTGCCAGCCGCTTGACCGTGCGACCTTCACCAATCCGTAGCAACCTTGAAAAACTCAGCGCAGGCACGGGTCTTGTAGTCCTCTGGTCGGTGTTGTCGGTAGCCCCCACCATGGCGGGAGGCCTGCGCGCGGGCGCGCATTCACAAGCCATGGTAATCCGGCCCCCATCGTAGGTGCTGAACTGCGCACGGGACTGCCCGGGCGCTGAGGAGAAGCTGTGAAAGCGCGACGCCCGCACCGCAGCTCCCGGCCCCGGCGAACGCCCAGCGAATGGGCTTGCGGCCGAGGCTGATTCGACACCCCTGACGTACCATGTAGGGGGTCCGGCGTGCGGCGGTCCGCGTCCGCGCACCCGGAACGACGGCACCGACGACGGTGCGTGATCTCGGGCAGTGCGGCCCATACATTCCCCCAGGTGACCGGATTGCGATAGCTTGCCTCCAGGCGGTTCGTCCGCATGAAAGCCGGTGCCTCGGCAGGGGGAAAACTGCGAGGCGCGGGCAGGGATAAGGGAGTAGCGGGCAGCGTGATCACCAGACTGACGCCGCAGGACGCGTCGTTCTACCGGCTGGAATCCAGCAGCAACCCCATGCACATCGGCTCTCTGGCGATCCTGCGCAATCCCGCGCCCACCGGTGGATCCGGGCCCGGGCCGCTGGATTACGACCGGCTGGTGTCGCTGGTCGAGTCGCGGCTGCCGCTGGTGCCGTTGTACCGGCGCAAGGTGCGGGAGATCCCGTTCGCGCTGGGCCGCCCGATCTGGGTGGACGACAGCCACTTCGACATCACCTACCACGTGCGGCGTTCCGCGCTGCCCGAGCCGGGCACCGACGAACAGCTGCTGGACCTGGTGGCCCGGCTGGCCTCGCGCCCGCTCGACCCGAGCCGCCCGCTGTGGGAGATGTACCTGGTCGAAGGCCTGTCCGAGGGCCGCTGCGCGATCTTCACCAAGACCCACTCGTCCCTGGTGGACGGCGACAGCGCGCTCGAGATCGGGCATGTGATCCTGGACACCTCCACCGCGCCCCGCGACGTCGCGGACGACGCCTGGGTCGCCCACCGCGAGCCCGCCGAACTGGAACTGCTGCTCGGCGCGGTCGGGCACCTCGCCACCCAGCCGCGCGAGGGTTTGGAGGTGGCGCGGCACCACATGGCCGAGGCGTTCGCCATGGTCGACGCCACCGGCAAGGCCGTGCAGAAGCTGGTGTCCATGGTCCGAACCGCGGCCATCGGCGCGCCCGACAGCCCCCTGAACACCCGCACCTCCCGCAATCGCCGCTTCGAGGTGGTGCGCACCGATCTCGAGGACTACCGCAAGATCCGCAAGCGGTTCGACTGCTCCATCAACGACGTGATCCTCGCGGTGGTGACCGGCGCGCTGCGCAATTGGCTGCTCTCGCGCGGGCAGGTGCTGACCGAGGCCGACGCGCTGCGCGCGGTGGTCCCCATGTCGGTGTACGCCGACGGCCCGCACGGCGAACTGAAACCCGCGGGCGAGGTCACCTCGCTGCTGCTGGATCTGCCCGTGGGCGAACCGAATCCGGTGATCCGCATCGAGCACATCAAGCACGCCACCGAGGCGCACTCCCGGCATCAGCGCGGGGTGCGGGCGCGGACGCTGGTGCACATGGCCGGATTCGCTCCGGCGAGCCTGCATGCCATGAGCGTGCGGTCGGCGAGTACTTTTGCAGAACACACGTTCAATCTGGTGATCACCAACGCGCCGGGTCCGCAGCAGGCCATGTACATCGGCGGCGCGCGGATGCTGGAGATGTACCCGGTGTCGCCGTTGCTGCGCTTTCAGGCTCTGAGTATCGGGCTCACGTCCTACGACGGGCGGGTGTTCTACGGACTCACGGCCGATCGCGACGCCATGGCCGATATCGCGGTACTGACCGCTTCGGTGCACGAGTCGATGGAGGAGATGCTCGGTGCCTGCGTCCAGTGAGTCGTCCGCCGTGCCGAAGAAGCTACGGGTCTACGTCCCGGCCACGGTGCCGATGCTGCGGGAGCTGGTGCAGGACCGGGAGATCCGCGCCCTCAACGACACCGCCTTCGCGGTGACCCCCGCACTGCGCGAGGCCTACGCCTCCGGCGACGACGAGGAACTCGCCGAGGTCGCCATGGCCGAGGCCGCGCGCGCCTCGCTGCGACTGCTCGCCGAGGAACAGGCCGCCGCGGACCTGGGCGGCGAGGACGCGGGCGACGAGGCCGCGCCCCGCGGCCCGATCTTCCGCCGCGCGGTCATCGCCGCCGACGTCACCGGCGCGACCCTGCGCCCCGACCTCGACGACGCCGTGGTCCGGCTCTCCGCCGCCATCCCCTACGACCGCATCGCGTCCATCCACGTGGACCTGGCCGAGGCCGAGTCCGAGGTCGCCAAGGCCGTCGAGGTCATCGACGCCGCCGACATGGGCGACGCCGACGCCGAATTCGTCCTCGGCGACGCCGAGGACCACCAGCTGGCCTGGTACGCCGCCCAGGAACTCCCCTTCCTGCTCGACCTGCTCTGAGCCTTCCCGCTCGACCCGCTCCGAGGCCCGGACACCCGCGGCTCGCACAGGAGTCACGGGAGCTTCCAGAGCTGGGTAACCCCCCGTAACCTACGATGCCGTAACCTTGCTGTGACGGTCGCTCGTCACACGGGCGACATGCGCGCGACGAGGCGCTGACCAGCGTGCACGACGACAGAAAGCTTCTGGGATATGGCATCGAAGAGTGGCGGATTCTCCGTGCGGGGACTGCGCGAATGGCTGGAGGCCCCGGTGGCCGAAGGCGGCAACGCCGGGCGGACTCCGCTCGACGCCTTGCGCGGCGCGGCGGCACGGATCACCACTCCCCTGCTGCCCGACGACTACCTGCACCTGGTGAACCCGCTGTGGTCGGCGCGCGAGCTGCGCGGCCGCATCGTGGAGGTCCGCAAGGAGACCTCCGACTCGGCCACCCTGGTGATCAAGCCGGGCTGGGGCTTCGACTTCAAGTTCTCCCCCGGCCAGTACATCGGCATCGGCGTGCTGGTGGAGGGCCGCTGGCACTGGCGCTCGTATTCGCTGACCAGCCCGCCGGATTGGACCGGCGACGGCGCCCACAAGGGCCGCCGCCTGATCTCCATCGCGGTGAAGGCGATGCCGGAGGGCTTCCTGTCCACCCACATCGTCTCCGGTGTCCCGGCGGGCACCATCGTGCGCCTGGCCGCGCCGCAGGGCGGTTTCGTGCTGCCGGATCCGGCGCCGCGCAAAGTGCTGTTCCTGACCGCGGGCTCGGGCATCACCCCCGTGATGGCCATGCTGCGCACCATGGATCGCCGCGACGCGGTACCGGACGTGCTGCACGTGCACTCCGCCCGCACCCCCGACGACGTGATGTTCGGCGACGAGCTGCGCGAATTGCACGAGCGCCGTCCGGGTTTCACCGGCCACCTGCACCTCACCGGTGAGAACGGCAAGTTCGCGCTCGCCGATCTGGACACCGTGTGCCCGGACTGGCGTGAGCGCGAGACCTGGGCCTGCGGCCCGCTGCCCATGCTGGACGAGATCGAGAAGCATTGGGCCGCCGCCGGTATCGCGAACAAGCTGCATGTGGAGCGGTTCGAGATCGAGCGCAGCGCCACCGCCGAGGGCGGCACCGTCACCTTCGCCAAGACCGGCCGGGCCGTCGAGGTGGACGGTGCGACCACCCTGCTGCAGGCCGGTGAGGACGCGGGCGTGCAGATGCCGTTCGGCTGCCGCATGGGCATCTGCCAGACCTGTGTGGTGACCGTGACCGAGGGTCATGTGCGGGACCTGCGCAACGGCAAGGAACACCGTGCCGGGGACAAGATCCAGACCTGCATCTCCGCCGCCGCGGGCGACTGCACCCTCGAGGTCTGACGCACAGTGCCCGGGGTCCGACCCACACCGAACCGTATGAGACGGACCGGCCCGAGAACGGCTACCCTCGATAGCAATCGAGCCTGACCGGCCCCTGTCGGGGCCGCCCATCCGCGCAGCGGTGCGAGGCAGATCAACCACGGAAGGACCTGCCGGTGGCCATCACCGACATCAAGGCGTTCGCCCATTTGACGGCGGCCGATATCGAGACCCTGGGCCAGGAGCTCGACACCGTCAAGCGCGATGTCGAGCACTCGCTGGGTGAGCGGGACGCCCGCTACATCAAGCGGACCATCGCCGCGCAGCGGATCCTCGAGGCGGCCGGGCGGGCGACCCTGTTCGCTTCCCGGAAGCGCTGGGCGTGGCTGACCGGCACCGCCCTGCTGTCGGTCGCGAAGATCATCGAGAACATGGAGCTCGGGCACAACGTCAGCCACGGGCAATGGGATTGGATGAACGACCCGGAGATCCACTCCACCACGTGGGAGTGGGACATGACGGGGACGTCGGCGCAGTGGAAGGCCGCGCACAACTACTCGCACCACATGTACACCAACATCCTCGACATGGATGACGATCTGGGCTTCGGCATCCTGCGCATGACGCGCGACGAGGAGTGGAAGCCGATCAACCTGGTGCAGCCGGTCGCGAATCTGGTGCTGGCCGCGCTGTTCGAGTGGGGTATCGCGCTGCACGATCTGGCTGCCACCAAGGAGCAGATGGGTGTGCCCCCGTCGCAGCTCTTCCCGCCGCGCCACATCCTGACCGAGCCGAACAAGGCGTTCTGGCGCAAGGCCGGTAAGCAGGTCGCCAAGGACTTCGTGATCTATCCGGCGCTGACCGGTCCGGCGTGGAAGTCGACGCTGAAGGCGAACGCGACCGCGAACCTGGTCCGCAATCTGTGGGCCTACGCGGTCATCTTCTGCGGCCACTTCCCCGACGGCGCGGAGAAGTTCACCGAGGAGCAGTTCGAGAACGAGACGCAGGGCGAGTGGTACCTGCGGCAGATGCTGGGCAGCGCGAACTTCGACGCGGGCCCGGCCATGGCGTTCATGAGCGGCAACCTGAGCTACCAGATCGAGCACCACCTGTTCCCGGACCTGCCGAGCAACCGCTACGCGCAGGTGTCGGTGAAGGTGCGCGAGCTGTGCGACAAGTACGACCTGCCGTACACCACGGGCTCGCTGGGCAAGCAGTACCTGTTGGCGTTCCGCACGATTCACAAGCTGGCGCTGCCGGATCAGTGGCTGAAGCGGACGGCCGACGACGCGCCGGAGACCTCCTCGGAGCGCAAGTTCGCGGGCATCTCGCTGCCGGCCTGGAACGGCTCCGAGTGGCTGGCCGAGCACAACAAGTCCGGCGAGTGGCTGGCCGTGCACAATGCGTCGGAGTGGCTGGCCGAGCATCAGCCGACCTGGGGCCTGGACCCGGAGACGGGTGAGCGGCGCGGGCTGCGGTCGGCGCTGCAGGAGGCGAAGGTGGCGCTCAAGGAGAAGGCCGCGCACGAGAAGCAGGTGCTGCGCGAGGCCAAGGAGGCTTTGCGCGAAAAGGCTTTGGCGGAAAAGGCTTTGCTGACCGAGAAAGCTCAGCGCGAGGGTTGGTTCTCGCGTAAACTCCGCCGCAATCGCTAGCAGACGACGATCTCGAAAACAATGCGGTATACGACACGTTAGAGATTCGATCGCCGTAACCTACGGGACCGTAACCTACGGTACTGTAACCAGCATGGCGATCTCGGATGTCAAGGAATACGCGCACCTCACCCCGGAGGATGTCGAAGCGATCGGGGCGGAGCTGGACGCGATCCGCCGCGAGGTCGAGTCATCCCTGGGCGAGAAGGATGCCCGTTACATCCGCAATGTGATCCGTCTCCAGCGCGGCCTCGAAATCAGTGGCCGCGCAGTGCTTTTCGCTAGTCTGTTCCCGCCCGCGTGGCTGGCCGGCGTCGCCCTGCTGGGCACCGCCAAGATCATCGAGAACATGGAGATCGGCCACAATGTGATGCACGGGCAGTGGGACTGGATGAATGATCCGGAAATCCACTCCACCAAGTGGGAATGGGACAACGCCGGTCCCTCCGAGCACTGGAAGATCACCCACAACTTCCTGCACCACAAGTACACCAACGTGCTGGGCATGGACGACGACATCGGCTACGGCCTGCTGCGCGTCACCCGCGACCAGCGCTGGACGCCGTTCTACCTCGGCCAGCCGGTCTACAACCTGCTGCTGCAGATGTTCTTCGAGTACGGCGTCGCCATCCAGCACCTGGAGCTGGGCAAGGTCGCCAAGAAGAAGTGGGCCCCGGATTCGCCCGAGCGTGTCCAGTTCGAGGAGGACCGCAAAACCGTTCTGAAGAAGATCGGCAAGCAGGCCGCCAAGGACTACCTGATCTTCCCGCTGCTCACCGGCCCGTCCTTCCTGGGCACGCTGACCGCGAACCTGGCCGCCAATGTGGTCCGCAATGTGTGGACCAACGCGGTCATCTTCTGCGGCCACTTCCCCGACGGCGCCGAGAAGTTCACCAAGTTCGACTGCGACAACGAGACCCAGGGCGAGTGGTACCTGCGCCAGATGCTGGGCTCGGCCAACATCTCCGGCGGCCCGGTCATGCACTTCATGACCGGCAACCTGTCGCACCAGATCGAGCACCACCTGTACCCGAACATCCCGTCCAACCACCTGAAGGACATCGCGGTGCGGGTGCGGGCGCTGTGCGAGAAGTACGACCTGCCGTACACCACCGGGTCGCTGCCGGTGCAGTACGCCAAGTCGTGGCGCACCATCATGAAGCTGTCGCTGCCCAACAAGTACCTGCGCCGCTCCACCGACGACGCTCCGGAAACCAAGTCGGAGAAGATGTTCGGCGGCGCGACCACCGTGGACCCGATGACCGGCCGCCGCCGGGGCCTGCGCACCGCGCTCAAGGAGGGCCGTCGCAAGCTGGCCCGCCGTGAGCCCGCCATGGCGGGCTAGTCCCCCACGACCGCAAAACGCCTCCCGCCGGACTCCCGGCGGGAGGCGTTTTCGCTGGGGAGGGCTGCCAGGTTCGGCGCGGATCCGGCCTGGTTCACTGGACCACGTGTGTTCCGAAGGCCCGATCAGCCCCCTCGAATGTCTGAGCGTCTACGACGCCATCAAGTTGCGTCGTGACGTCCGCGCCGAATTCACCGGCGAGGTGGTCGACGACGGCACGCTGCTGCGGATCCTCGAGGCGGCCCATCGCGCGCCCAGCGTCGGCAATTCCATGCCGTGGGACTTCGTGGTGCTGCGGGATCCGGGCACGCTCGGCAAGTTCGCCGACCACGTGGCCGAGAAGCGGCAGGAGTTCAACGACTCGCTGCCCGCCGACCGCGCCGAGACCTTCAATCCGATCAAGATCGAGGGCATCGTCGAGAGCGGCACCGGGATCGTGGTGACCCACAATCAGGCCCGCGGCGGCACCCACGTGCTCGGCCGGGCCACGGTGCCCGAGACCGGCATCTACTCCACCATCCTGGCCATCCAGAACCTGTGGCTGGCCGCCACCGCCGAAGGCGTGGGCGTGGGCTGGGTGAGCTTCTACGACGAGCCGTTCCTGACCGACCTGCTCGACCTGCCGCCCGGCGTGAAGCCGGTGGCCTGGCTCTGCGTCGGCCCGGTGCACGAGTTCCAGCAGGTCCCGGACCTGGAACGGTTCGGCTGGCGCAATCGCCGCCCGCTCGAATCGGCCATCCACTGGGAGCGGTTCACACCCCGCTCGGACGACTGATACGCGAAACCCCGGCCTTATTCCTCCAGCAATTCGCGCCCGAGCCGTTCGCGTCCTGTGGTTGTGGACTGCTCCTCGGCGGCGTCCGGTTCGGGATCGGTCAGGCGCCGGGTCACCTCGGCGGCCAGTTCCGCGCCGGTCGCCTCGCGCAGCGCCTCCACCAGGGAGGCGCGCAGGACGTCGTCGCGGGTGAGGAAGCCGGCCGCGATCAAACCCTCGATCGGACTCACACCGTAGGTGCGGCTGAACGCGATGACCGTTTCCGCGACCGGCGAGTCGCTGCTCAGGTGCCGGGACACCCGCATCTGGTTGGTGCCCATCCGCGCGGCGATGGCGCGGTCACTGTCGCCGTTGGATACCGTCTGCTTCCACTCCCGGAATCCCACACCTCGATTGTGTACCGGATGTGTTTCACGCTGCAATCATTCCGAGGGGCGCGGCGGGTCCCGGCTCAGCGCAGCGCGTCGGTGGCGCGGTGCCCGATGACGGACACGTCGTCCAAGGTGACCACGGGATCCCCCGAGTCGTTCTTGCCGTTGATGGTGATGGTCCCGGTGAACTCGTCACCCTGTTTGACCGAATCCCGGACCGGTCCGGTGAGCTCCACGCGCGCCCCGTCGATCGTGTAGTACCTGGTCGGCTCGCCGTGCACGAACCCGAGCGTCCACACCGCCGCGTCCGAGTACACCAGTCCGTAGACGGAATACCGTTCCCCGACATGTCGTCCGGCGTCGTGCAGCCGCAGCTTCAGATCGGAGACCGGCTGCCCACCCTCGGACCCGGTCGCCGGAAGTGGCAGCGCCGCAGCGTTTCCCGCCCCGGCGATCCCCGCCGCGAGCAGGACCGCCGCGGAGCCGATCATCGTCCTGCCGTTCATGATCCGCCTCCGCCCAGCTCGTTTCCCCAGGGATACCCATTCGACGCCGCGTCTCCACCAACGATTTTCGATCCGCTCGCCGGAGACCCCGGTCCGCCCTGGCGGATCGGGGTCTCACCTGCACGAAGGCGCATCAGTGCCGAATGTCGGTGCTGCGACGCGGTCGCGTAGCCCACGCCGGGGCACCGGCCTACCAGCATTCACACCGGTGACACAGAAACGTGTCAGCTAGACGGCTTCCAGCACCGCCGAGGCTCCGATGCCGCCCGCGGCGCAGATGCCCAGCAGGGCGGTGGACTTGCCGGTGAGGGCGAGTTCATTGGCCATGGTGGTGACCATGCGCGCGCCGGTGGCGCCGAACGGGTGACCCAGGGAGACCGAACCGCCGTGCACATTGAGCGTGGCCGGGTCGATCTCGCCGACGGCGGTGTCCCGGTCGAGGCGGGTCTTGGCCCATTCGTCGCTGGCCAGGGCGGAGACCACGGACAGCGTCTGGGCGGCGAAGGCCTCGTGGATGTCGACGAAATCGATGTCGCCCAGCGACATTCCGGCCTGATCGAGGGCGCGCGGCATGGAGATGGCGGGGCCGATGAGGACCTGATCGCGCGGGTCGACGCTGACGAAGCTCCAGGAGCGGAAGGCGGCCAGCGGCGTGAAGCCGAGGGCGCGGGCCTTCTCCTCGCTCATCAGCAGCACCGCGGACGCGCCGTCGGTGAGGGGGCTGGAGTTGCCCGCGGTGACGGTGCCGTTCTCGGCGAAAACCGGCGCCAGTTTGGCGAGTTTGGCCAGGCTGGTGTCGCGGCGCACCAGGCCGTCGCGGGTGACGGCGGCGCCGTCGGGGGTGCTGACGGAGAGCACCTCGCGGTCGAAGCGGCCGGATTCGATGGCGGCCGCGGCCCGGTGGTGCGAGGTGGCGGCGAAGTGGTCCTGCGCGCCGCGGGAGACGCCGTGGATGCGGGCCATCTTCTCGGCGGATTCGCCCATGACCTCGCCGGTGGTGCGCTCGGCGATCTGCGGTCGGCGCGGCATGAGGTCGTAGAACGGGGCCAATTGCGTTGCGGCGGTGAGGTAGTCCTTGGCCTTGGGCTTGCCCAGCGCCAGCGGCGCGGCGGCGTGCACCAGCTTCTGCGGCAGCTTGACCTCGGCATTGCTGGTGGAGTCGCTGCCGCCGGCGATCATGATGTCGTGTTCGCCGCGCTCGATGGCGGCGGCGGCGGACACCACAGCCTGCAGGCCCGACGCGCAGGCGCGGGTCACCGTGTAGCCCTCGCAGCCCGGGTCGAGTTCGAGGTCGAGCGCGATCTCGCGGGCGATGTTCGGCGCGGCGCTGGGCAGCACCACGCCGCCCCACACGATGCCCTGGACGTCACCCCGGGGCAGTCCGGTGCGTTCCAGCAGCCCGCGCACGGCGATGCTGGCCAGGTCGATGGAGTCCATGCGTGTGAAGTCGGTGAATGCCCGCACGAACGGGGTCCGCGCCCCGGCGACGATGACAGCACGGCGAGCGCCCTTGGTAGCCATGGCACAGTTTTAACTGATACGCGCCGTAACAGCAAGACTTGCCCGGACAACAGGCGACCGGGGCCTGTCCCATGACCCCGGTCGAAAAGTGGATGTCCCTGATGACCGCGACTACGCGAGCCTGATGAGCCCGTAGTCGAAGGCGTGACGGCGGTAGACGACCGACGGTCGGTCGGTCTCCTTGTCCTGGAACAGGAAGAAATCGTGGCCGACGAGCTCCATCTGGTAGAGGGCGTCATCGACCGTCATGGGTATCGCGGGGTGCTGCTTGGTGCGCACGACATGGCCGGGACCGGCGGATTCGCCTTCCATCGCAGCCGAATGGTCGTGAGCCTCGGATCCGTTGTCGGAGAACAGCGATTCGTCGACCAGACCCGCGGTCGCCTCCGCGACCGAGATCGGCGTCTTGTCCCCGTGATGCACGCGACGGCGATCCTTGAGCCGGCGCAATCGGCTCTCGAGCTTCTCGACCGCGCCCTCGAGGGCGGCGTAGAAGCTGTCCGCGCAGGCCTCGGACCGCACGATCGGGCCCTTGCCCCGGGCGGTGATCTCTATCCGCTGGCAGTTCTTGCGTTGACGACGGTTACGTTCGTGGGTGAGCTCCACGTCGAAGAGGTAAATGGTGGGGTCGAAGCGCTCGAGCCGAGACAGCTTGTCCGCCACATGAATTCGGAAATGGTCGGGCACTCCGCCCTCCCCCAGGGTCCTGCCCTTGACCACGACGTCCGCCGTGGTGGCCCGACTGGCTGATTCGTCGATGAGCTCGTCATCGAGCAGCACCGTAGTGCTTGCATTCTTCGCTGAGAGTCGTGAAGAAGTCGTCACGCGTACCTCCCGGATCTGGCCGCACAAGCCGCTCGTGCGGCGGGATTGAAACGTGTGCCGACCGATGGAACTCGCATCGGCACATATGTCCGAGGCGCCACCTCCAAACTTGCGGTTCGGGTGTCTGATCGCCAACCTAGTGCGCCAGCGACCTGTCCGCCAGTGTTCACGCAAATTTCGAAGAATCAAGCAGCGCAGGTAACCAGCACGGCACACACGGCGATCCGCGCGGCGGTGAGCGCGCGGACCGATTCGGTCACCGTGACACCGGTGGTCAACACGTCATCGATCACCACTACCTCGGCATTTGCCGGAAACAGCGCGCTCGGGGGCCGGGTGGTGGCTACCATGATCCGCCCGCGCAGATTGTGCTGGCGATCGCGGTGCCCGAGGCCGACCGAATCCCGCACACCGGGACCCATGCGCAACACGCGTACCAGGCGGCAACCCGGTAGCCAACCCGCCGCGACGCTCGCGGCACGCACCACCGGATCCCCGCCGCGCCGCCGGGCCGCGGCCGCCCGACTGGGCGCGGGCACCAGCGCCAGAGGCCGGGACGCGTCCCGCAAATGATCCAGCCCCCTGGCCAATCCGGTTCCCAGCGGCCGCGCCAGCTCCCGCCGGCCCTGCTCCTTGACGCCCAGCACCGCCCGTCGCGGCGGACCCGCGTACGCGGCCAGCGCCCAGCACGGCACCCCGGGATCGGCGCGCGGGCGGATCCGGATGGGCGGGCCGGACAGCGCGGCGGCGCAGTCCGCGCACCACCAGATACCGGCTCGCCCGCACCCGCCGCAGGCGCGCGGCAGGATCAGATCCAGCAGTTCCCCCATGCCCCCAGTGTGCGCCTAGCCGGGCAGCACCGGAACCGCGTTGGCCCCCAGACCCGGAACTTCGCGCCAGTAGTCCTCGCGCCCTTCGGGATTGCGGGTCAGTTCCAGCACCGCGCGCGAGTCGGCCACGTACTCCTGATCCGGGGCGGCGCTCACCACCCGCACCGGCGGGGTGAGGTTCTGGGAGGACTGGGCCCGGTACTCGGAACCGTCCACCAGCACCCCGGCCACCGGGTCGACCGTGCCGTCGCGGGCCACGATGACCCGTTCGTCGGTGAGCCAGTCGAGGGACACCGCGGGCGTGGACAGTCCGATGGCCAGCGGCAGCGGCGAGGACAGCGCGAACTTCCCGTTCGGCTTCGGGACCACCACCGCCACGTACACCTTGCCGTTGGCGATGATCGCCGCCCGGGCCCCGGACGGGGAGATGCGCAGTTCGGTGATGGGGGTGCGCGGCGAGGTCGAGTTGATCGCCGCCGCCATCAGGTCGGCGATGTCGACGTCCTGCACCGACACATTGCCGGTGCCGCGGTCGTGCACGGCCCGGATCACCCGGTCCCCGTCCACCACCGACCAGGCCGAACTGCCGTCGGCGGGCCAGGTGGGCCGGGTGAAGGTGCCGCCGGCGGCGACCGGAAAGCCCTGCCCGTCATAGGTTCCGACGATCAGGGTGCGCTCGGGTTCGGGGTCCGGACGGCCGGAGCGGGCCACCGCGGCGACCAGCGTCCCGTCCGGTGAGAGCCCCACCGACTGCAGCGCGTGGGTGCTGCCGAAGAAGCCGGGGGCGGGCGTGATGCCGCTGCCGTTGACCGCCACCAGCGAACCGTCACGGACAGCGTGCAGACCGGTCCGATTGCGGGCGATCACATCCGGACTGCGGGCCTCCACATCGGCGCGCTGCCAGCCCGCCGAGTACTTCTCGACCAGTGGTTTGCCGTCGGCGTTGATCAGGTACGGACCCAGCACGTCGGCCCCGGACAGGGTGAGCACCACCTGGGTGGCGAGCAGGTCCCGGTTGGCCGGGTCGAGCGCGGCCGCGCCGGAGAAGTCGACGGCCACCCCGCCGCCCCCGACCCCGACGCTGTCGGGATCGCCATTGGCCTTGGTGACCGGGCCGCGCTGCGACACGGGCGCGCCCATCGGGTTGTGCACGGCCGGGGCCAGCCCCGACTGCGGTCCCTCGCTGAGCATGCTGAGCAGCCGCTGCGCCACCTGGTCCTTGCGGGCGGAGATCCAGCGCAGGTCCGGCACCATCCCGGCCCCGGCCATATTCGGGAAGAACAGCGAATACCGGTGGTAGAACTTGGCGAACGCGGCCTGCTCGACGATGACGCCCGAGGGCAGATCCTTGATCCGCCACTCGCCGTCGATCTTCTCCATATCGATCTTGGTCTCCAGCGTGCCGTCGGCGGCCCGGTAGGAGCCGTCCGCGGCCAGCTCGCCGATCTTGCGCGCCCGGATCACATAGGTGGCCGAATCACCCGTGCGGGACTCGCGCAAGGTGTTCGGCTGGGAGTCCACGATGGTGATCCCGGCCCCGTCGTCCCACTGCACATTGGCCGCGGGCGAGAGGAATTGGCGCGCCAGCTGATGCCGGTTCGCCGGGTCCGCGGTGGCCTGCAGGTAGTCCAGCAGCAGCTGTTCGGGCTCACGCCCGGCCACCGGCGGGTTGAGCGCGGTGCTGGTGGGCTGGTGGTCCAGGCTGCCCAGCGCCTGCGGCGCCGACGAATCCGGCAGGCTCGCACAGGAGCTCACCACGATCAGGCAGCCGAGGGCCGCCAGGGCCCGGAACAGAGCCCTCGCCGGCCGCCTCATGATCGGCCGTCACCCGGCTCGGCCGATATGGAGCCCCCGGAATCGTCCCGCCCGGAACCGGTTCCATCGGCGGCGCCGGGAGGTGTTCCGGCGGCGCCGTTATCGGGGGGCTCGGGCTCGAAGCCCTCGCGGACGGCCAGGTCGGCGGCGTCGGCCAGGTCGGCGGCGGTCACGTCGCCGTGGTCGGCGGTCGTGTCGTGGATCTCGGTGGCGGCCGGGAATTCCGGGGCGATGGCGTCGAATCCCGATTCGCCGTCGCCGGTTTCCGTGGCGGCGGATTCCGCCGTGTCGGCCTCGGGGCCGGCCGCGCCCGGTTCGATTGCGGTGGGCACGGATTCGAGCGCGGCCAGGCCGAGCAGGCCCCCCGGGACCGCATCGGGGCCCGCGGCGGCGTCGCCGGACGCGGTGTCCGAGCCCGCCGGGGCGTCGGAGCCCGCGATGTCCAGGGCCAGTTGTTCGGGTGAGACCGCGCCGCGAATCTTGGGCGGCTCCAGCGTGAGTGGGCTGGTGCCCAGTTTGCGGCCGCGGACCAGCGGCAGGGTGAGCCGGAAGCTGGCGCCCACGCCGATCTCGCCCCACGCCTCGAGCTTGCCCTCGTGCAGGTTGGCGTCCTCGACGCTGATGGACAGGCCCAGGCCGGTGCCGCCGGAGCGGCGCATGCGGGAGGGGTCCGAGCGCCAGAAGCGGTTGAACACCAGCTTCTCCTCGCCCGGGCGCAGGCCCACGCCCTGGTCGCGCACCACGATGGCGACGGCATTGGCGTCCACGTCGCCGCGCATGCGCATGAGGACCGGTTTGCCCTCGCTGTGGTCGATGGCATTGGCGAGCAGGTTGCGCAGCACCCGCTCGACGCGACGCGGATCCACCTCGGCGACAAGGGGTTCCTCGGGCATGTCGACCACGAGTTCCACGCCGGATTCGCGGGCCAGGTGCCGCACGGTGGAGACCGCGGCCCGCGCGCACATGCGCACGTCCAGCGATTCCACCTGCAGCTCGGCCACACCCGCGTCGTGGCGGCTGATCTCGAGCAGGTCGTTGAGCAGGCCCTCGAACCGGTCGAGTTCGTTGACCAGCAGTTCGGCGGAGCGCGCCAGCGCCGGGTCCAGGTCGTCGCTGGATCCGTGGATGAGGTCGGCCGCCATGCGCACCGTGGTCAACGGCGTGCGCAGTTCGTGGCTGACGTCGGAGGTGAAGCGGCGCTGCAGATTTCCGAACTCCTCGAGTTGGGTGATCTGGTTGGACAGACTCTCGGCCATCTCGTTGAACGACATGGCCAGCCTGGCCATGTCGTCCTCACCGCGCACCAGCATGCGCTCCTTGAGGCGCCCGTCCGCGAATCGGCTCGCGATGCGGGCCGCGGATCGGATGGGCAGCACCACCTGCCGGGTCACCAGCGCGGTGATGGCGGCCAGCAGGACCAGCAGCACGATGCCGCCGATGAGCATGGTGCCGCGCATGAGCGACAGGCTGCGTTGCTCATTGGTGAGCGGGAAGATCAGATAGATCTCCAGCGAGTCGATATCGGCCGACGGACTGCCGATGATCAGCGCCGAACCCTTGTACCCGTCCGGGCTGGAGACCGTGGAGAACTGGTAGGAGACCTGCCGCTGCTTGACGAATTGCCGCAGTTCGGTGGGGATCTCCTGGATCGAGCCGGAGGTCAGCTCCTGTCCGCTGTCTCCCGTCATCGCCAGGGCGGCCTCGTAACTGCCTGCGGCGCCGCCGGTCTGGGTCCCGCCGGCGCTGGAGAACAGCGCGCGGCGGGCATCGTCGAGTCGACTCTGCTGGGTGCCCGAGTCGTGCACACCGGTCAGTTGATTCTGAACGGTGTTGCGGGCGCGACCCATTTCCTCGACGGCCGCGTTGATCTTCGCGTCCAACAGCCGGTCGGTGATCTGACTCGTGAGCACGACGCCCAGAATCGTGATGACGATCAGCGACAGGGTGAGGGTGGACACGACGACTCGCAACTGCAGCGAACGCCGCCACACATGGCCCAGTTGCTCGCCCAGATTGCGGAACCAGGCCATCACTACCGCCAGCCACCGCTGCACGCGGTTTCTGGAGCCATCGATCACGGCGGTCCGGCCTTGTAGCCCACACCTCGAACGGTCAATACGATCTCAGGGTTCTCGGGGTCCTTCTCGACCTTGGCGCGCAACCGCTGCACGTGCACGATGACCAGGCGGGTGTCGGCGGCGTGCCGATATCCCCAGACCTGTTCCAACAGCACCTCACGGGTGAACACCTGACGCGGCTTGCGGGCCAGCGCCACCAGCAGATCGAACTCCAGGGGAGTCAGCGAGATCTGCGCGCCGCCGCGAGTCACCTTGTGCGCGGGCACATCGATGACGATGTCGGCGATCGACAGCAGTTCCTGCGGCTCCTCCTCGGTGCGACGCAAGCGCGCCCGCACCCGGGCCACGAGTTCCTTCGGCTTGAACGGCTTGACGATGTAGTCGTCGGCGCCGCTTTCCAAACCCAGGACGACGTCGACCGTGTCGGTCTTCGCCGTCAGCATCACGATGGGCACACCCGAGTCGGCTCGCAACACCCGGCATACGTCGATGCCGTTCATGCCGGGCAGCATGAGGTCCAGCAACACGAGGTCCGGGCGCAACTCCCGGACCGCGGTCAGCGCCTGCGTGCCGTCTCCGACGACGTGGGGGTCGAAACCCTCACCGCGCAAGACGATCGTGAGCATCTCCGCGAGAGCCATATCGTCGTCGACGACCAGAATCTTCGGCTTCATAACGTCTAGTTTGTCACCTCTCCGGCTCTGATTCGGCCGCCACGCCAACACTCGTGACCTGTCGGCGGACATCCAACCCTATCCAGCAACAATTTCCGCGAGGCGCGCGGCGAGTGTTGCCGGATCGTCTCCGGTTCGATGCACCCACCACGGTCCACGCCAGCTGATTTCGGCCAGCTCACGGTAGACCCTACCGGTGCGGCGCTGCAGTCCACCGTCTTTCTCGTACGCGTCCAACGCGCGCGCGGCGTCGGCCTCGCCGCGCAGGCGGGCGCGCTCCTCGGCCACGTCGACCGGAACATCCAGGAGAATCTGGACATCCGGGGCCGGCAGTCCGAATCGTTCGAACTCCAATGTGGCGATCCAGTCCACGATTTCACCGCGCGCGTCCTGTTCCATCCGCGCGGCGGAGTAGGCGGCATTGGAGGCGACGTAGCGGTCCAGTAGCACGATGTCGTTGTCCGCCAGCAGTTTCGAGAGCTGGTCGCGCGCGTCGGCCCGGTCGAGGGCGAACAGCAGCGCCATGGCGTTCACAGACTGGGCGGTATCTCCATGGCCGCCGCGCAGCGCCTCGGCCGCCAGATCGGCGTGCACCGAGACCCCGTACCGCGGGAAGGCCAGCGTCGCGACGCGCAGCCCGCGGGCGCGCAGGTCCGCGACGACAGCCTCGGTGAGCGTGCGCTTGCCCGCGCCGTCGAGCCCTTCCACCGGAACCAGTGCACCCATGCGGCGAGACTACCCAACCTCGGCCGCCGCATAACGGCAGGTTCCCGTTTGTCCGGCCAGCCCGATCCGCGATCGCCGGAACAATCTGAGCGAATCCGAAACGTTAACGATTCAACCCTTGTAGGTTCTAGCCACCACTCCCCCTGCAAGGAGCGCACCCCTGATGAAGACACGCCTCACCCTGGTCGCCGTCGCCATCTCCACCGCCGCCCTCTCCCTGGGCGGCACCGCGAACGCGGCCCCTCTCACCCTCGACCCCGCCACCCCGGACGCGGCCACCCAGGTCGCCGACTCCGGCTCGGCCTCCTCCCTCTCCTCCTCCGGCGGCTCGAGCAATGTCCTCGGCACCGGCTCCAGCGTCAGCCAACTCCTCAGCGCCGGTATCTGCACCATCACCGGCGGCACCTGGATCCCGGTCCTGGACTACTGCCTGAAGTAGTCCCAGCGAGCTCCTGTGCCGCCGCCCCGAACGGGTCGGCGGCACAGTCGTTTCCACCGGGATTCATCCGGGCCATGCCCCCGGAATTCACGGCACAGTTCTGAAACACTTTCCTTTTAGAATTTGCCGACGTTGAACCATCAAGGAGCCGGCCGATGAAATCCCCCCTGATACACCGCGTCTCGACACTCCTGGCCGCCACCCTGGCCACCGCCGCCCTCGCCACCGGCGTCGCCACCGCGGCCCCCCTCACCCTCGACCCCCTGACACCCACCGATCCGGCTCCGATCGCCGCGGACGGAACCGGGTCGGCCTCGAGCGGGAGCGGTCAGATCACCTGCAAGATGCAGGGCGGCACCTGGGTCGAAGGCGACAGCACCCATGTCTCCTACTGTCGTGTCGGATTCCAGCCGTCCACCCACACGATCGACCTCGCCTTGCTCGCCGCGCAGCCGGTAGCCACGACTACCGGTTCGGGCTGGAGCGCTTCCTCGAGCGTGCCCTATCTCAACTCGGCCCTGTGCCAATTCCTGGGTCAGGGCCGGTACTGGCGCGCGGACCGGGGATGCACCGACGTACCCCCGTTCGTGGACTAACCGCACGGCAACGAGATTCGGGCTGCCGCAGGCAATTTCCCCGCCGCCACCAGGGGCGGCACCGCGACTCCGACGATTCCGGCCCCCAGCGGTCATGGCACATGTATGAAACATGTGCATTTAATATGCCCTGAGATCCGACGACGGAGGACACCATGAAATCTCGCCTGACACACCGAGTCTCGGCCACCCTGATCACCGGCCTGGCGGCCGCGGCCCTCGCCACCGGCGCCGCCACCGCCGCCCCGGTCACCCTGGAACCCGCGACACCCACCGCCGACACCCACGACACCACGACCAGCGGCAACAGTATCCCGGTCGCGGTCCCGATCGACGTCTCCGCCAGCAACGGCTCCGTCGCCTTCTAGACCGGGCTCCGCCGCCTTCGTTCCCCCGGTGGTTGACGAGATTCGGCCGGTCACCCACGGGTGACCGGCCGAATCTTTCAGCTGCTACGGACGATTCGCGCTCAGTAGCGGTAGTGGTCCGGCTTGTACGGGCCCTCCACGTCCACGCCGATGTACTCGGCCTGGTCCTTGGTGAGCTTGGTCAGGGTGCCGCCCAGGGCCTCGACGTGGATCTTGGCGACCTTCTCGTCGAGGTGCTTGGGGAGGCGGTAGACCTCGTTGTCGTACTCCTCCGGCTTGGTCCACAGTTCGATCTGCGCGATGACCTGGTTGGAGAAGGAGTTCGACATGACGAACGAGGGGTGGCCGGTGGCGTTGCCCAGGTTGAGCAGACGGCCCTCGGACAGCACGATGATCGCGCGGCCGGTCTCGGGGAACGTCCACAGGTCGACCTGCGGCTTGATGTTCAACCGCTCCGCGCCGGAGCGCTCCAGGGCGGCCATGTCGATCTCGTTGTCGAAGTGGCCGATATTGCCCAGGATGGCCTGGCCCTTCATCGCCTTCATGTGATCGAGGGTGATGATGTCCTTGTTGCCGGTCGAGGTGATCACGATGTCGGCGTCGGCGATGGCCTGCTCGACGGTGACCACGTCGAAGCCGTCCATCAGCGCCTGCAGCGCGTTGATCGGGTCGATCTCGGTGACCTGCACGCGCGCGCCCTGGCCGGCCATCGACTCCGCGCAGCCCTTGCCGACGTCGCCGTAACCGCAGATCAGCACCTTCTTGCCGCCGATGAGCACATCGGTGCCCCGGTTGATGCCGTCGATCAGCGAGTGGCGGGTGCCGTACTTGTTGTCGAACTTCGACTTGGTGACCGAGTCGTTGACGTTGATGGCCGGGAACACCAGCTCGCCCGCGGCGGCGAACTGGTACAGCCGCAGCACGCCGGTGGTGGTCTCCTCGGTGACGCCCTTGACCGACTCGGCGATGGCGCCCCACTTGCCGCCGTCCGCCTCGAGGCTGGCGCGCAGCAGGTTCAGGAAGACCTTGTACTCCTCGGAGTGGGTCTCGTCCTCGGGCGGCACGACGCCGGCCTTCTCGAACTGGGCGCCGCGCAGCACCAGCATGGTGGCGTCACCACCGTCGTCGAGGATCATGTTGGCGGGCTCGCCCGGCCAGGTCAGCATCTGCTCGGCGGCCCACCAGTACTCCTCCAGGGTCTCGCCCTTCCAGGCGAAGACCGGGGTGCCCTTGGGCTCGTCGACGGTGCCGTGCGGGCCGACCACGACCGCGGCGGCCGCGTGGTCCTGGGTGGAGAAGATGTTGCAGGACGCCCAGCGGACCTGCGCGCCCAGCGCGACCAGGGTCTCGATCAGCACGGCGGTCTGCACGGTCATGTGCAGGGAGCCGGAGATGCGCGCGCCCTTCAGCGGCTGCACGTCGTGGTACTCGCGACGCAGCGCCATCAGGCCCGGCATCTCGTGCTCGGCAAGGCGAATCTCCTTGCGGCCGAACTCGGCCAGTGACAGATCCGCCACCTTGTAGTCGATCCCGTTGCGAACATCAGGGGTCATCGTGCTGGACACTGAGGTCGTCATCTGCCTCTCCTGGTCGGCTGCTTCTCCCAAACCCTACGCGGCCGCCCGGAGGTCGTACGCGGCGAGGATGCGCTCCCGCTTGCGGGGTTGGATATTGGCGCGGCTGACGTCGCCCGCGTAGTGCGCGAGCAGGCGCGGATCCATGACGACACGCCACAGCGGCGGGAACAGCGCCAGCACGATCATGGTCGCGTAGCCGGCGGGCAGCTGCGGGGCCTCCTGCGAGCTGCGCAGGGTCTGGTAGCGGCGGCCGGGATTGGCGTGGTGGTCGCTGTGCCGCTGCAGGTGGAACATGAAGATATTGGTGACCAGGCGGTCGCTGTTCCAGCTGTCGCTGGGCGCGCAGCGGGCCCAGTTGCCGTTCGGGCGGCGCCGCCGCAGCAGGCCGTAATGCTCCACGTAGTTCACGGTTTCGAGCAGGCCCGCGCCGATCACGGCCTGCAGCACCAGGTACGGCAGGATGGTCGGGCTGTAGATCGCCATGAGTCCGCCGAACAGCACGACGGTCATGCTCCACGCCTGCAGGATGTGGTTGTGGACACTGAACCAGCGGTGTCCCCTGCGCGCCAGCCGCTCGCCCTCGAGCGTGATTGCCGAACGGAAGCCGCCGATCACGCTGCGGGGCAGGAACTCCCACAGGGACTCACCCATGCGGGCGCTGGCGGGGTCCTCGGGGGTCGCGACGCGGGCGTGGTGGCCCTTGTTGTGCTCGACGAAGAAGTGGCCGTACGCCGACTGCGCCAGCGCCATCTTCGACAGCCAGCGCTCCAGGCTCTCGACCCGGTGGCCGAGTTCGTGGGCGGCGTTGATGCCGATGCCGCTGACGAGTCCCAGTGTGGTTGCCAGCCCGATCTTGTCGACCACCGACAAGTCGGTTCCGGCCCACATGCAGGCGGCGATGATCAGGCCGATCACCTGGATCGGCAGGAACAGGTAGGTGCACCACCGGTAGTACCGGTCATTGCTCAGGAGCTCGTAGTCCTCGTCGCGGGGGTTGGTGCCGTCTTCCCCGACGACCCAGTCCAGGACGGGAATCGCGATCAGGATGATGATCGGACCGATCCACCAGAACACCTCGAGCTTGGTGTGCAACACCAGCTGCGAGGGCAGCAACGCACACCCGGGGGCAATGAGCCCCAGCACCCACAGGTGGCGTTTGGGATCCGGCGAACCCAACCGTTTGCCGAACATTCGCACCTTTTCTCCGCTACTCAACCTCATCGAACTTCGCAGCTACATATCTTGGAACCTAGCCGCTGTTACAGCACGTGTGCGGACCGAAAGGTGGCCACCGTTACATCATGAGCAGTCGGTTCCGGCGCAACCGACCCTGTGGTTCCCGTCACTTCCCCGTACGCGCAAACCAGCCGCGAACCGCGCTCGGCGTGCGATCCCCCCGCACTCAGCGCAACCACACGTAGCGGACCTGCGGCCGTCCGGTCCGACCGTAGTCGGTTCGCCGTTCCACCACGCCGTCTTCGGCCATACGTTCCAGGTATCGCCACGCGGTCACCCGCGAAACCCCCACCGCGCGGCCCGCTTCGCCCGCGGACAGTCCCTCGGGCGCCCCCCGCACCGCACGCGACACCTCGTCCATCGTCTGCGGCGCAATGCCTTTCGGGGACGTGGGCCGCTGCTCGGGTGTGCGCAGCACCCCGAAGGCGCGGTCGATGTCGTGCTGCGACACCGCCGTCTCGCCGGCGGGCAGGGCGGCGCGGTACTCGCGGTAGCGTTCCAGCTTCTCCCGGAAGGCCGCGAAGGTGAAGGGCTTCAACAGATACAGCACCACGCCGTGCGCGACGGCGGCCCGCACCATGGCCAGATCCCGGGCGGAGGTGACGGCGATGACGTCGGGGCGCGGGCGCAGCACCGCGAGCGCGGCCGCCACCGCGAGCCCGCTCATGTCCGGCAAACCGATGTCCATCAGCACCAGGTCGATCGGGACGCCGGAAGATTGTGACCTTTTCGCGATCGAGAGGGCCTCGCGTCCGGTGTGCGCTACCCCCACCACGTCGAAACCGTCCACCCGTTCCAGGTAAGAGCGGTGCGCCGCAGCGATTTTCGGCTCGTCCTCGACGATCAGCACCCGGACCGGCGCCTCGCGGTCGATTCTCATCGCGGAAACCTCACGATCACAGCGGATTCCGGCTCGCGCCGGGCCCGCAACTCACCGGCGTGCCGGGCCACCAGCCGCCGCACCAGCGCCAGCCCGAGCCCGTGGTGGTCGGTCTTGGTGGAGTAGCCGCGCTCGGTGGCGCGGGTGAACAGCTCCTCGGACATGCCGGGCCCGCTGTCCGCGACCCGGATGTACAGCTCGGCGTCGTCGCGGCGCACCGTCACCTCCAGCCAGGCGTCCTCGTCGTGACTCACCTCGTCGAGGGCGTTGTCGATGAGATTGCCCAGCAGCGTGACCATCTCGTGCGGGGTGAGCGGATCGGTGGTGTCGAGCTGGGTGTCGCCGGTGACGGTCAGCTCGACGCCGGATTCGGCGGCCTGCTCCACCTTGCCCAGCAGCAGCGCCACCACCGCGGGTTCGGCGACCGCCCCGGTGAGCCGGTCGATGAGGGCCTGGGACAGTTCGAGTTCCGCGGTCGCGAAGCTCACCGCCTCCCGGTGCCGCCCCAGCTCGACCATGGTGACCACGGTGTGCAGCCGGTTGGCGGCCTCGTGCGCCTGGGCGCGCAGCGATTCGGCGAAGCCGCGCACCGAATCCAGTTCGCCGAGCACGTCCCGCAACTCGGTGTGGTCGCGCAGCGTGACCACGGTGCCGATGCGGCGTCCGGCGTGCTCGACCACGTCCTGGTTCACCACGAGTACCCGCTCGGGGGTCACGTGCATCTCGTCGCGCACCACGCCGGTCCCCAAGCGCTGCAACGACACCGGCAGATCGGCACGCGTGATCGGCCCGTCGGGCAGGCCGAGGAGCAGGCGCGCCTGATCGTTGACCACCTCGGCGTCGGTGTCGGATTTGCCGAATACCAGCAGCCCCTCGTGGATGGAGTGCAGCACCGCGTCGTGGTGCTCGTACATCATCCGCAGTTCGGCCGTGCCGAGCCCGTGGGTCTGCCGTAACAGCCTGCGCCGCAGCAGTAGTGAGCTGATGGTGGCGAGCGCCAGCCCGCCGGCGGCGACCGTCAGGATGAGCGGCAGCTGGGCGCGCACCTGCTCGCCGATGTGGGTGCGGGTGACGCCCGCCGACACCAGCGCGACGATGCGGCCGTCGGCGTCGCGGACCGGGGTGACCGCGCGGATGGAGGGGCCGAGGGTGCCGGTGAACGTCTCGGTGAAGGTCTCCCCCGCCAGCGCCCGATCGATATTGCCGCTGAACGGTTTTCCGATCCGGTCGGTCTCGGTGTGGGTGTAGCGGGTGCGGTCGGGGGCCATCACCACGATGAAGTCCATGCCGGTGGCCTTGCGGATGGCCTCGGTCACCGGTTGCAGCGCGGCGGTCGGGTCCGGGCCGCGCACCCCGGCCAGCGTGGAGGGCGACTGCGCGACGGCGACCGCGGTGTCGCGCACCTCGGCGCGGGTGGCGTCGTCCTGGACCCGGCGGGTCTGCAGGAAGGTCAGCAGCGCCGCGGCGGCGATCACCGCCGCGAGCACCAGCACCTGGACGACGAACACCTGCCCGGCCAGGGTGCGGCGGGGTCTTCGGCCCTTCACGATTCCTCCGCGAACATCATGAACATAATTTACGAAACAGTGACCGGCGTCACTCGGTGGAACATGATTCTCACGTTATGAGCGACAGTGCAACACCACCGGCCCGAGACCGTACCCACTGGCTGTACCTGGCCGTCATCGTGGCCGTCATCGCCGGCATCGTGGTCGGCAAGCTGGCCCCGGGCTTCGGCAAGAGCGTCGGTGAGCTGGGCACCATCTTCGTGAACCTGATCAAGATGATGATCACGCCGGTCATCTTCTGCACCATCGTGCTGGGCATCGGCTCGGTGCGGGCGGCCGCCAAGGTCGGCCGGGTGGGCGGTCTGGCCATCGGCTACTTCCTGATCATGTCCACGGTGGCGCTGGGCATCGGCCTGCTGGTCGGCAATCTGCTGCATCCGGGATCGGGCCTGAACGTGGCCGCGCACGCGAAGGAGGTCACCAAGTACGCCACCGACGCCAAGGCGGCGGGCGGCACCTGGCAGTTCTTCGAGGACATCGTGCCGACGACGCTGCTGTCGTCGCTGACCTCGGGGAAGGTGTTGCAGGCGCTGTTCGTGGCGCTGCTGGCGGGATTCGCCATCCAGGCCATGGGCGCGGCGGGTGAACCGATCCTGCGCGGGGTGGCCTCGATCCAGAAGCTGGTCTTCCGGATTCTGACCATGATCCTGTGGCTGGCCCCGATCGGCGCGTTCGGCGCGATGGCGAACGTGGTGGCGCGCACCGGATTGGACGCGGTGAAGCAGCTCGCGCTGCTGATGGTGGCTTTCTACCTGACCTGCGTCGTGTTCATCTTCGGCGTGCTCGGCCTACTGCTGCGGCTGGTGGCGGGAACCTCGATCTTCAAGCTGGTCCGCTACCTGGCGCGCGAGTATCTGCTGATCTTCGCGACCTCGTCCTCGGAGTCGGCGCTGCCGCGGCTGATCGCCAAGATGGAGCACGTCGGGGTGGATCGCACCACGGTGGGTGTGGTTGTGCCGACCGGGTACTCGTTCAACCTGGACGGCACCGCCATCTACCTGACCATGGCGACGCTGTTCGTGGCCGACGCCATGGGCAAGCCGCTGGCCTGGCACGAGCAGCTCGGGCTGCTGCTGTTCATGATCGTGGCGTCCAAGGGCGCGGCGGGTGTCACCGGCGCGGGCCTGGCCACGCTGGCGGGCGGGCTGCAGAGCCATCGCCCGGAGCTGCTGGACGGGGTCGGCCTGATCGTGGGCATCGACCGGTTCATGTCGGAAGCCCGTGCGCTGACCAACTTCTCGGGCAATGCGGTCGCCACCCTGCTGGTCGGCACCTGGACCGACACCATCGACCCGGCACGCGTCCGCGCGGTGCTGGACCGTGAGATCCCGTTCGACGAGCGGGCCATGGTCGACGACGACCATGGCCCGCACGACAAAGACCTGGTTCCGGCCTGACCCCAACCCCTGGGCCGAAACCGGACCGCCGGCGCGTTCCCCCTGCTGCGCGCCGTCGGCACCCGCACCCTGGTCCTAGGCGCGCACCGCGCCCAGGGCCAGGGTCGCGGCGATCGCGTTGGCGAGCTCCGCGCCCTTCTTCACGAAGTGGCGAGCGAAGTACTCGAGATGTTCGGCGTGCTCGTGGAAGTGGTGCGGGGTGAGCACCGCGGAGAACACCGGCACATCGGTGTCGAGCTGCACCCGCATGAGCGCGTCGACCACGGTCGGCGCGACGAAGTCGTGGCGGTAGATGCCGCCGTCCACCACCAGCGCGACCCCGGCGACCGCGGCGTAGGCGCCACTGGTGGCCAACCGCTTGGCCTGCAACGGAATCTCGAACGCACCGGGCACCTCGATCACGTCGATCTCGGTGTACCCGCGCTCGAGCAGCTCGGCTCGGCAGGATTCGACGGCCTTGTCGACGATGTCGCTGTGCCAGCGGGCGGCGACGAGAGCGATGCGATTCGGCATGGGTGACATGGGGATTCCTCCTGTTCGCTGTCACCCAGGGCATAGACGCGAACAGGGCCCGACCGCGCGGGCGATCGTGCCGGTGCCGCGTTCTCTTCCATCCGGACTCTGACCGTCGGCTCCGGGATCACACCGGAATCTGCTGGACCCACACCCGGGGGTGTGGCGCTCGCGGGCTCGTGCGTCCCGGATCGGTCCGGATCGCCATTTCCGCCGGTGGGGAATTCCGCCCCGCCCTGAGAACGTGTACGACCGGACAGTAACACGGGGGTTCCGCCGTCCGGAACCCCCGTGTCCCGGTCAGCGCAACAGCACGTCCGCGTCGGCGGGGAGGGCGTCGACCGGCCACCAGCGCAGGTCGGTGGATTCCGAACTGCGTACCGGGACAGCGCCTTCCGGGGCCTTGATCTTGAACAGCAGGTCCAGGTGCCGGGTGGGGACGCCGAGGGAACAGGTGATGGGGTGGGCCTGCGCGCCGTAGAGGCCGGGCTCGAGGGTCAGGCCCTCGATGCCGGATTCCTCGGTCGCCTCGCGGAAGGCGGCCGCGGCGACCGAATCGTCGGATTCCTCGCAGTGGCCGCCGAGCTGGATCCACCGGCCGACGCGGGGGTGCAGGGTGAGCAGCACCTCCCGCTCGTCGTGGGAGAGCACGATGGCCGAAGCGGTGATGTGCCCGGCCGCGTGCTCGCGCAGGCAACCGCGCGGCGCGGAGCCGAGGAAGGCCAGCATGGCCTCGCGCAGCGACTGCTCGGGACCCGTTGCCGGGAACCAGGTCTCGAGCAGTTCGGTGGCGGACTTGTGCAGCGACTCCGCGCTCACAGCTCGACCAGCCCGATGCCCGGCTCGCCCACGTCACGCGGCGCGAGCTCGTCGAGGGGGTAGCCGACCGCGATGGCGCCGAGCGGGCTCCAATCCTCGGCCAGACCCAGCACCTCCCGGGTGACGTCGGGCGCGAAGATGGTGGAACCGATCCAGCAGCTGCCCACCCCGCGCACGGCCAGCGACACCAGCAGACCCTGCACGGCCGCGCCGACCGCGACGGTGAACATGGTCTTCTCCGCGGCCCGGCGAGTCTCGTCGGGATAGTCGTGCGCGCCGTCGGGCACACAGAACGGGATGATCACCTCGGGGGCGTCGAACAGGATGCGGCCCCGCGCGACTCGCTTCTCCACACTCTCCGGGGAGCGGCCGTCACCGGTCAGGTCGGTCCGCCACTTCTCGGCCATGGCCTCGAGCAGCTGGTCGCGCAGACCGCGCTTGCGCACCCACACGAACCGCACCGGTCGGGTGTGGTGCGGGGCGGGCGCGGTGAGACCGGCGGCGACGGCGGCCCGGATGATCTCGGGTTCGACCGGGGTGTCGGCGAACTGCCGTACCGAGCGGCGCAGCAGCAGCGCCTGTTTGCGGCCCAGGTCCACCGATTCCTCGGTGCCGAGCCAGAACAGGTCCTCCTCGCCGCGGCGCAGCAGGTCCCCGGCGGTGGAGCCGTCGTCGGCGTAGTCGAGCCCGCGCACCACCGCGACCGGGACGCCGCCGAGCTTGCCCTTCACCAGGTCCGCGGCGGCGGCCAGTTCGTCGGCGACCGCGACCAGGGTGACGTGCAGTTCGTTGCCCTGCCCGTCGACCGCGCCGTTGTAGTCGTGCAGCACCCGCAGCCCGGCCGCGCCGATGGCGGCGTCGATCTGGCCGTTGCGCCAGGCCCGGCCCATGGTGTCGGTGATGACCACGGCCACCTGCACGCCGAGCCGTTCGGCCAGGCCCGCGCGCAGGGCCTTCGCGCTGGCGTCGGGATCCTCGGGCAGCAGCACGAGTTCGTCCTGCTCCACATTGGAGCCGTCGATGCCGGCGGCGGCCTGCACGATGCCCAGTTTGTTCTCGGTGATGAGGGTGCGGTTCTTGCGGGCGAGCACCCGCACCGACTCCTCGAGCACCAGTCGGCGGCGAGCGGCGTCGCGCTCCTCGGGGTCGGTGGGCACGGAGACCACGCGGCCCTCGGCCTTGGCGACGATCTTGCTGGTGACCACCAGCACGTCGCCGTCCTGCAGCCAAGGCGCCTGTGCCGCAATGGCTTCGGCGACGTCGTCGCCCGGCCGGAATTCGGGCAGGCCCGGAATCGGCAGGATGCGCAGTTCGCCGCCGGACGCGTGGTCGCCCGGGGCCTGGATGGAATCCGTTGTCACGGTGTGACTCCCGCGAGGTCGAGGGCTTCGCGAACCATCTCGGCGGTGGTCGCCGGGTCGGTCATGAGCAGGGGGACGCTGCGGACTTCGACGCCCGGGATGTCGGCGGTGTCGCCGGTGTGGACGAGCCAGCCGTCGAGGATGCCGGTGCCCGAGCGGGCGCCGTAGTGGGCGCCGACCGCCTCCGCGGAGGTTTCCACGCCGATCACCGACAGGCATTCATCGGCCATGCCGCGCAAGGCTTTTCCACCGATCACCGGGGACAGGCCGATCACCTTCGCGCCCGACGTGCGGATAGCGCCCCGAATGCCGGGGACCGAGAGGATGGCTCCGACGCTCACGACGGGGTTCGACGGAGCGAGCAGAATCACATCGGCGGATTCTATGATTTCCGTCACACCGGGTGCCGGTTTCGCAGCTTCTGCCCCAATAGTCACAAATCCATGGGTCTCTACGTTCGCCCGGTACCGGACCCACCACTCCTGGAAATGGATCGCGCGGCGTTCGCCAGGGTTCTCCGGGTCCGCGATGACGACATGGGTTTCGCAGCGGTCGTCGGTTGCCGGGAGCAGCTTCACCCCGGGCTGCCACCGATTGCAGAGCGCCTCGGTCACCGCGGAGAGCGGGTAGCCCTGACGCAGCATTTCCGAGCGGATGAGATGGGTGGCGATATCGCGGTCGCCGAGGCCGAACCAATCGGGCTGGGCGTGGTATTTCGCCAGCTCCTCCTTGGCGCTCCAGGTCTCGTTCGCGTGTCCCCAGCCGCGTTCCGGATCGATGCCGCCACCCAGGGTGTACATGCAGGTGTCCAGGTCAGGGCAGATGCGCAGCCCGTGCATCCAGACGTCGTCGCCGACATTGACGATGGCCGTGGTGTCGGCTCCCGGCAGCAGCTCGCGCACGCCCATCAGGAACCGGGCGCCGCCGACTCCGCCGACCAGGACCGCGATCCGCAGGCCGGTGCCGGGCGCGGTGTCCGCTTGTTCTCGAGTCACATCCGCACAGCCTATGCGGTGACGGGCCGAAAGCGGCTCGCAGCTCATTTGCTGTGAATTTGCTGTCTGATCTGCGGGAACGTCGCCAGAAGGGGTAGCAGATGGTAACGGAATCGCTTCGGCAGCTTGACCATCGCCGCTCCCGGCGTGTCTAATCACAGGCATGTCATTCCGGGTCCGCGTGAGAGTGCAAGGCGCGGACGGGTTTTCGAACAGCTGTTCGCACCGGAGTGGCGCAAGCTCGGGGATGGCCGCGGGACTACGCCGCGGTGTTGGGCCGTCGGTGGGATCGGCTCCGACGGATTAATCATTCTGCGCTAACACACAGTGAGGAGGCGGAGCGATGGCCGATGAGCTGGCCCCGTCGGGCATTCCGGGCGGTGTATCGCAAACCGATTCCACGACTGGCGCAGCACCTGACTTCTGCGCCGACGATCGGAACGGATACGAGGGGGGTGAACCGATGACGACGCGGCCGGGGGGCGGACAGTGGGCACGAGCTGCCTACCAGCCCGAACCACCGCGGCTGAGCCTGATCGTCACCGGTGCCGAGGATATGTACGACACTTTCGCGCGCGGCGGTCGCATGATGACCGAAGCCGAACAATGGCAGGAACGGGCGCTGTGCGCCCAGACCGACCCGGAGGCGTTCTTCCCCGAGAAGGGCGGCTCCACCCGCGAGGCCAAGCGCATCTGCCTGGGCTGCGAGGTCCGCGACGAGTGCCTGGAATACGCCCTCGCCAACGACGAGCGCTTCGGCATCTGGGGCGGCCTCTCCGAGCGTGAGCGCCGCCGCCTCAAGCGCGGCATCATCTGAGCAGAAATGCTGTAGCCGAAGGGAATTCCGGGCCCGGGCGGGCCCGGTCCCTACTCCGGCTCGGGATCGATGATGTCCGGTTCCACCCCGAGATAGGTCGCGATCTGCTGCACGAGAACCTCGCGCAGCAGGTCGACCAGGTCGTCCGGGTCACCGGCCCGCAACTCCAAAGGCTTGCGGAACAACACGACTCGCGCGCGGGTGGCCATGCCGTAGCGGTCCACCCCCGCGGGGATCAGACGCGACAGCGGCACCGGTCCGTCGGCCACCACCTCGTCGGGCCAGGTGACCGAATCCGGGTGCAGCGGACGGATTTTCGGCACATCGTCCACCGCGATGTCGAGCTTGGTCAACTGCTCGTGCCACCGGCTCTCCAGAGGCGCGAACGCCTCCAGCACCAGCCGGTCGAACTCCTGGCCGCGGGTGCGCCGGGCCGGAACCGTCGGAGGCAGCATCGGCCCGCGCACACCCCGCCCGCGGCGGATGACCGACCGCGCGGTAGGCGGCCGCCGTTTACGTGAACGGGTCATACCTTGAATCTAACCCTTGCCCCGACCGGGTGCGCGCACCCGCCTCGCGGGCTCGCGACGGTGTCCGAGACACGCCCGGCGGGACCCTTCCGGGCCACGATCGCACAGGTACCGCAGGCCCTTGTGGCACGAGTGAGACGCGGTTCATTGAGCGTGTCTGTGTCCACGGGGCCGTGAGGGGGGTTACCCTGCTTGGCGTGATCCCCATGCGTCGTTGCTGCCGTCCAGGCTGCAAGAACCCGGCCGTCGCGACGCTGACCTATGTGTACTCCGACTCGATGGCGGTCGTGGGTCCCCTGGTCACGGTCGCGGAACCACATTCCTGGGACTTGTGTGAAACACATGCCTCCCGGATCACCGCGCCGAAGGGATGGGAGTTGGTCCGGCACGAGGGCGGGTTTTCCAGCTCCACCCCCGACGACGACGATCTGACCGCCCTGGCCGAAGCCGTCCGCGAAGCCGGATTGCGCCGCCGCACAACGGATCCCGACCCGCGCGCCTACGCCGACTACGCCCCGGCCCCGCAGCGCACCACCCGCACGGGCCGCACCGGCCGCCGCGGGCATCTACGCGTCCTACCCGACCCGCCCAGCTGATCGAGCGCGCGCCGTCGAGCCATACCCGACGAGTCGCCCTCGGTTCACCGAATCACTTGACCCGACAAGTAGGGGCAGGCGAAGTCTGCTTCGGCCAGGGTCTGCTACTAGGGTGTTCCCCATGACAGTCGCCCGGTCCGCCGAGTCCGTTCAAGCAGTCATCAAGGCATACGACGTTCGCGGCGTGGTCGGCGAGCAGATCGACGCGGACTTCGTCCGCGATGTCGCGGGCTCCTTCGCCCGGCTGATGCGCACCGAGGGCGCCCGGCGCATTGTGATCGGTCACGACATGCGTGACTCCTCCCCCGAACTGGCCGCCGCCTTCGCCGCGGGCGTGCTCGCCCAGGGCCTGGACGTGGTGCACATCGGCCTCGCCTCCACCGACCAGCTGTACTTCGCCTCCGGCCACCTGGACTGCCCTGGCGCCATGTTCACCGCCAGCCACAACCCGGCCAAGTACAACGGCATCAAGCTGTGCCGCGCCAAGGCGCTGCCGGTCGGTCAGGACACCGGCCTGGCCACCATCACCGAGGAAGTCATCGCCGGCGTCCCGGCCTTCGACGGCCCGCGCGGCACCGAGTCCCACGAGGACCTGCTCACCGCCTACGCCGACTTCCTGCACAAGCTGGTGGACCTGAGCGGTTCGCGCCCGCTGCGCATCGCGGTGGACGCCGGCAACGGCATGGGCGGCTACACCGTGCCCGCCGTGCTGGGCACGCTGCCGCAGTTCACCATCGAGCCGCTGTTCTTCGAACTGGACGGCTCCTTCCCCAATCACGAAGCCAATCCGCTGGATCCGAAGAACCTGGTCGACCTGCAGGACTACGTCCGCAAGACCGGCGCGGACCTGGGCCTGGCCTTCGACGGCGACGCCGACCGCTGCTTCGTGGTGGACGAGAAGGGCGACCCGGTCTCCCCGTCCGCGGTCACCGGCCTGGTCGCCGAGCGCGAGCTCACCAAGGAGCCGGGCGCGACGGTCATCCACAACCTGATCACCTCGAAGGCCGTGCCGGAGCTGGTGACCGAGCTGGGCGGCACCCCGGTGCGCACCCGCGTGGGCCACTCCTTCATCAAGCAGCAGATGGCGGCCACCGGCGCGATCTTCGGCGGCGAACACTCCGCGCACTACTACTTCCGCGACTTCTGGGGCGCCGACTCCGGCATGCTGGCCGCGCTGCACGTGCTGGCGGCGCTGGGCGAGAAGGACCGCACGATGTCGGAATTGGCTTCGGCCTACGCGACATACGCGGCCTCCGGCGAGATCAACTCGACGGTCGCCGACGCGCAGGAGCGGACCACCGCGGTGGTCGAGGCCTTCAGCGGCCGCGCCACCTCGGTCGATCGGCTGGACGGGGTCACCGTGCAGCTGGCCGACGGCGCCTGGTTCAACCTGCGCGCCTCCAATACCGAACCGCTGCTGCGACTCAACGTCGAGGCGCGATCGCAGGACGATGTAGACGCACTCGTAACCGAGATCCTGAGCATCGTGCGCGCCTGACTGGAATAGTGGAATCACAGAGCTTGGATTCACCAGCGTCTGGTGACCCGATGAGGGGAGGTGGCAACGCCCGATGATCGCTGGGACACCGGTAATCGACCTCGATGACGTCGCCTCGCTGGAGGCGGCGGACGCCGGGGGTGTGCTGCGCTCCGCCGCATCGGGGGGAGCGCAGGTAAGGGCAACCGCCGCCGCGCTTTCCGAGGATGCGCTCGCCCGGCTGACCGATCTGCGCCCGCGCAGTCTGGTCCTGGTCTCCGGGAGCGGACGCGCCGCCCGCGCGGCCGCATTGCTGATCGCGGCCCTGGGTGACCACACCAGCCTGCCGCTGGTGTCGGCGACCTCGATCCCGCCGTGGGTCGGGCCGCTGGACGTGGTGCTGGTGGCCGGTGACGACGCGGGCGACCCGCGCCTGGCCGAGGCGGTGGACCGAGCGCTCCGACGGGGCGCCGAGGTGGTCGTCGCCACACCGGACGAGGGCCCCATCCGGGCCGCCGCCGCCGGACGCGCCACCATTCTCGCGCCGCGGGTGCGGGTGCTCGACCACAATCTGATGCTGCGCTATCTGGCCGCGGGCCTGGCCGTGCTGAGCACCATCGACCGGCATCGGGTCGGACCGCTGGTGCCCGAATTGAACGCTCTCGCAGACCTGCTCGACGAGGAGGCGCTGCGCGACGGCCCGCAGCACGAGGCCTTCCACAATCCCGCCAAGACCCTGGCCACCCGCATGATGCAGCGCAAGCGCGTCGTGCTGGCCGGTGATTCCGCCGCGGCCGCCGAGCTCGCCGGACACGGGTCGGAGGTGCTGCTGGCCGCGGCCGGGCAGATCACCGCGGCCGTCTCGCTCTCGGAAGCCATTGCCGCGCACGGCCGCCTGGTGCAGGCCGCGGGCGTGGCCGCGCCCGGCTTCGATCCGCTGTTCCACGACGAGGAGCTCGACGGGCCCGCGCCGGTGGAGCAGGTGCGGATCTTCGTGGTGAGCGCCGGCCCGGACGAGGTCGCCGTACGCCGCCGGCTGGCCGTGTTCGGCTCGGATGCCGGACTCGTCGACACCGACCTGATTACCGTGGACACGGAGGCGGCCGCCGCCCCGCCCGCCGACGCGCCCGGGCAGCCGGTGCCCGCCGCCGCGAGCGGCGAGGTCGAAAAGCTTGCGGTACTCGCGCTTCGGCTGGAGATGGCGGCCGCCTATCTCCGACTACTCGGTTCCCGCCCGGCCACCGGACCGGGTCGCTACGACGGGGGCAATTACTAGTGCACGAACTCGTTGGTGCGCTGCGTTCCTACGCTTGGGGTTCGCGCACCGCGCTCGCACAGCTGTGCGGACGACCGGTACCCTCCGCGCATCCGGAAGCCGAACTCTGGTTCGGGGCGCATCCCGCCGATCCGGCCCGCGTCCAGATCAACGGTCACAGCGAATCCCTGCTGGAGCTGGTCAGCGCCGACCCGCAACACGAACTCGGGCCGGTGGCAGGCGAATTCGGCGGACGGCTGCCGTTCCTGCTGAAGATCCTGGCCGCCGAGGAGCCGCTCTCGCTGCAGGCGCATCCCAGCGTCGAACAGGCCAAGGCCGGGTTCGCGCGCGAGAACCACGCCGGGGTGTCCCTCGACTCGGCCATGCGCAACTACCGCGACGAGAACCACAAGCCGGAACTGGTGGTGGCGCTGGGCCGCTTCGAGGCGCTGGCCGGGTTCCGCGATCCGCGCCAGACCGTGCGACTGCTCGCCGCCCTCGACGTCCCGGAACTGAGCCAGTACGCCGATCTGCTTGCCGCCCAGCCCGACTCCGCGGGCCTGCGCACGCTGTTCACCACCTGGATCGCGCTGCCGCAGGCCAGCCTGAGCACGCTGCTGCCCAAGGTGCTCGACGGCTGTGTGCGCTACCTGTCCGAGGCGGGCAGCGGCGGCAAGGAATTCGTGTCCGAGGTGCGCACCGCGCTCGAGCTGGCCGAGGCCTACCCCGGTGATGCCGGGGTACTGGCGGCGCTGCTGCTCAACCGCATCACCCTGGAGCCCGGCGAGGGCCTGTTCCTCGACGCCGGGAACCTGCACGCGTACCTGCGCGGGGTGGGCGTGGAGATCATGGCCAACTCCGACAATGTGCTGCGCGGCGGGCTCACCCCCAAGCACGTGGACGTCCCCGAGCTGCTGCGGGTGCTCGACTTCGAGCCGCTCGACCTGCCGGTGGTGCGTGCGGAGCAGGTGTCGGACAGCGTCTTCCGCTATCACACGCCCGCGCCGGAGTTCGCGCTCAGCCGCTTCGAGCTGGACCCGGACGCCGAGCCGGTGACGGTGGTGGGTTCCGGTCCGGTGATCGCGCTGGTCACCCATGGCCGGGTGCGGTTGTTCCAGGGCAATCACGACCTGATCGTGGAGCGCGGCCGGGCGGCGTGGATCTCGGCGGCGGACGGCGGAATCCGGGCTCAGGCGGTGGACGGTCCCGCGCAGCTGTTCTGCGCCGCGGTCGGCGAGGAGTGACGAGCGGACGGTAGGCTCCTCCCGGTCACACACGTTTTCTAGGCAAAACGGACATCGGAAGGGGCGGTTCATTGTCTGCGGGCGGCGGTAAGAAGGCCATCCTGGCGGCGCTGAGCGCGAATGCCGGCATCGCTGCGGCCAAATTCGTCGGCGCGGCCATCACCGGCTCCGCGTCCATGCTCGCCGAGGCCGTGCACTCGGTGGCCGACACCTCCAACCAGGGCCTGCTGCTGCTCGGTCAGCGCCGCGCCGCGCAGGAGGCCGACGAGCTGCACCCGTTCGGCTACGGCCGCAACCGCTACTTCTACTCGTTCGTGGTCGCGCTGGTCATCTTCGCGCTCGGCTCGGTGTACGCCATCTACGAGGGCATCCACAAGATCGAGCACCCCGAGGAACTGTCCAACCCGATCGTCGCGATCGTCATCCTCGGCCTGGCCATCGGGCTCGAGGGCTTCAGCTTCATCACCGCCATGCGGGAATCCAAGCCGCTCAAGGGCAATGCCAGCTGGTGGCGGTTCATCCGCAACTCGCGCAACCCGGAACTGCCGGTGGTGCTGCTGGAGGACTCGGGCGCGCTCATCGGTCTGGTCCTCGCCTTCGCCGCGATCAGCCTGACCATGATCACCGGCGACCCGGTCTGGGACGGCGTCGGCACCCTGTCGATCGGCATCCTGCTCGGCATCATCGCCGTCATCCTGATCGTCGAGATGCAGAGCCTGCTCATCGGCGAGGGCGCGACCCCCGAGGAGGACGCGGCCATCCGCGCCGCCCTGGTCGACGACCGCTGCATCGACAAGGTCATCCACCTGCGCACCCAGTACCTGGGCCCGGAGGAGATGCTGGTGGCCGCCAAGGTCGCCATCGTGCCCGGCCTGGAGATCGCCGAGATCGCCGCGGCCATCGACGAGGCCGAGGCGCGAGTCCGCGCCGAGGTCCCGGCCGCCCGGGTCATCTACCTGGAGCCGGATCTCTATCGCGCCCAGCCGGTCCAGCAGTAGTCAGCGATCGGCGAGGCGGACCACGAACCGCAGTCCCGACCAGGTCCCGTCGATGGCGGCGACCTTGTTGTCGACCAGGCCCTGACCCAAACCGTAAGCGCGAGCGGCGTTCTCACCGAGATCGGTGGGGACGCCGCTCGACTTCTTGGGCCAGGCCAGCCACAGGCCGCCGTCGATCGCGAGCCGCTCCCGCCAGCCGGGAAACCGGCGGGTCAGGGCGGCGCGGTCGGGGCAGAAGCCGAGGATCACGTCATAGGGCCCGATCCCGGCGCGGCGGTGCACCAGCACCCCGCCGGGCAACTCCCCCAGCTCGAATCCCGCGGGCGCCCCGGCCAGCAGCACCCGGCTCCCGGGCCTGATGCCGAGCTTGCGCGGGAGCGGCGTGCCCGAGTAACCGGCCATGGCCGCAGCGTAGCAATCAGTTGCGCCAGTGGCCGGTAAGCAGTTCGAGCGGATCGGTCGGGACGCCGAACTCCTTGCGCAGGGCGTGGCGGGCGGCGTGGTAGCCGTTCATGCCGTGCACGCCCGGCCCCGGCGGGGTGGCCGAGGAGCACAGGTAGACGCCGGGCAGCGGGGTGGCGTACGGATTCCAGCGCGGGGCGGGCCGGAAGACGGTCTGGCGCAGGGTCATCGCGCCCGCGGAGATGTCGCCGCCGATGTAGTTCGGATTGTGCGCGGGCATGGTGACCGCGGTGCGGACATTGGTCGCGAGGATCAGGTCGCGGAAGCCCGGGGCGAAGCGTTCGACCTGGGCGGTGATGGTCTCGGTGAGGTCCTCGGCCGAGCCGTTGGGCACGTGCGCGTAGGTGTAGAGCGTGTGCTTGCCCGCGGGCGCGCGGGTGTCGTCGACGACGCCGGGCTGGATGGCCAGCACATAGGGCCGCTCGGCGTGCCGCCCTGCGGCGACGGCCTTTTCGGCGGCCACGGCCTCGGCGCGGGTGCCGACCAGGTGCAGGGTTCCGGCCCGATCACAGCCCCGCGCCTGCCACGGCACCGGACCCGAGAGCGCGAAATCCACCTTGCAGGCCGCGCCGCCGTAGCGGAACCTGTTGAGCGCGAAGTCGTATCGCGCGGGCAGGGTCGCGATGCGCTGCAACTCGGCGGGCGCGACATCCAGCAATACCGCTCGGACCTCGTCGAATTCGTCGAGGGAGTCGACGCGGTGGCCGGTGACGATGCGCCCGCCGTGCGTGCGCAGATCCTCGGCGAGGGCGTCGATGATGGCCTGGCTGCCGCCGCGCGGCACCGGCCAGCCGCGCGCATGGGCGAGCGTGCCCAGCAGCATGGCCACACCGGCGCCCGGGAATCCGCGCGGCGGGCGGATGGCGTGCGCGGACACACCGGTGAGCAGCGCGGGCGCCACATCCTCGCGAAAACGCATGTTCCACAACGGCGTCGCCTGTTCGACCATCCGGCGCAGGACGCGCAGTTCGATCCCGGGGTCCAGGCGCAGCATGCCGGTCGGGTCGATCGGCGGATGCCGCAGATCCGACATGAGCAGGGCGACCAGGTCCTCCCACTTGCGTACCAGCGGACCGAACAGCCGCCGCCACGCTCCCCCGTCGCGGCCCAGGCCGTCGGCGGTGTGGTCGAGGTCGAGCCAGGCCAGCCCGGCGCGGCCGCCGTCCAGCGGATGCGCGTAGGACACCTGCGGGGTGAGCAGTTCGACCCCGTGCGCCTTCAGATCGAAGGCCCGGAAGAACGGGGACGCCACCGCCATCGGATGCGCGCCCGCGCACAGGTCGTGGTGGAAGCCCGGCAGCGTGACCTCGCCGGTGCGGCACCCGCCCCCGATGCCGTCGGAGGCCTCGTACACCTCGACGTCGATCCCGGCGCGGGCCAGGATCACCGCCGCCGCGAGCCCGTTGGGACCGGATCCGACCACCACCGCGTCAGCCATGCTTTCAGCGTATGCCCGGGTGGGAGGTGCGTGGGTGATCAGTGGGGTCGGTCACCGCGAACCCATTGGGCGACCAGGATTTCCAGGCGCTGCTGTCGAAAGTCGGGCCGCAGTCGGCCACCCCGATCCAGCGTGGCCAGGCCGTGCATGGTGCTCCAGGCGACCTCGGTGAAGGTCTCGGGGTCGTGCGGCGGTGCGAAGGGCGCGAAGGTGAGCAGCAGTTCGACGAACGCGTCCTTGAGGGCCTGCGGCGCGTCCGGGCCGAATTTCAGGTCGGTGCGCAGCAGGAAGATGGCGTCGTAGAGGGCGGCGCTGTCCCGGGCGAAGTCGAGGTAGCCCTGGACCACCGCGCACAGGGCCTGTTCGGGGGTCTCCGCGGACTCGCGGAGTTCGCGGACCACGCCGGCGAATTCGGCCATCCCCGCCTCGGCGACCGCGGAGACGATGGCGTCCTTCCCCGCGAAGTGGCTGTACAGCACGGGCTGGCTGTATTCGATGCGATCCGCGAGCTTGCGCACCGTGACCGCGTCCCAGCCCTCGGTCTCGGCGATCTCCCGCGCGGTGTCGATGATGCGCTGCCGCCGTTCGATGCGTTCGCGTTCCTTGCGGGTCTGGATGGCGCTCATGCCCAAACTCTAGCATCGCTAGACAATCTACCAATGCATATGCTGTGACCCGCGACACGGCACGATGAATTCCGGTGGGGCGCACCGTCCCCACCCATGACACCCCAGCGCACAGGAGACTGACATGGCGACCACCAAGCCCCACGGCCCGGCTTCGTACTTCCCGTCCATCGAGGCCAAATACGGCCGCTCCGTGGACGACTGGTTCACCCTGCTCACCGAGACCGGCATCACCGGGCAGAAGGACCTGGTGAACTGGCTCGAGACCGAGCACGAGATGGGCCACGGGCACGCCACCGCGCTGGCGCAGTTCCACCTCAACCCCGGCAAGTGGGAGCGCTGACCGCGCCCGCGGAAACTCCGCCACACACCCGAAATCGGCCGCCCCATCCATGGAGGCGGCCGATTTCGTTGTGACGGATCAGACGTCGGTGGAGAAGCGGATGCCGCCGTCCGGGATGTCGACCCCGGGCCAGATGCGCGCGCCGCGCAGCAGTTCACAGCGCGCGCCGACATTCGCGCCGTCACCGATGACGGCATCGCGGACCAGGGCGCGCGGACCGATCCGGGCGCCGAAGCCGATGATCGAACGTTCCACGGTGGCGCCGGCTTCCACCCGCGCCCCGTCGAACAGGATCGCGCCGTCCAGGCGAGCGCCCGCGCCGACCTCGGCCCCGCGGCCGACGACGGTGCCGCCGATCAGCAGCGCGCCGGGCGCGACGCCCGCACCGGGGTGGACCAGGGATTCGCCGCGCTGCCCCGGCAGCGCCGGGGACGGGGCGATGCCGCGGACCAGGTCGGCCGAGCCGCGCACGAAGTCCTCGGGGGTGCCCATGTCACGCCAGTAGGAGACGTCGACGTGGCCCTGGATGTGCGCGCCCTCGGCGAGCAGGGACGGGAAGGTCTCGCGTTCGACCGAGACCGGACGGCCCGCGGGGATCTTCTCGATGTACTCGCGGCGGAAGACGTAGCAGCCGGCGTTGATCTGGTCGGTCGGCGGATCCTGGGTCTTCTCCAGGAACGCGGTGACGCGGCCGTTCTCGTCGGTGGGGACGCAGCCGAAGGCGCGGGGGTCACTGACCCGCACCAGGTGCAGGGTGACGTCGGCACCGGAGGTGTGGTGGGTCTCGAGCACCCCGCCCAGGTCGGTGCCGCCGAGCACGTCGCCGTTGAACACCAGCACGGTGTCGGCGCGCAGCTTGGGCAGCACGTTGCGGATGCCGCCGCCGGTGCCGAGCGCCTCGTCCTCGGTCACGTATTCGAGTTCGAGGCCGAGTTCGGAGCCGTCGCCGAAGTGCTCTTCGAACACCTCCGCCTTGTAGGAGGTACCGAGCACCACATGGGTGATGCCGGCGTCGGCGATGCGCGCGAGCAGATGCTGCAGGAACGGCAGTCCGGCCGTGGGCAGCATCGGCTTGGGGGCGGACAAGGTCAGCGGACGCAGGCGGGTGCCCTGGCCTCCGACCAGGATCACCGCGTCCGTGGACCCGGCGGTGTTACCGCTGTTCGCCATCTTCTCCCCTGTGTCAGGTGGTCAGTGATACGCGACCGCAGATCCTAACCGCCCCAAATGTTAAACAGAGCCGTTTCGATCTCGTTCGCGCAGTGCGGATCGAACCGCAAGTTTGCAGCGCACCGCAAGTCCAGCTTTCAGTGCCACCCGAAGTGGGGCCTGCCACCAGTGCGGATGCCGGTCGGCCTGGAAACGGTACGCGCTGGCGTGATGCGCAGGCAGCATGGTCTCCGGATGACGACCCGCGGCATGCCCCTTGGCGTGCGTGACCTCGGCGGACGGCACGAAGACATTGTGCCAGCCCGCCCGGCCCATCCGGTCGCCGAAGTCGACATCCTCCATGTACATGAAGTACCGGGAGTCGAAACCGTCGATGGAATCGAAGGCCGCGCGGCGCACCAGCAGGCAGGAACCCGACAGCCAGCCCACCGAACGCTCCGAGATGGCCTCGTTGTCCTGGCGGTAGCGCAGCGTCCACGGGTTCTTGGGCCAGATGCTGCCCAGGATGGCGTGGCCGGCGCCGTCGGCGATGCCCGGCACCGAACGCGCGGACGGGTAGGTGCTGCCGTCCGGCTCGAGCACCTTCGGGCCCAGCGCACCCGCGCGCGGCCAGCGGCGGGCCGCGGCCAGCAGTTCGTCGATGGCGTCGGTACCCCAGCGCACGTCCGGGTTGGCGATGACGATGAACTCGATGTCCGGATCGATCTCGGCCACCGCGCGGTTGATCGCGCCGCCGTAGCCGATATTGCCGCCGGTGCGCAGCAGGCGCACGTGGGCATTGGCCTCGGCGGCCAGTTCCGGGGAACCGTCGACCGAGCCGTTGTCGGCCAGGATGACCTGCGGCTTCTCACCGGTCGCGATGGCCAGGGTGCTGATGAAGTGTTCCAGGTGCTCGCCGGGCGAGTAGGTCACCGTGACGACTGCCAGCTGCGGTTTTTTCGCCGCGGCGGGGGGCTGTCCGACAGAATCCGAGGGGCTCACGGGGGCCCAGGATAGTCGGAGACGGCGGCCAATGCGTCGTTCAGTGCCAGCTTCCAGTCCCGCAACGGCGACAGGCCGCCCGCTTCCCACGAATTGCCCGAAAGGACCGAATACGCCGGGCGCGGAGCGGGTCTCGGGAAATCCTCGGTGCCACAGGGCCGTACGCGTTCGGGGTCCGCGCCGAGGCCCGCGAAGACCGCGCGCGCCAGATCGAACCAACTGGCTTGTCCGGCATTGGTGGCGTGCAGGATTCGGGGTCCCCCGGGATCGGCGCCCGTCCCCAGCGTCCCCGCGAGTTCCAGCAGACCGGCCGCGAGATCGAGGGCGTAGGTCGGTGAGCCGATCTGATCGTTCACCACCGTGATGGTGTCTCGCTCGCTTTCCAGCCGCCGCATGGTCGCCACGAAATCACCGGTGTCGCCGGTGTAGACCCAGGCGGTCCGCACGATGCGGGCATCCGGCGAATACTCCAGAACCGCTTGCTCGCCAGCGAGTTTCGTCCGCCCGTACACCGTGGCCGGTCCGGTCGGATCGTCCGGTTCGTACGGGTGGGAGGCGGTGCCCGGAAACACGTAATCGGTGGAGACGTGAATGAGCCGGGCGCCGCGTTCGGCGCACACCCGGGCCAGCACGCCCGGCCCGGTGGCATTCACCGCGAAGGCGGCCTCGGGCTCGGACTCGGCCTGGTCGACGGCGGTGTAGGCCGCGCAGTTGATCAGTACGTCACCGGGTTTCACCAGTTCACGCACGGCGTCGGCGGCGGTGATGTCGAGATCGGCGCGGGCCAGGCCGCGCGCCCCGGGGGCGAGGGTGGTCAGGGCCCGGCCGAGCTGGCCGCGCGCTCCGGTCACCAGCAGCCGGGCGTTCTCGTGGCGCGGCTGCCCGGTGGTCGGGCTCACGTCGTCGGCAATCACGGCTGTCAGTGTGGCACGCCATGTCAGTGACCCCGCGAACCCGTCGCGACCTGTGGATTCATTCGGACAGACCGGGGTAATCGGGCGACATCGCGCGACTCACGGAGTCCCGGCTACGGCAACTGAACGGTTACCGCCACTAGCCTGCAGGGTGGGGGTCTCCCATTCGATTCGACCTCGTTTGCCGGGGTCCAGTGGGCCGAGTTTGGAAAGGACAGTCGGTTGCCGGAGAGTGCCTGGGCATCCGTGCCGAAAGGGTCCCGCCCATCAGCGATGCGCCCGCGGCCGCGGGGCGGGCCGGGCCGGGCGCTGGCCGCGCTGGCCGCGGTGCTGGCTCTGACGGTGACCGGACTCGGCTGGCACAGTGTGGACCAGCTGGTGTCGGGCATCGAGCGGATCGGCAATCTGGGGCTGGGCGGCGGCAAGTCCGACGGTGCGACCGACATCCTGATGGTGGGCATCGACGCGCGCACCGACGCGCACGGAAATCCGCTCACCCAGGACGAATTGGCCATGTTGCACGCCGGCGACGACGGCGAGGGCGGACTCAATACCGACACCATCATCCTGATCCGGGTGCCCAACAACGGGCGCTCGGCCGTGGCCGTCTCCATCCCGCGCGACTCCTACGTGGACATCCCGGGCCTGGGCAAGGGAAAGATCAACTCCGCGTACGGCATCACCAAGTCGACCCTGCAGCAGAAGCTGATCGATCAGGGCGTCTCCCCCGCCGAGGCGGACCAGCGCTCCACCCAGGCCGGTCGGCAGGCGCTGGTCAAATCGGTGGCCGGGCTCACCGGCATCACCGTCGACCACTACGCCGAGGTCGGACTGCTGGGCTTCGTGCTGCTCACCAACGCGGTCGGCGGGGTCGACGTGTGCCTGAACAACGCGGTGGACGAACCGCTCTCGGGCGCGGACTTCCCGGCCGGCAAGCAGAAGCTCGACGGCGCACAGGCTTTGAGCTTCGTGCGCCAGCGCCACGACCTGCCGCGCGGCGATATCGACCGCATCGTGCGTCAGCAGGTGTACATGGCGCAGCTGGTGCACCAGGTGCTCAGCGCCAAGGTGCTCGCCAGCCCCGGCCGGTTGAAGGAGCTCAGCGACGCGGTCGGCCGCACCGTGGTGCTCGACGACGACTGGGACGTGCTCAGCTTCCTGCACCAGCTGCAGGACCTCGCGGGCGGCGAGGTGAAGTTCGAGACCATTCCGGTCAAGGACCTCAACGGCTGGACCGACAACGGCGAATCCGTGGTCCGGGTCGATCCGACCGCCGTGCACAAGTACGTGACCGCCGCGGTCGGCGACGACGACGAGGACACCAAGGGCGACGGCGGCATCGAACCGTCCACCGTCGTCGCCGACGTCTACAACGCCTCCGGCGCCGGCGGCCTGGCCGGGCAGGCCGCACAGGCGCTGGCGGCCAAGGGTTTCCGCACCGGCACGGTGGACAACTGGATCGGCGGGCCGGTGCAGAGCAGCCGGGTGCTGGCCGCTTCCGGCGGCGACCCCAAGGCGCGCGCGGTGGCGCAGGCGCTGGGCGGGCTGCCGGTCATGGCGGAGCCGGGGCTGCCCGAGGGCTCGGTCCGCGTGGTGCTGGCGGGTGACTATTCTGGTCCGGGTTCGGCGAAGGGCAGCGCCACGTTCGATTTCTCCGGAACCGCGACCGCGACGCCCGTGCCCCCAGCCCCACCTATCGACGCCGGCACGAACGGACCGAAATGCGTGAACTGAACGAGACCCTCACCGAAGCGGTGCTCGACCCCATCCTCGCCCGCGACCCCGCCGGGCCGCGCATCACCTATTACGACGACGCCACCGGCGCGCGCATCGAACTGTCCGCGCTCACGCTGGCCAACTGGGCGGCCAAGACCGCCAATATGATTCGCGACGAATTCGGGCTCACCTCCGGCGCCCGGGTGGCGGTCCTGCTGCCGGCGCACTGGCAGACCGCCGCGGTGCTGCTGGGCTGCTGGTGGGCGGGCGTCGAGGTGGTGCTGCACGCCGACCCGGACGCCGAACTGGCGCTGGTGACCGCCGACCGCATCGACGAGGCGGACGGCATCGCCGAGGTGGCCGCGCTCTCGCTGGACCCGATGGGCATGCCGGTGCGCGACCTGCCGATCGGCGTCACCGACTACGCCACCTCGGTCCGCGTCCACGGCGACCAGTTCCGCCCGCACGGCATCGGCTGCGCCCTCGACGGCACCTCGGTCTCCGCCGTCCTCGACGAGGCCCGCAAATCGGCTGCCCGCCAGGGCTTCACCGCCGAGGACCGGGTCCTGTCCACCACGCCCTGGGACACCCCCGCCGAACTGATCGACGGCTTCGTCGCGGTACTGGCCGCCGGCGCCTCACTGGTCCAGGTCACCAATCCCGACCCCGCCGCCCAGGAGCACCGGGTCGCCACGGAGCGCGTCACCGCCCAGCGCCACTGACGATCCGTCGTCGATGGCTGTGATTTCAAGGGCTTGCCCGGAAAGTTGCGAGTTGCTCCTACCCCGGTAGGAGCACACTTTCCCTCCTCGGGATGTTTATCCACGGCAAGCGTGTACGTACCGTGGAATCATCCGATGACGAGGGAGTCCCGCGATGATGAGTCCCCGATACTGGGCCCGATGGATGGTCGAGCACGGCGCCCCGCGCTGGGGCCTGCGCTGGCAGGCCCGCCACGATGTTCCGTTCGCCAAGCTGATCACCACGTCGGACGCGCTGCACGATCCGTATCCCCTGATCGAGGACATCCGTGCCCGCGGCCGCCTGGTGCACAACCCGTACACCTGGGCGACGGCCGACTACGAACTGATCCGCACCATCCTGCGCGACAACCGCTTCGGCGCGTTCGGCCCGGACGGCGTGGACATGCCCGCCTGGCTGCGCGATCGCCTGAAGCGGGCGCAGACGCCGCCGAATCCGGTGGAGCCGCCGTCCATGCTGATGATCGATCCGCCCGATCACACCCGCATCCGCAAGTCGGTGTCGGCGGCGTTCACCCCGCGCGCCATCGGCCGGCTGCGCGATCGGGTGGAGTCGGTGACCGCCGAGCTGCTCGACGAGCTGCCGCCGGAGGGCTCGGCCGATCTGATCGCGGCCTTCGCCCAGCAGGTGCCGATCGCGATCATCACCGAGATGCTGGGTTTCCCGCAGGCGTCCCGCGACGAGTTCCTGACCTGGGGCGACGCCGCCAGCCCGCTGCTGGACATCGGCATCTCGTGGCGGGCCTGGCGTGACGCGTACACGGCCATGGGCGTGATGGACGAGTACCTGAACGGGCATCTGGCGAAGCTGCGGGCCACCCCGGGCGAGGACATCCTGTCCAGTCTGGTGACGGCCGGGGAGCTGAACGAGCGCGAGCTGAAGGCGACCGCGAGCCTGCTCATGGGCGCGGGGTTCGAGACCACCGTGAACCTGATCGGCAACGGGGTGGTCCAGCTGCTGTCGCATCCCGAGCAGCTGGCCATGCTGCGCGCGGATCCGGACCTGTGGCCGCAGGCGATCGACGAGATCCTGCGCTTCGACCCGCCGGTCACCATGACCGCGCGCATCGCCCTGGCCGACGCCGAGGTCGGCGATCAGCGGCTGGCGGCGGGCAGCGTCCTGGTGATGTCGCTGGCGGGCGCGAACCGGGATCCGAAGAAGTTCACCGACCCCAATCGGTTCGACATCACCCGCGAGAACGCCCGCGAGCATCTGACCTTCTCCAGCGGCATCCACACCTGTCTGGGCGCGAGCCTGGCCCGGATGGAGGGCGTGCACGCGCTGCGCGCGCTGTTCGACGCGTTCCCGGATCTCACGCTGGCGGGCGCGCCCGAACGCCGCCCGCTCTACACCCTGCACGGGTACGCGCACATGCCCGCGCACCTGGGCCGCCGGGCCACCGCCACCGTGTAGCCCGCCGGGGCGGGTCGGGATCGGTTGCGGCTCAATAGAAGCCGACCACGTCGTCGCCCCACACGGAGTTGCGGTCGCGGTCGGGATCGTCGATGACCCGGTCCACGCTGTCGATGACGAGCGTGGTCCGGGTGCCGGCGTGGTAGGGCGGCCAGTGCTTGGATCCGTCGATGGCGGCGGGCACGCCGTACTCGGCGAAGGCCAGCCAGCGGCGCATCACCCGGCCCGAAACCTCCTGCGCCGCTTTGCGTCCGCCGAGCCAGAAGGTCGGATCGTAGTCGAAGGAACCGAAATTGCCGAAGACATACGGCAATTCGGTGGCATGGCCCGCGCCGACCCGGGCCGCCTTGAGCATCGGGGTGGCGTGGTCGAACCGGTACATCCAGGTCGGCGAGTGCGTGGAGTGCGCGTCGGCCACCCACTGCGCGGGCATCCGGAACGCGGCGTCGGTCGACATGATCATCGCGCCGCGCGGCGTGCCCGCCGCGTAGGCGGCCGCGAACTCGGCGACGCGTTCGGGCGACAGGCCCGGATGCTCGGCGGCGACCGAGCGCAGCATGGAGTTCACGGCGTCCGGCGTGACCGGCATGATCGGTGAGCGCAGCAGCCGGAACAGCGAGGATTCGTCCTTGTTGGTGCCGATGAGCAGCGGCACCCGATGCGACCGGCCCTGCTGGAAGCGCTCGCTCGGGTAGCCGGGCAGCACATCGCCGTCCACCACGGGCGCGGCGGCCAGGCGGCCCGGTTCCCGCGCGGGCACCTCGTCGAAGAGGGTTCCGGCCGCGGTCACCATGCGTTCGAGGGGCATGGTGAGCAGTTCGGTCGCGCGGTCGGGCGTCAGCTCCAGCAGTTCCAGATAGCGCTTGGCCACCACAGCGGCCCGCTCTGGACCGAAAACCGCTGTGGCGGGCGGTGATTGGGCGATGGCCCGATGGAACAGGCCGGCCGACAGCGGCGAGGTGAGCAGCGCGGTGACGCAGCCCGCGCCGGAGGATTCGCCGAAGATGGTGACATTGCCCGGGTCCCCGCCGAAGGCCGCGATATTGTCGCGCACCCAGGCCAGCGCGGCGATCTGATCGTGCAGGCCCAGATTCGGGATGAACTCCTCGCCCAGCGAGGACAGGTCCAGGAAGCCCAGCGCGCCGACCCGGTAGTTGACGCCGACCACGATCACCTGACCGGCCTCGGCGAGACGGCGGCCGTCGTAGATGGCCTGGGCGGCGGTCCCCAGGCAGTACGCGCCGCCGTGCAGCCACACCATGACCGGGCGGGGTTCGTCGACGGCGGCGGCCGGGGCCCAGACATTGAGCCACAGGCAGTTCTCGCCCATGCGCAGATTGGCGTCGACGGGCACGAAGCCCGGGGTCTGCGGGGCGACGTCGCCGTAGCGCACGCATTCGCGGACGCCGGTCCAGGGCCGCGGGGGCTGCGGCAGGCGGAAGCGGTGCGGACCGGCGGTGCTGTCGGCGTAGGGAATGCCCTTCCAGACCGCGGCCGATCCGATGGCGACGCCGGATACGTCGCCGGACACCGTCCGTGCCACCGGCACGTCATCGCCTGCGGTCGGCTCGTCGAAGATCCGAGTGTTCATACGACACCTCCTCGTACTCCGTAAATCGAGGGTACTGGTGGTTCGCGGGTCGCCGGGCGATCATCGTCAGCGCGCCGCACGAGCTCGGCGGTGTGGTCTACGCTGGCCGGGTGCCGAGCTATGCGTATCGATGCCGCAGCTGCGGCGACACCTTCGAGCTGACCCGTCCGATGGCCGAGGCGTCCGCCCCCGCGACCTGCCCCGACGGCCACGACGACACCGTCAAGCTGCTGACCACCTTCGGAACCGTGAGCCGCGGCGCCGCCGCCCCGGTGTCCATGCCCGCCCCGCCGGCGGGTGGCGGCTGCTGCGGCGGCGGAGGCTGCTGCTAGCTCGCCGGTCCGGCGTTCTCGTCCGTCTTCTTGTCCGCGTGGCCCAGTGAGCGATCCGGAGCCACGCGGTCGCGGACGCGTTGTTTCAGCAGGGCGATGTCGGGAAAACCGCCGTCGGCCTTGCGTTCCCAGATCTGCTCGCCGTCGACGGTGATGCGGAAGACACCGCCCTCGCCCGGGACCAGGGCGACCTCCGACAGATCGGTGGCGAAGGTGGTCAGCAACTCCTGGGCCATCCAGCTCGCGCGGAGCAGCCAGCGGCACTGTGTGCAGTATTCGATCGCTACGCGAGGCATGTCCGCGACCCTATCCCGGCCCACCGACAGCGCCGCCCGCGCCCGCCCGCGGCCCTCGGCGGGCACCGTCCGCATCGTCCGAATCGGTGGCGGCGGAACGACTTCCGCATCCGACCCGGCCGCGTCGTGACGCCCGGATCTGTCGGTGCCCTCGGATAGAAATATGTCAACCGAGGAAGGGGGATGGATGACCACCGCTTGGACCGCCGATCACATCGGCTCGCTCGCACCGGACGCCGCGTCGCTGACCGCCGCCCGCAAATTGCGCGGCAAGTGGAGCGGCACCGGGATGCACGACACGGCGCTGTGGGGACTGTGCAAGGGCAGCGGCAGCCGCCCGTACCAAACCATCGTCGACCTGGCCGGACCCGCGTACAAGTGCACGTGCCCGAGCCGCAAGTTCCCGTGCAAGCACGCCCTGTCGCTGCTGCTGTCGTGGAGCGCCGGCGAGGTGCCCGCCGCGGACGCCGTGGGCGATTTCGCGGCCGACTGGCTGGGTGGCCGGGCCGCCCGCGCGGCGAAGAAGGCCGCGCCCGAGGCCAAGCCCGCGGCGAGCTCCGGGGCCACCGCCGATCAGCGCCGCGCCCGGGTCACCGCGGGCCTGGCCGACCTGGACACCTGGCTCACCGATCAGGTCCGGACCGGCCTGGCCCAGTCCGACCGTTCCATGCGGGCCTTCGAGACCGTGGCCGCGCGCATGGTCGACGCGCAGGCCCCCGGCGTGGCCGCCACGCTGCGTCAATTGCCGCTCGCCACAAGCCATTCCGACTGGCCCCGGCTACTGTTGCGCGAATACGCCCGGCTGCACCTGCTGGCGGCCGCGCACACCCGCCTCGACGAGCTCTCCCCCGGCCTGCGCGCCAGCGTGCGCACCCACATCGGCTACCAGACCCCGGCCGAGTCGGTCCGCGTCGAACCCGCGGTCCGCGACCGCTGGCAGGTCCTGGGCGTCCGCACCACCGCCGAGGACGGCCTCTACACCCGCCGGGTCTGGCTGCGCGGGCGGGCCTCGGGCCGCTGGGCCCTGATCCTGGACCACCACTACGGCAGTCCCGCCTTCCCCAACGACACCCCGGCTCCCGGCTTCCAGGTGGACGCGAACCTGCACTTCTACCCCGCTGCCGCACCCTTGCGCGCCGTCTGGGGCGACCGCCACGAGGACATTCCCGAACCCTTCACCACGATCCCGCTGCCGGTCGCCACCGGCGAGAACAACCGCGGCGACCAGGTCGCGGCCGTTGGATCCGGCGTCGATCCACGCGGATCCGATCCGGCGAACACCGACGCGGGGTCCGACGCGCGCCCGGGCGGCATCGCGGCGGCGCTGGTCGAACACGCGCGGGCATTGGGAGCCGATCCGTTCCTGCGTTCGTGGCCGGTGCTGCTCGTCGATGTCGTTCCGGTTCGCGGCGAAAATGGCTGGGAGATAGTGGAATCCGGTGGCGACGCGTTGCCGGTGTCGACGACCGAGGGTGAGCCGTGGCGGCTGCTCGGGCTGTCGGGCGGGCACGCGGTGACGCTGCTGGCCGAGTGGACCGCTGACGGGCTGGTTCCCGTCGCGGCGCTCGCCGACGGGGTGATGGTGGATGTCGGTGTGGCACCGGGGACTCCGAACCCGGTCCGCGGCGGGATCGAGGACGCCGGGAGCGCCGAACTGGTGTCGGCGGCGCTGGTCGGCACGGCACGACGGCAGGCCGACCTGTCGGGATTGGCCACGCCCGTCACCTCGGCGGCGACCGCGTTGAGCGGGGATCCCGCGGTCGTACTACTGGAATCCATTGCGCTGCAGGACTGTTTCGCTCGCGGCGGCGTCACCGCCGGTTCCGGTGAGCGCGGTGCCGCCGCGTCCGATGATGAGCGGCCGCTGCTGCCCGCCGCCGCGGGAGCGCGCTTGATCGACATGCTGTCGGACAATTCGTCGTTCCTCGAGGAGTGGTTCACCCTGGCCGGGCCGCGGGACTTCCGCGCGCCGGACGGCTTGGTGAGCGTCCTGCTCGATCGCGCCAAAGCGCTTGCGCCGCATCGGGAGCCGCTGTTGCGGCTGGCCGGGGCGCGGGGACGGTGGCTGGCCGGACAGCATCCGGGCTGGAAGTCGCTGGTGCGGGCGGCCGCCGAGGACGACAGCGTGTGGTCGCACGGCCGGGCGACGGAACGGCGCAGCTGGCTGACCCAATTGCGGCAGCGCGATCCGGCGGCGGCGAGCGCCGTGCTGGCCGGGTCGTGGGGCACCGAGTCCGGGCCGGGCAAGGCCGATCTGCTGGCGGTCCTCGCCGACGGGCTCTCGCTCGCCGACGAGCCGTTGCTCGAGACCGCGCTCGACGATCGGCGCGCGGAGGTGCGGCGGCTGGCCGCGGACCTGCTGGGACGACTGCCGGATTCGGCGTTCGCGCAACGGATGTCGCAGCGGGCCTCGGCCTGGCTGAGCTTCGGCGCGCGCCCGGTCACGCCGCGACTGGTCACCACCGGCCCCGGCGTGCTCGACGACGCGGCCCGCCGCGACGGCGTCGGGGATTCCTTCGGCTACACCGCCTATCGCGCCGACGGCGCACCCGATCTGGCCACCGAATGGCTGCACCGGGTGGTGGCGGCCACGCCGCTGCGGCACTGGGAACGGCTGCTCGGGTCGCCCGAGGAGGCGGTCCGGGTGTCCATGGCCGACGGCGTGCGCGGACCCATGTTCGCCGGCTGGACCGATGCCGCACTGGCACAGGGCGATCCGGTGTGGGCGCGGGCCCTGTTCGGGGCGATCTCCGGCCCGGCCGCCCGCGACGCGGATTCCGACAAGCTGCGCGCCCTGTTCGCGCTGCAGCCCGAGGCCGATCAGGTGCGGTACCTGCGCGGCCTGGATTCCAGCTGGCTCGCCGAGATCGAATCCCTGTTGCGCGCCATGCCCCGGCAGTGGCCCGGCCCGATGGCCGAGCACGTGCTGCGGCTGCTCACCGAGCGCGCTCAGCTGTGCGCCGACCGGCCGGGTGCGCCCAGCCTGGTGCCCGGCTCGTATCGGACGCTGTTCCGCGCGGCGTCCGCCCACTTCCCGGTGGAGCTGGCCGGGATGGTGTCCGGTCTGGCCCGCCGCTGCGCGGATCCGTACTGGGAGCAGGCCTTCGACCAGCTCGCCCATGACCTCATTGAACGCAAGACGATGCTCGAGGAGTTGCAGTGACCATTGCTCAGGAAGTCACCATCGCTCAGGAACCGGACGCCCTGCTGCGCCCGCACGCCGAACAGGCCTTCGCCGACGAGCTGAAGGCGCTCGCCGCGACCGATGACCGCCCGCGTCCACCCTCCTGGAACCTGTCGCCGTGGGCCGTGGTCACCTACCTGCTGGGCGGCACGCTGTCCGACGGCACCGTGATCACGCCCAAGTACGTGGGCCCGCGCCGGATCATGGAGGTCGCGGTCTCCACCCTGGCCACCGACCGCGCGCTACTGCTGATCGGCGTCCCCGGTACCGCGAAAACCTGGGTGTCGGAACACCTCTCGGCCGCCATCGCCGGACATTCGACGCTGCTGGTGCAGGGCACCTCCGGTACCGCGGAGGAGGCCATCCGCTACGGCTGGAACTACGCCCGGCTGCTGGCCGAGGGTCCGAGCGAGGCCGCGCTGGTGCCCTCGCCGATCATGACCGCCATGCGCGCCGGCTCCATCGCCCGGCTCGAGGAGCTCACCCGCATCCCGTCGGACGTCCAGGACGCGCTGATCACGGTGCTGTCGGAGAAGACGCTGCCGGTGCCGGAGCTGGGCACGGAGGTGCAGGCGGCCAAGGGCTTCAATGTGATCGCCACCGCCAACGACCGCGATCGCGGCGTCAACGAGCTGTCCTCCGCGCTGCGCCGCCGGTTCAACACCGTGGTGCTGCCGCTGCCGGCCGGGGAGGACGAGGAGGTCTCCATCGTCACCCGCCGCGTCGAACAGCTCGGCGTCGCACTGGAACTGCCCGCCGTGCCCGCGGCCGTCGAGGAGATCCGCCGCGTGGTGCGGGTGTTCCGCGAACTGCGCTCGGGCATGACCGAGGACGGCCGCACCAAGCTCAAGTCGCCGACCGGCACGCTGTCCACGGCCGAGGCGATCTCGGTGATCACCAATGGCATCGCGCTGGCGGCGCACTTCGGCGACGGCGTGCTGCGGCCCGCCGACATCGCGGGCGCGGTGCTGGGCGCGGTCATCAAGGATCCGGTGGCCGACCAGGTGGTGTGGACCGAATACCTGGAAGCCGTTGTGCGGCAGCGCCCGGACTGGGCGGACTTCTACCGCGCCTGCCGCGAGGTGCACGAATGACGGCCGCCACGATCCCGGCCGACACCGTGGCTTCCACCGAGGCCACGGGCCCGGCCGAGACGCGGGTGTTCGGCATCCGCCACCACGGCCCCGGGTCGGCGCGCTCGCTGGCGCTGGCGCTGGCGCGGTTCCGTCCCGACGCCATCCTCATCGAGGGTCCTTCGGACGCCGATCCGCTGGTCGGTTACGTCGCGGCCGAGGGCATGTCACCGCCGGTGGCCCTGCTCGCCTATCAGCCCGACAGCCCCGCCAAGGCCGCGTTCTGGCCGTTCGCGACCTTCTCCCCGGAGTGGGTGGCGCTGCGGTACGCGGCGGAACACGGTGTGTCCGCGGGCTTCTGCGATCTGCCGGCTTCGATCTGCCTGGCCGTGGAGGACGAGCCGGGCGATCGGACCGACCCGCTCGGCATCCTGGCCTCGGCCGCCGGATACGACGACGCCGAACGCTGGTGGGACGCCATCGTCGAATCCGCTTCGGACGCCGATATCTTCCCCGCGGTCAACGAGGCCATGGCCGCCCTGCGCGAGCACGCGGAGGATCTTCCGGAGGTCTTGGAGGAATCCGATTCCGTCGTCCCGGCCGAGGGGTCCGGGACAGCGGAGGAGGAGCCCTTCTCCGCCGCCACGGCGCGGATCACGGTGGACGCGCACACGCTGCGGCGTGAGGCGCACATGCGGCAGATCATGCGAAAAGCCTTGAAGGACGGGGCGAAACGGCTCGCCGTGGTGTGCGGCGCGTGGCACGCGCCCGCGCTGGAGGGCAAGCTGGGCCCGGCCGCGGCCGATGCCCGGCTGCTCAAGGGCCTGCCCAAGGGCAAAGCCACGCTGACCTGGGTGCCGTGGACGCATTCACGGCTGGCCAGCTCGTCCGGGTACGGCGCGGGCATCACCTCCCCGGGCTGGTACCACCACCTGTTCACCGAGACCGACCAGCCGATCGCCCGCTGGCTCACCAAGGTGGCGGGCGCCCTGCGCGCGCACGATCTACCGGTGTCGAGCGCGCACATCATCGAATCCATCCGGCTGGCCGAGACTCTCGCGACCCTGCGGGGGCGGCCGCTGGCCGGGCTGTCGGAGGTCACCGAGGCCACCCGGTCGGTGCTGTGCGACGGCGACGAGACGCTGTTGCGGCTGGTCAGCACCGAACTGGTGGTGGGCGAGGCGCTGGGGACGGTGCCGGAGGGAACGCCGACGGTGCCGCTGGAGGCGGACCTGCGCGCCCAGATCAAGACGCTGCGGCTCAAGCAGCAGGCGCTGGAACGGACCGTCGACCTGGATCTGCGCACCGACGGCGGGCTCGCGAGATCGCGTCTGCTGCACCGGCTCCGGCTGCTGGGCATCGGGTGGGGGCGGCTGACCGACAGCCAGGTCCGCAATGCGGGCACCTTCCGCGAGACCTGGACCCTGCGCTGGCGGCCGGAACTGGCGATCGCGATCGTGGAGGCGTCACGCTGGGGCACCACCCTGCGGTCGGCCGCCGAGGCGAAGATCCTCGACGCCGCCCGGGATCCGGACGCCACGGTCGGGAAGGTGGCGTCCGCGCTGGAGGAGGCGCTGCTGGCCGATCTCGGCGGGGCCACCGACGGACTGATCGCGCGGCTGGAGACCGTCGCGGCCCTGGATCACGATGTCACCCACCTGATGTCGGCGCTGCCCGGTCTGCTGCGCATCGCCCGCTACGGCGACGTGCGCGGCACCGACGGCGCGGCGCTGACCCGGGTGGCGGACAGTCTGCTGGTCCGCAGTTGCGCCGGCCTACCGGGCGCGGTGACCGGACTCGACGCCGACGCGGCGGCCGCGCTGCGCAGCCGGATCGACGCGGTGCACCTGGCGCTGTCGAACCGCGACGACGAATGGGCCTCGGGGACTTGGCTGTCCACCCTCGAGACGCTGGCCGATCGCGACGACGTGAACGGCGGCATCGTCGGCCGCGCCGTGCGGCTGCTCTGCGACGCCGAGCGCATCGGCGGCGAGGAGTCCGGCCGCCGACTATCGGCGGCGCTGTCGGTCGGCCGCACCGCGCCGGACAAGGCGGCCTGGATCGACGGCTTCCTCGGCGGCCGCGGCCTGCTGCTGGTGCACGACCGAAACCTGTTGTCGCTCATCGACGGCTGGCTGTGCGGACTCGACGAGGACCAGTTCGTGGCCACCCTGCCCCTGCTGCGCCGGACCTTCGGCGCGTTCGAGGCCGGGGAGCGGCAGGCCATCGGCCAGGCCGTCCGTCACGGCGCACCGACGGCCGCGGCTACCGGCAGCGCGGAGTACGACGTGGTCCGCGGCGCGCTGGCCATGCGTTCGGCCGCCGAGATACTCGGGGTGGCCCGATGAGCCGACACGGCGGTAGCCGGAACGGGCCGCAGAGCCTTCGACCGCAGCCGCGGAGCGGGCGCGCGTGCGAGCCGGGCCGGAAACTCAATTCCCTGTGGGGCACAAGCAGTTACCACCCATACACATCCTGGGGGATGGCATGAACGAGATCGACGAAGGGCAGCTGCGGCGGTGGCGGCTGGTGCTCGGCAGCGCCGGGGAGGCCGGGCTCGGGGGCGGCGGCCTGGGTGGCGCCGACGATCAGGCGATGGACCGCGCGCTGGGGTCGCTCTACGACTCCGGGCAGGGCGGGGGCGGGCGGCGCTCGGGCGGGCTCGGCGGGTCCGCGCCGCAGGTGTCGCGGTGGCTGGGCGATATTCGCCGCTACTTCCCCTCGACCGTGGTGGAGGTGATGCAGCGGGACGCGGTGGATCGGCTCAACCTCACCGAATTGCTGCTGGAGCCCGAGCTTCTGGAGGCGGTCGAACCGGATGTGCACCTGGTCGGCACACTGCTGAGCCTGAACCGGGTGATGCCGGAGACCACCAAGGCCACCGCCCGCATGGTGGTGGAGAAGGTGGTCAAGGAGATCGAGCGGCGGATCGCGGCGCAGACCGTGGCCGCCGTCGGCGGGGCGCTGAACCGGGCGGCGCGGGTGTCGCGCCCCAAGCTGCGGGACATCGACTGGGACCGCACGATTCGCAAGAACCTGGCGAACTATCTGCCCGATCACCGGACCGTGGTGCCCGAGCGGCTGGTGGGGTACGGCCGCAAGGCGCAGGCGGTGAAGCGGGACGTGGTGCTGGCCATCGACCAGTCCGGGTCGATGGCGTCGAGTGTGGTGTACGCGTCGGTGTTCGGCGCGGTGCTGGCGTCCATGCGGTCGCTGCGCACCTCGCTGGTGGTGTTCGACACGGCCGTCGTGGATCTCACCGAGAAGCTGTCGGATCCGGTGGAGGTGCTGTTCGGCACGCAGCTGGGCGGCGGCACCGATATCAATCGGGCCATCGCGTACTCCCAGTCGCTCATCACCCGCCCGGCCGATTCGCTGTTCGTCCTGATCTCCGATCTCTACGAGGGTGGCGTCCGCGCGGAGATGCTGCGGCGCATTCGCGCCATGAAGGAATCGGGGGTGCAGGTGGTGGTGCTGCTGGCGCTGTCGGACGAAGGCGCACCCGCCTACGACCGCGACAATGCCGCGGCGCTGACGGCCCTGGGTGTGCCCGCTTTCGCGTGCACCCCGGACAAGTTCCCGGACCTGCTCGCGGTGGCGCTGGACCGCGGTGACGTGCAAGGTTGGGCGCATCTCAACGCGGGCTGAGGGCTGGTCAGCGACAATTGAGCGGCGTCGGGCACTGATAGGCTGCCCTGCGGATTCAGGCTCGTGGCAGATTTGGTTTCGGGAAGCGGGTGCTCGGTTTGCGCTCTGGTGATGTGTTCGCCGGCTACGTCATCGAACGCGAGCTCGGCCGTGGCGGCATGGGCTCGGTGTATCTGGCCAAGCATCCGCGGCTGCCCCGGATGACCGCCCTCAAGCTGCTCAACCAGGAGATGTTCTCCGACGACGAGATTCGCGCCCGCTTCATTCGCGAGGCGGATCTCGTCGCCCGGCTGGACCACCCGAATATCGTCACCGTCTACGACCGCGGCGACGAGGGCGAGCAGCTGTGGATCTCGATGCAGTTCATCGACGGCGTGAACGCCTCGTCCATCAGCCCCGGCACGCTGCCGCCGCTGCGGGCGGTCCAGATCATCACCGAGACCGCCAAGGCCCTCGACTACGCGCACGGCCTCAATGTCCTGCACCGGGACGTGAAACCGGCCAATATCCTGCTGGCCCGCTCGTCCTCCAAGACCGGCTCCAGCGAGCGGGTCTACCTGACCGACTTCGGCATCGCCCGCCTGCGTGACGACACCGGCCACCTGACCCAGACCGGCACCGTCACAGCCACTCTCGCCTACGCCTCCCCCGAGCAGCTGACCGGCGCGTCCCTCGACGGCCGCTCCGACCAGTACTCGCTGGCCTGCACCCTGTTCCAGCTGCTCACCGGCGCGGTCCCGTTCGAGGGCACCAGCCCGGCCGCGGTCATCCGCGGCCACCTGCAGCAGCCGCCGCCCCCGGCCAGCCCGCTGCGTCAGGCCCTGCCCCGCGCCATCGACGCCGTCCTGGCCAAGGCCCTGGCCAAGCGCCCCGCCGACCGCTACCGCTCGTGTGTCGAATTCGCCACCGCCGCCGAACGAGCCCTCTCGGCTCCGGCCGCGCCGCCGCGGCCCCCGACGCCCGCGCACCCGCAGCCGATCGTGGCCCCACGCCCGCCGACCCCGGCCCACCCGCAGCCGGTGATCCAGCGCCCGCCGACACCCACCCCGTCGACCCCGCGCCCGCTGGTCGGACCGGGTCCCGCCTACACCAACCAGGGCCCCGCGTACCCGTCGCCGCCGACCTCGGCTCCGTCGTACCCCCATCAGCAGGCCCCGTCCTACCCGCACCACCCGATCCCGAACCAGCAGAACTCGACGCCGGCGTACCCGAACCAGCCCGCGCCGCAACATTTCACGAGTCAGCAGGGTCCGTCGTACACGCCGCCGCAGACCTACGCGCACCACACGCCGCAGCCGAATTACGCTCCACAGCGGCGGAATTCGAACAGCACGGCCTGGCTGATCGCCGCCATCGTCACGGTGCTGGTGATCGTCATCATCGTGATCGCGGTGATCATCAAGGGCAGCAAGTCCAAGGCCGACGCCCCATTGCAGCCCGACACCATCGTGTATTCGGCCTTCGCGGACCATCGCACGCCCGAGAGCATCCTCGGCGACAAGGCCTTCCGCATCACCCTGTGAAACCTGGGGGATCTCCCCCACCCGGATTCCAGGGATCCGCCGGATTCCCCAGGGACGCAGCCGGACCTAGCGTTCAGTCATGGTCAAACGCTGCGCCGCCGTCCTCGGCGCTCTCCTGATCGCCGGGGCGACCGCCGGGTGCGCCGAGCCCGCGGAGTCCTCCCTCGCGCTGCAGTTGCGCCAGGACACCGAGGCGATCCACGCCCTCGGCATCAGTGGTGTGCAGGCTCGCGTCGTCGGGCCCGACGGGACGCAATCGGTCGCCACCAGCGGGACGGCCGGCCGGCAGACAAGCGACCCGGTGCCGTCCGACGGGTATTTCCGGATGGCCAGCACCGCCAAGACACTCGTCGCCGCCGTGGTCCTGCAACTGGCGGGCGAGGGCAGGCTCACCCTCGACGACACCGTCGAGCGGTGGCTGCCGGATGTGGTGCGGGGCAATGGGAACGACGGCACCCGGATCACCCTCCGCCAGCTGTTGCAGCACACCGGCGGTATTCACGACGACCTGCCCGGGTACACCACACCCGAGGAGTACTACCAGCAGCGCTACGACACTTACACTCCCGCTCAGCTGATCGCCCGGGCCATGGCCCACGCGCCCGACTTCGCGCCCGGCTCGGGCTGGCAGTACTCCAATACCGGCTACATATTGCTCGCCGAGATCATTCAGCAGGCCACCGGGCGGCCCGCGCACACCGAGATCGAGAACCGCATCGTCACCCCGCTCGGCCTGCGCGGAACGCGGTGGCTCGGTGACTCGCCCACGCTCCCGCAGCCGCACGCCCGCGCCTACCAGTTCTTCGGCCCCGGTTCCGAAGTCGACGTCACCGACCAGATCGCGCTGGAACCGGAGAACCTCTCCTGGGTCACCACCACCGCGGACGAGAACACCTTCTTCCGAGCCCTGCTCGGCGGCCGTCTGCTCCCGGCCGACCGGCTGGCGGAGATGCGGCGGACGGTGCCGGTGAGCGGGGACCTCGAAACCATGTGGCCGGGTGGCCGATACGGCCTCGGCCTCGCCGAACGCCCGCTGAGCTGCGGCGGCGTCTACTGGTCCCACGAGGGCGGCGACGGCGGCTACATCACCCTCAATGGCGTCACCGGCGACGGCGCCCGCAGCGCCGTGGTCTCCATGTCGGAGGCCCTCGGCGACACCCCGGAGCACATCCTGGCCCAGGAATCCGCGGCCGCCACCCTGATCGACCACGCCCTGTGCCGTTGACCGAACGCTGTTATCGTCTGCCTGTACTGCGGGGTCCGGTGCTGGTCAGGACGATGAAGCGAGGGTTGCGGGCGTGGATGGCGGGGCCGGGCGGGGCGATCACGCGGTCGAGGTTCGCCTCAGCACGATCGCCCGCGAGTGGGGACGGATCGGGTGCATCGGATTCGGCGGGCCGCCCACGCACATAGCGCTGCTGCGGCGGTTGTGCGTCGAGGAGCGGAAGTGGATCGCGCCCAACGAGTTCGAGGACGCGATCGCGGCGACGAATCTGCTACCCGGCCCGGCGTCCACGCAGCTCGCCATCTTCTCGGCCTGGCGGTTGCGGGGAACGGCCGGGGCGCTGGTGGGCGGGGTGTGCTTCATCGTGCCCGGTCTCGTGGTCATTCTGGCGTTGGCGGCGTTCTTCCTCGCCGGTGGCGTGCCACGTTGGGCGCTCGGCGCGGCGGCCGGTGCGGGGGCGGCCGTGGCGGCGGTGGCCGTCCATGCCGGCGTCGGGTTGGCGCCCGCGAGCTGGCAGCGCGCTGGATCGGAGCGGGCGTCCCGACTGCGCTGGATCGCTTACCTGGTGGTGGGCGCGCTCGCCGCGGCCGTGATCGGTCCGTGGCTGGTGCTCGTCCTCGTCGCCGCGGGTCTCCTGGAAGTTGTTGTCCGCACCGGCATTCCGGGTCGATCGACCTGGTCGGCGGCGCCGCTGCCGTTGGCGTTCGCCCTGCCCACCCTCGGCGGTCTCGCGGCCGTGAGCTGGGTCGCCTTCAAGGTCGGAGCCCTCTCCTACGGCGGCGGCTTCGTCATCATCCCGCTCATGCAGTCCGACGCGGTCACCCACTACCACTGGATGACCGACGCCCAATTCCTCAATGCCGTTGCCCTGGGCCAGATCACCCCGGGTCCGGTCGTGCAGACGGTCGCGGTGGTCGGCTACGCCGCCGCGGGCATTCCCGGCGGCCTGCTCGCCGCCCTGGTGGCCTTCACCCCGTCCTTCCTGTTCGTCGTCTTCGGCGGCCCCCGCTTCGATCAGCTCCGCGAAAACCCCCGAGTCCTGGCCTTTCTCGCGGGAGCGGGCCCGGCCGTCATCGGCGCCATCCTCGGCTCCGCCATCCCCCTCGCCCTGGCGCTGCAGCACGCCTGGCAGTTCGCCGTCCTGGCCGGGGCCGCCGTCTTCCTGCTGGCCGCCCGCCGTGGCGTGGTCACCACCCTCCTGACCGCCGCCGCCATCGGAATCGCCGCCGCCGCGGCAGGACTCCCGATTACCTGACCGCAAAGCAAAGGGCCGACGCGGATTCCGCGTCGGCCCTCTCTCCCTACCCCGGGCTCTCGTCCCCCTGGCCAGTCACGTTAGTGAAACGTTGTCATTTCCGAAGGCCCCCGCTTTCATGGGCGAAGGAACCGACGGGGATGACGGCCTGGGGTAACGAAGCCGGTCACAGGTCGGCGATGGCGGCCAGCGGGGGTGTGCGGGCGGCTCGGATAGCGGGCCACAAGGCGGCCAGCACGCCGACGAAACCGGAGGCCAGCAACATCAGGATGATCTGACCCCACGGCACGGCGATGGTCGCGATGCCGAGATCCTTCAGGGTGCTGAGGAATCCGATGCCGAGACCGATGCCGAGAATGACGCCGACCACCGCGCCGAAGATGGCGATCAGCATGGATTCCAGGTAGATGCTGCGGCGCACCTGCGGGCGTTGCATGCCGACCGCGCGGAGCATGCCGATCTCGCGGCGGCGTTCCACGACCGACAGGGCCAGCGTGTTGACGATGCCGAGGATGGCGATCACCACCGCCAGGGCCAGCAGGCCGTAGAGGATGGCCAGCAGGGTGTCGATCTGCTTGCCCTGCGCGCCCTTGAAGTCCTCGCGGTCCTGGACCTGGACGATCACATACTGCTCGGTGGCCTTCTCCAGGTTGGCGCGCATGGCCGGCAGGTCCGCTCCCGGCTGGGCGGCGACCAGGACCAGGAAGCTGCTCTGGTAGCTGACCGGCACGGTCCGGTCGTACAGGGACATGGAGGCCACCAGGTTCTGCAGCAGCTGGGTGTCCTTGTAGACGCCCGCCACGGTGACCGGGAACTTGCGGTAGTCCAGGCTGGTGATGTCGACGGTGTCGCCGAGATGCCAACCGTGGTCGGCCGCAAAGGTTTCCGAGACCATGATGTCGTCGGCGCCGAGCTGGTCGGTGCCTTCGCGCATGGTGTAGTCGAGCACCTTGGTCATCTGCCCCTCGGGCGCGGTGCCCAGCACCTGCTTGCCGTCGACCTTCAACGCCATCCCGTGGAAGGCCACCACATCCTTGACCTGCGGCACCTGGGCGACGGTGGCGGTGGCGGCGAGCGGTACGCCGATCAGGCCGCCGGGCGGGCCCGCCAGCATGTAGTCGGCCTTCACGCCGTGGTCGACCAGTTCGCTGATGCTGGCCTTGGCCGAGGACCCCAGCATGCCGATGGCGGACACCAGCATCAGGCCCAGCGTCAAGGCGAACGCGGTCGCCGCGGTGCGCCGCGGATTGCGAATCGCGTTGTTGCGCGCCATCCGTCCGACCGGGCCGAACGGCCGGGTCAGCACCCCGAGCGCCGACACCACCGGCCGCGACAGGGCGGGCGAGGCGAACAGCACCGCGAGAATCAGTGCGGCCGCGCCGATCCCGACCACCGAGGCGGCCGTCCCGCCGGTGCCGCGCGCGCCGAGCACCACCAGCACCACACCGGCCACCGCCAGCACCGCGCCGACAATGGTCCGCAGCCGCAACGACTCTCCGGACGAATTGGACTCCGACCGCATGGCCTCCACCGGCGGCACCTTGGCCGCCCGCCGCGCCGGGGCGTACGCGCTGAGCACCGTCACGACGGTGCCGACCACGAGCGCCACCACCACGGTCCGCGTTTCCAGCGCCATGGTCCCGGTCGGCAGCCCCAGCTTGAACGCGTTGAGCAGTCCGGACAATCCGAACGCCAGCCCGACGCCGGCGGCCAGACCCAGTGCGCTGCCGATCAATCCGACGATCAGCGACTCCCCCACCACCGACCGCGCGATCTGCTGCCGGCTCGCGCCGACCGCCCGCAGCAGCGCCAGCTCCCGCAGTCGCTGCGCCACCAGCATGGAGAAGGTGTTGTAGATGATGAACGTGCCCACCAGCAGCGCGATGGACCCGAACGCCAGCAGGAAGTAGTTGATGAACTTCAGCGCGTTGCCCAGCTGCGCCTTGAAGTCCTCGCGCACCTCATCGGCGTTCTGCACCTTGTACTCGGGCAGCGCCGCCTTGATCTCGTCGCGCAGATCGTCGGCCTTCATACCGGGCCGCGCCGCGACGTCCACCCACGCCACGTGCTTGCCGTCGGTGAACAGCTGCCGCGCCTGCGTGTCCTCGAACAGCAGCTGCACGAACCCACCGGTATTGGAGGAGCCGTCGATCTCGTAGATGCCGGACACGGTCACATCGATATTGCCCTTGGACGGCACCAGCACCTGGGTGCGATCGCCGACCTTCAAACCGGCCCGATCCGCGCCGCCGTTGTTGATGGAGATCTCACCCGGCTTGGCGGGCGGAACACCGTCGACGTACTTCTCCGGCTCGGCCACCGACTTCTCCGGCGGCAGATACGACTGCCCGAAAGCCGGTGCGCCACCGGTCTGTACGGCGTGCCCGTCCTTCAACAGGACCACCGGCCCGTTGACGCTGGGCGCGACGGTCCGGACCCCGTCCACCTGGGCAATCTTGGTCACCACGTCGTCCGGCACGCCGAGCGACTGCTGCCCCTTGGGCTGCACCCGCACGTCCACGCCCTTGGCCTGATTGGCGAAGATGCCGTCGAAGGTGCTCTGCAGGGTGTCGGTGAAGATGAACGACCCGGAGATGAAGGCGGTGCCGAGCACCACCGACAGCAGGGTCAGCACCAGCCGCACCTTGTGCGCGGCGAGATTGCGCAAGGCGACCTTGCGCATCGGGGAGCCTGCCATCAGAGCTCGTCCTCCCCGGCCGTCGTCTCCAGCGACTTCATCTTGTCCAGAATGGAATCCGCGGTGGGCTCGCGCAGCTCGTCCACGATCTGACCGTCGGCGAGGAACACCACCCGGTCGGCGTGCGAGGCCGCGCGCGGATCGTGGGTCACGATGACCACGGTCTGCCCGAACTCGTCGACCGCGGCGCGCAGGATGGACAGCACCTCACCGGAGGAGTGCGAGTCCAGGTTGCCGGTCGGCTCGTCGCCGAAGATGATGTCCGGCTTCCCGGCCAGCGCGCGGGCGCAGGCCACGCGCTGCTGCTGGCCGCCGGACAGTTCGGCGGGCCGGTGCGTCAGGCGGTCGTTCAGGCCGAGCCGCTTGGTCACCGTGGAGAGCCACTCCTCGTCGGGCTTGCGGCCCGCGATGTCCAGCGGCAGCGTGATGTTCTCCAGCGCGGTCAGGGTGGGGACCAGGTTGAACGCCTGGAACACGAAGCCGATCCGATCGCGGCGCAGGTTCGTCATCTGCTTGTCCGAGAGCCGGGTCAGATCGGTGTCACCGATGTGGACCGTGCCCGCGGTGGCCGCGTCGAGCCCGGCCAGGCAGTGCATGAGCGTCGACTTTCCGGAGCCCGAAGGGCCCATGATCGCGGTGAACTCCCCCTTCGCGAACTCGGCCGTGACCCCGGCGAGCGCGCGGACCTGTGTATCGCCGGAGCCGTAGACCTTCACCAGGTCGGTCGCGCGAGCCGCGACCGTGTCGGTGCCTGTGTCGAGAGTGACGGATTCCGAGACGTTCGAAGTCATGCTGTCCAGTGTGTCTAGCTTCGCGGGCGGATGCCATCCGGGATGTCCCTGATGGCCGTGTCCTCACGAAGTCCACACGAACGACCGGGTCGGAGCCTCAATTGATGGGGGCGGACCGCCACCAGTCCAGCAACTGGTCATCCGTGGCGAGGAAGCCGGTGCTGTACATGAGGAAGGCGTGCTTCGCGTCCTTACCGTCCTTGCCCTCCTTGGCGTGGAACTCCGTCACCAGCCGCGGGCGCAGCAGCGCACTACCGCTGATCTGGTAGTTCGTGTACTTCCCGCCGCGCACCTTGACCTCGGAACGGTTGTAGCCGGGCAGCGCGGCCAGCGCCTCCTCCAGCTCGGCGGTCGAGGAGTACATGACGAACCGGTACGCCGGATGGCCGACCCCGCCCGCGCAGTCCCAGGCCACCGACCAGTTACCCAGGTCCGGGTCCCCGGAACCGGAGTCCGGCGGCGGCGCGGAATGCTGGTAGGTCGTGCAGGCCGCGCCCTGGTAGCCGATGCCCGCATTGGTCTCGGCGGACGGGTCGGCGGGCGGCAGCATCTGCGGGAAGCGCTGGCTGAGCAGCTGCGCGTCCGCGCCCGCGTGCTCGGGGACCCCGGCGGGCTCGGTCGCCTCGGTCGGCGCGGGCGCCTCCTCGGTACTCGGCGCGGGCTCGGCGGTCGTGGTCGCGGGGGTGTTCGAGGTCGCGGCCCGGTCGATCACGGCCAGGCAACCCGCGATTCCCACCAGCGGCAGCACCACGATCGCGGCCGCGCCGATCAGGCAGCCGCGCAGCCTGGAACGCTTCTTGCGGGGCGCGGGAGGGGGCGGCGGCAGCGGACGCGGCGGCGTGGCCACCGGAGCCATCGCGGTGTACTGCATCGTCCGGCGCGCTCCCGGAACGGAATTCGGATCGCCGCCCGTCTGGGAGTTCAGCACCGCCGTGGGAGGCGGGCCGGACGGTCTCGGCGTCCCACCGTGCCCGAACTGCGCGGGCGCGAGGAACTGCGTCGCACCCGCCGGATTCTCCAGCGCGTCCTGCGCCGCGGAGGCGAACTCCCCGCACGAATCGAACCGTCCCTCAGGCTGTTTCGCGAGGGCCCGGGCCAGGACCGCGTCCAGGGCCACGGGGAGCCCCGGCCGCAGCGCGCTCGCCGGCGGCGGCGCTTGCTCGAGGTGACCACGGATGATGCCGACCGGATGTTCGGCGTCGAACGGCACGTTCCCGGTCAGCAGCCGGAACAGGGTGCAGGCCAGCGAATACTGGTCCGACCGCGGATCGAGCGGCTGACCCGAGAGCTGTTCGGGCGAGGCGTAGGTCAGCGTCGCGGTGAACGAGCCGGTCTGGGTGAGCTTGCTCGCGTCGTCGCGCAGCCGCGCGATACCGAAGTCGGCGAGGAAGACCCGTTCCTCGCCGTCCGCCCGTTCCAGCAGAATGTTGGCGGGCTTGACATCCCGGTGCAGCACCCCACGCTTGTGCGCGAAGTCCAGCGCCCGGGCGGTCTCGGCAATGATCCGGATCGCCTCGCGCGGCGGCAGATTCGCCGCGTCCAGCTGGGAGGCGTCCGGTCCGTCGACATACCGCATGGCGATCCATGGCTGTGCGTCGTCGATGCCCCGGTCGTAGATCGGCACGATGTTCGGGTGATCGAGCCGGGCGATCAGATCGCCCTCCCGCTCGAACCGGCCCCGGATCTCGGCATCGCCGAACAGCTCCCGGCCCAGCAGCTTGAGCGCGATCAGCCGAGGCAGGCGCGGGTGCCGGGCGAGGAACACCGCCCCCATCCCGCCACGCCCGAGCTCACGTTCGATCTCGTACCCGGCGAACAACTCCCCGCTGCGCAGCACAAGATCCCTTCCGACCGACTCTCCTTCGGTTCGCGAATCTACGTGCCCCGTGCGGGGGCTGTCATCCGCCCAGGTCAGGTCAGTTGATGGGGGCGCTCTTCCACCACTTGACGACGTCGTCGATGCTGCCGACCAGGCCGTCGGTGTACATGAGGTACTGGGTGCGGCCGGGGTCGGTGAAGGCGGTCACCATGCGCGGATGGCTGTCGTCGGTCATCTGGTAGTTGGTGTAGGTCTTGCCGCCGTTGGTGTCCTGGGTGGTGGTGTCGGCGGTCAGGCCCTTCACCACCGACTGCGCGGCGGCCGACGAGGAGTAGGCGAAGATGCGGTAGAAGGGGTCCTTGTTGTCGCTGCCGCCGTAGCAGCGCCACTGCACCTTCCAGTCGCCGAAGTCGGGGGTGCCGTCGGTGGCGTCGGAGGAGACCGGGGAGTCGGCCACCCAGCAGGTCGCGCCATTGAGGCCCTTGCCGCCGGTCTTGGTGGCGGGCAACAGCTTCGGGAACTCCTTGGCCGCGGCCGACCAGTCGATCGACTTGTCGCTCTTGGGGGCGGCGCCCGGCGACGTGGTGGCCGAGATCGTCGGCGACCCCAACTTGTCGTCGCCCGTCTTGCTGCCGATCGCCGCCAGCACCACGACCAGGACGATCAGCAGCACCACGGCCGCGGACACGATGCCGATGATGAGCCCGGCATTGGACTTCTTGGGCGGCATCGGCCCGGCGAGCGGCGCGATCGGCGGCCGCTGCTGCTGGCCCGGGCCCGCGTAGCCGTAAGCCGGGGGCTGCGTGTACTGGTTGGTGCCGTGACCGGTGTAGCTGCCGGTCACCGGCTTGGGCGGGACCGGATTGACCGGATTGACCTGTGTCGGAGCCGGATACGGCACCGCCGGGGTCGGCGGCGTGGTCTGCGGGCGCGCGGTCTGCATGGGGCCGCCGGTGACCGGCATCCCCGTCTGGTGCGCGCCGCCGGTCAGCGGATTGCCGGTCTGCATCGGCCCACCGGTCTGCATGGGCCCACCGGTCGGCATCGCGCCACCGGTGTACATGGGCATCCCGGTCTGCATGCCGCCACCGGTCAGCGGTGCGACCGGAGCCGGTCCCCCGGTGTAGGGCATGACCGGCATGGGCGGCGCGGTCCGGTTGACCAGCGGGATGGCGGGCGCGCTCGGATTCGCGAGCGCACTGCGCGCGGCGGCCGCGAAGTCGCTGCAACTGGCGAAACGGTCCTCGGGCCGCTTGGCCATGGCCTTGGCGATCACCATGTCCATGCTCGGCGGCAGTCCGGCCCGCGCGCTGCTCAGCGGCGGCGGCGGATTCTGCAGGTGCCCCTGGATGACCGCGGCCGGGTTGGTGGCGGAGAACGGCCCGGACCCGGTGAACAGCCAGAACAGCGTGCACGCCAGCGAGTACTGATCGGAGCGGCCGTCCAGCGCGGACCCGGTCAGCTGTTCGGGCGAGGCGTAGGCGAGGGTCGCGGTGAAGGTCCCGGTCTGGGTGAGGTGACCGCTGTCGTCGCGCAGCCGGGCGATGCCGAAGTCGGTCAGGTACACCCGCTCGCCCTTACCGCCGGTGGAACGGGCCAGCAGGATATTGGCGGGCTTCACGTCCCGGTGCAGCACCTCGTTGCGGTGCGCGTAGTCCAGGGCGTCGGCCATCTCGGCGACGATCTGCACGGCCCGCTCGGGCGGCAGGGTCTGCGGATTCACGCTGGCGGCGTCGATGCCGTCGATGTACTGCATGGAGATCCACAGCTGGCCGTCCTCGAGCCCACGGTCGTAGACGGTGACGATGTTGTGGTGGTCCAGCTGGGCGACCAGGTCGGCCTCGCGTTCGAAGCGGGCCCGGACCTCCTTGTCGAAGACCATCTCCCGATTCAGCAGCTTGAGCGCCGTCAGCCGGGGCAGCCGCGGGTGTTTGGCCAGGTACACCGAACCCATGCCACCCCGGCCGAGCTGCCGCTCGATGACATACTCAGCAAAAACGTCACCTTCGGACAGCATGACGATCTCCCACTTCCCACTCCACGCGCCGGGACCCACCAGCGTGCGGAGTACCACAGACGATCGGCGTGATCGTTAACGGGCCGATCCGGAAAACACCGAAACTGTAGCCGATCCGACCCGCGCCTCGCGCCGGGCCGGGCGCGCCGCGCGAACCTGCAGCGTTCGCCTGCAACGGTATTCACCTCCTCTGATCGGCCGGGCTTCGGAATTCCTACCGATCTATCTACGCACGACCCGCTAACGCAACACTCAACGTTTGCTTGTCGTCCCGGCCGGACCCGCCCTGGGCTGTCGGGGGTCGGGGATACGCTGGGCGTATGCGCATTGGAGCTCACGTCCGGACGGACAGCGACCCGATCGGCTTCGGCGAGCAGCTCGGGGCCGATGTCATCCAGATGTTCGTGGTGGATCCGCAGAGCTGGGACAAACCCAAACCCCACCCGCTGACCGAGCAGATCAAGGCCAGCGACATCGACGTGGTGGTGCACTCGTCGTATCAGATCAATGTGGCCAGCCTGAACAACCGGCTGCGCATGCCCTCGCGCAACGCGGTGGCCCAGCAGGCCAAGGCCGCCGCCGACCTGGGAGCGTTCGGCCTGGTGGTACACGGCGGGCACGTCCGCTCCGACGAGGAGATGGCGGAGGGATTCGTCAACTGGCGCAAGCTGTTCGAACGCCAGGCCGACAAGGGCGGGTTCGCGGTGCCGATCCTGATCGAGAACACGGCCGGCGGGAATCACGCCATGGCAAGGTATTTCGATGATATCGGGCGGCTGTGGGACGCAGTCGGCGAGTTCGGGGCCGGGTTCTGCCTGGACACCTGCCACGCCTGGGCGGGCGGTGAGGAACTGGTCGGGATCGTGGAACGGATCAAGGCCATCACCGGGCGCATCGACCTGGTGCACCTGAACTCCTCGCGCGACGCCTTCGACTCGGGCGCGGACCGGCACGCCAATTTCGCCGACGGCACCATCGATCCGCAGTTGCTGGCGGAGGTGTGCCGCACCGCGGACGCGCCGGTGATCCTGGAAACCCCCGCCGAGGGCGTGGCCGACGATCTGAAGTATCTGCGCGAACACCTGGGCTGAGCGCCCGCGGCGCCCGCCGTTGTCCTTTCGATCCCGCTGATCCTGAACCTGTTTCGGCGGCGTACCCGATGGTGTCCTGATCATGGCTCGAATCCGAGCCGGATTCCATCGGGCGAAAGGCATGGCATGTCCGTCGATTACGCAACTTCCACCCCCACGGTCGTGCAGCTGGGCAGCAGGATCGGTGCGCGCATCGACGGCGTCCGGCTCAGCGGCGACCTGGATTCGGTGACCGTGCAGGCCATCCAGGACGCGCTGCACAAGCACAAGGTGATCTTCTTCCGCGGCCAGGAGCATCTGACCGAGGACGGGCAGTACGAGTTCGCGCAGCTGCTGGGCGCGCCCACCACCCCGCACCCGACCGTCACCTCCAAGGGCGTCAAGACCCTGCCCATCGACTCCGAATACGGCCGCGCCAACAGCTGGCACACCGATGTCACCTTCGTCGACCGGGTGCCGAAGGCGTCCATCCTGCGCGCGGTGCACCTGCCGTCCTACGGCGGCTCCACCACCTGGGCCTCCACCGTGGCCGCCTACGACTCGCTGCCCGCGCCGCTGAAGGCGTTCGTCGAGAACCTGCGGGCCCGCCACACCAACGCCTACGACTACGCCGCCGACCGGACCGAGGTGGCGCGGGGCGAGAACGCGGAGGTGACCGCCAACATCAAGGCCTACCGCGAGGAATTCGAGTCCAGCTACTACGAGACCGAGCACCCGGTGGTGCGCGTGCACCCGGTGACCGGCGAACGCGCCCTGCTGCTCGGCCACTTCGTGAAGAACTTCGTCGGCTTCTCCGCCGCCGAATCCCAGGCCCTGTTCCAGCTCCTCCAGAACCGCGTCACCCGCCTGGAGAACACCACCCGCTGGAACTGGCAGCTCGGCGACGTCGCGATCTGGGACAACCGCGCCACCCAGCACTACGCCATCGACGACTACGACGGCCAGCCCCGCCGCCTCACCCGCATCACCCTGGCCGGCGACGTCCCGGTCGACGTGCACGGTGACCCCAGCACCATCATCACCGGCAACGCCGAGCACTACTCGATCATCGAGGAAGTCACGCCCCGAGCCGCCTGAAACCCGGCATGGAGCACCGCGATTCGGGCCCCATGGGGGTGCTGCCACTCACCCGCCACCGCCCGTCTCGCGGACCGACACGACTCGATGCCATGGGGCGCGTGCCACACGTACACCCCGCGCCCCATGGCGAGGCCGGTGCGACGACACCAACCTCTCTCTTGCCGTCGCACCGGCCTTTGTCATGTCCGTCGGCGGATGCCGTTCCCATCGACTTCGCCGGATTCGCGCGAACCCCATCGTGCAGACTGTGGGCATGGAGATTCGGCCGCTCGACGGCGTTCGGGTTCTGGAGTTGGGTAATTACGTGGCCGCGCCGACGGCCGGGCGGATACTCGGGGACTTCGGGGCCGAGGTGATCAAGGTCGAGCGACCGGAAACCGGTGACGAGCTGCGGAATTGGCGACTGTACGGCGGGGATACCTCGATGCTGTACCGGACGGTCAACCGGAACAAGAAGTCGATCACGCTGGATCTGCGCACCGAGGCCGGGCGCGGGATCGTGCTCGATCTCATCAAGCGGTGCGATGTGCTGCTGGAGAACTTCCGGCCGGGAATGCTCGAGAAGTGGGGACTCGGGCCCGAGGTGCTGAACGCGGCGAATCCGGATCTGGTCATCACGCGGATCTCCGCCTACGGGCAGACCGGGCCGCTGTCGCGGCGGCCGGGATTCGCGGCGGTGGCCGAGGCGGTCGGCGGGCTGCGGGAACTCGTGGGCGATCCGGATCGGCCGCCGGTGCGGGTCGGCGTGTCCATCGGCGATTCCATCGCGGGCATCTACGCCGCCTTCGGCACCGTCATGGCCCTGTTCCAGCGGGAACGGGTGCAGCGGGTTCCATTGGAGCAGCGCATCATCGACGTGGCGCTGAACGAGTCCATCCTCTCGGTGATGGAATCGCTGGTGCCCGACTATCTGGCCTACGGCATCAATCGCGAGCGGGTCGGCGGGCGGATGGAGGGCATCGCGCCCAGCAACGCCTACCCGACCAGCGACGGCTACAGCATCATCATCGGCGGCAACGGCGATGCCATCTTCCAGCGCTACATGCAGGTCATCGACCGCCCGGACCTGGCCGCCGACCCCGAGTTGCAGGACAACGCGGGCCGCTGGCGCAACCGCGATCGGCTCGACGCCTCGATCGCCGAATGGACGCGCCTGCGCACCCGCGAGGAAGCGCTGCAGGTGCTGGAGGCGGCCGCCATCCCGTGCGGGCCCATCTACACCGCCGCCGACATCGTCGCCGACGAGCAGTACAAGGCGCGCAATATGATCCAGCCCTTCCCGGTGGACGTGGGCGAGCCGGAGCCCAAGGAAGTCGGTTTCCCCGGGATTGTTCCCGTGATCGGCGGGCAGTCGCTGCCCATCCGCAACGTCGGCCCGGACCTCGGCGAGCACACCCGCGAGGTGCTGTCCGAGCTGCTCGGCCTGACCGACGCCGAGATCGATGCCCTGGAGGCGAAGTCATGACCCTGCGCGATGTCACGCTGCGCGACGGCCTGCAGCTCACCGGGAAGGTGCTGCCCACCGAACGCAAGGTCCAGATCGCCCGGCAGCTGCTGGCCGCGGGCGTGCCGGAGCTGGAGATCGGTTCCATGGCGCGCCCGGATCTGGTGCCGCCCATGGCCAATACCCTCGAACTGGTCGAGCGGCTGACCCCCGAGGAGCTGGAACGCTGCTGGGTGTGGGTGGCCACGCCGCGGCACGTCGCCAAGGCCGCCGAGGCCGGCGTGCGCAACTTCCAGTACTGCTTCTCGGTGTCGGACGCGCACAACAAGGCCAATATCGGCCGCACTACCGAGGACAGCCTGGCCGCCATGCCGGAGGCGGTCCGGTACGCGCACGAGGCGGGCGGCCGCATCCAGCTCTGTCTGGCAACGGCTTTCACCTGCCCGTTCGACGGGCCGGTGGATCCGGCGCGGGTGCTGGCCATCGCGGCCGATCCGCGCGCGGAGGGCGCCTCGGACATCGTGATCGCCGATACCCTCGGGCAAGCGCATCCGGGTCAGGTTGGCGCACTGGTGGCTTCGGTGGCGGCGACCGGGCGCTGGGGAACTCCGGAGCACCGCATCGTCTTCCACGGGCACGACACCTGGGGTATGGGGGTGGCCAATTCGCTGGCGGCGCTGGCCGCGGGCGCGGGCGTGGTGGACGGTTCGCTGGGCGGGCTGGGCGGCTGCCCGTTCGCACCGGGCGCCTCCGGGAACACCTCGAGCGAGGATCTATTGTTCGCGACCCGGCCGGAATGGTTCACCCCGTCCGTATTGTCGGAGTTGGTGCGCATTTCCGAGGATTTGCTGAAAGAACTCGGCGAACCGAATCGATCCCGGACTATCGAAGGCGCGAACTCGGAAGCCACGGCTTTCGAGTGGACAATTACCAACCGGAATTGATTCGCTAGAAATTAGCTATCGTGCGCGTCGGCGCGAATCTTGAGCAGGATCAGACCTGCGGTACAGGCCAGGATCAAACCCGCGACGGTGATCTCCACGCGCAGTCCGGCAATACCGAGAATCGCGCCGGTGAGGCCGCCGAGAAAGAACACCCAGGCGGCGATACGAGCCAGGAGCGCCGGCACCCGCGGCGTCGGAGGGGCCGCAGGCTCTCCGGAGCGCGCCGACGCGCGCAACAGAGATGTCGAGAATGCACCCATCATCCACTCCTCGGTGACGCCCGCCGGGTTCGCGAATCTTCGGCGCGCCCCTCGGCTAATTTCGAGCGTCTCTTGTGTAACTTTGGACACACATTACGGCCCGGCAACGGAAAGTCCATGCGACACGTATGCAAAACGCGTCGAGTTTACTAATTCGATATCTGAATCACCGCTGTTTGAGATATTTTCGAGGCCGCTGAAATACCCCAGGCGGGTCCTCGGATCGAACCGACCACCCGCCTGGCCGATGCCCATCGCCTCCGTTAGGGTGAGCCCACTCGATACGAATCAGGAGTGCCACCCATGGACGGCAGCAACGCCCGCGCGGACGACCACGCGGTCACCCCGTGGCGTCGCCTGCCCAAGCCCGTGGTGTACGCCGCGGCCGCGGTCGGCACGGTCTCGGCGGGTCTCATCCTGCTCGGCGCATGCGGTCTCGGCCACACCGACACCTATGTCGCGCCGCCGCCGATCAACGCGGATCTGCAAGCGGCCCCGGTGACTTCGGCCAAGAGCGGCGTCTCCGCGACTCCGGCCATCGTCATCCCGCCGTCCCCGACCTGGCGGGTGGCCGCCGATCAGCCGTCGCGGCGCGCCCCCATCTCCACCGTCACCGGCACCCCGGAGGATCCGGCCGACCCGAGCAATACCCGCTCGACCCCGGCCCGCCCGACCACCACCACCCGGCCGACGACGACCGAATCCAGCCGGACCACAACGGAATCCCCGCGCACCACCACCGAGGCGCCGGTCACCGCCCGCCCGGAGACCACGCAGCCCGCCAGCGCCTCGCCCACGGACCACGCGGCGTCGGACACCTCCGACAACTAGCCGGACGCCGCGGACGACCGGCCGCTACCAGTCCCCGTCCTCGACGGGCTTGCCCTGCTTGTCGCCCAGCTGATGCACCTGACCGGGTGCCGGCGGATGCCAGGGTTCGTGGTCGTCGCCCAGCCAGTCACCGACCGGGACCACAGTCGCGAGCGGGTCGGCGGGCGCGAGATCGGTTGCGTCCGAATCGAAGTAGTCGAACCAGGGTAGGCCCGCGGCGGTGTACGCCGCGCGGTCGACCGGCGACGGCGGCGCGGCTTCGCCGGTGATGCGCCGCCAGTCGGGCGGGGTCACCAGGTGCACGAAGACGCGGCCCGAGCGCTCGGTGGACCAATCCGCCAGGGGCCGTTCGTCTTTGTAGATCTGCTGCCGCATGGTGCCGCCGACGCCCAGTCCCATGGCGGTGGCGCGCGGCGCCCCGGCCGGATGACCGCCCGGGGCGGGCGGTGCGCCGTAGGCCGGAGCCGCGGCCGGGGGCGGCAGAGCGCCGGGGGCTCCGGCCAGGAAGGCGGAACCCGACTTGCGGTAACGCCGGCGGGATTCCCGCTCGCGACGCTCCTCCTCGGCCTTGCGCCAGCGCGCGAGCTCGAGATCGTTCAGCGCGAAGTTCTGCAGTTGAATCCCGCCCCAGGTCTCCTCCCCGGTGACCTGCCCCTCCACGGTCGCGCCCAATCCCAGTGGCACCGCGACGAATTGCCGGATGGTGCCCTTCCCGGAATTGATGCCGTCCAGCCACGGCTGCCGGGGCAGCACCACGTAGTTCTGCGGATCGCGATCGAGCCGGGCGCTCCACGGCTTCCCCGACACCGCGCACACCTTGCCCACGCCGATCTGCAGTGCCGCGGGCTCCTTCGCGGAGAACGACAGCCACATGGCCTCGCGCAGATACATGGGCAGCATGACGCCGCCGCGTTCGGCCCATTCCGGCGGCACCGAGGCGGCGTAGTCCGCCACCCGCCGCACCGGGAACTCGCCGAGCCCGGGCGGCAAGGGATGCGTCCCCTGCTCGGGCAGTCTCAGCGTGCGGATGAACCGCACCCCCACCTCACCGGGCAACACCAGAGTGTTCCCGTCCAGCCGTACGGCGTCTCCTCCCATGCTCCGACCCTACGCCCGCCAATCCGATTGCCGACACCGGAATTTCACCTTCGCACCCCGGACCGGACATGAAAGCGCCCCGCTCGAGGCTCGAGCGGGGCGCGTTCAGGGGGCTTACGGTCAGAACTCCACGAGGCTGTACTCGCCGACCCGATCGCTGAGCACCCGCAGGTGCTCCAGGTCGCCGCCCAGGGTGCGGGCGATGGCGGTGAGCCGGGCGACATAGTGGCTCACCGGGTATTCGGTGGTGATGCCGATGCCGCCGTGCATCTGGATCGACTCCTGCCCGATGTGCCGGGCCGAGCGGCCGACCTGCAGCCGCGCCCGCGACGCCGCGACCCGGTCCGCGGAGCCGTCGGCCACCGCCGCGGTCGCGTACAGGCTCATGGAGCGGGCCAGTTCCAGCGAGACGTACATGTTCGCGGCCCGCTGGGTCAGCGTCTGGAACTTCGAGAGCGTGACCCCGAACTGCTTGCGCGTCTTCAGGTAATCGGTGGTGAGCCGCATCGACTCCTCCATCGCGCCCAGCGATTCCGCGCACAGGCTCGCCTGCGCCGCCACCGTGACCGCGTCGATCACCGGCTGGGCGTCGCCGCCGTCGCCGAGGCGTTCGGCTGCCGCGGAGGCGAATTCGAGCTGCGCGCCACGCCGCCCGTCGAAGGTGCGGAACGGCGTGCGGGTGACGCCCTCGGCGTCGGCGGCGAGCAGGAACAGCCCGACTCCCCCGCCGGGCAGGGCGGCGCTGACCACCAGCTGATCGGCGCAGTCACCGTGCGGCACCGGGTTCTTGACGCCGGTGATCCGGTACCCGTCCCCGTCCGGCACCGCGGTGGTGGCCGGATCGGCGGCGGGCCAGCGAGAGCCGGGCTCGTCGTGCGCGAAGGCCAGCAGCGTCTCCCCGCCCGCGAGCGCGGGCAGCACGCGCTGCCGCTGGTCGGCGGTGCCCGCGCGGGCGATCAGCCCGCCGGGGACCAGCACGGCGTCGAGATAGGGTTCGGGCGCGTTGCGGCGGCCGATCTCCTCCATGACGACCATGGTCTCGACCGGGCCCGCGCCCACGCCGCCGTCCTCCTCGTCGAAAGGCAGTCCGAGGACGCCCAATTCGGCCAGCTGCCGCCACACGTCGCGGTTCCAGCCGAGTTCGGTGTCGATGACCTTCAGGCGCGTCTCCGGGTCGTAGGCGCGGCCCAGCAGGTCCCGGACCGTATCGCGCAGCATGACCTGTTCATCGGTGAGTTCGAAATCCATGGCGGCGGCTCACAATCCGAGGATGGTGGAGGCGATGATGGTGCGCTGCACCTCGCTGGAGCCTCCGTAGATGGTGGTCTTGCGGTAGTTGAGGTACCCGGGGCCGCTGCGCTGCGCCCAGCCGGGCGAGGCGATGTCGGCGGCGTTCACCGGCAACGCGTCCGGACCGGCGATCTCCAGCAGCAGTTCGGTGGCGGCCTGCTGCAGCTCCGAACCGCGCAGCTTCAGCACCGAGGAGGCCGGATTCGGCTTGCCGTCACTGGAATTCGAGATCACCCGCATCAGGGTGAGCTCCAGGGCCAGCAGCTCGTTCTCGATCTCGGCCACCCGGGCGGCGAAGACCGGATCCTCGAGCAGCGTGCCGTTGCCCGAACGGATCTGCGCCGCATGCTCTTTCGCGACGCCCAACTTGACCTTGGTGCGGCCCACGCCGGTGATGCCGGTGCGCTCGTTGCCGAGCAGGAACTTGGCGTAGGTCCAGCCCATGTTCTCCTCGCCGACCAGCTGGTCGGCCGGGACCCGGACGTTCTCGAAGAAGACCTCGTTGACCTCGTGGTGGCCGTCGATCAGCTTGATCGGGCGGATGGTGACGCCCGGGGTGTTCACGTCGAACAGCAGCATCGAGATGCCGGCCTGCTTCTTGGCGTTCGGATCGGTGCGGACCAGGCAGAAGATCCAGTCGGCGTACTGGGCCAGGGTGGTCCAGATCTTCTGGCCGTTGACGATGTAGGAGTCGCCGTCGCGGACCGCCGTGGTGCGCAGCGAGGCCAGGTCCGAACCCGCGTCGGGCTCGGAAAAGCCCTGGCACCACCAGATGTCGAGGTTGGCCGTCGGCGGCAGGAAGCGCTGCTTGAGCTCCTCGGAGCCGAACTGGGCGATGACCGGGCCGATCATCTGGGCGTTGAAGGTGAGCGGCTCCGGCACCGACGCCAGCTGCATCTCGTCTTCCCAGATGTGCAGCTGCATGGGCGAGAAGTCGCGGCCACCCCATTGCACCGGCCACTTGGGCACGGCCAGGTGGTTCTCGTTGAGGATGCGGTGGGTGGTGACGATGTCATCGCGAGAGAGCTCGAGACCGTACTTGACGCGGTCACGGATCTCCGCCGGGATCTTGGTCCGGTAGAACTCGCGCAGTTCGTCCCGGAATGTCACCTCATCGGGTGAAAGGGCCAGCTTCATTGCTTCTCCCGAGCGTCGCTGTGATGTCGCCATCAAACCTACCCCCCGGTAACGATCGGATTGTCACCCGGATCACACCGACGGGACGGCTCGGCGGCACCGGGACCGACCTGAACTGGTAGGTTGCCCGAGAACCCCACACCCGCAACGCAGGAGCAGCCAGAGTGAACGGCAGCACGCTTTTCCGGCGCACCGCGGCCATCGCCGCGCTCACCACCGCCACGGCCCTGGGCACCACCACGGCCACTGCCGATCAGCCCCGCACTCCCGCCGAGACCGGCGTCGAACAGCTCGCCCACGCCGTCGGCGACGATGTCGCGGGCAAGACCGCGGTCGCCGACATCGCCAAGGCCGCCCAGCTGGTCGCCGCCGCGAAGCTGGAAAGCGTTCAGTTCACGCCGTTCTCGTACCTGGCCCCCACCCTGGGCTGCGGCTTCAACATGCCGTTCAGCCTCACCTCGGCCACCGCCGTCACCGGCATCGCGGGCCCGGCCGCCACGGTGTCGCTGCCCGCCGGCAATGTCAGCTTCCAGGTCATGGCCCAGCAGAACGGCTTCCCTCTGGCCTCCGGACTGACCGTCGCCTGGCTGAACGTGAACAACGGCCGCAGCGGCATCGTCCCCCTCGACGACCACACCGAGTACAGCCTCCCGACGCTGTCCAAGACCGTCGAGACCGGCCCGGGCACCATCATCGCCTCGCTCTGGGGCACCATCGACTACCCCAACGCCCGCTGCGTCGTCCTCCCGACCGTCGGCCTCTCGACCGTCCCGGACGCCCCCGTGGTTCAGGCCACCCCGCCCGCCACCACCCCGGCGGCCCCCGACGTCTCCGGCGCGACCCCCTCGACCACCCCGGCCGCGCCGACCACTCCCGCGCAGACCCCGGCCGACAACTCCGGCTCCGGCAGCGCCCCGGCCTAGCCACTCACCGAAAACGCAACGCCCGCATCCATTCCGGATGCGGGCGTCGTCGTTTCGCGCGCTAGGTCAGAAGCGCGGCTTGCGCCGGTGCTGTTCCGGGCGCTTGCCCTCGCGCCGCGGGGCGCGGCTCATGGAGCGCTGTCCGGGCGGGCCGCCGTCCAGGGTGAGCTCGATGAGCTGACCACTGATCCGGGTGCGGCTCAACGCGTTCAGCGTTTCCTTGGACAGGTCGGCGGGCAGCTCCACCAGCGAGTGGTCCGGGCGGATGCTGATGTGCCCGAAGTCGCTGCGGCGCAGGCCGCCCTCGTTGGCGATGGCGCCGACGATCGCGCCCGGCGCGACCTTGTGGCGCTTGCCGACCGAGATCCGGTAGGTGACCAGTTCCGCGCCGGTCTGACGGTGCCGGGACGGACCGCTGGGCTCCCGGCGTTCGCGGGGGCCGCGTTCGCGGTCGTCGAAGGAACGGGGGGCACGCTCACGGCGCTCGCGCGGGGCGGGCTCCGGGTCGGGCTCCATGAAGAAGTTGTCGCCGTCGTGGCCGCCGACCGCCAGCGCCGCCGCGATGTCCACCAGCGGGATGTTGTGCTCGCGCTCGTAGTCCTCGATGAGCTTGCGGAACAGCGGCAGGTTGTCCGAGGCCAGGTTGTCGGTGATGGCGTCGTGGAACTTGGTGACGCGCTGCGCGTTCACGTCCTCGACGCTGGGCAGCTGCATCTCGGTGACCTGCTGGCGGGTGGCGCGCTCGATGGCGTCGAGCAGCCGGCGCTCGCGCGGGGCCACGAACAGCAGGGCGGTACCGGTGCGGCCGGCGCGACCGGTACGGCCGATGCGGTGCACGTAGGACTCGGTGTCGTGCGGGATGTCGTAGTTGACGACGTGCGAGATGCGTTCCACGTCCAGGCCGCGGGCGGCGACGTCGGTGGCGACCAGGATGTCGAGCACGCCCGACTTGAGCTGGCCGATGGTGCGCTCACGCTGCGCCTGGGCGATGTCGCCGTTGATGGCCGCCGCGGAATAGCCACGCGCGCGCAACTTCTCGGCCAGCTCCTCGGTGGCCTGCTTGGTGCGCACGAACATGATGATGGCCTCGAAGGGCTCCACCTCGAGGATGCGGGTCAGCGCGTCCAGCTTGCGCTGATGCGACACCTGCACCCAGCGCTGGGTGATGTTGGTGTTGGTGGAGGTCTTGGTCTTGACCGTGATCTCGACCGGATCCTTCAGGTACTGCTTGGAGATCTTGCGGATCACCGTCGGCATGGTGGCCGAGAACAGCGCGACCTGCTTCTCCGCGGGCGTGTCCCGCAGGATGCGCTCGACGTCCTCCTGGAAGCCCATCTTGAGCATCTCGTCGGCCTCGTCGAGCACCAGGTACTGCAGCTCCGACAGGTCGAGCGTGCCGCGCTCCAGGTGATCGATGACGCGACCCGGGGTGCCGACCACCACCTGGGCGCCGCGCCGCAGCCCCGACAGCTGCACCGCGTAGTTCTGACCACCGTAGATCGGCAGCACATGCGTTCCGGGCATATGGGTGGCGTACCGGCCGAACGCCTCCGCTACCTGGATCGCCAGCTCTCGAGTCGGGGCCAGCACCAGCGCCTTGGGCGCCTTGCCCGCCCCGTGCATGCCCTGCAGCACCGGGATGGCGAAGGCCGCCGTCTTACCGGTACCGGTCTGGGCGAGACCCACCACGTCATGGCCGTCCAACAGCGGCGGAATCGTCGCCGCCTGGATGGGCGACGGCGATTCGTAGCCGACATCGGCGATGGCCCGCAGAATGCGGTCATCGAGCCCGAGATCGGCGAAGGACGGGCCGGAAACGTCCCTCTCGTCGTCAGTGGGAACGCTGTCGGCCGGTGAGGTGCTCATTGCCATGGATTTTACTGCCTGCTAGCTGCGGGCTTGACCATCGGGTGAATACCCTGGGAGTCGTGCAACCGGACAACCCGCCCGCGCCCGCCCTCCCGACGCCCTCGAGTCCGGTTTCCGGACTCGGAAATACCGAAGCCGCGCCCGCCCACAACTATGTCGCCGGGACCCTGGCCTCGCCTGATGCGGCCAGCTCGGGAGCCGTGGCGGCGGCCGTCCCCGAGCCCGGCGCCGCGGCCCGGCAGCAGGCCGGCACCGCGCCCGCGGGGTCGGTGGACGTGGCGGTGGTGCAGTTCGATCCGCACACCGACACCGTGGCCAATCTCACCGCCCTGCGCGCCGAGGTCAAAGCGGCCAGCGAACTCGGAGCGAAGGTGGTGGTGGCCCCCGAGTACGCGATGTTCGCCACCAAGCGCCTCGACGAGCGGGTGCTGGCCGCCGCGGAGCCGCTCACCGGAGAGTTCGTCACCGGATTACGTGGCGTGGCAGCCGAATTCGGTGTGCACGTGGTCGCCGGCGTGGTCGAGGCCGGGGGCCCGGACCAGCCCGCCGGGCACATCTACAACACCCTCGTCGCCGCCTCCCCCGACGCCGAGTTCGCCGCGGTGTACCGAAAAGTTCATCTCTACGACGCTTTCGGCTCCCGCGAATCCGACCTGCTCATCCCCGGCCCGCTCGACCAGTCCCAGACCTTCACCGTCGACGGCGTCGTATTCGGCATGCAGACCTGCTTCGACCTGCGCTTCCCCGAGGGCATTCGCCGCCTGGCCGCCGCCGGCGCGCACACCCTGTTGCTGCCCGCGCAGTGGATTCCCGGCCCCGGCAAGGTCGATCAGTGGACCACCCTGCTGCGGGCCCGGGCCATCGAGAACACCATGTACGTCGCCGCCGCCGACCAGGCCGCACCGCGCGGCTCCGGCGCCTCCATGATCATCGCTCCCACCGGCGCGGTGCTGGCCGAACTCGGCGACCAGCCCGGCATCGCCACCGCCCGCGTCGACCTGACGCACCTGGGCGAGGTCCGGGCCACCAACCCCAGCCTGGCGCTGCGCCGGTACACCATCCACGGCGAATGAGCCCCGGTCAGCCGAGCCTCACGCAACTAGACTGAATACCGATGATCTATCCGGATCGGGGGGCCGCCGGGCGCGCGCTGGGTGAGGTTCTGAGGCACCTGCGCGCGGCGGATCCGCTGGTGCTGGGACTGCCTCGCGGCGGGGTTCCGGTGGCGGCGGCGGTGCACGACGCGATCGGCGGGGATCTGGATGTGCTGCTGGTCCGCAAGCTCGGGGTGCCGTGGCAGCCGGAACTGGCCATGGGGGCCATCGGCGAGGACCGGGTGCGGGTCCTCAATCACGACGTCATGCGGCACACGGGCGTGTCCCCGGAGCAGCTGATCGACATCGAGCACGTCGAACGCGCCGAGCTGGAACGGCGGCGGCGGGTGCTGCGCGAGGGGCCGCCGATCGACATGACCGACCGGACCGTGGTGATCGTCGACGACGGCATGGCCACCGGCGCGACCGTGGCCGCCGGATGCGAGATCGCGCGCAAGCACGAGCCCCGGCGGGTGGTCGTGGCCGTGCCGGTGTCCTCGGCCGAAGCGCTGCAGCGGATCCGGGCCATCGCCGATGAGGTGGTGTGCCCGATGGTGCCGCGCAACCTCGGCGGTGTGGGCGGCGCGTATCGCGACTTCCACCAGCTCACCGACGCGGAGGTGGTGCGGCTGCTGCGGCCCGCCACCGCCCGCGACCCGGAACCGTGACCGCCGTCAGACCAGCGAACGGGCGTGCACGAAATCGACCACCTCGGCGGTGACCGCCGCGTGCGCGGGCTCGTGCAGCAGATCGTGACCGGTGTCCGGGTAGGTGAGGAAGCGCGCCCCGACCTGCTCGGACCAGGCCCGGACCGGATCGATCGGCGCGCGCCGATCGTCCGCGCCGTGCACGATCAGCACCGGCAGGCCCTCGGGCAGCCGGGGGCCCGGCCAATCCGATTCGCTGGCCGTGGCCGCCGCGGCCCGGGAGCGGGCCTCGGCCGAACTCCCGCCGGAAACGGCTTGGGCCCGGCCACGATTCGCGACCGCGCTGCCGCGGGCGGACTTCGGCGACCGGCCCTCCAGCACCGCCTGCGGCGTACCGGACAGCACCAAACCGGAGAAGTCCCGGGGTTCGGCGTCCCGCAGCACCGCCAGCGCGGTGGCCGCGCCGAGCGAGTGACCCATCAGGAAGGGCGTGGAGTCGGAGTGCTCGTGCACCTGATCCAGGAACATCCGCGCGTCGGCGGCCAGTTCGTGAATATTGCCGGGCCGCTCCGGGTCTCCTTCGCTGAGACCGTGGCCCGAGGTGTCCAGGGCCCAGAGTTCGATTCCGTGGGCGGCGAGCGCCCTGGCAAACCGATGGTAGTGCGCGCTGTGCTGGCCGATCCCGGGCAGCAGAGCCAGGACGGCCTGCGCACGGTCGAGCTGCCATCGTCGGTAGTGAAGGCGGCCGCGAGCGCCCGCGAGGTAAAGCATCGGCAGATTGTGACAGACCGGACGCGGCTATGGGGGAGCTCCGAACAGGCAACTGGTCAGTAATTAACGCGGGGACCGAACAGTCGGCCCGGATTCCCGGTCCGGCGCCGGTCCCGGCGGCCGGACCGGACGGGCGACCCGGTCCCGCCCGCCGAGCGACACGCCGGAATGGCGGGGTGATTTCTGGCGTCCGACCGGGCGTTGAGCCGAACCCGGCCACCACGTCGCGCACGAGTCGCGTTGTCTCCCAACACCGCCCGCAAACGCGCGCTGACGTGGGCGGCTCGCGACCGGGACGACCCGGCGCGCGGGCCCCACCTGGCGGCACATCACACCGCCCGCAGTCATTACGCTATGGCCGACTCGGCACGTGACGATCCCGGCCGGGCGGGCGGAGCAATGGCACAGGAGGGCCGCGGTTGATGCTGTTCGGTGATCGTGTCGTGTGCAGCACCGGGGACCTGGTGGCGGCGGCGCGTTGTGAGTTCGCGCTGCTGCGCGCGCTCGACGCCGAACTGGGACTGGTGACCCCGGCCGAGTACCCGTCGCACGGCGCGCTCACCCGCGGCCCGGACGCGGCCGTCGAACACCGCCTCGCCGACCTCCGCGACCGCCACGGCGACGCCGTCACCCGCATCCGCCTATCCCCGGCCGCCGCGGCCACCCTCGGCGTGGCCGCCCTCACGCCCCCGGACGCCGACCCGCTCGCGGGCCTGCCCGACGACCATCCCCGCGCGCTCCGCCGCGACACCGCCGCCGCGACGCCCGAGTACACGCAGGACGAGGCGCTGGCCGGACTGCGGGTCGCGCACGAGCAGACCGCCGCGGCACTGCGCGGCGAGGCCGAAGCGGTCGCGGGAGCCGTCCTGTTCGACGGCGACTTCGCGGCGCGCTGCGAATTCCTGGTCCGCGACCACGCACCCGAGGGCCACGACTACATCGTGACCGGCGTCGCCGGACGCCGCGGTGGTGTCACCACCCTGCTCGGGCTGGCAGCGGCGGCGGATGCCTTGCGGCACAACGGCTTCCGGGCCGCCTCGCACGCGCTGGTGTGGGAGGATGGGGTCCCGGTCACCCATCGGCTCGCGGACATGGCGGTGGTCTACCAGGCCCGGCGCGCGCGGCTCGACCTCATCGTGGAATCCAAACTCGGCGAACTACTTCCCGTGCAGTGGGGCGATCGGCGCTTCCTGGCCTGCGGCCACTGCCCCACCTGCACCGCCGAACTCGAGGCCCGCCGGGACCTGCTGCTGGTCGCGGGCATGCGCCCGGCCACCCGCGCCCACCTGCGCGACGCCGGCATCACCACCGTGGACCGGCTCGCGGTCGCCGACTCCACGGTCACCGGCATCCCCGCCGCCACGCTCACCGCGCTGCGCCGCCAGGCCGAGGTCCAGATCCTGCGCGAGCGCACCGGCCGCCCCGTGCACGGCCTCGTCGAACCGGCCGCCCTGGCCGCGCTGGCCGCCCCCGCCCCGGGCGACCTGTTCGTCAGCGTCACCGCGCCGCCGGGACCCGACGGCGCCGGCGTACCCATGGTCAGCACCTGCGGAACAGCCCGGCCTCGGGCCGGAATATGCCGCACCGCAGGTGATTTGATCGTCCACGTGGGTTTCGCCGCGGCGATCGGCGACGCCGATCCCGCGAACGCCCGCCCCCACCGCGCCGACAGTCCTCGTGACACCCGCGCCGACACCGCTGACCACCCGCTCGAGCCGGAGCGCACGACCCGGCTCGGCAGCGCGGAAATCCCTCCGGTGGCACTGAGTTTCGGTCCCAGAACGCCCGGCGCGACGGCCCCCGGGACCGTCTGCGATCGCGTGGCCACCGCCGAGCGCGGGCCGATGCCCGGCGTGAGCACCATCGACCTGGGCTTCGTACCCGCGCCCGCGCTGCCGAAAACCGAGCGCACCTTCGTGATTCGAGGCGGCGAGCGCGACGGCGGGGTGTCGCCCACGCGGCGGCGCGACGACGCCGACGAGCTGCTGGAGTTCCTGATGGAGCGCCAGCGCGAGTTCCCGGAGCTGCGGATCCACCACTATCGCGGCGATCTGCGCGAGGTGCTCGACGCCGTCGGGGAACGCGACTCCGAGGCCGAGGACGCCGTGGCGGAGCTGCTGCCCGCGCTGGTCGACCTGTACCCGGTGGTGCGGGCCGCGCTGGTGGTCGGCGAGCGGTCCTACGACCTGCACCAGCTGCCGCCCAATCAAGAGGAGAGCGCGCACGGCGCCGAAGCGGTCCTGCGCCTGCGGGATTGGCTGCTGGAACTGGCCGCCGAACATCGGGTGCGGCCGAGCCGCCGCTGGGCCTACGACTACGCCGAGACCGGCCCCGACGACGTCGAGGCCGCGCTGCGGGAATTCGCCGAGAGCTCGGGCGCGCGCCGCGGCCCGGCCCAGGAGGCGGCCGGACTGACCGCCGCCGCCCTCGGCTATCACCGGCGCGAACGCCGCCCGCTGCGCTGGGCCCACGACGACCGCCTCGACCACCCCGTGGACGAATGGGCCGACACCGCGGGCGTCCTCGTCGCCGACTCCGGCTCGGTCGACACCGACTGGCACGGCACCGGACAGCGGCCCCTGCGCCGGTACCTGACCCTCACCGGCCGCCTGGGCACCGGCAACGCGCCGCCGCCCGGCACCCCCGTGCTCACCCTCTACGACAATGCCGCGCCCGGTATGGCCGTCACCCCCGGGCTGCGCGCCACCGCGCACGCCACCGTGCTCGGCTGTTCCCTGGACGCGGGTTTCGAGGACGTGGTGCGCGTCGTCGAGTTCCTGCCCGCGGGCTGCGCGCCCTACGACGAGCTGCCCACCGCCATCGCGCCCTGCCCGCCCGGCCCCGACGCACGTCTCGCGGAAGCCTTGGAGGACACCGCGCATCAGCTGCTGGTGACGCTCCCCCAGGTGCCCGAGACGGCCGTCTTCGACATCCTCGCCCGCCGCCCGCCCCGGCTGCGCACCCGCGCGACGCTGCCCGAGGTGTTCGGCGACCAGGCCGCCGCCGTCACCGCGGCCGTGCTGGACCTCGACAATTCCTATGCGGCCGTGCAAGGTCCGCCCGGCACCGGCAAGACCGTCACCACCGCGCGCGCCGTGGAACGGCTCGTCACCCGCTACAAGTGGCGGGTCGGGGTGGTGGCGCGCACGCACCGGGCGGTCGAGCATCTGCTCGACGCCGTCGTCGACGTGGGTGTGCTCCCGGAGCTGGTGGCCAAGGCCGACAGCCGCGCGGTGGCCCCGGAGTGGCTGCCCATCGAGGCGTCCCGCTACCCGCGCTTCCTCGACAATGCCGTGAACGGCTGTGTGGTGGGCGGACTCTCGGGCGACTTCACCGATCCCGAACGCATCGCGCGCCACAGCCTGGACCTGCTGGTCATCGTGGACGCCGGGAAGTTCCCGCTGGCCGAGGCGGCCGCGGTGGCGGTGTGCGCGCGCAATCTGCTGCTGGTCGGCGACCCCGCGCCGCCCACCGCGCACGGCACCCACCCCGAGCCCATCGCCGAATCCGTGCTGGGCCGGCTGCTCGGCGCGCACCGCACCCTGCCCGCCGCCTACGGCTACTTCCTGGACCGCACCTGGCGCATGCATCCGCGCATGTGCGGGCCGGTGTCGCGGCTGCGCTACGACAATCGGCTGCGCTCGAACGAAACCGTCACCCTGGCACGCGAACTCGACGGCATCCCGCCCGGCGTGCGCACGGTCGCGGTGGAGCATCACGGCAACGGCACCGAATCCGCCGAGGAGGCGCGCGAGATCGTGCGCCAGGTGCGGACGCTGCTCGGCCTGCCCTGGCACACCGGGGCGGTCACCCGCCGCCTGCACCCGCACGACATCCTGGTGGTGGCCCCGTATCACGCGCAGGTGGCGCGCATCCGAACCCTGTTGTCGCGGGCCAAGATCGAGGACGTGCTGGTCGGCACGCCCGACCACTTCCAGGGTCGCGAGGCGGCGGTGGTGCTGGTCTCCATGACCACCTCCGCGCCCGAGGACGCCCCGCACGGCATCGGGGCGCTGCTGTCGCGGCACTGGCTGACCAGCGCCATCTCGCGGGCCATGTGGTCGGCGATCATCGTGCGCTCACCGCTGCTGACCGAATTCCTCCCGGCCACCACGGCCGAACTGTCCGACCTGGCCGCGGTCCTGCAACTCGACCGGGTCTGACCGCGCGGCACCGAGTTCCCCCCGACAGCCGGAACTCGGCACCGCAGGTGCCGTCAGCCGAAGTTGAGGCCTTCGCCGCGGTAGGTCGGCACGGTGGTGCGGCTGCCGTCGGCGTCGACGAGGTGGACCTCGTCGAACCGCTCGCACAGCTCGCCCGCCTTGGCGTGCCGGAACCAGACGCGATCGCCGATCCGCAGCCCGTCGGCGCCCGTCAGCGGGGTCTGCACCTCGCCCGCGCCCTCGGTGCCGATCAGCTTCAAGCCCAAGGGCCACACCGGTTTCGGCACCCGCGACGCACCCGTGGGACCGGAGGCGATGTAGCCGCCGGAGAACACGGTGGCGATCCCGGGCGCGGGACGGCGCAGCACGGGAGCCGCGAAGTACATGGACGGGCGCGGAGCGAGATTGCGGTAGCCGTCGAACAGGGTCGGCAGGTACAGGCCCGAACCCGCGGTCACCTCGGTGACACCCGGGTCGGTGATGGAGACCTCGATGGAACCGGTGCCGCCGCTGTTGACCAGCTCCAGCTCACCGGCCACCGACCGCACCGCGTCCAGCACCTGGCGGCGGCGCTTGCCGATCTCCGCAGCGGAGGCCCACTTCACCAGGCGCACAGCCGGATTGGTGTCGGGCAGGCCCGCGATCTGGGCCTCGTAGGTCATCACGCCGACGAGCCGGAAACCGCGGGAACGGGTTTCGGTCGCCAGCTTCGCGGCCTGGTCGGGGGTGCGGATCGGGGAGCGGCGCACACCCAGGTGCAGCGGGCCGATGCGCAGGGAGGCGTCGACATCGAGACACACACGGGGAGCGGCCTTCTCGCCGACGACGGCACGGATGAAGTCCAGCTGGTCGGGGTCGTCGACCATGAGGGTGATGGAGTCGAGCAGCAGCGGATCGGCGGCGAGTTCGGCCAGCGCGTGCCGGTCGGCGGTGGGATAGCCGAGCAGCACGTCGCGCGCGCCCTCGCGGACCAGCCAGATCGCCTCGCGCAGTGAGTAACCCATGATCCCGGCGAAGCCGCCGGACGCGGTGAGCTTGTCGCCCAGCACTTCCTCGAGCACCGCGCGGCAGCGCACGGATTTACTGGCCACCCGGATCGGCACGCCGCGGGCGCGGCGCACCAGATCGGCGGCATTGGCGCGCAGGGCGGTCAGGTCGACCGCGGCCAGCGGTGGTTCCAGGTCGGCGGTGGCCGCGTGCAGCCCGCCGATCGGCGACGAATCGGTCACCAGATCATTCGACCACGAACCTGGTCACTCGTCCAGCACAAAGTGGAGGCGAATCCGCTGGGGCGAATCCTCAGAGGTCGACGGCCTTGGTGGACAGGTACGAGACCAGGTCGTCCAGCACGACCAGCGAGATCTCGTCATCGCAGTCCGCCAGCCAGCGCAACACCATGCCCTGGATGACGGCCAGCAGGTAGGCGGCGATGGCGTCGACCGGTTCCAGCCACTGGGTGCCCGACCGGCGGGCGCACAGATCCAGGAAATCGGTGACGTCGGCGTCCAACTCCCGGAACATGGCCGTGGCGACCGGGTCCGGAACACAACCCGACTGGTTCTCCCAGCGCTGACGGAGTACCGACAGCGTGGACTCGTAGGCCCGCAACTGCCGATCCGGCGAGGACTTCAACATCGGCCACAGCGTGCTGACACCAGCATGCAACAGCACCCGCAGCGCCCGATTCCCACGGAAATCGAGCGAGTCGGCCGCGGTCTCGATAGCCGCGGTCATGGCCGGACGAATCCCGACCCTGGTGAGTTCTCCACTTGCGCTCAACGACGACTCCCTTAGCGAAAAGACTCGCGCACCTCGCCTGCGCGGTTCGCTCAACGGGCTGTAGATCGGCATCGATCACCGGCCAGTACGCCGACGTACCCGTTCAACGGGTACCGATGTTACGTCGTTTACTGGCCTCGTAACCAGCTTTGATAGCCGAATACGTACCTCAAGATTGTTTTGTTACCTGATTGAAACGGACCCGCGATCGATTGGGAATGATCAAATTGAACGATCGCCAGGTAAAGCCGTTGTTTGGACCAATCGGTATTTTATTGAGATATGCGCGACACGCATAGCGGGTGTGCGCGACCCCACACCCGAGAGCGCATTCCCGCGCCCCGGATTCGCCGCGAACGAGTCCCGCTCACCGATCGATCGCCGACCACGAGTCCCACTCACCGATAGCCTGAGCTGGTGACCTCTGCGCGCTACGACCAATTCCTGATCTCCGGCACCTTCAACTTCCGCGATCTGGGCGGAGCACGGACCGTGGGCGGATCCACCGTCAAGGAAGGCGTCCTGCTGCGGTCCGCCCAGCTCAGCCGGATCGACGACGCCGGGGTCGACACCCTGCGCACGCTGGGCATCACCGATATCCACGACCTGCGCGGACACGCCGAGATCGACTACATCGGACACGACGTCATCCCGGACGGCGTGCGACTGCGGGTCACGCCCTTCGACTCCCGCATGGGCCAGACCCCGCCGCACGAGGCGCGCGACAAGGCGACCGCCCAGGCCCACATGCTCGAGGTCTACCGCCAGTTCCCGGCCCTGCCCGAGGCCCACGTCGCGATCAAGTCGCTGGCCGACTCCACGCTGGCCGGCACCGCGCTGGTGCACTGCGCCGCCGGCAAGGACCGCACCGGCTGGGCGGTGGCCACGCTGCTGCGCGCGGTCGGGGTCACCGAGGACGACGTGTTCGCCGACTACCTGCTCAGCAATGACGCGGTGCCGGTGCTGCGCTCGTTCATGACCGCGGAGTCCGACAAGGAGGTCTCCGACGACCTGCTCGGCGTCCGCACCGAATACCTGGAGTGCGCCACCACCTCGATGCACGCCCTCTACGGCGGCCTCGACGGCTACCTCACCGAAATCGGCATCACCGTCGAGATCCGCGACGCCCTGCACAGCCGCCTGCTGGGCTGACCCCGACGCACCCGGAACCTCCGCGCGGCGCCTGAACCGGTCCGCGCGGCGGCTCGGCGACATGGACCCACCGCGCCGGTCAGCCGACCCGGCGGACCAGACCGTCGGCGGTGATGCTGACCTGGTTCCCGGTATGGAACCAGGGCCCGGTGAACCGCGATTCGGTGGTCTTCGGGTCGTTCCAGTAGCGCGGGCTCACATTCGGCCCACGGCACAGCAATTCGCCGCACCCGGCGTCCGCGCGCGGGCCCCACAACGCCAGTTCGGTTCCCCCGAAGGCGAATCCGAGAGTGTCGCGGGCGCTGTCGTGGTCGTCGAGGTCCAGGGCGGTGTCGTCGCGGGCCAGGCCGATGCCGGAGGTCTCGGTCGCACCCCACACCGACCACTGCCGCGCGGCCGGGAAGACCTCGCGCAGGGTGTCGGCGACCGAGCCGGCGGCGGCGGAGGCCGCGGCCAGTTCGGCGCGGTGCCCGGCGCTGCACACCTGACGCACCTGCTCCACCCGCAGCCCGGCCAGGCCAGGCAGCAGTCCGGCGAAGATGCTGGGGGTCGCGGCGACCATGTCGATCCGCTCGGCCACCAGCGCCCGCGGCACCAGGGACCGGTCCGGGGTGAGCACCACCGTGCCGCCGACCGCGAACGTCGGCAGTAGCTGATCCACGCACCCGCTGGCGTGCGCGAGCGGCAGCAGCACCAGGTTGCGCAGGCCGTCGGTCGGCAGATCCAGCGCCCCGACCACGGAACGGATTGCGGAGAGCAGATTCTCGTTGGTCAGCTCGACCCCGCGCGGGGCGGTGTCCGGGCCCGGGCTGGTGTAGGAGAGCAGCGCCAGCTCGCCCAGGGACGCGCCGTCGTCGATGAAGGCCGCGCCGTCGGGCAGGGCCGCGGCGAAACCGGCCGCGGTGCCACCGCCGTCCAGCACGAAGTCGGCGCAGGCGTCGCGAATCACGCGGTCCGCCACCACGTCCGGGAGGCCGTCGTGGACCAGCACCGGGACCGCGCCGGAGAGCAGCGCGCCCAGGAAGGCCTGGACCCAGCGGGCGCCGACGGGCATGCGGACCGCGACCCGGTCGCCGTAGCCGATGCCGTGCTCCTGCAGCCCGCCCGCGATGCGGGAGGCCGAGTACCAGAGCTCGCGGTAGGTGAGCCGGGGGCCGCCGATCTCGACGACGGCCTCGCGGCCGGCGAAATTGTGGACCTGGATGTCGAGTAGCTCGGTCAGGGCGGGGGTGAGGTTCCCGTAGCGCAGGATGCCGTCGGCGGCGCGCGCAAGCGGGTTGTCACACCAGCCGTTTCGCGTGTGCGGGAATTCCACGAGTAACTGCGACATCGTCCCTCCGAGTGCCTCGAAGCCCTGCCAGGCATGAGTGACTATATGATGCAGATCACAGGAGTGGGCGGATTGTCGGCAAACGGATGTCAGGCTTTGACCCCACGGAAACAGATCGGCGTCCTGCCAAACCCCGGTTCCCCCAATCGAGCCTGCGGAAACGTCGGATTTGGGCTGCCGTTCACGACCGGGCGTCCGGAATCGGCATCGAGCGGTCTCGTGTCGTCCCCAATCCGACACCATCGCAGGTAGACGGCTTGACACGCCCGGGCGTCATTGGACACGCCCGGGCGCGCACCGCCGGTCCGACCGGCCGGGGCCTATTTGCCCGTATACGTGGCCTTTCCGGGGCCGACCTCCAGGAAGCTGCGCACCGCGCCCTTCAGGTCCTCGGTGCCGAAAAGTTGCCCGGACACCTCCGGCGTCACCGAATCCGCGTGGGCGACACCGCCGGACCGCCAGGCCTCGATGATCGTCTTGGTGGCCGCGTGGGCGCGGGTCGGGCCGTCGGCCAGGCGGGCCAGCAGCGCCCGGGCGGCGGCGTCCACGTCCTCGTGCACGGCATTGACCACACCCCAGTCGGCCATGGTGGCGGCGTCGTAGAGGTCACCGGTCATGACGAACTCCCGGGCCCGGCCCGAACCGGCCCGCTCGGCCAGCCGCTGCGGGCCGCCCATCGACGGGGTCAGGCCGACCACGGTCTCCACCAGACCGAACTTGGCCTTGGGGGCGGCCAGGATGATGTCGCAGGCCAGCGACATCTCGAAGGCCGCGGTCAGGGTCAGCGAGTGGGCGGCGAAGACAACCGGGCACGGCAGCGCCTCGAGCGGGTGGATGATGCGCGCGAACAGGGTCCGCCACAGCTGCGCTCCCTCCTCCTCCGACAACCCGTCGAATACGTGCACGTCCACACCGCCCGACACCAGCTTGCCGTCGGCGCGGATCAGCAGCGCGCGGGGCGGATTCTCCGACAGCTCCTCGAGATCCGAGGCGAGGGTGTCCATCAGCGCCTTGTCGAAGAGGTTCAGCGGCGGATGGTCGATGGTGAGGATCGCCGCGTCCGCGCCGCCGTCGGTGACGATGCGCTCCAGGCGGGTGGGCTTCGAGTCAGTCATGCCCTGAATGTATGCGGACGCTTACTTCCGCGACAGAGCGGAACGGACAAATTCACAAGGGCAACTACCCTGAACCGGTGACCAACGCGAAATCCGAGCCGGGGACCTATGTCGAGCCCGGCGAATTCAAGCGGGACACGAACTACATCGAGACGCGGATCACCGCGGACGGGCGGGACGGGTATCCCGTGGAGCCCGGGCGGTACCGGCTGGTCGCGGCGCGGGCGTGTCCGTGGGCCAATCGCACGCTGATCGTGCGGCGGCTGCTGGGGCTGGAATCGGTGCTGTCCCTGGGCTTGTGCGGACCGACCCACGACAAGCGCAGCTGGACATTCGATCTGGATCCGGGCGGAGTGGATCCGGTGCTCGGCATCCACTTCCTGCGGGACGCGTACTTCCAGCGGTTCCCCGACTATCCGCGCGGCATCACCGTGCCCGCCGTCGTCGACGAGCGCACCGGCGCGGTGGTCACCAACGACTACGCGCAGATGACCCTCGACTTCTCCACCGAGTGGACCGAGTACCACCGGCCCGGCGCGCCGGACCTGTACCCGGAAGATCTACGCGCGGAGATGGATCCGGTCATGCGCCGCATCTACACCGAGGTCAACAACGGCGTCTACCGATGCGGCTTCGCGGGCGACCAGCAGGCCTACGACGCCGCCTACGACCGGCTGTTCACGGCGCTCGACTGGCTCAGCGAACGCCTCGCGGACCGGCGGTACCTGATGGGCGACACCATCACCGAGGCCGACGTGCGGCTGTTCACCACCCTGGCCCGGTTCGACCCGGTGTACCACGGCCACTTCAAGACCAACCGGCAGAAGCTCACCGAGATGCCGGTGCTGTGGGCGTACTCCCGTGACCTGTTCCAGACCCCCGGTTTCGGCGACACCGTCGACTTCGTGCAGATCAAGCAGCACTACTACATCGTGCACACCGACATCAATCCGACGCGGGTGGTGCCCAAGGGCCCCGAACTCGCCGACTGGCTGACCCCGCACGGCCGGGAAGCCCTGGGCGGCAAGCCGTTCGGCGACGGCACCCCGCCGCCTCCGCCGGTGGAGGCCGAGCGGGTGCCCGCCGGTCACGGCGCGGTCTGACCGGTCACTCCCCCGCCGCGCCCCGATAGGTGCCGAAGCTCCAGTAGACGCCTTCGGGGTCGCGGCAGGTGAATTCTCTTGATTCGTAGCCGGTTTCGTCGCGCAGTTCGCGGGTGATGGCCGCGCCCGCGGCCCGCGCCCGCTCGTACAGCGTGTCGGGATCGTCGACGACGATGTACACCGAGCCGACGCCGGGCGGCTGGCAATCCAGCGCCATGCCCTCGCGGACCCCGCCGAGCATGATCGAGCCGCCGCCCGGCCAGGCGAGTTCGGCGTGATCGACGGTGTCGCCCGAGCCGTAGCGGACGGTGGTCTCGAAGCCGAAGGCGGCCTCCAGGAACGTGACCGCGGCCGCGGCGTCGCGGTAGACCAGGGTCGGCCAGACGACGGTGGCGGTTCGCGCGGGATTGGTGGTTTCACTCATGGCACCAGCCTCCGACCTCGGCCCCCTGTTGGTCTTGGACGAATGGGAACTCCTCGCGTTCCCGCCACACCGACGGCGGCATGCCCGCCAGCTCCCGCCACTCGCGGGCCATGTGCGCCTGGTCGTAGTACCCGGCGGTGGCCGCCACGGTGGCCAGCGGCGACGCGACCGGTTCCCGCAGCAGCCGGTGCGAACGTTCGAAACGGGCCACCCGGACCGCGTCCTTGGGGGTGATGCCGAACTCCGCGCCGAAACGGTTGCCGAGATGCCTTCGGCTCCAGCCGATCTCGTCGGCCACCTCGGCCACCCGCACCGCCGGGTCCGGTCCGGACAGCAGCGCCCAGGCGTGGGTCAGCTCGTCCTCCCAGCGCACGGGGGCGATGTGCCGCAGCAGGATCTCGTCGATGACGGCGAACCGCTCCGGCCACGACACCGGCTCCGCCAGCCGTTCCCGCAGCTCCGTCGCGCGCGGCCCGAGCACGTCGGCCAGGTCCACGATCCACGAGCCGAGCGCCGCGGCGGGCAGGCCCAGCACCGCCCGGCAGCCCAGCGGGGTCAGATTCAGCTGCACGCCGTGCTGGAAGCCGTTGTGCGCGATCACCGCCGGGCGCACCGTGAGCCCGCTGGCCAGCATGTCCCAGTGGCCGCCCGCCTGCTCGGGATGACTGGAGACGGGGACGTGGATGGGTTCGCCGATGGTGATGATCACCGTCAGCGCCGGGCCCGGCATGCCGATGTGGGTGCCCGGGGTGAAGCCGTGCAACAGGTAGCCCTCGTAGTCGAGGACGTACGCGCTCAGCCGCGGGTCGGGCACACCCGACGCGCCTTCGGACACGCCTGCCACGCGGTCCACCCTAGGCCGATCCCGCGCGGCGCGCGATGCTCCCGTCCGGAACCGGTCTATCTCGCGAATCGTTGTCGAGGTGCCATAGAGTTTCGGTCGGAGAGGACCGCACGGAAGTAAGGGGTTGCCGATGTTCAAGGGCGGATTCGAAAAGGCGGTCGTTTCGCTGCTCGACAACGGGTCCCAGGTGCAGGCCCCGGCGGTCGCGAAATACGTCGCGAAGCTGCGGGCCGATCATCCGGACGAGACACCCGGGCAGATCATCGCGCGGTTCGAGAAGCTGTATCTGAACACCGTCACCGCCTCCGGCACCGCGGTCGGCGCGACCGCGGCCGTGCCCGGCGTCGGAACCGTCGCGTCGGTGGCCGCCATGAGCGCGGAGACCGCGTTCTTCCTGGAGGCCTCCGCGGTGTTCACCCTGGCCGTGGCCGCGGTGCACGGCATCGCGCCCGAGGACAAGGAACGCCGCCGCGCCCTGGTGCTGGCCGTGGTGCTCGGCGAGAGCGGCATGGAGATCGTGCAGAAGAGCGTCGGCGTGTCGGCCAAGAACTGGGGTGGCCTGATGGCCGCCAAGATCCCCGGCCTGAGCTCCATGAACGACTCGCTGCTCAAGCGGTTCATGGTGCAGTTCATCGCCAAACGCGGTGCGCTCATGGTCGGCAAGGTGATCCCGGCCGGGATCGGCGCGGCCATCGGCGGATTCGGCAACCGGGCGCTGGGCCGCCGCACCGTCGACAATGCCCGCAACGCCTTCGGCGCGCCGCCGCTGAGCTGGCCGCAGCCCATGATCGTCGACGCCGACCCGCTGACCGCCCTGAACGCGCCGGCCTGGAACAAGCAGCAGTGAGCGCCCGGCCCCTCGCCTTCGCCGCCGGCGGGCTGACCAAGACCTTCGACAGCATCACCGCCGTCGACGACGTCAGCTTCGTGGTGCCCGCCGGGACGGTGGCCACGCTGGTGGGACCGCACGGCGCCGGCAAGTCCACGGTGCTGCGCATGCTGCTCGGACTGCTCACCCCGACCTCCGGCACCGCCAGTGTGGGCGGCCCCGGTTCCGGGGCGCGGGCCGGGCGGCGGGCGGTCGGCGCGATGCTCACCCCGCGCGGGCTGGACCCCGCGCGGCGGGTGTTCGCCCAGCTGCGCGTGTACGCCGCGGCCGCGGGCGTCTCCGACGAACGGGCCGAGGAACTGCTGCGGCTGGTCCGGCTCCCCGACGCCGCCGACGAACGGATCGGCGGACTCACCGAGAGCATGCGGACCCGGCTGGCGCTGGCCGTCGCCCTGCTCGGCGATCCCCCGCTGCTGGTGCTCGACGATCCGGCCACCGGACTCGATATCGGCGAAACCGCCTGGCTCAACGACCATCTGCGCGGCCACGCCCGCCGCGGCGGCACCGTGCTGCTCACCTCGCGCACGTTGAGCACCGTGCTGCCGATCGCCGACGAGCTCATCGTCATGGACCGGGGCCGCATCGCCTACCAGGGCAGTCCCGCCCGGCTGCGCCGCAGCCATCCGGACCGGCTGCTGGTCAAGGCCTCCAGCCCGATCGCGCTGGCCACCTCGCTGGCCGCACAGGGCTTCACCGACGCGGTCATGCGGCCCGACGGCCGCCTCGCCATCGCGGAAGCCTCACTGTCGCAACTGGAATCGGCCGCCTCCGCCGCCCGGGTCCAGCTCACCGAGGTCACGCCCGAACACATACACCCGGATCAGGTGCTGGCCGCCCTCACCCACACCGGACCCACCGCCCCCGCCTACCCCGGCCCGGCCGCCTACGGAACGCACCGGTGATGTCGGTGCGCGGCGACTCGAGCGCCGAGGTTCCACGAAAGGACGCTCGATGAAGTTCACTGTGCCGCCGGTGGTGGCCCGGGCCGCGAATTCCGAAGTGCGGAAGGTGACTTCGGTGCGGCTGAACTGGGTGATCGGCGGCGGGGTCGTCGCGGCGGGCGTGGCGGCCTTCGTGGCGCTGGGCGCCGGATTCCAGCCCGGCGGTGAGAACGCGCAGGGGTTCAGCTCCGGGTCGGGGTGGACGGCCATGCTCACCGCCTGGGTGGTGGTGCTGACCGTGGCCGCGGCCGCCGCCTTCGGGGCGCTCGGCGCGGGCTCGGAGTTCGCCACCGGGGGCGTGGCGATGAGCTCGCTGTTCACTCCCGACCGGACGCTGCTGCTGAGCGCGAAACTCGCGGTGGCAGGGGCATTCTCGCTCGCCACCGTGGTCGCCATGGAGGTGCTCGGCGGGGCCGCCATGCGACTGGCGGGCGGCTCGCGGGTGCCCATGGACGGCGGCTTCTTCGGCGTGCTGATCGGGGTGGCGCTGGCGGCGGTGTGCTGGGCGGTGATCGGGACCGCGGTGGGCTTCGTGCTGCGCTCGCCCACCCAGGCGCTGATGGCGGTGCTGGGCTGGGCGGTGCTGGAGCCGCTGATCTGGATCACCGCGCGCGCCATCGGATTCGGCGGGCTGGCGGCCATCCTGCCGGTGTCCTCGACGGTCGGGGCGATCAGCGGCGGACGGTACGCCAAGAACGCGCTCATCGCGCCCACCCCGGCGGCGATGGCGATGCTGGTGCTGTGGAGCGCGGCCGCGGGCGCGGCGGGCTGGTGGTTCTACACCCGCCGCGACATCTGACGCTCAGTCCCGGTCGGCGAACACCCGCTGCCAGACCGCGTGGTCGGTGCGCGGGCCGCCCGGGGTGTCCGCGCCGTACCGGGCGATGAGCCCCGGCAGGTCGAGCGGCAGGCTCGGCGCGGTCATACCCGCCAGTTCGGCCTCCACCGCGGAGTCGGGAACCAGCCAGCAGACCTCGAATTCGATGCCGTCCGGATCGGCGGCGTAGAGGGCCTTGGTGGAGGCGTGGTCCGACGCGCCCGTGAGCGCGCCCGCCGCGATCAGAGCGTCGCGCACCCGCTGCAACTCGCTGAGCGTGTCCACCTCCCAGGCCAGGTGGTAGAGCCCGACGCGGCCGGTGCGGTGCGCGACCGACGGGTCCGGGGACTGGAACAGGCCCAGGTCGTGGTCATTGGCCGACCCCTCGGCCTGCAGGAACGCCCCGCCCGGGAAGCCGCCGGGCAGGCGGCGGAAGCCGAGCACCTCGCTGTAGAACGCCACCGAGCGTTCCACGTCGGAGACGAACAGGACAGCGTGATTGAGGCGCTGAATCGGCATGGCGGGAACTCCGTTTCGACGGGACCGGACGCAAGGGTGCGAAGTTCAGCGGAACACGCCGGGACGAGAGACACAAGGCGGCGTCCCGGCCACACTGGTGAGGGGACGGGAACAAACAGGGGGTGGGGCGGTCGTTGTTCTCCGCGATGAGTTCGAGTGATGTGGGCGAGACGATGGTGACCGGGGCCGGTGACGGAACCGGCCGCGGCTGGTTGCGGCGGCTGTGGGACAGGTGCGCGGGGCACCCGTGGATGCTGGCCGGGCTGGCGGTGGCGATCGTGGCCGGCGCGGTCGTCGAGGTGACCGGGCCACTGCTCGCCAAACGCGCGCTCGACGGCGCGACCGCGGGCGATACCGGCATCATCGCGGGCCTGGCGATCGCATTGGGCGCGCTCGCCGTGGGCCGATTCCTGGCCTCCTTCGGCCGCCGCATGCTGGCCGGGCGGCTCGCCCTCGACGTCCAGCACGAACTGCGGGTGGATCTGCTGGCCGCGCTGCAACGCCTGGACGGGCCCGGGCAGGACGAGCTGCGCACCGGCCAGGTCATCTCCCGCTCGATCAGCGACCTCACCCTGGTGCAGGGGCTGCTGTCGATGGCGCCCTGGTCCTCGGTGGCGGCGCTGCAATTCGTGCTCGCCGCGGGCGTCATGCTCTGGCTCTCGCCGCCGCTGGCGCTGGCCGCGCTGCTGGTGGTGCCGGTGCTGGCCTTCGTGGTCTACCGGGTGCGGCCGCGTCTCTACGCCGCCACCTGGTCCGCGCAGCAGCGCGCCGCCGACCTGGCCCAGCACGTCGAGGAGACCGTCACCGGCGTGCGCGTGGTGAAGGGCTTCGGGCAGGAGGCCCGCATGGTCGACCTGCTGGAGGGCCACGGACGCGAGCTGTACGCCGAACGCATGCGCGCGGCCCGCATCGACGCCCGCTTCAGCCCGACACTGGGGTCGATTCCGCAGGCCGGGCTGGTCGCGGTGATCGCGGTCGGCGGGCTGCTGGCCTTCCACGGCAGCATCGGTCTCGGCACCTTCCTGGCCTTCGGCGCCTACGTGGCGACCATGACCAACTCCACCCGGATCGTGTCGTACGTGGTGGTGATGGCACAGCTGACGCGAGCCGCGGCCGAACGCGTGCACCAGGTCATCGACAGCGCGCCCGACCGCGTCGACCCCGAGCATCCGGCGCCGGTGCCCGACGGGCCGCTCGGCATCGACATCGAGGACCTCACGTTCGGCTTCGATCCGGACCGGCCGGTGCTGCGCGATTTCAGCCTCGACATCGCGCCCGGGGAGACGGTGGCGATCATCGGCCCGGCGGGCTCGGGCAAGTCCACGCTGAGCCTGCTGCTGCCGCGCTTCTATTCCCCCGACTCCGGCCGGATCAGCCTGTACGGCACCGATTCCCGCGCCGACGTCGCCGACCTGCGCGCGGCCGAACTGCGCGCGGCCGTGGGCGTGGTGTTCGACGAGGCGTTCCTGCTCTCGGACACCATCGCCGCCAATATCGCCCTGGGCCGCCCGGAGTCGACCGAGGCCGAGATCCATGCGGCCGCGAAACAGGCCGCGGCGGACGATTTCATCAATGCCCTCGCCGACGGCTACGACACCGTGGTCGGCGAACGCGGCCTGACCCTGTCCGGCGGCCAGCGCCAGCGCATCGCCCTCGCCCGCGCCCTGCTCGCCAACCCGCGCGTCCTGATCCTCGACGACGCCACCTCGGCGGTCGACGCCGTCACCGAGGCCGCGATCTTCGCGTCCCTGCCCACCGATTCCGGCCGGACCACGCTGATCCTGGCCCACCGCGAATCGACGCTGTCCCACGCCGACCGCGTGATCCGGCTGCCCGCACCGGAATTCGCGCCCCTCGATCCGGCGGCCGCGGACTCCGACCTCGAACTCGGGCAGACCGCGGCGGGCGCGCAACCGGATCGGGATACACCCGAGGAAGTGCGGCGGGTGCTCGGCAAGCTGCCGCCCGCACTGGAAGAACCCGGGCTGGACGCGGACTCGTTGCGGGAGCCCGACCCCGAGTTCCGGTTGAGTCACGCGCTGGGACTGGTGAAGTGGCTGGTCGCGGGAACCATGCTCCTGCTGGCGCTGAACGCGCTTGTCGGCGTGGGTTTCCCGTCGGTGGTGCGGTACGCGGTGGACGCGGGCGTCGGACGGCACGACGGCGCGGCGCTGGTGCGGGCCACCGTCATCGGCGTCGTCCTGGTCGTGGCCGGGTGGCTGGTCGCGGCGACCGCGCTGCTGTGGAGCAATCGGGCCGGGGAGCGGGTGCTGTTCGGCTTGCGGGTGCGCAGTTACGCGCATCTGCAGCGGCTCGGCCTGGACTTCTACGAGCGGGAACTGTCCGGTCGCATCATGACCCGGATGACCACCGACATCGACGCGCTGTCGACGTTCATGCAGACCGGTCTGCCGGACGCGCTGGTCGCGCTGCTGACCGTCGGCGGAATCGCGGTGGCGCTCACCATCATCGACCCGGGCCTGGCCCTGGTGGTGTTCGTGACGGTGCCCGCGCTGCTGGTGGCCAGCTGGAAGTTCCGCAAGGTCTCCGACGCCGCCTACAGCGCCTCCCGGGAGCATTCGGCGACCGTGAACGCCGACTTCGCCGAGAACGTCGCGGGACTGCGGGTGGTGCAGGCCAACCGGCACGAGGCGATCTCCGAGCGGCGCTTCGCCGGGTACTCGGACAACTACCGGGTCAGCCGGATGCAGGCGCAGCGGGCCATCGCCACCTTCTTCGCCTTCGTCGGCATGTGGGCGGATCTGGCGCTGGCCGCGGTCGTGTTCACCGGGGCCTGGGCGGTGGCGCACGGCACCACCACCGCGGGCACCCTGGTCGCGTTCGTGCTGTACCTGCAGCTGCTGTTCGGGCCGATCATGCAGTTGTCGCAGCTCTTCGACGGATACCAGCAGGCGCGGGTCGGGTTGCGGCGCATCGGGGAACTGCTGCGCACCCCGTCCTCCATCGCCCCCGATCCCGCGGACGCGGCCCCGATCGACGGGCGGCTGCGCGGCGAGGTGGTGTTCGACGACGTGCGCTTCCAGTACCCGGGCGCGGTGCGGCCCGCCCTGGAGGGAGTCAGCCTCAGCATCCCGGCGGGCGGCAGCCTGGCGCTGGTAGGTGAGACCGGCGCGGGCAAGTCGACCATCGTGAAGTTGCTGGCCCGGCTCTACGACATGCCACGAGAACCTGTGCCCGGTGACGCGAATCACGAAGTTACCGACGCCGCGACGGCAATCTCCATAGCGAAAAAGCATGACAACGCCCATGATCCGGACACTCACGGCGTAATTCGGGTGGACGGCGTGGATATTCGCGACTATCGCCTCGCCGAGTTCCGTTCCCGGCTCGGCGTGGTCCCGCAGGAAGCTCACCTCTTCACCGGCGACATTGCCAGCAACATTGCATTTGGCAAACCTTTTGCGAGTCGCGTTGAAATCGAGGCGGCGGCCGCCGCGGTCGGCGCGCTGGACACCATCGCCGCACTGCCCCGGGGCATGTCGCAGCCGGTCGGGGAACGCGGGCGCGGACTCTCGGCCGGGCAGCGCCAGCTCATCGCCCTGGCCCGCGCCGAACTGGTCCGGCCCGACCTGCTCCTGCTCGACGAGGCCACCGCCGTACTGGATCCCGCCGCCGAGGCATCGGTGCTGGTCGCGAGCGAATCGGTGACGCGGGGACGAACCTCGATCATCGTGGCGCACCGGCTCGCGACCGCCGCGCAGGCCGATCGGATCGCGGTCGTCGAGCACGGCCGGATCAGCGAAATCGGATCACACGACGAACTCCTCGGGGCCGACGGCCCGTACTCCCGCTTGTGGGCTGCGGCGCGGGCGACGGAAGGAATATTCTCGGGCGAGGACGAGTCCTCACGAGAGAATGCGTCCGCTCGGTGGTAGCCATGACCGACGGCGAACAGGGGTGGGCATATCCTCAGTGGGGGCGCATCGGCGCGCATCCGCCGATTACCCGTGCCGGGCACGTCACAAACGTCGCAGCGCGAAGAACGAAATGAGGCGAACACCTGCTGTGAGCAGCTCAACAGACCAGTTCGGACAGAACCAGTGGCTTGTCGACGAGATGTACCAGAAGTACAAGCAAGACCCCTCGTCCGTCGATGAGAGCTGGCACGAGTTCCTGGCGGATTACACGCCGGAGAACACTGCCGAGACTGGTAACAACAGCCAGGCGCCTGCCGCCGTCGCTCCGGCCCCCGCCGCCGCCGCGCCTGTCGCCACCCCCGCCGCCACTGCGCCCGCGCCCGCCCCGGCTCCGGCCCCGGCGCAGGTGCGCGCCCCGCAGACCACCCCGGCCCCGACCTCGAACGCGGCCCCGACCTCCGGCGGCCCCAAGCCGTCCGCCGAGGACGAGACCAAGGTGCTGCGCGGACCCTCCGCGGCGGTCGCGAAGAACATGTCGGCGTCGCTGGCCATCCCCACCGCTACCTCGGTGCGCGCCATCCCGGCGAAGCTGATGATCGACAACCGACTGGTCATCAACAACCACCTGGCCCGTACCCGCGGTGGCAAGATCTCCTTCACCCACCTGCTGGGTTACGCGATCGTGCAGGGCATCAAGGCCTTCCCGAACATGAACCGGCACTTCGCCGAGATCGACGGGAAGCCGAACTCGGTCACCCCGGCGCACACCAATCTCGGTCTGGCCATCGACCTTCCGGGCAAGGACGGCAATCGCGCGCTCGCGGTCGCGGCCATCAAGAACGCCGAGAGCATGACCTTCACGCAGTTCCACACCGCGTACGAGGACGTGGTCCGCCGGGCGCGCGTGGGCAAGCTGACCAACGACGACTTCGCCGGCGTCACCATCTCGCTCACCAACCCGGGCACCATCGGCACCAACCACTCGGTGCCGCGCCTGATGCTGGGCCAGGGCGCGATCATCGGTGCGGGCGCGATGGAGTACCCGGCCGAGTTCCAGGGCATGAGCGACCAGCAGCTCGCGGAGATGGGCATCGGCAAGCTGATGACCCTGACCTCGACCTACGACCACCGCATCATCCAGGGCGCGGAGTCCGGCGACTTCCTGCGGACCGTCCACAACCTGCTGATCTCCGACGAGTTCTACGACGAGATCTTCCACGGCATGGGTGTCCCCTACGAGCCGGTGCGCTGGCGCAAGGACATTCAGGAACGCGGCATCGACAAGTCGACCCGCGTCCAGGAGATGATCAACGCCTACCGCAGCCGCGGCCACCTGATGGCCGACACCGACCCGCTGCGGCTGGTGAAGGACAAGTTCCGCTCGCACCCCGACCTGGATGTCACCCAGCACGGCCTGACCCTGTGGGACCTGGACCGCGAGTTCAATGTCGCGGGCTTCCACGGCCAGGAGCGCATGAAGCTGCGCGACGTGCTGTCCATCCTGCGCGATGCCTACGCCCGCCACGTGGGTGTGGAGTACACCCACATTCTGGATCCCGAGCAGCTCAAGTGGATTCAGGAGCGTGTCGAGCAGAAGCACGCGAAGCCCACCGTGGCCGAGATGAAGTACATCATGTCCCGGCTCAACGCGGCCGAGGCGTTCGAGACCTTCCTGCAGACCAAATACGTCGGCCAGAAGCGCTTCTCGCTGGAAGGCGCCGAGTCGGTCATCCCGATGATGGACGCCGTCATCGACCAGTGCGCCGAGTACGCCCTCGACGAGGTCGTCATCGGTATGCCGCACCGTGGCCGCCTGAACGTGCTGGCCAACATCGTGGGCAAGCCCTACTCGAAGATCTTCACCGAGTTCGAGGGCAACATGAACCCGGCCGCCACCCACGGCTCCGGCGACGTGAAGTACCACCTCGGTGCGCGCGGCACCTACCTGCAGATGTTCGGCGACAACGAGATCGAGGTGTCGCTCACCGCGAACCCCTCGCACCTCGAGGCCGTCGACCCGGTGCTGGAGGGTCTGGTCCGCGCCAAGCAGGACCTGCTCACCAAGGAAGACATCGTCACCAAGGGCGAAGAGGCGCGGTCGTTCTCGGTCGTGCCGCTGATGCTGCACGGTGACGCGGCCTTCGCCGGCCAGGGTGTCGTGGCCGAGACCCTGAACCTGTCGGTGCTGCGCGGCTACCGCACCGGTGGCACCGTGCACATCGTGGTGAACAACCAGATCGGCTTCACCACCGCGCCGGAGTACTCGCGTTCCACCGAATACTCCACCGACATCGCGAAGTTCATCGGCGCCCCGATCTTCCACGTGAACGGCGACGACCCGGAAGCCTGTGTGTGGGTGGCCAAGCTGGCCGTCGACTACCGGCAGAAGTTCCAGCGCGACGTCGTGATCGACCTGATCTGCTACCGCCGCCGCGGCCACAACGAGGGCGACGACCCGTCGATGACCCAGCCGGGCATGTACGACGTGATCGACACCAAGCGTTCGGTCCGCAAGGCGTACACCGAGTCGCTGATCGGCCGTGGCGACATCTCCATGAAGGAAGCCGAAGACGCCCTGCGTGACTACCAGGGTCAGTTGGAGCGGATCTTCAACGAGGTGCGTGAGCTGGAGAAGTTCCCGCCGGAGGCCTCGGAGTCGGTCGAGGACGAGCAGCAGCTGCCGCCGAACCTCGTGACCTCCGTGGACAAGACGGTGCTGCAGCGCATCGGCGACGCGTTCCTGAACGTGCCCGAGGGCTTCACCGTGCACCCGCGCGTCAAGCCGGTGCTGGAGAAGCGCCGCGAGATGGCGTACGAGGGCAAGGTCGACTGGGCCATGGCCGAGCTGCTGGCCTTCGGCACGCTCATCGACGAGGGCAAGGCCGTCCGACTGACCGGTCAGGACTCCCGCCGCGGCACCTTCTCGCAGCGCCACTCGGTCATCATCGACCGCAAGAACGGCGACGAGTACACCCCGCTGCACAACATCGGCTCGGCGAACCCGGGCTGGTTCGCGGTGCACGACTCGGCGCTGTCGGAGTACGCGGCGGTCGGCTTCGAGTACGGCTACTCGCTGGGCAACCCGGACGCGCTCGTCCTGTGGGAGGCGCAGTTCGGTGACTTCGTCAACGGCGCGCAGTCGATCATCGACGAGTTCATCTCCTCCGGTGAGGCCAAGTGGGGTCAGCTCTCCGAGGTCGTGCTGCTGCTGCCGCACGGTCACGAGGGCCAGGGTCCGGACCACACCTCGGGTCGTATCGAGCGCTTCCTGCAGCTGTGCGCCGAGGGTTCGATGACGGTGGCGGTCCCGTCCACCCCGTCGAACTACTTCCACCTGCTGCGCCGCCACGCCCTGGACGGCATCCGCCGCCCGCTGGTGGTCTTCACCCCGAAGTCCATGCTGCGCAACAAGGCTGTCGTCTCCGAGGTCGAGGACTTCACGGACAACAAGTTCCGCACCGTGCTCGAGGAGCCCACCTACGAGTCGGGCAACGGCGACCGCTCCAAGGTCAAGCGCGTGCTGCTGACCTCCGGCAAGATCTACTACGAGCTGGTGGCCGAGAAGAACAAGCACAACCGCGACGACGTGGCCATCGTCCGCGTCGAGCAGCTGTACCCGATTCCGAAGTTCCGCCTCAACGAGGCCCTGGAGCAGTACCCCAACGCCTCCGATCTGGCGTGGGTCCAGGAGGAACCGGCCAACCAGGGCGCCTGGCCCTTCTTCGGCCTCAACCTCCCGGAGATTCTCCCGGCCCGCTTCGGCAAGCTGCGCCGCATCTCTCGCCGCGCCATGTCGGCCCCGTCCTCGGGTTCGTCCAAGGTGCACGCCGTGGAGCAGCAGGAGATCATCGACGAGGCGTTCTCCCCGACCGCCTGATAGTCGAATCCTCGCGCGGGGCCGGAACTCTCACGAGTTCCGGCCTCGTGTCGTTTCGGGCCCCGAGCCGGGCTGGAAGCGCACACGACACCGCAGGAATCGTTAGCAAGGCTTAGATGTTTCAATGGGGTGTGAGCCCCGAATCCGCGCATCGCCATCCACTGCCCGCCCTGACCCGGGTGCGATCGCTGCTGTTCGCCCGGCCCGCGCTGTGGAGCCGATCCGAATCCGGCGTGAAATCGGCGGCGGCGTTCGGCATCCCCGCAGCTCTCGCGGTGGCGGCGGGCCATCCCCAGGCGGCGCTGTTCACGACCTTCGGGGCGTTCGCGGTGCTGTACGGGGACGGGCGGCCGATCCGGGTGCGCGGGACCTTCGTCGCCGTGGCGGGCCTCGCGATCCTGCTGACCACCTGGCTCGGCGCCTGGACCGGACACGCGGTGGCCGGGCACGACTTCGCGCCCGCGGCGATGGCCGCATTGCTCACCGCAGTGGCGGCGGTGGCGGTGTGGGTGGTCACGGCGCTGCGATCGGGACCGCCGGGAGCGCTGTTCTTCGTGCTGGTGTGCTCGGCGGGAATGGCGGCGGCCCAGGCGGGCTCGGCGGCCGGGCAGATCGTCGAATTCGCTTCGTACGGGCTGATTTCCGCGCTGGCGGTGACCGCGGTCAGCGCGATGGTGGATCGCCTGCGCGGGGCGGACCTGCCGGGGCCGCGAGTGCCGAGCGTGGGCTATCGGCTGCGGCGCGGCCTCTCACCGCATTCGCATGCCCTGACCACGACCGCGCGCGCGGCCGCGGCGTGTGCGGCGGCCGGTGCGATCGGCGTGGCGCTGGGGTCGCTGCGGCCGTACTGGGCGATCATCGCCGCGCTGGTGATCCTGGCCAACGGGCCGGATCGAGTGCGCGGACATGCCCGGGCGATTCACCGCTTCGCCGGGACGGCGGCGGGACTCGCGCTGTTCGCGGCCCTGTACGCGCTGGAACCGTCCGGATACGTCCTGGTGGCCCTGCTGGCCTCGCTGATGTTCGCGATCGAACTGTTCATCGTCGGCAATTACGCGATCGCGGTGCTGTTCATCACCCCGACCGCGCTGCTCACCGGCGGGGCCGGCGTGCTGCACGGGTCGGCGCTGCCGATGATGCGGGACCGCCTGATCGAAACGCTGATCGGCGTCGCGGCCGCCGCCGTGTGCCTGAATATCGTTGCCCGGCGGGCACATCGGCGAGGACTGCGCTGGACGGCCGACCGGGTGCGGGCGACAGCGGCGGCGGTAGAGGCAGCCGGCGCCGATCGGGTGCGAAGCCTGGGCGACTCCCTCCACTTCGAGCTGACCGGACACGAGAACGCCGCGATGGACTGCGCACACAATGATCCGGCCTGGGTCCGCGAGCACTGGGACGACCACATGGCGCTCATCGGTCGCGGCCGAGAACTGGTCGCCCACGCATGAGGTACGGCGCAGGGTCTCAGCCGAGGCGGTAGACGTCGTAGTCGCCGAGGGGGCGGAAGCCCAGGCGCTGGTAGAGGGCTGTGCTGGTGGGGTTGGCCAGGTCGGCGAAGAGCATGATGTCGCTCGCGCCGGAGGCGAGGGCCTGGCGGCAGGCGAAGGTGGTGGCCGCCGCCGCGAAGCCCCTGGCGCGCAGGGGTTTCGGGGTGAAGACGGGTGCGATGCGGATGGTTCCGGCTACGGCCGGACCGGATCCGGCCATCGAGACCGGGGTGCCGTCCACTTCCCACAGGGACAGGCCGCCGCGGGGCAGGCGGTCGTCGATCGTGCGGTCCGGGTGCGCCGGGGGCGGATCGCCGATGTCCCGGGTGAATTCGAGCAGCCATTCGATCGCCAGGGCCCGGTCACGGTCCGTCGCGAGGCGTCCACGGCCGTCCGGCGTCGGTTCCGGCGGGACCAGATCACCCAGCCGGTAGAGGCGATCGGCGCGGCGCAGGGCGACCGCCGTGCCGTGCGTCCACGCCCAGACTTCGGCGACGGCCCGGGCGGAGTCCGACGGGCCGGACACCGCGGGCAGCGCCGGATCGATCGCCGAGTAGTCCCGTACGAGTGGAGCGATCGCCTCGAACGGCAATGGGGACACCACGATTCCGAAGGGCGGTGTCCGGAAGAAGGCGGCCGCGACCTCGCCGCCGGGAGTGGTCCACCACCCGAAATGGGGAGCGGCGTCCCCGAAGACCGTCAGCCCCTGCCGCTGTAGCCGGTCCAGCACCGTGACCAGCACGGTGTGCCGGACCGGATCCGACAGCAGGAATTCGCCGGCCGCCCGCTCGTATGCCGCCACATCCTCGGTAATCGTCCACCCCATACGTCCATCATGGCGCAGACGCCTGGAACGGGACAGCCCGCCGAGTCATACTCGGCGGGCTGTTCGGTGTCCGGCGCCGGGGGCGGGTTACTCGCCGGTCGAATCCGCCTGTTCGGCAGTGGAATCGGCGGTGCCCTTGATGTCCCAGGCGGCCATCATCGCGGCGAGGCCGTCGGCGGCGGCGGTGTCCTGGGTGGTCGATTCCTGGTCCGACATGGCGGGTACCTCTTTCTGCTACTTCCCTGACGAAAGGTTGATGGTACCGGCCGGTTTCAGTTGCCGCGCATCGAGAAGTAGCTTGCACCAAGCGATTTCGCACGACGGTGACGTGGGTCACGAAGGCTGGGGAGTGATCCGTTCGAGAGGGGTTGTGAGCGCGGTGTTCGGCGTCGTATATTCCACGTGGAATATTTGGCACGGAGGATCGGGGTGACGGGTGATGGCGTCACTCGAAACGGAGGTCGTGGTGATCAAGAAGCAGTCGGCTCCAGCGCTCACGCCGATGGCGCTGCTGGTTCTCGCACTGCTGGAGGAACGTCCGATGCACCCGTACGAGATGTATCAGCTGTTACTGAGCCGCCACGAGGACCAGTTCACCAAGATCAAGCCGGGGTCGCTGTATCACACGGTGGCACGACTGACCGATCAGGAACTGATCGCGGCGGAGAGCACCGATCGGGCCGGTAACCGGCCGGAACGGACCACCTACCGCATTTGCACGGCCGGGCACACGGCGCTGCGGGAACGAGTCCGGGACCTGCTGCGGGAACCGGTTCACGAGTACCCGGCGTTCGTGACCGGATTGGCCGAAGCGCACAATTTGCCGGTGGACGAGGTCATCGATGCCCTCCGCGAACGCGTCGCCTCGATCGAGGCGCGGGTCGCCGAGCTGACCACGCTCCGCGACCTGGCCGCCGCCTCCGATGTCCCGCGCCGTTACTGGATGCGGGTCGACTACATACGCGCGCACAGCACCGCCGAAGTCACCTGGCTGCGCGGACTCATGGACGAGCTCCGCAGCGGCGATCTCGAATGGGAAACCTTCGACTCCGAGTCCGGCGAGCGCGTCGACACCAGAACCCACTCCCAGGGATAGGAACCCGAATCCATGTCCACTCAACGCAATCCGTGGCTAGCGCTATACGCGCTGGTCGTCGGGTTCTTCATGATCCTGCTGGACATGACCATCGTCGCGGTGGCCAATCCGGCGATCATGAAGGACCTGCACGCCGATGTCTCCCAGGTCATCTGGGTCACCTCCGCCTACCTGCTGGCCTACGCGGTGCCGCTGCTGGTCACCGGCCGGCTCGGGGATCGCTTCGGCCCCAAGAACATCTACCTCGGCGGCCTGGTCGTGTTCACCCTCGCTTCGCTCTGGTGCGCCGAGTCGACCAGCATCAATATGCTGATCGCGGCCCGCGCCGTGCAGGGCCTGGGCGCGGCGCTGATGACGCCGCAGACCATGGCCGTCATCACCCGCACCTTCCCGCCGGACAAGCGCGGCGCGGCCATGGGCCTGTGGGGCGGCGTGGCCGGTCTGGCCACCCTGGTCGGCCCGATCCTGGGCGGCGTGCTGGTGGACTGGCAGGGCTGGCAGTGGATCTTCTACGTGAACGTGCCGATCGGCATCATCGCCTTCGCGCTGGCGTTCTGGCTGGTGCCGTCGCTGCCCACGCACGAGCACAAGTTCGATCTGGTCGGGGTGGTGCTGTCGGGCGTCGGCATGTTCCTGCTGGTGTTCGGCATCCAGGAGGGCAACACCCACGACTGGGACGCCGAGATCTGGGCCATGATCGCGGCCGGCGCCGTGGTGCTGGCGCTGTTCGTGGTGAACCAGGCGCGCAATACCGGTGAGCCGCTGGTGCCGCTGAGCCTGTTCAAGGACCGCAACTTCGCGCTGTCCAATGTGGGTATCGCGGCCATGGGCGCGGCGGTGACCAGTGTGTTCGTGCCCGCCTACTTCTATTTGCAGCAGGTGCACGAGCTGTCGCCGACCCGCTCGGCGCTGATCTTCGCGCCGATGGCCGTGCTGACCGGTGTGTTCGCGCCGATCATCGGCAAGATCTCCGACAAGGTCGCGCCGCGGGTCATCCCGACCATCGGTTTCGCGGTGTTCGCGGCCACCCTGTTCGGTTTCGCCGCGCTGATGAAGCCGGACGGCTCGCTGCCGCTGTTCATGATCGTCGGCGGCTTCGCCGGTATCGCCAATGCCTGCATCTGGGCGCCGCTGGCCTCCACCGCCACCCACAACCTGCCGGTGCAGCAGGCCGGTGCGGGTGCGGGCGTCTACAACACCACCCGCCAGGTGGGTTCGGTGCTCGGTTCGGCGGCGATCAGCGCGCTGCTGTCGGCGCGGATCTCGGCGCAGGGCCTGCAGAGCGGTCCGATCGGCGAGGGTTCGGGCGGTAAGAGCCTGAGCGATCTGCCCGCGCAGGTGCGGGATCCGATCCTGGAGAAGCTCAGCACCGCGCTGAGCCAGTCCATGTACCTGCCCGCGGCGATCCTGCTGATCGGTGTGGTCGCCTCGGCGATGTTCATCGGCTTCGGCAAGCAGGGCGACGGGCGGGCGGACGATATGGCGAAGGCCGATATCGGGGCGCACTGATCCCGACTGTTCGAAAGGCGCTGCCCGCCGGGGATTCCCGGCGGGCAGCGTCGTTTCCGCAGGGCGGATTCCCTCAGAGCAGCAGCCCGATCAGCCGCGTCCAATCGATCCCGATCTCGATGGGCATGTCGATCAGTGTCTCCCCGATGTGCGCGCCGAGGCGGCGCAGCGGCCGGTAGTGCCCCAGCACCAGGACATGGGTCTGAATCGCCTTCACCCGGTCCCGATCCATGTACACCAGCCAGTACCAAGGGATTCCGGCCAGCGCGTACTCGGCCATCTTGTCGGCGGCGTCGACCCGTTCGGTGGCCGGGGACACCACCTCGACGGCGATCTTCACCCGCGCGGCCTGCAGCGGCCCGACATCGGCGGGGGCGCAGGAGAACATGATGATGTCGGGGCGGCGGACGGTGAGCCGCGGCGATTCCCACAGCAGCACGTCCTGGTCGACGCCGACGTAGAGCGAGCCGTCGTTGTACCGGCTCATATGCTGCTCGGCCCCGGATTCCAGCATGGCGGCCAGCCGCCGGGTGGCATTACGGTACGGCAGCGCGGGCGTGTCGGCCCGGACCACATCCCCGTTGACCACCTCGACCAGCCGACGGAAGTCGGGCGGCAGCTGCTGCCAGACGTCGAGCGTGATCGGTCCGGGCTGCAGGTTCTCCGCCCGCGCCCATTCGAGTACTCCGGTCATGCGCTTCCTCTGTTCCGTCGAGGGATGCTCCCTGAACCGGTCGGACTGGGCGACGACTGCCGCGCCGATCCTAAACGGAGGCCGCGGGCAAAACGGCCATTCGGAACTGTCGCCCGTGCTCGACCGGCGTGTTCGTCAGCCGATTCGCACTGTCAGCGAGGGATATCCGGTCGCGCCGTCGGGCACGACGTCCTGTCGCCGCTCGGTCTGGGTCTCCCCCGTGCCGTCGGTGGCGCGCGCCCACACGGTGTGCACGCCGCTGCCCGCGGGCGCGTCCCAGTCGAAGGCCCACTGCACCCAGGTGTCGATGGACGGGGCGGCCGCCAGGCGCGCGGGCTGCCAGTCCCCTTGGTCGATACGGACTTCCACGCCGCGGATGCCGCGATGCTGCGCCCACGCCACCCCTGCGACGGTGACCTTGCCGGGTGTGAGGGTGCGGCCGCGCGGGGTGTCGATGCGGCATTCGGTCTTGATGGGGCCGTACGCCGACCAGCCGCGTCTGGTCCAGAACGCTTCCGCGCGATCGAATCTGGTGATCTCGAGTTCGGTCACCCATTTGGTGGCCGACACGTACCCGTACAGGCCCGGCACCACCAGCCGCGCCGGATAGCCGTGCGCGGTGGGCAACGGTTCACCGTTCATGCCGACGGCGAGCATGGCGTCGCGGCCGTCGGTGAGCACGGCGAGGGGGCTGCCCGCGGTGAAGCCGTCGATACTGCGGGAGAGCACCATGTCGGCGTCGGGGTACGGCCCGGCCTGGGCGATGAGTTCGTCGAGCCGGTAACCGAGCCAGCGGGCATTGCCGACCAGATCGCCGCCGACCGGGTTGGAGACACAGGCCAGGGTGACCAGCCGCTCGATCGGAGTGCGTGCGGCGAGATCGGCGTAGCTCAAACGGATCTCGCGATCGACCATGCCGTGGATGCGCAGGGACCAGTCGTCCTTGCTGACCTGCGGCACGGTGAGCGCGGTGTCGATGCGGTAGAAGCTGGAGTTCGAGGTGAGGTAGGGGGTGAGGCCCGGCAGTCTCAGGTCCGCGCCCGGATCGATCGGCGGCTCGACGCCGGTCGGCGTGGGCAACTCGACATCGGCCCGCTCGGCGGAGACGTCCCGCGACCGCAGCCCGACGATCCGTCCGGCCACGCCACCGGCGACCGCGACGGCGCCGGTGATGGCGAGCCAGCGCATCATCTGGCGCCGTTGCGTGGCCTGTTCTTCGGCGGACTCCGCGGCCGCCGGTGTCGCGGCGGCGCGTTCCGCGGACTCCTCGAGGCGACGAATCAGGCTGCGCAGCGCGAGAATTCCGGCCGCGGTGCCGAGCAGCGCGGGTATCGACCAGGTCCACGCGGCGGCCGGACGTCCCATCGCGGCCAGCGTCGCGAGCAGTCCGAAGACCCCGAACAGGATCGATCCCCAGGGCCGCCGGGCCCGCTCGGCGAGTCCGGCGACGGCCGCCAGCACGACGGCCGCCACGCCCATCGACACGAACAACAGCAGTTTGTCGTTGGTGCCGACCAGCCCGATCACCCATTCCCGGAACCCGTCCGGCGTATGGTCCACGACCCACGCCCCGACGGCCTGCAAGGGGGTGCTGTCGGGACTGATCAGCACCGACACCACTTCGGCCACGCCCAGCGTGACCAGGCCCGCGACGATGCCGCCGGCGATTCGTACTTCGCGATCGGCCACGAAACCGACCCTACTGCGGGAACCCCCGCGCGAGCCCGCGCGAGAAATGACGATCCGGTGACGTCGTCACATGGTGGCGGAACCGGTGTAGTTGATCATCCACGGCACCGAGAACTTGTCGGTGACCATGGCGAAGGCGTCGGCCCACTCGACCTTGCCGAGCGGCATGGTGACGGTGCCGCCGGGGGCGAACTCGTTGAACAGGCGCTCGGCCTCGGCCGCGGACTCCACCTCGACCTGGACGGCGAAGCCGGGGTTGGAGTTGTCGATGTCGTTGCCGGGCGGGGTGTCCGACACCATGAGGATATTGGTGGCGCTCAGCGGCAGCTGCGCGTTGGCGACCCGGTTGGCGATCTCCGGGGGCAGGTCGCCGGGGGTGTCGCCGCCCATGTCACCGAAGCGGACGATGGTGGCCTCGCCGCCGAAGACGGACTGGTAGAAGGTGATCGCCTCCTCGGCATTGCCGTTGAAGACCAGGTACGGGTTCAGTGCGGGCATGGGTTCCTCCTCGGTCGGTGTGGCGGGTGCGGCGGCACCCGACAGGTAGGACGCGGGGGCCGCCCGGAAATCATCGGTCGTCGCCGGGAAATTTCGGTGAATGCGAGAAATATTCGGTGCGTCCCCCGGTTGACCTAGCTATGAGCGAACTGCCCCGGGTCCAGCACCGTCACCTCGAGGTGGACGGCGTCGACGTGTTCTACCGCGAATCGGTCCCCGCCCGCGCCGACGCCCCGGTCCTGCTGCTACTGCACGGTTTTCCCACCGCCTCGCACCAGTTCCGGCGGCTCATGGACGCGCTCGGCGACCGCTACCGGCTGATCGCGCCCGACTACCCGGGTTTCGGAAACACCGTGGCGCCGGCGGATTTCGACTACACCTTCGACCGGTTGGCCGACATCACCGAGGGATTCGTGCGGGGGCTGGGCCTGACCCGGTTCGCCATGTACATCTTCGACTTCGGCGCGCCGATCGGCCTGCGGCTGGCCGCCCGCCATCCGGAGTGGATCGCCGGGCTGGTGGTCCAGAACGGCAATGCCTACGAGGCCGGATTGTCCGAGGCCGCACAGGGTTTCGTCGCGCTGCGACCCGATCACGAGGGCGACGAGGAGGTCATCCTCGGCCTGCTCACCCTCGAGGGCACCCGCGGCCAGTACGAGGGCGGCGTTCCCGATCCGAGCCTGCTGAACCCCGACGCCTGGACCCTGGACCAGCACTTCCTGGACCTCCCCGGCCGCAAGGAAGCGCAGCTGGCCCTGGCCTACGACTACAAGTCGAATGTGGCCCGCTACCCCGAATGGCAAGCGTGGCTGCGCAAGTACACTCCCCCGACCCTCATCACGTGGGGTGCGAACGACATGTTCTTCCCCGCCCCCGGGGCGCACGCCTATCTCGCGGACGTTCCCGAGGCCGAACTGCACCTGTTCGACACGGGCCATTTCGCGCTGGAGACGCATGTGGCCGAGATCGCCCCGCTCATCGCGGACTTCCTCGACCGGCTGCCCGCTACCCAGGGATAGGGAAGGGGCCCACGGGAAAACCGTGAGCCCCAACCATGTTCCTGTGCGGGTCCGGGGGCTCAGCCCCCGGGAACCCTCCCAACTCCGGTCAGGAGTTGTAGATCGCGTCCACGTCGGCCGCGTACTGCTTCATGACGACGGCCCGCTTGAGCGACAGCTTCGGGGTCAGCTCGCCACCCTCCTGGGTCCAGTCGACCGGCAGGATGCGAACCTTCTTGATCGCCTCGGCGTGCGAGACCAGCTTGTTGGTCGCCGCGACCGCGTCGTTGATCTCGCCGACCAGGGCCGGGTTCTCGATGACGTGCTCGATCGGGGTGTCGGCCGGAATGCCGTTGCGCGCCTTCCACGCCGGCAGCGCCTCGGGGTCGAGGGTGACCAGCGCGCCGATGAAGGGCTGCCCGTCGCCGACCACCATGACCTGGCTGATCAGCGCGTTCTGCCGCAGCGAGTCCTCGAGCATGGCCGGGGAGACGTTCTTGCCGCCCGCGGTGACCAGGATTTCCTTCTTGCGACCGGTGATCGCGATGAAGCCCTGCTCGTCGATGGCGCCCAGGTCGCCGGTCTTGAACCAGCCGTCGGCGTCGAACGCGTCGGCGCTGGCCTCCGGGTTGTTCCAGTAGCCGCCGAACACGACCGGGCCGCGGATCAGCAGTTCGCCGTCGTCGGCGACCTTGGCGCCGTGGCCGGGCAGCGGGCGGCCGACCGAGCCGACCTTGATGTGGCGCGGGGTGTTCACGCTGACGGCGGCGGTGGACTCGGTCAGACCGTAGCCCTCGTAGATGGTGACGCCGGCGCCGCGGAAGTAGTGGCCCAGGCGCGCGCCCAGCGGGCCGCCGCCGGAGACGGCGGACTCGCACTGGCCGCCCATGGCCTCGCGCAGCTTGGAGTAGACCAGCTTGTCGAACAGCATGTGCTGGGCCTTGAGCACCAGGTTCGGCTTGCCGTCCTGCTGGGCCTGGCTGTACTGGATGGCGATCTCGGTGGCGTAGTCGAAGATCTTGCCCTTGCCGCCGTCGTGCGCCTTCTGCTTGGCGCCGTTGAACACCTTCTCGAACACGCGCGGCACCGAGAGGATGAAGTTCGGCTTGTACTGGCCGAACTGCTCGACCAGGGTGGACCAGTCGGCGGTGTGGGCGACGGTGACGCCGGCGTCGAACGCGGCCAGCGCGACCGCGCGGGCGAAGACGTGGGCCAGCGGCAGGAACAGCAGCGACTTGCGGCCGGGGCGCAGGAACTCGCTCATGGCGGAGCGGTCGGCGGCCGACTCGGCGTACAGGTTGGCGTGCGAGAGCATGACGCCCTTGGGCCGGCCGGTGGTGCCGGAGGTGTAGATGAGGGTCGCCGGGGAGGCGGCCTTCACCTGGGCGCGGCGCTCGTGCACCACGGCGTCGTCGAGTTCGGCGCCGCGCGCGGTGAGTTCGGCGATCGCGCCCTTGTCGACCTGCAGCACCTCGCGCAGGCTGTCCAGTCCGGACTCGATCTCGGCGATGGTGGCGCGGTGCTTGTCGTTCTGGACGACGGTGAGCTTGGTGGCGGAGTCCTCGAGGATCCAGCGCGCCTGCTCGGCGGAGGAGGAGTCGTAGATCGCGACGGTGCAGCCGCCGGCCGCCCAGATGGCGAAGTCCAGCACGACCCACTCGTAGCTGGTCTGAGCCATGATGGCGACGCGGTCGCCGAGCTCGATACCGGAGGCCACCAGTCCCTTGGCCACGTCGGTCACGGTCTTCGCGAACGTCGCCGCCGTGACGTCGTTCCAGCCGCCCTTGCCATTCGGAGTGTTGAAGACCACCAGGTCAGGGGTCTTCTCAGCATGCCGGAACGCGCCGTCCGACATGTTGGCGTTCTCCGGAATGGTGTAGGTAGCCGGGACTTCGAACTCTCGCATCGCTGCCCTTCCACAGAGGTTTACTGGCGGGTAATTTACGCCACGCTCACAGGTAACTCTCCGCGGACCGCCCGAACCTGTTCCCGGACGGTCTCGCGCTGTGACTCTTCTCTATCCTATTGACCGGCTTTGGGCTGGTCGAAGCGCCTGGCGCAGGAACTGTCCGAGTTCGACGGTGACCGCCGCGGCCGGCGCCACCAGAGCCGCCTGCAGCTGGGCGACATGCCAGAGACCCTCGGTCTCGGTGAACTCGGTCGGCACACCCGCCGCACGCAGCTGCGCCACCAGCCGCGTGCACTGGTCGTGCAGCAGCTCGGCCTTGTCGGCCTGGACGTAGGTAGGCGGCAGACCGCGCAGTTCGCCCAGCAGCGGCGCGTACCCGGCGTCCGTGCCGTCGCCGCCACCCAGGTAGGCCGCGGCGCAGGCTCGCGACCACGGCTTGTTGATGACCAGATCCCGGTTGCGGGTGGGGACCTCGTTCGGGTCGGCCCACGGCGCGATCAGGCCCAGGGCGGCCGGGGTCAGGCCGTGCCGGTCGCGCAGCCGCTCGGCCAGCGCCAGCGACAGCCCGCCACCGGCCGAATCACCGGCCACCGCAATGCGTTCCGGCTGGAAACCGGTCTGGACCAGTTCCAGGAACGCGGCCTCGGCGTCCTCGAGCGCCGCCGGGAACGGGTGTTCGGGGGCCAGTCGGTAGTCGGGAACCTGCACAGCGCAACCGGTTTCGCGGGACAGGTAGGCCGCCAGCGAGCGGTGCGTGAGCGGCGAGCCGACGGTGTAGCCGCCGCCGTGCAGGTACAGCACGGTGGCGCTGTCGGAGACCGGCCCGACCGAGACGCGCTCGGCCGGGCGGCCACCGAGGCGGACGTGCTCGACATGGGTGCCGCGCGGCGCGCGCTGCGCCGCCGAACCCCAATCCATCAGTGCCCGCTGGACACCGAACGGGAGCCGGTGATTGAGCATCACCCGGAAGACCGGGTTCAGCACGGCTCGGACGACAGGCAACGGCAGTGTCACATCGGGCATGACCGAATGTCCTTCAGAATCGCTGTATTACGGCAGGAACCGCTTCTGCACCACCGCGGAGATCCGCTGGTAGTACGAAGCCGTGGTGCGCACGAACAGGTCGAGGGCCTTGGCCTCCCAGCCGATCAGCACGCGGCCGTGGCCCTTGCGGACCGCCTCGGTGATGGTCTGCGCGGCCATCTCCGGGGTGTGCAGCGCGAGCTTGCTGTCGAACAGGCTGGCCAGGTTCTTCTGGTCCAGGCCCTCGGAGACGGTGGCGTTGCGGGCGACGGCGGTCTTGATGCCGCCGGGGTGCACGCAGGTGACCTGGACCGGGGTGCCGCTCATCAGCATTTCCTGGCGCAGCGCCTCGGTGAAGCCGCGGACCGCGAACTTGGCCGAGTTGTAGGCGCTCTGGCCGGGGACCGCGATCAGGCCGAAGAGGCTGGACACGTTCACCACGTGGCCGTCACCGGATTCGATGAGGTACGGCAGGAACGCCTTGGTGCCGTTGACGACGCCCCAGAAGTCGACGTCCATGATGCGTTCGATGTCCTTGAACGCGGTGTCGGTGACATTGCCGTGGTGGGCGATGCCGGCGTTGTTGTAGATCTGGTTGACCTTGCCGAAGTGCTTCTTCACCGCGTCGGCGTAGAGCAGCACGGCCTCACGCTCGGCCACGTTGAGCCGATCGGACTTGACCTTCACGCCGTACTTCTCGCAGCGCCGCACGGTCTCGGCGAGGCCCTCGGCGTCGATGTCGGACAGCGCCAGGTGCGCCCCGCGCCGGGCCAGGTTCTCCGCCAGCGCCCGGCCGATGCCGGAACCGGCACCGGTGATCACGCAGACCTTGTCCTTGAAGTAAGCATCGTTGCTCACGGCTACCGCTTTCGGTTGGTAAGGAGTGGGGGGTGACTAAACGGCCTGTGCGACAGGCTGAGTGGTGGTCTCGTAGGCCGCCACGTCGAAGTGCTCGAGCAGGCTGCGGAACCGGAAGGTGAAGTCCGGCCACAGCGTGGTGTTGTTGCCGTGCTTGTCGAGGTACCAGGAGGCGCAGCCGCCGGTGCTCCACACCGCGCCCTCCAGCTTGCGCTGCAGACCCGCGTTGTACTCGTCCTGCACGTCCTTGCGGACCTCGACGGTGCGCAGGCGCAGGTTGTCGAACTGGGCGATGGCGTCGGAGATGTAGTTGATCTGCGACTCCAGCATGAACACCATCGAGGTGTGGCCCAGGCCGACGTTCGGGCCGAGCATGAAGAACATGTTGGGGTAGTTGTTGATCGCCGAACCCTTGTAGCCCTGCTGGCCGATGGCGTCGAACACCTCGGACAGGGTACGGCCGTCGCGACCGGAAACCGTGTCGTAGACCGGCGAGTCGGTCACGTGGAAGCCGGTGGCCACGACGATCGCGTCCACCTCGCGCTCGACGCCGTCCTTGGTGACGATGGCGTTCGGGCGGATCTCCTTGATGCCGTCGGTCACCAGGTCCACATTGTCGCGGCCCAGCGCCGGGTAGTACTCGTTGGAGATCAGCATGCGCTTGCAGCCGATGCGGAAGTCCGGGGTGACCTTGCGGCGCAGCTCGGGATCGCGCACCTCGGCGAACAGCTTGGCGCGGGCGATGGCCTCCAGGCCGAGCATGGCGGGCGGGAACTTGGCCAGGCCGACCACCTGGGTCTCGCGGGCCGCGTAGATGCCGGCGCGGTAGAGGTTGCGCAGCGCGGGAATCTTCCTGAGCGCGAACTTCTCCGGGGCCAGGTACTCGCGGTCGACGCGGGGCAGCAGCCAGGGGGCGGTGCGCTGGTAGACGTCCAGGTGCGCCACCTTGGCGGCGATGTTCGGGACGATCTGGATGGCGGAGGCGCCGGTGCCGATGACGGCGACGCGCTTGCCGGTCAGGTCGGAGTCGTGGTTCCAGCGGGCGGAGTGGAAGATCTCGCCCTGGAAGTCGTTGATGCCCTTGATGTCCGGCAGGTTCGGCTCGCACAGCGCGCCGACCGCGGAGACCAGGATGTCCGCGGTGAACGGGCCCTGGCTGGTCTGGAGCTCCCAGCGCGCCTCGGCGGCGTTCCACTGGGCGCCGGTCATCTCGCAGTCGAAGATGTGCTTGTCGCGCACGTCGTACTTGTCGGCGACGCCCTGGATGTAGCGCTGGATCTCCGGCTGCTTGGAGAACGAGCGCGACCATTCCGGGTTGGTCGCGAAGGAGTACGAGTACAGCTGCGAGGGGACGTCGCAGGCCGCGCCCGGGTAGGTGTTGTCGCGCCAGGTGCCGCCGACGTCATTGCCGCGCTCGAGCACGAGGTAGTCGGAGCGACCCTGCTTGCTCAGCCGGATGGCCAGGCCCAGGCCCGAGAACCCGCTGCCGACGATGATCACGTGGGCGTGCCGGGCAGGCCGGTTGCCGACAGCTTTGTCTGTAACCTTGCGACTCATGTACCCGAGAATATGGTCTTATTGAGTGGGAGTCAATACTCTTATTGAGCGCAAGTCAATACTATTGACTCGGGTTCAGTAATCGTCGAACCTCATTCAGTACTGTCGGACAAGTGACCAAGGAGCGCGCCGTGAGCAGCAGACCGGACAGCCGGGTCAAACGCGTGCGCCTCAGCCCCGGCGAACGCCGCGAGCAGCTGATCACGCTCGGCGCCCGCATGCTGCGCGAACGCGCCCTCGAGGACATCTCGATCGTCGAGATCGCGGCCCAGGCCGGCATCTCCCGCGGCCTGCTCTTCCACTACTTCCCCACCAAGCAGGACTTCCACCTGGCGATCGTCAACCACGCCAACGCCGAACTCCTCGAACGCACCACCCCCGACCCCGCCCTCCCGCTGTTCGACATGCTGCGCGACGCCATCGAGCGCTACATCGCCTACGTCACCGAGAACCGCACGTCCTACCTCGCCCTGCTGCGCGGCCCCGCCAGCGCCAGCCCCGAACTCGTGGCCCTCGTCAACGCCACCCGCATGGCGCTGGTCAACCGCATCCTCACCGAGGCCCCCATCCCCGTCGAGGACCCCGACCGCCCCCGCCTCGCCCTGGCGGTCCGCGGCTGGATCGCCTTCGTCGAGGAGACCACCCTCACCTGGCTGCGCGAGGAACCCATCCCCCGAGAAGCCCTCGTGGACATGCTCGTAGCCTCCCTGCCCGCCCTCGCGCTCAACGCAGATCTGGCCGCCGCCCTTCAGCAGTGAACGCCGCCGCGGCGATCATGAGCTCGGCCGCCAGCTGACTGTGGACCACCAGCAGACGGCGATACAGCTCGTCGACCGCGATACATCCGGACGGTGATGCGGGTGCCGACATCGGTCACACCTCCCGAGGGTCGTGCCCCGAACCGGATGGTGGGGAGACTTCTGTCCCGAGAGTCGCACGCGCCGGTGGCGAACACGCCTGAAAAATCAGGTCACCCGAGCGTCTTTCGCGAAAACATCCGTCAACTCCGCTGCCCGCCGCAGGTTTTCGAGATCACGAACGATGACGTGCCGCTTCATCAGGCAAACCGACCCGTCCGTGCCCAGTTCCTTCATCGCCTTGCCCACCGCGTCCACCCGCGCCCCGACCAGATTGCCCAGCTCCTCGTAGGACAGCCGCACGGTGAGCTCCCACCCCGCCTCCACCCGCCGCCCGTACGACTCGACGAACTCGACGAGCAGGCGCGCCAGCCGCACCCGCACCTGATGGTCGCCGAAATCCAGGCGGCGCTGATCCGACCAGGCCAGCCGGTCGGCCAGGGAACGGCACAGCACCAGGGAACCGTCGTGATGGGTTTCCAGGAAGGTCATGAACGCCGTGCCCGGGATGCGGTGCACGATGGTGGGCGTGCACACGGTCGCGGTGTTGGAGCGCAGCGAATCCGGCACCAGCGCACCGAGTTCGCCGATCACGTCCCCGCTGACCCGGATCGCGAGCAGCCGGCCGTCGGCCGTGGTGATCTTCACGCACGCCGATACCGAGCGGTCGCGCGAGCGCAACAGGTACACCATGCTGCCGGGATCGCCCTGCCGCATGAGCACCGTGCCCGGCGGGCCGTACGTCCGCGTGCCGAGCCGGAGCAGCGACCGCCGCGATCGCGGGCACAGCCGCTCCATGAAAGTGCCTGTGGGCCAGGGCCAATTGCCCAGATGATCGTCGTCAGGTGAGTTCACCGTCGTATCCAGTTCCGTACCGCCGTTGGAAGCTGCCCCCGAACCCTCCACGGTAGGCGACCGAAAGGGTTTGTGGCACAGCGCGGCGGCGGTCGACCCGGATCAGAGGGCGTGGGCGTCGAGCCAGGTGCGGGCCACGGCGGCGGGGATGGCGTTCTGGTCGCGGATCTGGTGGATCATGTCGGCGAGTTCGGTGGTGGTGAGTTCGCCTGCCACGTAGTTGAGTTTGCGGAGCTGCGGGTCGGTGAGGGCTGACTTGCGGAGGATGGGGGCGACCATGGCGGCGCGGAAGGCGTAGTCGGGGTCGGCCAGGGCGGTGAGGTCGGCGCCGTCGCCGGGGAGGAAGGCGGCCGGGCCGGGGAGGACGGCCAGCTCGATCTCGCCTTCGGAGAGCGCTTTTCGGAGGTCGGCGGGGGTGGTGAAGGTGACCGTGCGGGTGATGGCGCAGTGGTAGGTGGCGCGCAGGGGGGTGAGAACGTCACGGTCGGGGTCGAGGGGGGCGCGCTGGACGTCCAGCGGGACGCCGGTGTCGATGCCGACGATGAGGTCGTCGCAGCGGGGCCCGAGGTCCTTCAGGGAGGACGGGAGGTCCGTGGGGTGCGCGGCGGAGGCGACCACGCTGGGGCGCAGGTCGGTGCCGTCGGCGGGGTCGGAGGTGGTGACGCCCTGTGGAAGGGCTTTGGCGAGGGCCGCATTCACCGCGTCCGGCTTGGTGACGGTGGCGGTCGAGTCGAGGGCGGTGAGGATGTCGCCGGTGATGTCGCCGAACAGGGCGAGGTCGCCGGAGTCGAGGGCGGCGAGCAGATCACCGCGGGAACCCACCCGTTCCTCGACGCGGGTGTGCAGGCCGGTGCGGGCCAGCGCGCCGGCGTAGAGTTCGGCGATCATCCGGGACTGCGGCGAATCTCCTGCTCCCACCGTCACAACCGGACCGGTGTCCGCGCTGCCGCAGGCCACCGCGGCCACCGCGATCGCGGTGACGAGCGCGCCCCGGCCCAGTGTTCGCACGGCACAAACCAATCGGTTGGATCCGGTCCCGGACGTGCGCGCGCGACGCGACGGACGACGGCGGGCGGCGCGACGGCCGAGCGCCTGCGAGGGGTGGGAGTCAGTGCCGGACACGCGCAACAGTCTGCCGCGCCGACCCTCGCGGCGGTGAAACCGGGCCGGACATCGGGCGTGCCGTTTCCGCCGGAAGCGCGAAACCGACCGTAGGTAGGCACCGTTCATGGGATTAGACGGGCAATATGGACAGTTAGGTCTGTTCCAGGGGTGGTGACACCCCGCCCGCCGCAGGCATCCCGCTCGGAAGGACGACAGTGCAATCGCTCATCACCACGCGCGCCGATGGCAAGCGCATCTCCCGGACCGTACTCCGAATCCTGGCCGCGTCGGTCGCGCTGGCCGCCGCCATGGCACTGTCCGCCTGTGGCGACAACAAGTCCAATCCGCTCGGTGGGGGCGGCAGCTGCGGCGGCGACGCGAACAAGGTGACCGTCGGGTCCGCCAACTTCCCCGAATCCGAGACCGTGGCCGACGTGTACGCGGAGGCGTTGCGGGCCAACGGGTTCAGTGTCGACACCAAACTCAATATCGGCAGCCGTGAAGCCTACGTGCCCGCCTTGAAGCAGTGCGCCATCGACCTGATCCCGGACTACACCGGCAATCTGCTGCAATATCTGGACAAATCGAGCACCGCCACCACACCCGACGAAGTGAACGCCGCACTCGCCAAGGCGCTCGGCGATCAGCTCGCCATCGGCGCGCCCGCGCCCGGCGAGGACTCCGACGCCGTCGTCGTCACCAAGGCCACCGCCGAGAAATGGAATCTGACCAGCATCGCCGACCTGGCCGCGCACTCGGCCGAGGTGAAACTGGCCGCGCCCGCGGAATTCTCCGAACGGCCGGGCGGGCTACCCGGCCTGAAGAAGAACTACGGACTCGACATCGCCGCCGCCAACTTCGTGCCGATCGCCGACGGCGGCGGCCCCGCCACCGTGAAGGCGCTGACCGACGGCCAGGTCACCGCCGCCGACATCTTCACCACCTCCCCCGCCATCGCCGCCAACAATCTGGTGGTGCTGACCGACCCCAAGCACAACTTCCCGCCCCAGAACGTGGCGCCGCTCTACAACACCGCCAAGAAGAGCGACAAACTGACCAAGGTGCTCGACGCGACCTCCGCGAAACTCACCACCGCCGAACTCATCTCGCTCAATACCGCCGTCTCCGGCAGCAGCAAGACCGAACCGGCCGCCGCCGCCCGCCAGTGGGTCGCCGCGCAGGGGCTCGACAAGCCGATCGCATAAAAGGAGGCGGAACACGGTGTCCGACATCGAATTCACCGGCGTCAGCAAGACCTACCCGGACGGCACCACCGCCGTCCACGACCTGAGCCTGCGCATCGAGTCCGGGTCGTTCACCGTGTTCGTGGGACCGTCCGGCTGCGGCAAGACCACCTCCATGCGCATGATCAACCGGATGATCAGCCCCAGTGTCGGCGCCATCACCGTTGGCGGACAGGACATTTCCCGGGTCGACCCGGTAAAGCTGCGGCTCGGCATCGGGTACGTGATCCAGAGCGCCGGACTGCTGCCGCACCGCACCGTCGTCGACAATGTGGCCACCGTGCCGGTGCTGCGCGGGCAATCCCGGCGCGCGGCCCGGCAAGCGGCGCTCGAGGTGATGGATCGCGTCGGGCTGGATCGTGGTCTGGCGCATCGCTATCCGGCGCAACTCTCCGGCGGCCAGCAGCAGCGCGTCGGCGTCGCCCGGGCGCTGGCCGCCGACCCGCCCATTCTGCTCATGGACGAACCGTTCAGCGCCGTCGACCCCGTCGTGCGCACCGAACTCCAGAACGAGATGCTGCGACTGCAGGCCGAACTGCACAAGACCATCGTCTTCGTCACCCACGACATCGACGAGGCCATCAAACTCGGCGACCACATCGCCGTCTTCGGGCCCGGCGGGCGCCTGCAACAACACGATGTCCCGCAGACCGTACTCGCCCGGCCCGCCACCGATTTCGTGGCCGGATTCGTGGGCCGCGACCGCGGCTACCGCGAACTGTCCTTCCGGCCCGCCGACGCCGTACCCCTGCACGACCTTCCCACCGTCTCCCCCGAACAGGTGCCCGGCATCCGGTTGGACGAGGGCGAATGGCGGCTCGTCATCGACGAGGCCAAGAAGCCGATGGGCTGGATCGACACCACCGGCGTGGAAGGCGTCCGCGCCGGACACCCGCTCGCCGGCAGCATGGCCTCGGGCGGCTCCCTGTTCCCGCCCGGCGGCGACCTGCGCCAGGCTCTCGACGCCACCATCTCCTCCCCTGCGGAAATCGGTGTCGCCGTGGACGATTCCGGCGGCGTGCGCGGCGCCATCTACGCCCGCGACGTGCTCGAACAGCTACACCGCCAGCGCACCGCCGAGGACGCCGAACGCAATCGGGTCTTCTTCGGGGAGACCACGTGAGGCGCCTCGGCCCAACCCGGCCCTGCCGCGGGGAACTCCCGCCGGCGGTTCAGGCGATGTCGGCGGGCGCGGCCAGCGCCGCCTGCATCGCCACTCCGTCGATGTACGTGTGCTTCTCGAGCACGGCGCCGTCGCGAACCAGCACCATATCCGCGATATCGATATCGACCGGACTACCCGTGATCGAGGTCCCGGACAGCTTCCACTGCACCGCCCAGAAATCCTCCCCCACACGCAGATTCACCACATGGAAGGTCAGATCCGGCACCAGCGCGAAGTTCTCCGCCGCCGCCGCGCGAATCGCCTCCCGCCCCCGCGCGGGCTCCCGACCCGAATGCAGATGGAAGATCGAATCCGGAGTGTGCATCGCGGCGATCCGATCCGGATCACGATCCGCCCAACAGGCGTGATAGCGCTCGAACAGGTCTCTGATGGCATCCGACATCATCAGAATCCTTCCACGAGAGTCATACAGTGTGTCTGTATGTCGTACAGTCCAGGCTACCGACCGACCACTCGATCCTGGTCGAATCCAAGAAGTCTCGTACCAGGCCGGTTGGTGGCCCGGCACCAGCCCGAACACGGGCGCGCATGGTGTTGTGTCCATACTCCGATGACCGAAACTCGTGACGTAGATTCGTCTGTCATGACCGACAGCCGAGCAGCCGGCAGGCCACGTGGCAGGGTCTGCTTCGCGGGTCGAACCAAGGAGCCCCGGTGAGGTATCTGCTGGACAATTTCGGCGAGATCGCCGGATACGCCCGCACCCACCTGTGGCTGGCGCTGCTGCCGCTGGCGCTCGGACTGGTGATCGCGATCCCGGCGGGCGCGCTCGCGCATCGGGCGCGCTGGCTGCGGCGGATCACCACCACCGCGGCCGGGATCGCCTACACGATTCCGTCGCTGGCGTTGTTCGTGATCCTGCCGCCGCTGCTCGGCATCGGGGTCATCGATCCGCTGAATGTCGTTATCGCCCTGACCATCTACTCGGTCGCGCTGCTGGTGACCGCGGTGCCGGCGGCATTGGACTCGGTGCCCGACGCCACCCTCGACGCGGCCGACGCCATCGGGTACCCGCGCTGGCGGCGGGTGCTCACCGTCGACTTCCCGCTCGCGCTGCCCGTCTTCCTCGCCAACCTGCGGGTCGTGGCCGTCACCAATATCTCCATGGTGACCGTCGGCGCGCTGATCGGGGTGGGCGGGCTCGGCAAGCTGTTCACGCAGGGGTATCAGCGCGACTATCCGGACGAGATCGTGGCGGGCATCATCGTCGTCCTGGTGTTGGCCTTGATCGTGGACCGGGCGCTGTACCTGCTGGGCAAGGTGGCGACGCCGTGGCTGAAAGGGGTTGCGCGGTGAACCTTTTCGTCGATGCCTGGCACTTCCTCACCGACGGCGCGAACTGGTCCGGGCCCGCCGGGATCGGGCGGCGGCTGCTCGAACACCTCTGGTACAGCCTACTGGCCGTGGGACTTTCGGCCGTGATCGCGGTGCCCATCGGACTGCTGATCGGGCACACCCGGCGCGGGTCGGCGCTCATCGTCGGATTCGCGAACTCCATGCGCGCCCTGCCCACCCTCGGTGTGCTCACCTTCGTGGTGCTGCTCATGGGGCTGGGGCTCACCCCGCCGCTGCTGGCGCTGCTCACCGTCGGCATTCCGCCGCTGCTGGCGGGCGCGTACGCGGGCATCGCGAACGTGGACCCCATCGTGGTCGACGCCTCCCGCGCCATGGGCATGAGCGAGCCGCGGGTGCTGCTCCGCGTCGAACTCCCCAACGCGCTGCCGGTGCTGCTCAGCGGCCTGCGCGCGGCCACCCTGCAGGTGGTGGCGACCGCGACCATCGCCGCCTACGTGAACCTGGGCGGGCTCGGCCGGTACATCTTCGACGGCATCAGCCTCTACCGGTACGACAAGGTGTTGGTCGGCGCGATCCTGGTGGCCGCGCTGGCGCTCACCCTGGACGGTCTGCTGGCCTTCGTGGTGTGGCTGAGCGCGCCCGGGACCGGACGATTCGGCCAGGTCACCGGCAGGATCCGAAACAGGCGCATTGACCTTCCGGTGTGACTGGGGTCACGATGTCTCGTGGCACACCCATCCGAGACAGGAGGTTCGCAGTGAAGGCTCGCGACATCATGCACCGGAATGCGGAATGCATCCCCGCTGATGAGACGCTCGACCGCGCCGCCCAGATGATGCGCAACATGGACGTCGGCGCCCTGCCGATCTGTGACGGCGACCAGATGATCGGCATGCTCACCGACCGCGACATCGTGGTCAACTGCATCGCCATGGGACACGATCCGGGCAAGGTCCGCGCCGGCGACCTGGCCCAGGGCCGGGTGTGGTCGGTGGACGTCGACACCGACCTCGGAACCGTCCTCGACGTCATGGAACAGAACCAGATCAAACGCATGCCCGTCCTCGACATGCGCAAGGGCAACAAGCTCGCCGGCATGATCTGCGAATCCGATCTCGCCAAGAACGTCAGCGACAAGCAGCTCGCCGCGTTCATCAGCGCCGTCGCGGTGCCGCACTAATTTCACCGGAAGCGTCCCGGTTCGCAGCGGATTCACAGCCGCCGACCGGAGAATTGCCGGGTGCAACCGGGACGCATCCTTGTCATCGAAGACGCCGAAGCCATTCGCGCGGCGGTGGGAGCCGGGCTCACCGCCGCCGGGCACGACGTGCTCGCCCGCGGCGACGGCGCGCTCCTCGAACAAGACCTCACCAGGTACCGGCCCGACGTGGTGGTCCTCGACGTCGGACTGCCCGGGCGGGACGGGTTCGCGCTCCTGGAATCGGTGCGGGCGCGCTCCGCCGCGGGCGTGGTCATGCTCACCGCCCGCGACGGCGTCGAGGACCGGGTCCGCGGACTGCGCGCCGGATCCGACGACTACCTGGTGAAACCGTTCGACCTCACCGAACTCGTCGCACGCGTGGACGCGCTGCTGCGGCGAATGGGGAAACTCCAGCGCCGCACCGTGATCGGCGACCTCGAGGTGACCGTGGACACCGGCACCGCGCGCCGGGGCGGACAGGAACTCACGCTCACCGCCACCGAATTCAAACTGCTGGCGTACCTCGCGGCGCAACGCGACCGGGTGGTGACCAAGACCCAGATCCTCACGGCCGTGTGGGGCTACGACGACTACGACCCGAACCTGGTCGAAGTGCACGTCAGCGCACTGCGACGCAAGCTCGAGGAACACGGGGAACGGGTCGTGCACACGGTGCGCGGACTCGGCTACACCCTGCGGGCGCCGAAGTGAGGACCGTGTCGCTGCGCGGGCGGGTAACCCTCACCGCCGCACTGGTTTCCGGGATCGTCCTGGTGCTGGTCGGGGTGAGCGTGCACGCGTTGTTCGGGCTGGTCGTCAACCGCAGCGAGAACACCGTGCTGACCGACCGAGCCCAACTGGCCCGCGAACTCGCGCACAACGGGGTGACACCGGAAGATCTCGTCTCCCGCGTCGACACCCGATCGGTGCGGGTGCGGCTCGTGCTCGCCGACGGCCGCACCTTCGGCAGCCTCGATCACCGCATCGCCGAGGACAGCACCACCAAGACGCGCCTGATCCGGCTGAGCGGGTCCGGGGCGATCGACGGCGGCCGGCTCACCCTGCAGATCGACACTCCCCTGCTGGCTCGCGTGCAATCGCGGCTGGGGCTGCTGCTGGTCATGGCCACGACCTTCGCCATCGCGGTCATCTCACTCGCGCTCTGGTTCGGCGTGCGCCGCGCCCTCGAACCGCTCGACGCCATGACCAGACTGGCCCGCGACATCGCCCACGGTCACCTCGGCCGACGGCTCGAGCCCTCCCGCACCGACACCGAATTGGGGCGCACCGCCGCGGCATTCGACGAAATGCTGGACGCGCTGGAAGGGGCGTTGCGGGACACGGCGGCCGCCGAGGCCCGGGCCCGCGCCTCCGAGCAGCGGATCCGCGCGTTCGTCGGGGACGCCGCACACGAATTACGCACACCCGTCACAGGCGTGCGCTCACTCGCCGAAGCGGTCCTGCAACAGCCCACCGACACCGATCCCGAGGATCGACAACGGATGCTGCTCCTCCTGGTCCGCGAGACACATCGCGCGGGACGGCTGGTCGACGATCTGCTCGACCTGGCGCGCATCGACGCCGGGCTCCAGCTTCGGCGCGAACCCGTCGATCTGCGCGCGCTCGCCGACGCCCAATTCGACAGCATGCGAATGCTGCATCCGGACACCGAATTCCATCTCACCGGTGATCCGGTCACCGCTTCCGCCGATCCCGAGCGCATCACACAGATCCTCACCAATCTGCTGACCAACGCCTGCCAGGCCATGCGGGACCACGGCTCGGTCACCATCGACGTGCGTGCCGCCCTGGACCGATCCGACTCCAGCACAGCCGAACTGACGATTTCCGACACCGGTCCCGGCATCCCCGCCGAAGCCCGCGAACGGATCTTCGACCGCCTGGTCCGCCTCGATTCCGCCCGCGACACCCGCCCCGACGGGTCCGGTCTCGGCCTGGCCATCGCCCGCGGCCTCGCCCGCGCCCACGGCGGCGACCTGGCCTGCGTCGACCCCGAGCCGCTCGGCGTGCGGGGCGCGGTCTTCCGCCTCACCCTCCCCGCCTGAAGATCACCTGAAGAAGCCCGCCGGCTTCAGGGAGGCTTCAGGTTCGGCGGGCAGATTCGACGGCGAACCCACCACACAACCTGGAGTGAGCATGAAACGCACCCTCGCCGTGGCCCTCGCCGGAGCCGCCGGAGCCGCCGCCATCGCCCTCGCGATCCCCGGCACCGCCTCCGCCGACACCCCCACCTGCGGACCCGCCGCCGCGGCCGCCGCGCGCGCCGACTCCGCACCGAAGGTCGCCGCCTACCTGGCCGCGCATCCCGATGTGGCCGCCGAGATCGCGAAGGTCAAGGCGCTGCCCAAGGATCAGCGGCGGGCGGAACTGAAGGCGTGGCGCGAGGCCAATCCGCAGCAGGCGCAGGATCTGAAGGCGGCGCGCCAGGCTGTCATCGACTACCACAAGGCTTGCGGCAAGCAGCACAAGTAGTCGGTCATCGCGCGTGGGGCCCGGTCGAGCACGGTCAGCACGGTGAGCGCGGTCCCCGCCTGCTGCGAGAACTGTTGCAGCAG